>JAVBUE010000031.1:0-19368 GCA_031555735.1 Tannerellaceae bacterium
ATTATAAAGGATGGTTTTCATAACTTATCATTATTATTCGTTAGTAACTCAGCTCCCCTTTGAAGGTTGGGAACCATCGCTTGCGATGGTGGTGGTGGTAAACTATATTGTTTTTTATTCCGTCTTAATGCTGTTCACCGGATTCTCATTCGCCGTCCACCAGTTCTGGAAGGTGACGGTGAGGAGGGTGATGAAGGAGATGGCGACGAAGGAGAGGAAGAATACCCACCAGTGTATCGGTGTCTTATAGGCGAAGTTCTCCAGCCAACGGGAAATCGCATACCAGGCCACGGGAGCCGCCAGAACGAAACAGATGCAAAGGATGTGGACGTAGGTCTTGTTGAAGAGGATGAGTATCTCCTCTGTGGTGGATCCCAATATCTTCCGGATCCCGATCTCTTTGCGGCGGTATTCACTTTCAAACACGACCAGTCCGAATACACCCACGATGGAGATCAGGATAGCAATCAGGCTGAACAGGGTGATCAGGAAGCCCAGGCTCTGTTCCTGTTCATAGACCTGGTGCAGCACTTCATCGAAGAAACGGGTGTCGAACGGGTAGTCGGCATCGATCGAGAGGAGTGTAGCCTGCAGGTTTTCCATGGTTTTAAAAGGGTCGGCTCCCGTTTTTACTTTGATGTAGGCATAGAGGGCGGGGCGAGTACTGCCATTCTCCCCATAGATATAAAATGCCATCGGGAGCACTTCCGTCCGGAAGGAGGCAAACTTGATATCCGGCATGAATCCTACGACCGAACTGCTGTCGATCATGTCGTTCAGTTGGATTGCATACAGGCTGCGCGCTGTCTGGTTGAAGACAAAGGCGCCCCGTTCCGTCCGCTTGTCGTCTTCCAGGAAACCACGCCCTTCCGTCACGCTGATACCCATCAGCGGCAAGAAGTTTGCGTCCACCGGCAGGCATTGGAACTGGATCTGCTGGTCGCGGAAATACCGTCCCCATCCCGAATAGCGGTCACGGCTGGAAAGCAGGGCTTCCGCAAAGGCGACCTGCTCTATTTCCGGAAACGACTTCAACTGCCGGGCGAATGTTTCCCGGTTGCTGTTCAGCTTTTGGCTCATATCGGTGACGATCAGATGTTCTTTGTCGTATCCTACCGGAGCATTGTGCATAAACCTGTTTTGCAGGTACATGAACGAGGCGCCGATGATCAGTACAAAAGAAGCCACGAACTGGACACTGATCAGTATGTTGCGTAGCTGCCGCCCTTTGGGAGATAATCCGAAACTCCCTTTCAATACCAACGCCGGTGGGAAGGAGGTGATATACCTGGACGGATACAGACCCGCCAACAAACCGGTGAGCAATGCGAGAAGCGCCGTTCCGCCGGTAATCAGCGGATGGGCAAGGGGAGATATCTCGGCATGGACGATCGACGGAAGCGGGGTATAGGGTAGCAGGAATACCATCCCGACTGATAGCAGGAAAGCCACCAGACTGATGCATACGGCTTCTGCCAACAGCGAAAAACGGATCACCGACTCTTCACCCCCGAGTACCTTTTGCGTATTGATGCTCTTGATGCGCAACGGGGTAAGCGCCGTACTGAAGTTGGTGAAGTTGATCCCTGCAATAACAACGATGATGATCGCCGTGCATAAAAGCACCAATAGCGTTTGCCGACTCGACTTGGGAGCCCTGTCGTAGGATACGTTGGCTACATAATGCACTTCCGGGAGTGGCACCAGACGGAACGAACAGCCTGTCCCTTCCCACGAAAAGTCACTGCCTAATACGGAGATGTCAAAATTCCGCATGAAGTTGTCCACAATGCCGTCACTGTTTGCTGGTGCATCCAGCCGGATGAAGCAGTTGTAGCTCTGGTTCCACCACATGCCGGCATTTTCCTCTCTCGACATGGGGTAGTAGATATTGTTGCCTACCGATGAATTACGGGGGAAATCACGATATACACCGCCAACGGTGTAGGTGGTTTTTTCCGTAACCAGCAAACGTCCGACAGCCGGTTCGTTGCCAAACATCTTTTGCGACAGGCTTTGCGGAATCAATACCGTGTTTGGGTTTTCGATCGAGCGTTCGGATCCGTCGGCTATGTCGAACGTAAATACCTGTGTATAAGCAGGCGTTACTTTCAGTGCTTTTTCTTTATAACTGTTCCGGATACCCTCCTTTTCCACGGAAAAGAAGATATCTTCCACTCCCGGCCCTGTAATGGCGCCGGTCTGGATATGGGGCGACGAGACAATGAAGGCTTCCGCCATTGGACGGCCAAGTACAGCCTGCTTCCTGTCGCCGAAAATGATCTCCAACCGGTAGATACGGTCGGCATTGGCGTGGAAACGGTCGAAATTATGGTCGTAGTCCAGTTGCATCAGGATCACCATGAAGGCGGCAAAAGCTATGGAGAGTCCTGTTATATTAAGCATGGTCGCCATCTTAAAGCGCCGCAATACGCTGACGAAATTGCGAAGAATCGTTTTCATATTGTCCTTTTTTACTCCGTTTTTATACTTTTCACCGGGTTCTCATTCGCCGTCCACCAGTTCTGGAAGGTGACGGTAAGGAGGGTGATGAGGGAGATACAGATGAAAGAGAGAAGGAAGACCCACCAGTATATCGGTGTTTTGTAGGCAAAGTTCTCCAGCCAACGGACAATCGCATACCAGGCGATGGGAGCCGCCAGTACGAAGCAGACACAGAGGATACGGACATAGGTCTTGTTGAAGAGGAGCAGGATCTCTTCCGTTGTAGATCCCAGTACTTTACGGATGCCGATCTCCTTTTTCCGGAACTCGCTTTCGAACACCACCAGGCCGAATACGCCCACGATAGAGATGAAGATAGCGATGAAACTGAACAGTGTGATCAGCGCACCGGTTTGTTGCTCTTTGATATACGTTTGATTGAGCACGTTGTCGTAGAACCGGACATCATACGGATAGTCGGGGTCGATGGCCTGCAGTGACGCGTTGATATGTGTCATGGCAGCGTGCATGTCCGTGCCTCCTTTTACCCGGACATAAGCGAACTTGGGCGATGTACCCCAGTTTACTTCTCCCCAGACATAAAAGGCCATCGGTTCCACTTCTTTGCGGAAGGAGGCGAATTTGACATCGGGCATAAAACCGACGATTTCCATGCTGTCCACCATACCGCCTATTTCAAGCCCGTACTTCTTTCGGGCGCATTCGTTATAGATCAGCGCCCCATGCCGTTTCAGCTTGTCTTCGGGCAGGAAGTCGCGCCCTTCCGTCACTGGAATACCCGCTGTCCGGAGGAAGGCATCGTCCACATACAGGCAGTCGTACAGGATGTCTTTGCCCCGGTAGATACGTCCCCATCCACCGTATTGGTCGGCGCTGGAGATGAGTTGTTCCGCCAACGCTACTTCTTCTATCCCGGCGAAGGCTTTTGTACGGCTGACAAAAGCTTCCCTGTTCTCGTTTATAGACTGTGGAATGTTGGTAACAATGAGCTGGTCTTTGTCGTATCCCAATGCCGACCGGTGCATATACCTGTTTTGCAGGTAGATGAACGAGGCGCCGATCACCAGTGCAAACGAGGCGATGAACTGGAATCCGATCAGCAGGTTGCGCAATTGCCGCCCTTTGGGTGAAAGGCCGAAGCTGCCCTTCAGTACCCATGCCGGTGAGAAGGAGGTGATATACCAGGAAGGATACAGCCCGGCCAGCAATCCGGTGGCTAATGCCAGTAACGCCGTTCCGCCTACGATCAGCGGATGGGCGGCTGGTGCGAGATCGGCATTCACCAACGTCTCAACGGTACTGAGCGGTAACAGGTAGAGGATCCCGAGGGCGAGCAGGTAGGATATCAGGCTGATCGACATCGCTTCGGCCAGCAGGGAGAACCGGATCGTGGCATCATCTCCTCCCAATACCTTCTGGGTATTGACGCTTTTGATGCGTATCGGGGTAAGTGCCATACTGAAATTAGTGAAGTTGATACCGGCAATCAGAATGATCACAAAGGCGATAGCGAGCAGGATGAGCAGGGTCGGACGGCTGGATTTAGCCGTATAATCATGCGATGTATCTTGTACGAAATGGGTATCGGTCACCAGTGTGAGGCGATAGTCTGCCAGTCCTACCCATGCCAGTCGACTACCCAGGGCAGCTGCGTCGAAAGTTTCTTTGAAGTGTTTGGTAATCTCCCCGGCGTAGGCCGGATCATCCAGCTTGACATAGAAATAGTAGCTGTTGTTATCCCAACGGTCGATGTTTTCGAGGGGAGGGATTTGTTTGATGATCGGATTCTTTATGCATGAGTTGTCGGGGAAGTCGGCATATACGGCGCCGACGGTATAGGTTTGTTCGCCGCTTTTCAACAACTTGCCTATGGCCGGCTGGTTACCGAAGAACTTCATCGCCATACCGGCTGGTATCAATACTTTCTCCGGGTCTTCGAGGGCTTTTCCTGTTCCTTCCGTGAATCGGAAACCAAACACATCCACGTACGTGGGATAAGCGTTGATGACTGCTTCTTCATAAAAGCGTTTGCCATCGGGCGATTCCACGGAGAGGTATTCTTTGTTCGTCATACGGGTACTTACAAGTGCGCCGGATACGATATGGGGTGACGACTTCATGAAGGCTTCCGCCAGCGGACGCGAGAAAGGGGGAGAGGCGGCGGTATCCCATACCCGTTCCACCCGGAAGATACGATCGGATTCAGGATGCATACGATCGAAATGATAGTCGAAATCGAGCTGCATCAGAATCACCATGAAGGAAGCAAAGGCGATCGAGAGTCCCAATATGTTGAGCGATGTAGCCATCTTGAGACGGCGCAATACACTGAGAAAATTACGCAGGATGGTTTTCATTTTTTTTTACTCTGTTTTTATGCTTTTCACCGGGTTCTCATTCGCTGTCCACCAGTTCTGGAAGGTGACGGTGAGGATGGTGATGAAGGCGATGATCGCAAAGGATATCAGGAACACCCACCAATAGATAGGTGTCTTGTACGCAAAGTTTTCGAGCCAGCGATAGATGGCATAGTATGCCACGGGCGCTGCCAGTGCAAAACATAGGCAGAGGATACGGACATACGTCTTGTTAAAGAGGATGAGAATCTCTTCCGTTGTAGATCCCAATACTTTGCGGATCCCAATCTCTTTCTTCCGGTATTCACTGTCGAATACGACCAGACCGAATACTCCCACGATGGAGATAAAGATCGCGATCAGGCTGAAGAGCGTGATCAGGGCGCTCAGGTTGCGTTCCTTTTGATACATACGATCCAATACATCATCGTAGAAACGTACGTTGAAAGGATAGTCCGGGTCGATGGCTTTCAATGAAGCGCCGATGTGATCCATGACAGCCTGCATATCCGACCCGCCTTTTACCTTGATATAGGCAAATCTGGGAGAACTACCCCAGTTCTGTTCTCCCCATACATAGAAGGCCATCGGCTTTACTTCGGTGCGGAAAGAGGCAAATTTGATATCGGGCATAAAGCCGATGATTTCCATACTGTCAACCATAGCGCCGAGTTCCAGGTTATAATGCGTCCGGGCACGTTCGTTGAAGATCAGGGCGCCCCATCGCTTTTGTTCGTCATCCTTACGGAATCCCCGCCCTTCGGTTACCTGAATACCCAGGATATCCATGAAGGAAGCATCGACCGGCAGGCATTGGAACTGGATATCAATGTCTTTATAATGACGCCCCCAGCCCATATACTGATCCTGGCTTGAGAGCAGCGGCTCGGCGAAAGTGACGTTTTCCACACCGGCGAAACTCTTCACCTGGCTGGCGAATGTTTCGCGGCTTTGATTGATTTTCCCGTTGATATCAGTCACGATCAGCGCGTCTCTGTCGTATCCCAATGGGGAGTTGTGCATATACCGGTTTTGCAGGTACATGAACGAGGCGCCGATGATCAGGGCGAACGACGCGATAAATTGGATGCCGATCAGGAGATTACGCAACAGGCGTCCTTTCGGGGATAGCCCGAAGCTGCCTTTCAATACCAACGCCGGGGGAAAAGAGGTCATGTAGCGGGAAGGATACGCTCCGGCGAGCAAGCCGGTCAACAGGGCTATCAAGGCCGTACCACCGACGATCAGCGGGTGGACAGCCAGTGTAATATCCGCTTCCACCAGGGATGCGATCCGGGTGAGATTCGCGACATGCACGAGTCCGAGAGCGATCAGGAACGACAACAGGCTGATCACGACGGCTTCGCCCAGCAGTGAACGGCGGATGGTGGTCTCATCTCCACCCAGTACTTTCTGCGTGTTGATGCTTTTAATGCGCATCGGTGTAAGTGCGGTGCTGAAGTTGGTGAAGTTGATACCGGCAATGACAATGATCACAATGGCGATCGAGAGCAGTACCCAGAGTACCTGCCGGCTTGATTTCAGGGTATGGTCGTAAGTGGTGTCGGTGGTATAATGGATATCGGGTAATACCGTGAGCCGGTAGTTGGTTTGTTTTACCCAGGCATTATCCCCCAGCTCCATAGCGTTCAATTGCTTCTTGAAATTATCGATCAGGTCGTGGCTGTTTTCCGGAGCATCTACGCGGATATAAATGTGGTAGTTGCTGTTTCCCCATGATTGCAGGTTTTCCTGTGGTTCGAAAGGTACATAAATGGCGTTTTGTACGACGGAGTTCGCCGGGAAGTCTTTGTAAATGCCTTTGATCGTAAGTTTGTTGTCGCCCAACTCCAGCGCTTTATCCATCGCCGATTCATTACCGAAGAATTTCTTCGCCAGGCTCAGGGGAATCAATGCTGTTTGGGGTTCTTCCAGTGAATTGGATAAACCATCCACCATTTCAAAGGGGAATATATCCATAAAGGATGGATAGACCTTATTCATCGTTTCCTGGTAATGGTTCCTGACTCCGTTTTGCTCGATAGTAAATAGCCGGTTTTGATGCCAGGGATCCACAATGGATCCGGCAACAATATGGGGCGACGACTGGAAGAGGAAGTCTCCCATCGGACGTGAAATAACCGTTTGAGCCACTCCATCATAAACCAGCTCCACCCGGTAGATACGGTCGGAGTTTTCATACATACGGTCGAAGTTGTAGTCGAAGTCCAACTGCATCAGGATCACCATAAAGGCGGCGAAGGCAACTGAGAGACCTAATATGTTAAGTGTCGTCGCCATCTTGAAGCGGCGCATTACGCTGAGCAAGTTACAGAGGATCGTTTTCATAAGAAGAGAGAATAATGATTAACGATGAATGATGAACAAAACTATCTCTAAAAATAGGAGCGAAGCGACGTTTCCCCTCTCAAGAGGGGGGCGTCGTTACGCTCCTGAATTACCCTTTCTATCAAATAAACTCACTTACCGACGATACGATACTACCGTCGAACAGGTTGATGATGCGGTGGGCAAAGCCGGCGTCGTGCTTGGAGTGGGTTACCATGATGATGGTAGTTCCTTCTTTATTGAGTTCGGTGAGGAGTTGCATCACTTCGGCTCCGTTCTTCGAGTCGAGGTTACCCGTAGGTTCATCGGCAAGGATCATCTTCGGGTTGGATACCACGGCGCGGGCGATGGCCACACGCTGTTGCTGACCTCCGGAAAGCTGTTGTGGGAAGTGGCTGGCGCGGTGGCTGATGTTCATCCGTTTGAGGATGTCGGTCACCATCTGTTTGCGTTCGGCCGGCTTGATCTTGAGGTAGGTGAGGGGAAGCTCTACATTCTCAAACACATTGAGTTCATCAATCAGGTTGAAACTCTGGAACACGAAACCGATATTCCCTTTACGCACCTGCGTACGTTCTTTTTCTTTCAGGTGTCCCACTTCAAGTTCTCCCAGGTGGTAGTTCCCTTCGGAAGGATTATCCAGCAAGCCGAGGATATTCAGCAAGGTGGATTTGCCGCAACCCGAAGGCCCCATGATCGCAACAAATTCCCCGTCTTTCACTTCGAGCGAGACCTTGTTCAATGCGATCGTTTCCACTTCTTCCGTACGGAAAAACTTACTTAAGCCTTCAATTTTAATCATGACAGTATGTATTTAGTTATTATGATATGCATTTCATATGCATACGTTGTTTCAAATTTCGTGCCAATATAGGTAAAGTGTTGAAATACAGAAGTGATTCATCGGAGATAATTGTACTGACTGTCCAATTTTTTGACACTGCTGTATAATTTTTTGACAACGGACATTTGTTTTTACCGTATATTTGCAACTCATTTGTGTAATAAAGACAATGTTATGGTTATAGCGGTAGATTTCGACGGTACGATTGTTGAGCATGAATATCCACGGATAGGCAAACCTGTTCCGTTTGCATTGGATGTATTGAAACGGCTACAGGAAGAAGACCATCATCAGCTTATTCTCTGGACGGTACGTGAAGGCGACCTGTTGCAGGAGGCTATCGATTATTGTGCCCAAAACGGACTGGAATTTTATGCCGCAAACAAGAACTATCCCGAGGAACCGGAACCGTCACCCCGCAAACTGGTAGCCGACCTTTTTATCGACGACCGAAACCTGGGTGGTTTGCGTGACTGGGGTGTGATCTACCAGATGATCAAATCCGGCCGTCCTTTCTCTCCGGCACGTACCCTCTCCGTTGCAGACGATGGTGTCCAGCGACATCCTTCCCGTAGGAAAAACTTCTTTCTCCGCCTGGGGGAAGCGTGGGATAAGGCGCAGGGGAGGTAGTATCATCCGAATGTCTGTAGCCCGGCTCAGCGAGGGAGTATGGCTGGCAGTTGCGTGACTGTAATCAGATGATCCAACCGCCCTGCCCGGAAAGTCAACTGTGCATGCCGTGTCGTTCCGGTATTGTTTTCTTCTATAGATAGAACCACAGACGAGAGGAGACCTCCTGGGCCACTCGCCGGGATAACTGTCAGCCATGACACAGGCAGCCCGTTATCTCCGGTGATAGCCTGGATTACCCATCCACCCGTATAATCCGTATATACAAAAACCGTATTATCTTTCCGAGGGGTTAAATACCCCTCTCCGGTGAATGCATAAGCCGTTTTTTCTGTTCCCAGCATATTCTGTCCGTTAAACTTCAACTCTCTGATCACACTCAGATTGTAAGAAAGTATCCGTGTCCTGAGATTCGAAACAACGGTATAGGAAGCAAGGGCTTCGCTGATTGATGGGTAACCGATTCCCTGCACGTTGGTGATGGAAACGGTGTACAGGAAGTTTCGCAACAACGGCATATAATGGCCGGATGCATCGGTGAAATCTACCCGGTAAAACCAGGTTTCACCCGCATACTTGCCTTCCAGGATGAGGCAGACGGATTGCATACGGGAATTCTCGTTTATATCTAACGCTTGCTGCGCTTCCAACGTGTAGATGCTTCTTTTCAATGAATTCATTCCTGATTCCACGGGGAAAACCTGATAACTGCCTGTTTGCTTGCCTGTTTGCTGAGGAAGGTTCGGAACGGAGGGGACTGCCGGTATGCTATTCCCTTGTGAGTCCCATGCCGGCGGGATCAAGCCGTTGGTATTGTAGTTACATACATATACCGCCACTAAGGTGAAGTCGGGCGTTGTGTTTTCCACATCAATAGCCGCTACCATCCGTATCATGTCAACGCCGGTGAGGTTCATCTGTCCTGTGATATCTACTAAGCCTGATTCACCGTACATGGGAATGGGTGTGTATGTGTTGTTTGTTGTCCATTTCCCGGTATGGGGATATTGTAAGAGGGAAAGTACCGTCAGTTTAGTGTCTCCCTCCCGGATTTGTTCACCGGAGAGCAACGCCTCAATTACGGCATGGGCATTGGCGATGATCGACAGGTTGTAGTTGGTGCCGATGGGGAGAGACAGTTCAAATGTCACCGTATAGGTGATCCCGTCTCCGCTTTGGGATATAAGGGTGCCTTGCCGGTGATAAGCCAGTTGTTGATTGCCGTTCCCGTCATCCCGGAACGCCAGTATATCGACTTCATTTACTTCGTTCTCCTTTTCACCATCCATGGCCCGTGTAGCAGGGATATTCATGCCGGTAATAGTCAATACTACCTGGATCGTAGTCTCTTCTCCTCCCACCGGTGGTTCCGGGAACTGGTCGGGTTTGTTTTCAATACAACCGGATAACGCCGTGGTTATGAGGCTGATATATAGACATTTTCTCGTTATGTATATACATGTTTTCATTGATGGAGTAATTGCGGACTTATCGCTATGCATCGGATGGCATACGCATCTATATGGTTGGAATAACTATCCGGGTTATAGCCCACCGCGGTGGATGAGAAACTAAGCCTCGGACTCAGGCTCATATTCGTCCGGGTACTCCAATAATAGCCATTCCCGGGTTGAACAGGTACGCCGCCGTTGTTCCGGGCTCCGGTTACCGGATAAAACCCGCCGACGGACGCATTGGTACGTCCGCTGCCATTCCAGGGAAAGTTCGTCGTATTCAGATTTTCCCAGGCCGTATATAAAGGGACTTTATAACCTGCCGGACATGGATCGTAGATCTCTTTTGCCGGAAGCTCCCCTCCCCATGAATTAGTCCTTGCGTTGAATGTGCTTGTGAAAAAACCCAACGGGTTTCTTACCGAGTTGGTAATTTCGGTAACAGGGGCATTGATATTCCCTGTAATTTGGGTGATGGCAGGCTGGTTGGCTGTCCCGTTTGGATCATACCACGTCATGCTGACCCCGGGGAAAGGCTCTTTCCGTCCCCATTGGAACAGCAGGCAGGCTGTTCCCGGGCTTCCCGGCACATTGCTGAGCGCACCGATGTTGCGATCCATCCAGGTACCTGCCGGCACATAGTCGGTAACCCAGATATGCCAACTCCACCGGATAATGCTGTTGGTCAGTACCGCAACTAAGGTGTTGCCATCGCTGCCGCCCGGCCTTACAAGTATATACCCACGGCTTCCGTCACCGGCAGGAAGAACCGAACGGACGGATCCCGCCGGTGTATAGCCGTTAGGTGAGTCCGTCCAGATAAACCTGGCTTCCAGCACATCATCCGGAAAGATCTGCTGGCCGATCACGGCTGTCCCTGTCACTGACGGTTCGTTGGCTCTGGCTACCGGGATAAGGATGGGGGATGAATGGCGGGGCAGCATATAGCAATTGGATTGATCGCGGAACACGCCGGATGCCATCCATACTTTTACCTCCTTATCGGGAGAAACGCCGTCGGGATCGCGGAATGTCAACACGGCCGTTTCCACTGTTTTGTCGGGATTGCCGGAAAGGATGCCGTCCCAGTCGTTATACGTGGTGAATAGTACGTTTTCTTCCGTCGTTTCACCGCCTTTCACCGTGAGCAGGCGGCTGATGCCTCCGCCGTTGTTCGATCCCTCTTTGATTTCCGCTGTCCATGCTTTTGCGGAGGATGCCTTCAATGTATGGATGATGCCATCCATGAGATAGACGGCATCGGTTTGGATCGTGATCCAGGGAGCATTGCTTTGGGTTACATTGAAAAGATAACGGAGATTACCGGCGGTTACCGTAAACGTGGCGGAACGCACTTGTCCGCTTCCGTTCGATGACGCATACAACCGGACACTCCGCGACAGGCTCCCGTTTCCACCGGTCTCATTGGATATGTTCAGCCATCCTGCTCCTCCCGAAGGGTAGCTGATACCTGAAATGTATATGCCGTCGGGTAAACCAGTCCCTGTACCGGTATAATCCGTTAGTATCTCCAGCAATGTATTGATCTCTTCATTTCCGGCTGCGATTTTATCTTTGCTGAGGCGTAATTGGTGTTGCCCGTCAAAGACGGTATTTACCTGCGCCAGGTTCCAGGGGGTGATGGTTGTTTCAATCAAAGGCGACTGGAAAAAGGCTTCGTCGGGTGTCGGGCTTCCTTTGCCGGAAAACGACAGGATCGCTATTTGGTAGATATGGTTGCGCAGCATGTCTTGCGATACATATCCGGACGGTGTCTGCGGCGTATGGATATCGATGCGATAATAACTGATCTCACCCGATTCGGAAGGATTGCCATCGGCAGCATAATTACCGCCGATCACAATCGCCGTCGCCTCCGTTTTGTCGGTCGCCCCTTTGGCCTCAAACGTGTAAAGGCTGCGGATGAGGCTGTCGGCAGGCGGCACACGGTAGGTTACCGATGGCAATAAGGCCTGCGGCTTTTCCTCTGTTCCCGGAATAAAGGGAGGAATCCATGCGGAACGTACTTTTTCTCCCGCCGCGTCCCAGTTCGAATCTTCGTAGGCGACATAGCCAGCCGTCATCCGGTTGTATAACATCACCTCCGTCAATTTGAAATGGGAGGAGGCGAGGGCTGAAAGGCTTATGTCGATACGCGCCAGCATGCGGAGCAACTTATACGGACCGAAGGTTTGAGACGGGCCGGTAACCATTACAGGGGTTGTTTTTACGTACATCGGCAAAGGAGTGAAACTGTTGCTGCCATTGGTTTTGGCAGGCCATTCTCCTTCGCTGACGATGATAAGCCTTTCCAATGCCTCATCCAGGTTGTCTTGCTGGGTAAGACGCGCGGACACCACTGCGTCGGACGCGTTGGCTACGATGACGAATACCTGAGGCTGTGCATATTGGCGTATTACGGTTGTAAACGATCCCGCCGATGCGTCGTACGTCCCCCGTGCCTGGTATGAATACCGATAACCGCTCCCTTCCTGCAGGAACGCGAGTACATCGATCGACCCGATATACGCTTCATCATCCCCGGTAAGCGACCGGGTGGTTAAATGTTCATTGTGATCCGCCGGATGGATGATGTTGAATAAGGCGTAAACGCCTCCTTTCCCATCGCCTTCGGGTGTATGCTCTTCTTGTACGCAAGAGGGGACCATACCCAGGATAACCCAGGCCCAAATTCCTTTCATGTGTTGTGATTTAATAAATGGGTGTAACATCTTCAAACGTCCATGGGGGCAGGGAAACATATACGGTTGTTCCGTTGAAACGGAGTAACACCCGGATGGTTTCTCCTCCTCCGTCCCTGATGATAAGATCAGGGTAAAATGTGGTAATGTAATCCTGCAGGGAAAATGCATGGATGACCATTCCCGCCGGGTCGGTTATCCGGACTTCGATCGGATTGGTATTCCCGAACTCAGGGGTATAGAATTGTGACAGGTATGCCCGGCCTTGGGGGGTATTCACCTCCCTACCCGGCTGCTCCATGCTGTTGGCAGGTGCGGCCAACGGCTTCATATCGAAATAATACCCTGGAATCAGTCCGGCCAGCTCTACGGTGTTGTTGCCTATACCTTGTATATATACCTCTACAATCTTATGGCGATTGGTGAAATCCATCTCCTGATGGATACTGCCTGTATCGGCGACGATCAGTTCATACCCTGCCGGATCGTTCACGCCGGGCGAATGGTAGAGAGAGTCGCCTGTTGCCGTTCCGGTATAATACAGGTAGGAAGCGGTCATTTCCTCTCCGGCCAGTGGGCTTATCGCGCTGTTCTCTTCCACATTGGCCCACCCTATTATATCATACGTTCCGGGAGGGAGATCCATCCGTATCCCCTGAAAGAGGATGAGCGCCGTGGCAGGTATTTCCACCGATCGGATAAAGGAGCCTCCCGACAGGAATAGGTACAGGTTCACCTTTCGGATAGCGGAAGGGAATAAGTCCTGCCCCTCTTTCAGATAACGGAATGTAAGGGTTACATTGCCTGAAGGAGGACAAGGCTCAATCCCCTCTCGGATACAACCGGTGAGACAGGATGCCATCGCCAGTATATAGGTATAAATCCATTTCATAATTGCCAGGTTTACATACGTGCTCCTGACAGGTTTGTTCAGAATCCGGGCTGCACACCGTCTTCGAAGGTCCAGTCTATCAGGTTGACTGTTACGGCTACATCCTGCAGGATGGGTTCGGGTACTTCCGACAGGTCGTCGGCATCAAAAGCAATGGTTGGGATCCGGTAGATCTTCCCCCGTTCGAAAACCGTGATGGGCGTACCTGTACCCGTTTGATAGGTACGGACTGTCAGGAACTGCGGGTCGTTGTAGCCGGTAATACCTGTCAGCCGGATAACGATATGGGGCAGTAGCCCGGCGAACAGGTTGTACGACCACACGTTCCCGGCTGTGGCGGGGGCATATACATTGGTACTCAAACTCCCGATACCGGCGGTGTTGTAGTCGTAATACAAACCGTTGTCGGCTGTAGGATAGCCGGTTGTTCCGCTGACATAGTTGCCGGGAATCGACTGGTTATCCTGGAAACTGGCGGCATACCGTTCTGCGTCGATGTATTGCTGCAAATCAAAGGCATTGATAAAAATACCATCTACCTTCCAGGTACCGCTGATGCCGGTGCCGCCGGTTATCGTACTGATCTCAATCCGGGAAGCCAGCGGACGAACCTCTATGACCGCCGAAGCGTCAACGGCAGGAGGTACAGGCGCCGTGATGGTGCTCCCCCCGTACAGGGTGGCTACCGTGACTCCTCCCGTTCCGTCGTACTGGCTGTTCAGGGATAGCAATGTCTGTTCAACTACCGTATAGGCTCCCGTTGCAGGCAGGGTGATGGATGCCGGCACGTTGGCAGGAAGATACACGGATACGCTGTTGGCGGGAACGGCGATCACGACTCCGGCTTCCAACGTCTGGATACCGACGCTCGATTCGGTTAATGCCGCATTATCGTCGGTAACGGTCAATCGTTCGGTTATTTGTCCCGAGCCGGATGCAAAATAGAGGAACCCGCCATTAAAAACGATGGTCGGATCCGTCACAGGTGCCGCATTGGATTTTGTCGTATGTTTATTTACCCTGACATACACATTCCCGGATTCAACCCCTGCGATGTTTTCATCCATGGTGTTGCAGGCAGACAGCAAAACAGCAATGGCTATCATAGCAGCCAACTGTGGTGAATAGTTTGTCTTCATAGTGATAATAATTAATAAAAACGCAAAAATAATTTACAAATAATTCAAATTAAATATATTTTTAAATAAATAATTTAATTGATATCATATATTTAGAAGATTGTTTTTATTGTAACATGTTGTTTGATTTGTTTGTTCATTTGTAATGTGGATAGATGGTCTGAAATTAATAAAAAAAAGCATTTCCGGAGGGAAATGCTTTTTCTGATGAGTCGCGGGTCGATAGTTATCGCTCCGGTACAATGGTAAAGCCCCACTTGTACTCCTGGTTGGCCGGCAGGCTGTAGGCTGGCTCGGGACGGGCACCCCAACTGTCGTATCCGGCAACCCCCTGTTGTTTATAGTCGATGCATACTTCCACGTAGTTACGGGGAGTGATATCGTTGATATGTGTCTGCTTGCGTAATACGTTTTTGGCTTTCGCCTCGTCGTGGTCGGCCACTTCCGCCCGGCTGAAGTTCGCCCATTGGTAGGGACGGTTACTTTCTTGCGAATCAAAATCTTCCACCGAATTACGCAGGGCGTTGAATTCGATCAGGCTGTCGGCTTCGATGCGGATGCCTTTTTTCGATGCGGAAGATAACGCCAGCCAGCGGGTATCGGTATGGTGGCCGTTTTCCTGCGGACGGACATAGGGGAAATACATCGCTTCCGCTGTTGATTGATACAGTCCCACCAACGTACCCGCTTTGCGGTCCCAATAGTTTTCTTCCGGTCCCCGTCCGAAATACTGTACCTGATCCATCGATACAGGTAACCGGAAACGTACGCCGATACGCGGCACTTCCAGCTTGGACGCTGCCTGTCGGGCTGCTTCGCTGCGCGGCGAGAAGGTGGCGGTACGCGTAGCTTCGGATACTTCGGTTTTCGTTTCCGTCATCTCCGTGGAGGTGAAGGTCACGCCGGCATGTACGGTCCCGCTCGGATAGATCGTATAACATACGATATAAAGGTTGCCTGCCGGTAGCAGGTAGTTGATATCCATCACCGCCTTATCGCCATCCATCCGTATGGTCGCGTCGGCCACATTGAAATTCTTGCTGCTTTCTTTCCAGACCTGGAGACGTTTCGGGGCGCCGTTGCCATAGTCGTTGTCTGTCGGTGCGCGCCAGAAGTTCGGTTGAATGCCGAATCCTTCGCTGAAATATTCGGTGCCGTCCACTTTGTATGTGGTCACGATCCCCGATTGCTTGTTGAATACGAAATGTACTTTCGATGAAGACGCCGAGAAGAGATTGCCATCCCGGGTAACCGCCAGTTTCGGCCCTGCTGTCTTGAGGGTTGCCTTGGGAGATTCAACCGGTAGTCGGAACTGGTCGTGAGCCACCACCATCCCGGACGGACGCCAGGTTTCCGGTCGGACGGATTGGGCGATGAAGTTGACAAAATACTCCGTCCCGGCTTTGGGGAGCAGCGTGCCGATGGGGATCGTCACCTCTTCCGAAGCCTGGGGAGCCAGCTTCATCGGCAGCGTCCCTTTCTTCATCACTTTACCGTTGGCCATGAGTTGCCAACGGATGGTATAGTTGTCCAGCGGTGTGAAGTAGAAACGGTTGGTCACCCGGAACCGGCCTGTTGCCGGATCAACGGCTTCAAACGCCACGTTCTGGTGGACATATTTCACTTCCGCCATGGCGGGATGGGGGATCCTGTCGGGACCGATGATCCCGTTACATAAGAAATTGGCATCGCTTGGGGTATCTACTCCATAGTCGCCTCCATAGGTGTAATACGGTCGCCCGTCCTTATCCAGCGCAAACATGGCCTGGTCCACCCAGTCCCAGATATATCCGCCCTGCAGGTTGGGATAGCGGTAGATCTCCTGCCACTGGTTCCACAGGTTTCCGTTGGAGTTGCCCATCGCGTGCGAATATTCGGAGGGAACCACCGGCCGGTCGCTGCCCGCCTTGCCGATCTGCCCCAACCATTCGGCGCTTGGGTATTGGGGGACGTACATATCCGAGTTCCATTCCCAGCCAGCGCGTTCGTAGCATACGGGGCGGTTCATCATCGTTTTTTCTTTGTCTTTGAGGAAGAGGTAGGTTTGGTAGAAGTTATATCCGTTACCGGCTTCATTCCCCAGCGACCAGATCGTTACCGACGGATAATTCTTGTTGCGTTCATACATATTCACCGTACGGTCCATGTGTGCTGCCAGCCATTCGGTGTTGTTGCCCAACGTACCTCCTTTGCGGAGGTTGTAATACATGCCGTGCGATTCGATGTTGGCCTCGTCATAAACATACAAGCCGTATTCGTCGCACAACTCATAGAAGCGGCGGTCTTGGGGATAATGCGACAGGCGGACCGTATTGATATTGTGTGTCTTCATCAGCTCGAAATCGCGACGCATGATGTCTTCGGTCACATACTTGCCGGTCTTGGCGTTTACTTCATGTACGTTGACTCCTTTCAACTTGATTGGTTGCCCGTTGAAGAAGAAGAGGGTATAGGGTTTGCCGTTTTCGGCCAGTTGGTTGGTTTCTTTGATCTCTATGCGGCGGAAGCCTACGTGGAAAGGTACCACTTCCACTACCTTGCCCTGTTCGTCTTTGACCGTCATCAGCAACTTGTAGAGGTCGGGGGTTTCGGCGCTCCATTTGGCTACCTGCTTCAGGTGGGCGGCGAAGGAGGCGGTATAGGGTTGGGTGGGGCTTACCCAGACTGCTTCCGAAGAAGAGGCCACGGCTTGTCCGTTTTTGTCCAGCAGCTCGAAACCTACCGACAGTTTCTTTGTTTCGTTGAAATGGTTGACCAGGTCGATACCCAGCCGGAAGATCCCGTCCGTATAGGTATCATCCAGGGTGGAGACGACGCGGAAGTCGTGCACGGCCGTTTTGGGTTGCGACCAGATGAACACATCCCGTTCGATGCCGCTCATCCGCCAGAAGTCCTGGCATTCGAGGTACGATCCGGTGCTCCACCGGAATATCTTCAGCGTCAACACATTTTTTCCTGGTTGCAGGTATGGGTTGAGAACGAATTCGGCGGGGTTTTTCGAGTCTTCGCTATACCCCACTTCTTTCCCGTTCAGATACACATAGACACCTGATTTGGCTCCGGCGATGTGCAGGAAGATGTCCCGTCCGTCCCAATCGGCCGGCACTTCGAAATCCCGGCGATAGACACCTACCGGATTGGCTTCGGGCAACAGTGGGGGTTGGGGGTTACGGGGTTGGAATTCATAGGGATGGTTCACGTAGATGGCTGTCCCGAATCCCTGCATCTCCCAGTTGCCGGGCACGGTAATGTCTTTCCATGAGGTGGTGCTGACTGCCGGATCGGTGATATTGTCGGGCAGTTGCTTGTACGAATCCACAAAATAAAATTTCCAGGTACCGTTCAGCAACCTGTAATACGGGCTGTTCTCGAACCGGTAGGAGAGGGCTGTCTCTTTGTCGGGGTAAGACATGAACGACGAGCGGGGCTTTTCTTTGTTTACCGCCACCACCTGTACATCCTGCCAGTATGGTTTGGTTGTTTCGGCAGCCGAAGCCGCCAGCGCGATGCATCCGGCACAAAGCAGTGATGCAATACGTGTTGTGTTTCTCATTTTAAAAATGTTTTGTGTTAAATGATTGATATTGATAGTTCACAAATGACACGGATCAGGCTGCATCGTCCGATCCGCGTCACCTGTGTACTATATAATAATGTATATTATCTGGCGGCAAACAGAGCGTCGCTTGTCACCTGGCGGAAGGCCATGACGCCAGCTGCATCCGGAGTAACCGTCATTTCTTCCCCGCCGGGGAGATACATCACTACTTTGTCGTCGCCTTCAAAACGCATCAGTTTCTGGCTTTCGCCGTTGGCTTCCACGCTCCAGCTCTTGTCGGACTTGTCGAACACGAGGTCGATCGCTTTGCCATCTTTCTCGATGTGATAGCCGTCGGTTTTTGTTTCGATGGCATACAGTCCGTTTTCCGTTTCCACGTTTTTCACGGTACCTGCATCAGCTACGGGGTTGCTTCCGCTCCAGAATTCGATGGAGTTGATCACCAGGATATCGGCCAACATGGATATTTCATACACCGGGACAATCCAGAATGCGATAAACACCAGTTCGTTCACGAATTTACTGTCGATCGAACGGTTCCAGTCCAATAACTTGTTCGACAAGGCAAATGAACCGATGCAAGAGGAAAACATCACGCTACCGGCTACTATCGTAGCCAACAATACACTAAAACTCTTTTTCTTCATAAAGTAAAACGTTTAATTGATTTATTCGCCGCGAAGATAGGAAATATCCGCCTTTATGCCTTCTTTTTCTTCGTATATCTTCCATCCGGCTTTTATTTTGCAGGAAAACACACCTGTCATGCCTGTAACAGATGATCCTATGTTGACGATACTTCTGACGCGGCGACGCTCCGGGTTTCCACCTAATGAAACAAAAAGGCTCACCTATTGGAACTGTTTGTTTCACTTATTGGAACTGTTTGTTCTATCCTTAGAAACTGTTTGTTCCATTCTTATGAAACTTTTGTCCCATCAGGACAAAAAACTTTTTTAGACAAGAGGTGTCAAGG
>JAVBUE010000066.1:0-20436 GCA_031555735.1 Tannerellaceae bacterium
CGACGTTGATAGGCTACAGGTGTACGCGCGGTAACGCGTTCAGCCGAGTAGTACTAATTGCCCGAGACTTTCAACAAGCCAGGGAGGTTTACTTTAATAATTCCCCTTTTGATACTGATGTGACAGATGTCTATCTAAATTGCGAAGGCAAGCGACAAAGCAACAAGCACAAAAGCAAGCCAAGCAAACAAGGTAAGTAAAGATCTTACATGATATTTAGGTGGTTATAGCGCCGGGGATCCACCTCTTCCCATTCCGAACAGAGAAGTTAAGCCCGGCCACGTCGATGGTACTGCGCAAGTGGGAGAGTAGATAGCCGCCGTTTTAAGAAAGAGCCGGTTTTCCGAAAGGGAGGCCGGCTTCTTTGTTGTGTGTGCGGTAATGCGAAGCACCGTCAGTACGATCAAACAATTCGTTTTCTGCGTGCGGGAATCCGAACAATTAATATACCTTTGTTGGCGCAAGTAGATAAGGTATGGCAGGTATTTATGAATCCCGGCAGCAGTTTAAGCTGATGTTTATTATCGGAGGTATCCTGATCGCGGTTGCCTCCCTGGTGATATCCGACATGCTGGTGAAGAACCTGGCAAAGGAAGAACGCCAAAAGATGGAAATTTACTCGGATGCCGGCCGGGTGCTTACCAGTGATAATGCAGATCTGAATATGCTTCTTATCCTGCGGATTCTGGAGAGTAACACCACCATTCCAGTGATCCTGTGGGATGGAAAATCAGAATATTCTCCTAAAAATATCGACCTGCCTGAAGAGGAGCAGAAAAAGTTCCTGGAAAAGAAAGTGCGGGAATTTACCGCCAAAAATCCTCCGATCGTCATTGATATGGGAGAAGGAGTCACTCAATACCTGTATTACGACGACTCGATCATCCTGAAACGGTTGAATATGTATCCGTACGTGCAACTGACCATTGTATTCGTCTTTATCCTGATTGCCTACCTGGCGTTGAGCAGTACCAAGAAGGCGGAACAGAATAAGGTATGGGTTGGCCTGTCGAAAGAGACAGCCCACCAATTGGGTACCCCCATCTCTTCACTGATCGCCTGGATGGAATACCTGAAGACGAAGGAGATGGATCCGTCCCTGCTGAATGAGATGGAGAAAGATGTGATCCGCCTGCAAACCATCGCCGAACGTTTCTCCAAGATCGGCTCGAACCCCGATCCGGTACCCGTCAATATCAGCCAGTCGCTCCAACAAGCGCTGGACTATATGCGCAAACGGATCTCCGCAAAGGTAAAGATCCGGCTCCTGACACCCGATGCTCCCGTCCTGGTGCTGATGAATGAATCGCTGTTTGCCTGGGTGATTGAGAACCTGACGAAGAATGCCGTAGATGCGATGGAAGGCCAGGGCGAGATCGTCTTCGAAGTCATAGAAAAAGATAAAAGGATCCTGATTGATGTGGCCGATACCGGGAAAGGAATCCCCAAATCCCGCTTTAAAACCATCTTCAACCCTGGCTTCACGACGAAGGAAAGAGGGTGGGGCCTTGGCTTGTCGCTGGTGAAACGGATTGTCGAATCCTACACCAAAGGGAAGATCTATGTGCAGCGTTCGGAAATAGGGAAAGGTACCACTTTCCGCATCGAGCTGATGAAGTACAGAGGATAGTACTACTTTGTCGAAAAATTACGGTACAGTTTTTGCAATTGTAAGATGTTTTTTCGTACCTTTGCAAGGTTTTTACACTAAAAAGGCTTTGGGGAAATTTAATTCATATAAGATAGATTTGAAAAACCTCACTCCGGGCACGCATACGTTTGAGTATTCCCTGGAGAATAAGTTTTTTATGGACATAGATGGCGACCAGGTGCAGAAGGGAAAAGTAAAGGTATCCCTTACGGTAAAACGGTCGTCGGTGATGTTCGAAATGGACTTCCAATTGCAAGGTGTAGTGTTGGTTCCCTGTGATCGTTGTCTGGACGATATGGAGATACCGGTGGATACACAAAACAAATTGGTGGTTAAATTCGGTAAGGAGTATGCCGAAGAAAGCGATGTCGTAGTGGTCATACCGGAAGACGAAGGCTCGATCAATCTGGCTTGGTTCCTGTATGAATTTGTTGCCCTGTCGATCCCGATGAAGCATGTACATGCACCGGGTAAATGCAACAAGTCCATGTCGTCGAAACTGAAAAAGCATACCGCCCGTAATGCCGATTCGGAGGAAGAATTTGAAGAAGAAGACGGCGGCGATGATTTCATCGCGGATGATGACGCCGACAGTTCCGCTTCCGACCCACGCTGGGACGCCCTGAAGGGCTTGATGGAGAATGAATAATAACTAAATACATTAAAAAATGGCACATCCTAAAAGAAGACAAGGCAAAGCAAGAACAGCTAAAAGAAGAACACACGACAAAGCGGTGGTTCCTACAATGGCTATCTGCCCGAACTGCGGGGCCTGGCACCTTTATCACACTGTGTGTGGTGAATGCGGCTATTACAGAGGCAAGTTGGCTATTGTAAAAGAAGCAGCTGTATAAGCGTTTGTCAATTCCCTTTAATAGGTGTTGATGGACAAAAAAAAATAGCCCTAAAAGAAGTTTTAGGGCTTTTTTTCTTCCATCCCGCCAGGTTTTCAATGCTAATTGATAAGTTATGGAAAGAATTAATGCGGTTATTACTGGTATAGGAGGGTATGTTCCGGAAGATGTAATCACCAACGCGGATATCGAAAAATTAGTGGATACTTCCGATGAATGGATTACCACACGTGTCGGGATCTCGGAAAGACGGGTGCTCAAAGGCGAAGGAAAAGGCTTGTCTTTCATGGGCGTACAGGCTGTAAGCGAGTTGCTGGCGAAGACCGGCGTTCAACCGGCGGATATTGATGCAATCATCTGCGCCACGACCACCCCTGATTATACATTCCCCACCTCGGCGTCGCTCATTGCGCATGAGACCGGTTGCGTGAAAGCCCTGGCATTCGACATGCAAGCGGCTTGCTCCGGCTTTATTTATGCCCTGGAAACCGGATCCAATTATATCCGCAGCGGACAATATACGAAAGTGATTGTTGTGTCCGGTGATAAAATGACCTCGATCACCGATTATACCGACCGGAATACGGCGCCGCTGTTTGGCGATGGTTGTGCGGCTCTCCTGTTGGAGCCGACCTCCGAACCCTACGGCGTGATCGACAGTATCCTGCGTACGGACGGTGTCGGGATCGAACATCTGCACATGAAAGGAGGAGGCTCCGCTTATCCCGCGTCCCATGAAACGGTGGATAAACACATGCATTATGTCTATCAGGACGGAAAATTCGTCTTCAAATACGCCGTGTCGTACATGGCGGACGTGGCTGCTGAACTGGTAGAACGCAACGGGCTGACGAACGACCAGGTGGATTGGGTGGTGCCTCACCAGGCCAACCTCCGCATCATCGATGCCGCCGCCCGCCGGCTGGGTGTGCGCGACGACCAGGTGATGGTCAATATCCAGCGATTCGGAAATACCAGCGCCGGTTCCATCCCGCTCTGCCTCTGGGAGTGGGAAGATAAACTGAAGAAGGGCGACAACCTGATCCTGGCAGCTTTCGGCGCCGGATTCACCTATGGCGCCGTTTACATGAAATGGGGATATGACGGAAAAAAAGCATAAATCAGGATTTGTCAATATCGTCGGTAATCCGAATGTCGGAAAGTCCACGCTGATGAACCGGCTGGTGGGAGAGCGTATCTCCATCATCACGTCGAAAGCGCAGACTACCCGCCACCGGATCATGGGAATCGTGAATACCGACGATATGCAGATCGTTTACTCGGATACCCCGGGTATCCTGCGGCCGAACTATAAGTTGCAGGAATCCATGCTTACCTTTTCCAAATCGGCGTTGGGAGATGCCGATGTATTAGTATATGTGACCGATACGGTAGAGAAAATCGACAAGAACGAGGAGTTCCTCCAGTCGGTTCAACGGCTGGAATACCCCGTCTTGCTGTTGATCAACAAGATCGACCTCACCAACCAGGACGAGCTGGAGAAGTTGGTGGAAGCCTGGAAGGAGTTACTGCCCAAGGCGGAAATCATCCCGGTGTCCGCCCTGTCCAATTTCAATATCACGTATGTGAAACAACGGGTGGAATCCCTGATGCCCGAATCCCCGCCCTATTTTGAGAAGGATGCGCTGACGGATAAGCCGGCGCGTTTCTTCGTGACGGAGATCATCCGCGAAAAGATCCTGTTGTATTACCAGAAAGAGATACCGTATGCGGTGGAAGTGGTGGTGGAACTGTTCAAGGAAGCGGAAGAACTGATCCACATCAAAGCACTGATCATTGTCGAGCGCGATACCCAGAAAGGGATCGTGATCGGCCATCAGGGTCAGGCGTTGAAGAAAGTGGGCTCAATGGCCCGTAAGGATATCGAACGTTTCTTCGGAAAGAAAGTGTTCCTGGAAATGTTCGTGAAAGTGGAGAAAGACTGGCGGAACCGCGACAGCTTACTGAAAAGCTTTGGTTACCAGTTGGATTAATAACGCAAACAACGAAAAATCATATGGGAAATTTAGTGGCTATCGTGGGGAGACCCAACGTAGGAAAGTCCACCTTGTTCAATCGGCTGACGGGTTCCCGCCAGGCTATCGTGAACGAAGAAGCGGGTACCACGCGTGACCGTCAGTATGGGAAAGTGGAATGGACGGGCAGGGAGTTCTCCATCGTCGATACCGGTGGCTGGGTGGTGAACTCGGACGATGTGTTTGAAGAAGAGATCAACAAACAGGTGCAGGTCGCGATCGAAGAATCGGATATGATCCTTTTTGTGGTGGACAATATGAACGGGCTGACCGATTTGGATATGGCGGTGGCATCCATCCTGCGCCGCTCGAAAAAACCGATCGTCGTTGTAGCCAACAAAGCCGATACCTTCGAGATGCATGCCTCCTCGGCCGAGTTTTACTCCCTGGGGCTGGGTGATCCCTTCTGTGTGTCGGCCATCAACGGCTCATCCACCGGCGACCTGCTGGATAAAATAGTAGAGGTGTTGCCGGAGGAAAAGGTGGAAGAGCTGGAAGAAGAGCTGCCGCGTATCGCCGTCGTTGGTCGCCCGAACGCCGGCAAATCATCGCTGATCAATGCCTTTATCGGGGAAGAACGTCATATTGTGACGGATATAGCCGGTACCACGCGTGATTCCATTTATACAAAATACAATAAGTTCGGGTTGAACTTTTACCTGGTGGATACCGCCGGTATCCGCAAGAAAGGAAAAGTGAATGAAGACCTGGAATATTATTCCGTGATCCGTTCGATCCGCGCCATCGAAAGCGCCGACGTATGTGTGCTGATGATCGACGCCACGCGTGGCATTGAAAGCCAGGACCTGAATATCTTCTCCCTGATCCAGAAGAACCGGAAAGGGTTGGTGGTATGTGTCAATAAGTGGGACCTGGTGGAAGACAAGAGCCAGAAGGTGATCACCACCTTTACCCATACGATCCGTGAGCGGCTGGCGCCGTTTACCGATTTTCCGGTCATCTTTATTTCCGCGCTTACCAAACAGCGTATCTTCAAGGTGCTTGAGACGGCGAAGGAGGTGCATGAGAACCGCCAAAAACGGGTTTCCACCGCCAAACTGAACGAGGTCATGCTGCCGATCATAGAGAATTATCCGCCGCCTGCCTGGAAAGGGAAATACATTAAGATCAAATACATCACCCAGCTTCCTGTCGGGGCGGTGCCTTCCTTTGTTTTCTTTTGTAACCTGCCGCAATGGATTAAGGAACCGTATAAGCGATTCCTTGAAAACAAGATCCGGGAGAACTGGGACTTCACCGGCACGCCGATCAATATTTTTGTACGCGAGAAATAGCGGGTCACTCTTCCCCAACGATCCGCCGCCATTCCGGGTGGCGGTTGATGAAGGTGGAGACGAACGGGCAGACGGGGATTACCCGCTGGCCATGCCGTTCGATGTCGGTCAGCACCTCCTCGATCAGTTGCGAGGCGATGCCCCGTCCCTGTAAGCCGGGGGGCACTTCGGTATGGGTCAGATAGACCTCTCCTTTCGGAGTCAGGAGGTATTCCACTAACGCGATGTCGCCCTCGATATGGTATTCATATTGCAGGGCGGCGGTGTTTTTGAACAGGTTGTATGTTCCCATGTGGTTTCGTTTTATTTGATGAAGGTGCCTTTTTCCAGTTCGTGGAAAGCGTCGTTCAGTTCGGCGCGGGTGTTCATCACGATCGGTCCTCCCCAAGCGATGGGCTCATTCAGCGGCTTACCGGCAAAGTAGGCAAAGCGCACGCCATCGCTTCCCGCCCTGACAAGGATCTCCTGCCCCTGATCGAACAGCAAAGCCGTACGGTGGGGTATGTCACGCGAGGCGTTGTCGCCGAATTGCGCGCATCCATCGATGAGATACACAAAGACGGTTTCCGCCGGATCGGTCGCCAGGCTGAATGTGGCGCCCGGCTTGACGATGATGTCATACAGCGTGGCATCCACAAAGCGCCCATGGATTCCTTCCGTTTCCTTATATCTTCCCGAGAGGATGCGTACAGACGCCACCTCTTCTTCTACTACCGGCATCATATCCGCCCGGATACTCCGGTAGCGGGGTTTGGTCATCTTCGCTTTTTGGGGGAGGTTGATCCATAGCTGGAAGCCTTGCATCCGGTCGGAGGCTTTCGGCATTTCCTGATGCATGATCCCGCTTCCCGCCGTCATCCACTGGCACTCGCCGGAATGGATCACGTCTTTGTTGCCGAGGCTGTCTTCGTGCTCAATCTGCCCGTTGATCAGGTAGGTCACCGTCTCTATACCCCGGTGCGGATGCCAGGGGAATCCTTTGACATAATCGGACGGATCATGCGAATCAAAGCCATCAAGCATAAGGAACGGATCGAAATCATTCACATCGTTGAAGCCAACGATGCGTACCAGGTGAACACCGGCGCCATCAATCTGGAAGGTACCGCTCACCGTACGGATAATGTTGCGTATTGCCATATCGCGGTTTTTATTGTCTGTGTGCTATTATTAATACAATAAACCAGGCCTGAAAGTTGTCGGTCGCCTTACCAAAATGAACAGGTTGGGTCCGTCGGCGCGTAAACAAATAGCGGATCATTTCTTTTATATATGTAAAAACCGTTGTGTATATGCGTATGAAAAAGTGTTTGTTTCTCTCCTTCGCCTGTTGGCTGGCTATTTTTGGGGCACAGGCTCAATTCCGTTTCGGTGTGAAAGCCGGGATCAGTTCCAATTTTGTGTCGGCGGATGTGTTGAAGTACGCGGTGAACGACAATGCCCTCGGTTGGTACGTAGGACCGACGGGCGAATACCTTTTCACCGATCGGCTCGGTATGAACGGCGGTGTGTTCTATGCGCAGAAAAGCATCGAGCCCGTGAATGCGGATTCACATACGATAGGGTATATCGAGGTGCCGGTCAACTTCAACTATTTTTTCCCCCTGAGTAACGGGTTTACGATCTATGCCGGAGCGGGACCGTATGTGCGGTTCAAGGTGTCGGGCGGCGACAGTTTTACGATGGCCGTCGATGATATCGTAGGGGAGTGGGATGCGCGCAGTGTCGGGACCGGGATGAACTTTACCGGCGGGGTGGAGCTTTTCCGCTTTCTGCAGGTAGGGATTACGTTCGGACTGGGTATGTCGGATAGTTTTGTGGATAACGGAGGCCGTTTTTCCACGCAGGAGCGAATCTGGATGTTTGCCGTCGCTGCATATTTCTGATCATTCGTGCGTCATAAAAAAAGGAATTTGCTACATTTGCGTTCAAGCGGTATCACAGGATCAAACCACGTTACGCATGAGAACAAAGTATGACGGGATTATTTTCGACTTCAATGGCACCCTGTTTTGGGACACGCCCTTGCATAACAGAGCCTGGAACCTGTTCCTGGCGGCTCATGATATTCATTTTTCCGATGCCGAATTTTTCTCTTCCATCCATGGGCGTAACAACCGCGACCTGCTGACCGGGTGGTTCCACCGCGACTTGTCGGACACCGAAATACAGGCGTATGTGGATGAGAAGGAATCGCTGTATCGCCGCTTTTGCCTGGAGTCCGGACAGTCCCTGGCGCCGGGTCTGCCCTCTTTTCTGGATTATTTGCAGGAAAAGGGGATCCCCTTCACTATCGCCACCGCTTCCGATAAGCAGAATGTGGATTTCTTTTTCGAACACCTGGGGATCGGCCGTTGGTTCGATTATGAGAAGGTGGTGTATAACAACGGACGTATCCGCAGCAAGCCGGATCCCGAGATATACCGTATCGCCATGTCGGTGATAGGGACCGTACCGGATAGAACCATCGTTTTCGAAGACGCCATCGCCGGTCTTCAGGCTGCCCGTAATGCGGGTGCCGGACGGATCATCGCCGTCAATTCCAACGACGACGACTATTCTTCCTGGCCCGATTGCCAGGTGATCCGCAGCTTCGACGACGTAAACCGCTTGGACTTATTTGGATAGATTTTCAGTATTATACGTATTGCCGGTTTCTTTAACCGCACGAATTAAAAACAATCTTATGAAAAAAGGAGCATTGTTGGCAACGTTTCTGTTGCTGATCACCGGGGTGTCGGCTAAGGAGGTCACCCAACAAACAGCCCGCGTGGCTGCCGTATCGTTTGCCGCATCCCTGTCGCCGTTGCGCGGTGCACCCGATGTGGAACTGGTTTATACGGCTGGTGCGGGATCGATGGGGGGATTGCGCCTGTCGGGCTACCCCCTCTTTTATATTTATAATGTAGGGAATCAGCAGGGCTTTGTGCTGGTTGCCGGCGACGATACGGCTTATCCCGTACTGGGTTATGCCGATCAGGGTATGTTCCGGACAGAGGGTATGCCCGCCAATCTCGCCAGCTGGCTCATGTTTTACGAAGATGAGATCGCCGCGCAGCTTGCCTCCGGTCGCCCGGCATCGGCCGAAACGGTACAGGCCTGGCATGCGTTGCTTACGGATTCACCGGTGTTACCTTCCCTCCGTGCCTCCTTCCCCACGGCAGCCTGGGATCAGTTGGAGCCGTACAGCGACCTTTGTCCCCGCGTCAACGGTCGGCGTACCTATGCCGGTTGTGTGGCTACGGCCATGGGTATCGCCATGAAGTATCACCGGTGGCCTTCCCGTGGATTCGGCCGTTTTGATTATAAGACGGCAACCGATTCCATTGTCGTCAGCGCGACGCTGGGCGCTACTTATGACTGGGGTAACATGCTGGATGTTTATACGAAGACTGCCAGCGGTACGCGATTGTGGGACGAAACGCAGGCTGCCGAAGTAGCCCGGCTCATCTTCCATTGCGCGGCTTCTACCTATACCGATTTTACAACGGAGTGGGCGGCCGCCTATCCCTCGGACGCGTTACATGCGTTCGTTGATAACTTCGGGTATGATACCGGTGCCTACCTGGCATACCGCGAACTTTATACGGTTGCCGAGTGGGATAGCCTGCTCCGGGAGGAGCTGGACAACGGGCGCATCCTCTTTTATAACGGTACGTCGGAAACAGCCGGTCACCAGTTTATCCTCGATGGATATAACTCGATGGGCTATTACCATGTCAACTGGGGCTGGGGCGGATACGCGAACGGCAATTTCAGGCTTACCGCCCTCAACTATACGGATGAGGGGGCAGGGTATGTGTACGACCAGGGCGCACTTATCGGTTTGCGGAAACCTGTCGAAGGATCGGTTCCCCGGTACGAATTCTTCTATTTCGACCATCCTACCCTTACCTTCCTGGGGTTGCGGACGGATGATGCGATCATCACACCGGGACGTCCTTTCTCTTTGTATATCTCGCCGTTTACCGACTATGGTTTCCGTCCCTTTACCGGATATATCAGCCTTTGCCTGGCGGATCAGTCGGGAAAGATGAAGGAACTGCTGGAAGAACTCCGGCTGGTGGAGCTGGAGGGTGGTGATGTGCTGGCCGACCTGGAGGGAGATACTTATACCATCACCTCTCCTGTGGCCAATGGCGATGTGATCATGATCATGCATAGCCAGGATGGGCAGAACTGGACGAAAGTACGGGGTATTCCCGGGGCGGTAGCCGAACTGCCGGTGGGTGTGACGCTGACGGGGGCGGAGAAGCCCCTAACCGAAGAGGCTGTTACCCTCCTTTCCGCTTCCGTGAAAGAGGGGATCATACTCCGTTCCCATACACCGGAAGGGTTGCGGGATATCCGCCTGTATGATATGGGCGGACGGCTGGTGAAGCATCTCCGCTGGCCTGAAGGTGTGACGCAGACCGTACTTTCGGCATCGGATCTGCAGCCGGCCAACTATGTGCTGGTAGTGGGGACCGGTACGGATAGTACGCGTTTCCGGATCGGACTCTATTAAAACTTGGCATATTAACTCATTTTAACTTGTTTTATGCTGCTTATTTACGGCTATGTCGTAGATTTGTGGATATATCATTTATAAGTCAATACAATGGAAAAGTTAACTATCCAAGAAGAAGATGTGATGCTTCGCATCTGGCAAACCGCTCCCTGCTACATCAAGGACATTCTGGCCACTTTCCCCGACCCGAAGCCACCCTATACTACGCTGGCTTCCGTCGTGAAGAACCTCGAACGCAAAAAATACGTCAAAGCACGCCGTCACGGGAATACGTACAACTATATCCCGAAAATTGAACAACACGACTATAAGAATGAGTTCATGAACGGGGTGGTGACCAATTATTTTGCCAACTCTTACAAGGAAATGGTTTCCTTCTTTGCGAAAGAAGAGAAACTTTCCGCCAATGATCTGAAAGAGATCATCAGCCTGATCGAAAAGGGCAAGGAATAACCACCTAACAGACATACCATGAATCCGGAATTTGCCTACTTTTTGAAGGCGAACGTAGCTTTTGTTCTCTTTTACGCCTTCTACCGACTATGTTTTTATAAGGATACTTTCTTCAAAATGAGAAGGGCCATTCTGCTGGCATTCTTTGTGTTTGCTTTTGTGTATCCTTTGTTGAACATACAGGAATGGATCAAAGAACAGGAGCCGATCGTGGAAATAGTGTATGTCTATGCGTCCATGATCCTTCCGGAGACTACGGTCACCGCGAAAGCGCTTCATCCGGTGATCGACTGGGCGGCAATCGTCCGCGTGTCTCTCCTGTGCCTGTATGTCGTATTGGCGGTGATGCTGTCGATCCGTTTCCTGGTGCGTCTGGCAAGTATTCTCCTGCTGGCTCGTCAGAGCCGAAAGATGGTCGTACATGATACCGAGGTGTATGCACTACCCAAACCGGCCGGTCCCTTCTCTTTCTTCCGACTGATTTTCCTCTATCCGGACAGCCATTCCTCCAAGGAGACCGAAGAGATACTGACGCACGAACAGACCCACGTTTCCCAATGGCATTCGGTAGATGTGGTGCTGAGCGAGCTGATCTGTATCCTGTGCTGGTTCAATCCGTTTGTGTGGCTGCTGAAGCGGGAAGTACGGCACAACCTCGAGTACCTGGCCGACAACCGCGTGATCCAGTCGGGCTACGATAGCCGGAATTACCAGTACCACCTGTTGGGACTGGCGCATCATCACCCGGAAAACACCGGACTGTACAACAGTTTCAATGTGATGCATCTCCGGAACCGGATCCTGATGATGAACAAGAAACGTTCGCACGGGTTCGGACGTATGAAATATCTATTCATCGTTCCCCTGGTGGCTTCGTTGATGATCCTGAATAACATCGGCGCCCTGGCGCGGATGAACAACCTGTTGCCCAAAGGCGCGGGTGAAATCGTGCAGGAGATTACGAAAACCGTTACTTCCGTCCGCCAGGATACACCGGTCGCCGTTGCCGAAACCGTTGCCGAACAACCCAAAAAGCGGATTGCACTGCCACCACCACCTCCTTCACTCCAAACGGAAACGGAGATCCCCGATGTGGTAGTGGAGGAAGATAACAGCGCCCGCATCGTTTTTACCGTGGTTGAGCAACAGCCCTCATTTCCCGGAGGAGATACGGAGATGCTTAACTACCTCAACCGGTCGATCAGCTACCCGGAAGAAGCCAGGGTGAATAACATCATGGGGCGCGTGATCTGTACCTTTCTCGTCTCGAACGACGGGACGATCCGGGATATCAACGTCGTACGGGGCGTACACGAATCACTCGACCGGGAAGCCGTGCGGGTGATCGCATCCATGCCCAAATGGATACCCGGACGGCAACGCGGCAAACCGGTAACGGTGAAGTTTACCCTCCCCGTGACATTCCGCCTGGATCGTTTGGCCGAAACAGCCGGGAACACGACCGAAGCGGAAGCCGGCAAGATCTATACCGTGGTAGAAAAACAACCGTCGTTCCCGGGTGGGGATAAACAATTGATGGAGTACCTGAACAAGAGTATCCGTTATCCGGTGTTGGCGCAGGAGAACGGTATCTCTGGCCGGGTGATCAGCACCTTTGTAGTGAATGAAGACGGCTCTATCTCCGATGTCGAAGTGGTGCGCGGCGTGGATGCGTCGCTCGATATGGAAGCCATGCGGGTGATCTCCGCCATGCCGAAATGGACTCCGGGGCAGCAGCATCAAAAAGATGTACGCGTGAAATATACATTACCCGTTACCTTCCGATTGCAATAGAGACAAACGAAATACTTCCGCTTATGAAACGAATAACATTGATTTCCCTGGGTTGTCTGATCACTCTTGCAACAGCAGGGCAGGAGAGGGATTGGCAACAACTGGTGAACGGAAAACAATTTGCCGCGGTGATCGAACAGGCGCAAACACTCACGTCGGCCGATTCGGCCAACTATGCCACCATGTTTGCCGTCGGCCAGGCGTATGAAGGTATGCTGAGGTACAGGGAGGCGTATCGCTGTTTCCGCCATTGCTTTGCGATGGATTCAACATCCAACGAGCTGCTGAACACCCTTGCCCGTACAGCGGTCAACTTGGGTCGTGCCGACGACGCGGAGCAGTTCTACCAACGGGTGCTCGCCAACGACTCTACCGATTTCTATGCCAACTTCCAGTTGGGACGCCTCTACCAACAGTTAGGCGATTATGAAAAGTCGCTCCATAAATTTGAAGCCATGCTGGTGCAATACCCCGAACATGTGGTCATCCTCCGTAATATTGGGGATAACCTGGTATCCCTCGGCGACCTGGGGCAGGCGCAGATGGTCTATGCGATGGCTTACAACCGGAACCGGGAGAATGCGAGCCTGGCACATACGCTGATCAATACCATGCTGCGGGTCAGCGCGCAGGTACCCTCCATGGCCATCGACGCCCTGGGCGTATGCGATACCGCATTGTATTACAATCCGGGGAATGTGCTGCTCCGGCGCGACAAAGCCATGGCGTGTTTCATCAGCCGGCAATATGCCACGGCCGATTCGATCTATTCCGGGCTGGTGGCGGATGGCGATTCCACCTATATCACCCTCAAGTATGGAGGATCGTCCCGGTATTATGCCGGGTTGTATATGGATGCCATCGAACCGCTTGAACGGGCGTACCGGATGGATACGACCGCCGCTGATGTCAATATCCTGTTGGGCGCCGCACTGGGACGGACGTACGACCGCAACCGGGCGCACCAGCTCTTCGATCAGGCGGAGGATCTGCTGAAACCGGATCAGACGCTCTCTACACTCCTTGTCCAGTCGCGCGCCGATACCTACCGGCGGGGCGGACGAATGGTGGAAGCGATGCGCCTCTATTACCAGCTTTGGCTGCAGAGCAAGAAGATGGAATACCTGTCGAATATGGAGAATTGGGCGTTTGCGCCCGCACTGAAAGGGTATGCGTCAGCGGATATCCGGCAACGGAACCTGTTCATCTCTTTCCTCTATCTCTATACCTACCTGGAGGAGGGGGGCAGTCCGAAGCGGCTCTACCGCTACCGCCCGTTATTGTCGGAATTGTATGAAGATATGTTTTTCCGTACGGTAACGGAAGAGCCGCTGCTGGCGCCCGACGGGAAGAAAAGCACGATCAATGTCACGGAAGTGCGCCGCCTGCTCAACCTCCTGCCGGAAAAAGAACTTACCCGGGAAGAGCATGAACAACTGCTGAAAGAAGAACAGGCCGCCGCGGCAGCCCGTCAGGCTATCCTCCTGCAGAAAGCCGCCGGCAAGGGGGAAATACTGCCGGATGAGGAATAATTCTGTCTTTTTTTGCTCCCCTTTTGTTGCTTCTTCCAAATCTTGTTTTACCTTTGTGCCAATCGGGAATGGTTAGCTCAGTTGGTTCAGAGCATTGCCTTGACAGGGCAGGGGTCGCCGGTTCGAGTCCGGCACCGTTCACGAATCATGATATGAAAAGTGAATTACAAAATTGTAGAAACGGATGGTGCGTGAGCATCGTCCGTTTTTCATTTTAGGGGAGGTGCAACCCCGCACAGCCTGCTATTTATCGGATCAATGTCAAAACCCGGTGGAGTCCTCATATTCAAGACTGGCCGGAACTGCATATCCGGCGGCGCGGCGACTCTCCGGGTTTCCACCTATTGGAACAAAAACATCCACCTATTGGAACAAAAAGGTTTACCTAATGGAACTGTTTGTTTCTCCCTTAGAAACTGTTTGTTCCATCCTGATGAAACTGCTCCTGTGTCAGGGCTTTGACTTAGATACCGGCAGCGCTACAAGATGTGGCAGATGTGGCAGCAAAAAGGTGAAAAAACGGATCTGCCACGGGTATCTGCCACACATCTAACCTATTCATGAACAATAAGATAACGCCTGTCGCGTGGCATCGTGGCAGATGTTTTGCAAAAATAAACTCCGTGTAGGAAGAAAAGGAAACCGCTCCACGGGGTGTTGACATGGATCCGCTATTTACCTGGCAAGATCGTTCGTGAAGCGGATATGGAGGATCACCAGTTCGGATACGGTGCCTACCCGGAACGGGGGGCCGGCGATGCCGATGCCCGATGAGACGTAGAATTGGGTAGGTCCTTTGCGGTAGTAGCCGTAGGGCTGTTCGAAGATAAGCTTCATCAGCAGGGGGTAGGGCCAAAGCTGTCCGTTGTGCGTATGGCCGGAGAGCTGGAGGTCGATGCCGTTCATCGCCGCTTCGGCAAATGTCCAGGGCTGGTGGTCGAGCAGGATGACTGGCTTCGTGGGATCGACCCCCTGCATCAGGGTCCGCAGCGGCTTGCGGCGTTTGTTGATATAATCGTCTCGCCCGATGAGGTAGAACGACGGATCGGGCATCACGACAGAGTCCACCAGCAACGTGCCGCCCAGTTTCCCGATCCACCGTTTCTTAGCATCCCGGTTGGCGCGGTATTCATGGTTGCCATAGACGATGTAGGTGCCTAAGGGTGCGTGCAGTTGGCGGAGGTCTTCGTCGGCCTGCATCTTCTCCGCAAAGCGCGATTCATAATCCATCAGGTCGCCCACGATCACAATCATATCCGGGTGTTGCGCGTTGGTCATCTCCACATACTTCCGTACGAGCGGCTTGCCGATCACTTCGCCGATGTGCAGGTCGCTCATCATCGCGATGGTGAGGCTGTCGCGGGTGCCGCTCCCTTTCGGCAGGGTGATGTGGACGTGGGTGACCACGGGGTTCATCACCACCTGATACCCATGGATGAGCAAGCCGGCGACGGAGACAATCAATACCCCCATCAGCCCTTGTTTCGTTTGCCGCCAGTGGGAACGGACGAACGACGGATACCATCCGAGCCATCTGTCCGACAGCCGCACCACCTCCAAGGCCAGCAGCGCCAATGTGAGGTAAATAGACGCCACATACCACGTATTGCAGATATCCATCAGGGGAATGAATACAGCGTCGGGCAACTGCTTATGGAATAGGAAGCCGGTGAAATACAATAACAGCTCGGCGATGAAGAACAGCGTATAAGGGATCCGCCACTTCTTCCCGGACGGGAGCGCCTGCCTGCCCCGGTAATAGATATACGGGGTGAACAGCAGTTGGGCGACGATGGATTGGAGGAATACTTTCATACCCTGTCCGGTGCGCTTACTTCTTCGGATAACCCACCGGGTTGTTCATCAGCAACAGGTGGGTGTCTGTGAGTTTGAGCACTTTCTTCAGTCCTTCCTGATCCATGGTGGCGCGGGGGACGGTGGATAGTCCCAACGCGGCGCAGGCCAGGTTGATGTTCTGGTTCACGATGCCTACATCCACCGACGCCATCAGTCGGGTCTGTTCGCTTTTCGGATCACCCAAGCGGGAGAGCTCGGCGGCCAGCACAATGCTTACCGGCGCTGTTTGGGCAAAGTCCTGCCCGGCGGAGAGGAGGGCGCGGTGGTCGCCGGCGGTGATCAGGCTCAGCGCATGTGCTTTGGGATCGTAGAGATAAGCGCCTTCCGGGAGGACGACGTACATATCTACTTCCTGGCGGTTCATGGCCGAGGGCGCCGTGCGCTTACCGTCGGAGCGGTTGATGCCGTTGGCTGCCCAGAGCAGATCGGAAAGGTCCTGCGCCTTGAGCCTGTCGGGGGCAAATTCGCGGACGGAGTGGCGGTTGTTGAAAACGTCCATGACCGGCATTCCGCCGCTCTTGTTCGGTGCGTTCAGTGGGACAACTGACAGATTTTGTGCCTGCATACCTGTATGGAATAGGAGGACGGTGAATACACATACAATTAGTCTCATAACAATCTGATTGAATGGGTTTCTACAAAATTAGCGGAAAAGTCAATGATTTAACTTCATAAATACATTTTTTATGCTTCTTTATCATTACGAAGTGTTTTCGCGTCGGTATTATAAATACTTTTGCGCCTACGATGTAGTCGTAAACATGTTATTTAAATTTAGTCTGATGAAAGAAAAACTTTTTTTCCTGTGTCTGGTACTATGCTTGTCTTTGCCGGTTGTGTCGCAGACAAGCGCTACCAGGTCCTTTACCATTAAAGGACAAGTGGTTGATTCGCTAACGAATGAAACTGTTCCTTATGCTACTTTGCGTATCGTCCTGGCGAACGCGCCGCAGCAGCCTGTCAAGTTATTAGCCAGTGATGATGATGGGAAATTTGAGACGAGCCTGAATGCCCCGGGCAAATACCTCCTCTTTTCGCAGTTTGTCGGGAAGGTGTCATCCCCAAAAGCGTTTACAGTGGCGGAAACAGACAAAACGGTGGAGTTAGGCCAGGTGAACATGGCGGACGACACGAAGCAACTGAGCGAAGTAAGTGTCACTGCCCAGAAACCGCTGGTGAAGATCGAGATCGACAAGATCACCTACAGCCTTGAAGACGACCCGGAGGCGAAAACCAACAACACGCTCGATATGCTCCGCAAGGTTCCCATGGTGACGGTTGACGGTGAAGACAAGATCCAGCTCAAGGGATCGACCAACTACAAAATCTACATGAACGGCAAGCCGTCGAACCTGCTGAGCAATAACCCCTCGGATGTGCTCAAAAGCATGCCGGCCAGCTCGGTCAAGAATATCGAAGTGATTACCGACCCGGGTTCCAAGTACGATGCGGAAGGGATCGGCGGTATCATCAACATCATCACCGTGTCCAATGCGATGCAGGGATATACGGGTACGGTGCGTGCCAACGTCAATACGATGGGATTCTATGGGGGAAATGTCTATCTCTCGTCCAAGATCGGTAAGCTCGGGCTTACGGCCATGTATAACTACAATTATCGCGATATGGATTGGAATTCTTCCTCTTCGGAACGCGTAAACCTGATGAACGGGAAGGAAAAATATCTGTACCAGGACGGCCGCTCCAAATACAGCGGCCCTTTCCAGTATGGTTACCTGGAAGCCAGCTATGAGATCGATACGCTGAACCTGATCAACGTCGGCGCCAATCTCTTTAACGGGAAATCGAAGAATAAGTCGGAGTATGATGTGTCAATGTTCGACAGCGTTATGGGACCGGTCTATACCTACGACCGTAACTCAACGACAAAAGGCACGTACGGATCGACGGATGTGAATGTGGACTACCAGCACTCAACCAGTAAGAAAGACGAGTTGCTGACCGTTTCTTACCGCTACAGCCATTCGCCCGACGGCAATGAGTCGTATTCGGAAATCTTCAATACGGTGAATTACCCTTATACTACTTCCCGCGAAACGACGGACAACGATGCCTGGACTGATGAACATACAGGCCAGGTGGACTATACTACCCCTCTGTTTGATAAGCAAACGCTGGAAGTAGGTGCCAAATATATCTTCCGTCAGAGCAATAGTGAAACGGTTCGTATGACATTCCTCGATTCGCCCGACACAGGATCGGCTGGCGTTGGCACCACCAACGACTTCAGCCATACGCAGCATATCTATTCGGGATATCTGGGATATGTGGTTAAGTTTACCAAAGTTAGTCTGAAGGCGGGTGTTCGTGCCGAAGGTACGGACCTTAATGCTGAGTTCAAACAGACGCCGGAACAGAACTTCTCGAACAATTATTTCGATGTGGTACCCAATGCCACGGTCTCTTACCAGTTGAATATGAGCAGCCAGATGCGTTTGGGCTATAATATGCGTATCCAGCGTCCGGGTATCTGGTACCTGAACCCGTATGTCAATGATGTGGATCCGCAGAATATCTCCTATGGTAATCCGAACCTGGATTCAGAAAAGAGCCACAATGTGAACTTCAACTACAGCATGTTCACCCGGAAATTCAACTTCAATGCGAGCCTGAGTTATACGTTTGTGGATAATTCCATCCAGTCGTACACCTTTATCGATCCGAAACTCCCGAATGTCACGCAGCGGACATACGGCAATATCGGTACCGAACAGCGTACGGGTATGTTTGTGTATGGCAGTTGGAACCCTGTGCCCTGGTTCCGTTTCAATCTGAACGGAGGACTGAACTATACCGATATCCAGTCTAATAATGAATTAGATCTCAAAGCCAGCGGCTGGCAAGGCAATGTATTCGCCGGTGCACAGTTCAACCTGCCGAAGGATTTCCGTATCAATGCCAACGGCGGATATTATTCCCCCTGGATCATGCTGCAGGGTGAGCAATCGTCGATGTACTTCACCGGCATCTCCGCCAGTAAAGATTTCCTGAAGAGCAAGAAACTTACGGTACAGGTAGGTTTCCAGGAACCGTTCCGCAAAGACCGCAAGTATGAGATGACGACTACGGATCCCTCTTTTATCAGCCACTCGACCAACTACAATACGGCGCGCAGCCTGAACATAAGCGTCTCTTACCGTTTCGGTACCTTGAAAGAACAAATCAAGAAAGTACAGCGCGGTATCAGCAACGACGACACGAAAGCCGGCGGAAGCGGCTCAGAAAGTGGCGGCGGTGGTGGTGGCGGCCAATAACAATCTGGTAGCACTATCGTGAGCATCAGGTTCTTCCTATTGCTGACGATAGTGCTACCAGATGCTTCCGAACCTGGCAACGAAAACCGTATCTATTTACCGTATCCGGTGAAAATCGTCCGATTAGTAAACAGCCAAAGGGCTCCAACTGCCTGATAGACATGCGGAAGCCCTTTGTTGTTTTGAGGTTGGTTTATAGATTCCGGATTACCTCAATGGGTAGTCTGGTGAGTTTGGCTATACGTTCGGTGCTCTCTCCTTCCTGTTTCAATTCCAGAGCTATCCGGAGTTGTTCTTGCTCTGCTCCTTTTTCCAAGCCTTTCTCCAAACCCTTCTCCAAACCTTTCTCCAAACCTTTCTCCATTCCTTTCTCCATTCCTTTCTCCATTCCTTCTGCGATACCTTTCTCCATGCCCGCTTGTTCCGCAGCCTCCATGGTCGCTATATAGTCATTATATACCTTGAGGCTGTTTTCGTACTTATCGCGTTCTTCGGGAGAAAGAGCAGAGACATCGGCAATCTCCTCGAGCTTCTCGAAGATAGCCTTTTGCGCTTTAAATGGCATGCGTTCCATTGTCTTCATGTTTTTAAGTACATACATCCATCGTTCAAAATTCGAACAACATTCGTTCTCCTGTTTCGTAAACAGTGGCAGTGTAATAAATATCATCCGCAGCTTGTCGCTAAACAGTTTACCGCCTTCGCGGTCTGATAGGATAACATCTGTGCGCATCTTCGGGTTGTCCTTCAGGGCGAAATTCATGAAGAATACACCGTAAACAGCACTGATATCATAACGTCCTCCGTCGCCTTGTGAGCCCTGTTTCACGATGGCACGCGCTAAGTAATAAAGCGCACGCTCTCGAAAATGGACTTGTGAGCTTCCTTGCATCTCTACAATAATGTGTTCACCCGTATCGGTGACACAATGTACGTCGTAAATAATTCCTTTTTCACCCTGATAATCTGGTAATTGCTCGTTGTTGAGAAACCATAGGTCTTGTATCACACGTTCGCCTACCAGCAGGTCGTTAAGGAAATCAATTAATAACTCTTTGGACATTTCTTGTCCGAAAATCATTTTAAAACCTTTGTCAGTAAAGGGATTGATAAATCTGCTCATATAACTACTTGTTAAAATTTGGTATGACAAATATAGGCTATTTAAGAGAATGAAGC
>JAVBUE010000039.1:0-52767 GCA_031555735.1 Tannerellaceae bacterium
GAGAAGGCGCTTCCCTTTCCGACGGTTATCCGGTTTGTGCCATCCGTCACCGTTGTCCCGTTTACGGTATAGGTGAAAGGATCGGTGGCCGATACGGACAGGGTGATGGTTTGTGTCTGCTGCGACCTCAGATAGGGAAAACCGTTGTTGAAGGGCGCCACTGAACCTGAAGCATCGATGGCCCAGGTCTGATCGAAGTCCCAACCGGTGAAACTGCCCTGTGTACGCATCCGGGCGGAGGTGAGTGGGGCACAACCCTCTGCCGTTTCTGCACCGACACCAGATAATAAAGGGGCTATTTCCGAATTGTAGAAGGTGTTGGTGAGCGTACCTCCGTTCCTACCAACCAATAAGCCAGTTCCGGTTGCTATCGATCCGGATCCGGTAGCCGAAACAGCACCGGTGGCGTAGCAGTTGGTGAGGGTAGGGGCATTACCCCATATATCCATTGATACAGCTCCCGCCAGTCCGCCGGTGTAGAAATTTGTGACTGCTCCTCCTATCGCCTCAGCCGTCACTGTTCCGGTTGCGTAGCAGTTTACGAAGGTGGATGCAGATGAAATTTGCCCCACTAATCCTCCGGTATAGATTCCAGCAAAAGAACTTGCACTTGCTATATTTACCGCAGCCATGCAGTTGATGAAGGATGCATTCTGAGAATCTCCCACCAGTCCGCCAGTCCGTATTATATATGCAGATGTTCCTCGAACAGCCGTTCCCGATGCCTCTTTCTGCATGACGGTACATCCGGAAATAGCGCCTAAAGAAACCCCTGCCAGTCCGCCAACAATTTCCGATCCCTGAACACCTTCTTTCCCGTCAGAGTTATCGATCACAACCGTCAGGTCTTTAATCTCGCCAGAATTCAGGCCGAACAACCCAACAATTGCCTCTAATGGCTGGTTCATCCACAGTCCTTTGATGGTATGGCCTGCTCCGTCGAAGACTCCATCTAATTTGTTGATAGGTTTCCACCCGGTCTGCCCGCCATGTGCTTCAAGCCATGGGGTGAGGTCGATATCGGCGCCGAGGATAAAGGTGGTGTCGTTGCCATTGTTATCTCCAAACGTATGCCCCATATAAGACAGGTAGCTCAATCCCGCCAGTTCTTCGGCTGTAGAGAGGGTGAAGGTGGTTGTTCCCGGAACAAACCAGCTGATGTCGTGTCCGTCTGGCAGTTGTGCCTGGATCGACAGGGTGGCCGCTACGAAGGCGATCAAAGATAGTAGTTGTTTTCTCATGATACTTTTTTGTTTTGAAAGTTATGTAAACGCAAAAGTAGATGAGGCCGCCTAAAGGAAAGGCGACAAATCGTCGGTATTAGGCGACAATGTATGAGCGACTGGAAACGAGGCTGTTACGAGTGTGTTTTGTCGGCTTTTCGTTGGCTGCGGTAGTCTTTGGGCGACATATTGTAACGGGCCAGGAACTGGTGTTGGAAGGTGCGGATGGTACCGAATCCCACTTTTTCGGAGATCTCTTCGATGGGAAGGTCGGACTGGTCGAGCAGGTTGACGGCATCTTTGAGGCGCAGGGTGTTGATATAATCGGTAAACGACATCCGGAAGCAATACTGGAAGGCATCGATAAAGAGATCCTTGTTGGTGCCGAGACGTTCCACCACCGCATCGCGAGTAAGGGTGGGGTCGCGGTAAATCTTTTCCTTGAGGATGATGTCGCGGATGGCGATACACAGGCGATCTTTGCGGGTGTCGGGGCAGAAGTTGTCGTCGTCGGTTTCCGTTTCTCCCTCTGCGGGGAGGAAGGTGGTTTTGCGCAGCATCTCGTTGTCGCGCTGTTCCTGTTGACCGGCCAACTCGCTGATCTGCCGTGCCAGCGCGCGGTTCTTGCGGGTGATCAGCCGGCTGTAGTATATCCATATCCCGAGCAGGAAGGCGAGCAGTCCGCATCCGCCGAGGGCGAAGAGGAAATAATTGCGGTTGCGTTCCTTTTCGGCCGTGAGGGTATCCACCTCATACACGGTACGCAGCTCGTCGAGCCGGGCTTGTGTATCGAGTCCGGCGATCGAATCTTTCAGCGCCAGCGCCTGTTTGAATGTTTCGATGCACGCATCCGGGTTGAGGCGGGCGAGGATATAGGCTTTCTCGACCAGGGCTTCGGACAGACCGAGGGTATTGTCGGAGGCGGTGAAGACCTCACAGCGTTGGGCGAGGTAGTCCAATGCCCGCTCATACTGTCCATGCGCCGTGGCGATTTCCTGCCGGGCGAACAGGATGGCTGTCCGGGTGGCGACCGATTTCACAGGGGTGTTGTTATCCACCTGATCGACGAACGGTTCCAACTTGTCGTATGCGTTGAGGACGAGGAGGTGGTTCATGGTCTGTATCTGCCAATTCTCGCGGAAACCCGGTGCGGCGGAGTGTTCCTTTTGCTCCAGCAGCATCAGTTCGCGATCCCATACAGCCAGCGTCTGGCCGAGATCTTCCAGTTTCTCCAACGTGTATAGCATCATACACAGTTCGATGTAGGCATACATTTTGACGATGACATTGGCTTTGTCTGTGCCGGCGGCTTCGATGCAGCTACGGTAATGGACTACCGCCTCCTCGAAACGGTCGCGTTGGCGGCATGCGATCCCGAGGATGTAGAGCGGCCATGTCCTGGCTTCGGGGGCATCGATCAGTTTGGATGCTTCATAGCAACGGGTGGCTGCTTCGAGGGCTTTCTCCGGTTGGTTACTCAGGAAATACGACGACACCAGTTTCTCATACGTATTGAAATAGGCGATCCAGGCGTTGCCTTCGGCCATGAAGGCGAGGTCGTCGGCCGCTCTTTCCTGCAATTCGGCATAGCGTCCGAAGTTGTACAGGATGGTGATGATATTTGTCCGGATCCGGCCTGCCGATTCCATCTGTTGCAGACTGACGGCCTGTTGCTCATAGGCGGTAAGGTAGTGGATGATGGTATCGGGGTCGCCGTCGTAAAACAGAATCGGCAGCAATTCGCCGAAGGCATCCATCCTTTCTTCTCCCTGGGTTTGTCCGATCACGTGCAGGAGGGAATCCTTGCGATGGTGGAGTTCGCTGTCTTGTGCATGGAGCAGGGTGGCGGTAAGGCAACAGAGTATCAGGCCGATCAGCCCGCGGACGAAAGATGAGTGGATCGCAACCATGCGTTTTTTCTTTGTATTACGGATTTATAAGATGTTTCACCCGTAAATATAGTGTAAATAATCATATCTGCGGATCTGTCCTTTTTATTCAGGTAATAATAAGTACATTTGCGGGAAATCAGAGAAGTATGAAGAAGCTGTTTATTGTATCGGTGTTGTTGTCGTGGGTCGTGCTGGTATCGGCACAGTCGGCAGCGACGTATCAGTTGAAACACAATGTCGCGTACCGGACGGAAGGCGACGCGTATGCCCTGGAGCGTTGTAAGCTCGACATCTGTTACCCGGAAAATGTCAAAGAGTTTGCGACGGTGGTATGGTTTCATGGCGGGGGACTGACAGGTGGAAATAAATTCATCCCCCGGGAATTGATGGATGACAATTTGGCGGTCGTGGCTGTCAATTACCGCCTCTTACCTCAAGCCACTTTGTCTGATTGTATTGATGATGCGGCAGCGGCCGTCGCCTGGGTATTCAATGAGATTGAGAAGTACGGAGGAAGTCGGCGGAAGATATTCGTTGCCGGCCATTCGGCGGGAGGATACCTGACAACGATGGTCGGGCTGGACAAGAAGTGGCTGTTGAAATACTGCCTCGATGCCGATGAGATCGCGGGGTTGATCCCCTTCAGCGGTCAGGCGATTACCCATTTCGCCTACCGGCAGTCGAAAGGCATGCGGGATACGCAGCCTGCCATCGACGAGTTCGCCCCGTTGTATTATGTGCGTCCGGATTGTCCGCCGCTTGTGATTGTGTCTGGCGACCGTGAGCAGGAGATGCTCGGCCGGTATGAAGAAAATGCCTATTTCTGGCGGATGATGAAAGTGGTAGGCCACAAACAGGTATGGCTCTATGAGTTAGATGGCTATAACCACGGCGATATGGCCGCTCCCGCGTTCCATATCCTGAAAAACCATGTGCGGGAACTCCTACAGGGTATCCTCTAAGGCATACCGCAGTTGGTCGAGCATGAGAGGGATCTCTTCCTCCCGGATGCCGGCCGCCAGCAGTTCGGGGGTATCCTGGTTGAACTGTTCGATAAACTTATCGAGTCCGCCGGCTTCGGAGGCGACCGACTGCTTATAGTATCCTACCGCTTCGCGGATGTGCTGCATCACCCATTCCGTATGGCCGGCATTCATAAAGTCCTGCATGGTGGGTTGGGCGTCGATAACGCGCCGGTAGTATTTCCGCGCCTGTTCGTAGTTGCCGGTCAGGAAGGATATCCAGGCGATGGCGCGCGAGGATTTGTTGCCTTTCGTGTCGAGGTAGTCCACCTTGTAATAATATTTCAGCGCTTCTTCGTATCTCTTCAGCTCCAACAGGCAATGGCCGATGTTCAGTTGGATAGATAAATTCTCGGGTTCGAGGGCTTCGAAGCGGAGGTAGTACCGGAGGGCTTCTTCGGGGTGTTTCATCGAACGGTGGCAGGCGGCGAGGCGGCGGATCACCCATTTACTGTTGGGATGCAACAGGTCGGCATGGAGGTAATCGGCGAGGGCGCCGGCGAGGTCGCCCATCATCTGCCGGCAGAAACCGGTCTTCTGGAAGAGGATGCCGTTCTGCGGATCGGCTTCCGACAAACGGATGAACAGCGGCAGGGCATCGGTCATATAATTTTTATGCAGGTAGTATTCGGCGATGGTCAGGAGGCTCTCGTCGTCGGTGATGTACGGGCGCAGTACCGGCAGGTTATGCAGGTCGAGCGGCAGGGTGAAGATATCTTCAAACTCCAACCGTCCGGGATACAGTTTGTAGAAACGGTAGAGGTCCTGTATGTACTGGCCGGTGATGATTTCCGCCGACGAACGTTTGGTGAGGAGTTCCTGCCGTTGCTGTTCGAGCATCTGTCCGGCCTGTCCGGTGAACTGGTTGAACATCATCCGGCGGGCTGCCTCCGGCATTTGCAGGATGCTGAGGTAAAGCGAATACTTATCGGAGTTGCACATGAACGAAGCCGAGCCGAGTGTTTCGATCACATCCCATTCCTTCTCTTCTTTCAGGTGCGGGAGGCCGAAGGTTGAATGGTGTGAACTAAAAGGCAGGAACCAGTTGGGCAGTTCGCGGAAGAAAGGGAAGTTTTTCAGGTGGACGAAGGTGGAGTGCATCACATCGGCGCCTTCCATCTGTAACTCGCTGAACTCTTCCATCTTCTTACCCAGTTGGCTGTCGCCGATCAGTTCCTGCCATTCGGGGTTCATGTCTTCGCCAGGCAGTTCGGTGAAATCTTTCAGGTTGATCTTTTTGTTGATCTTCGGGCTGAGCTTTATCATCTCGGGGATGATCTCTTCCTGCAGACGGCGGGTGATCTTTTCGGTCTCACGTGAGAGGATGAAGCGCAGGATAATGGTGCGGATCGCATGCGTGAAGCCGGGTGTCGCTTCATTGGCTTCCGCCAGGCGTTCGGTGATCTGTGGATAGAGGTCCGTCCGTTTGCGGTAGAGGTAGAGGGTGAGCAGGAGGGTGATCAGCGCACGTACCCGTATCTCTTCGTTCTCCAGGCGGTAAGCGTCGAAGAGGAGGTATAGCTTCTCTTTGTCGAACGACATCTGCAAACCCATCCACAAGGCGGATACGATCTGGCAGCCTACGGTGGACTGCAGGTAATCGTCGTACAGGATCTCTTTGATGTCCAGCGCCTCGTCGGCTGTGAGCGGATCCGACAGCCAGATGCGGTGGAAGAGGCTGATCTGTGCCTTTTCGAACTCGATTTTCTCCTTTTCGAACTCGGGCGAGGTGTAGATGAGGGAGCGTAGGATGATAAAACTCAACGGGGGGGTTACCTGCCAGTTGCGCCGTTTGCTGTAGAACGCCAGCGGGGAGATGTCGGCAAGGGCTTTGTGGCGCAACTGGTCGGCCATCTCATAGGCGGAGATCAATAAGGAATGGTGGATACGTTCGCGGGTGGGATCGTCGGCGCCGTCGAGCCGGTAGTGCAACATATATTTATAGGTGTCTTGCATCTCCTCCAGTTTTTCCTGGAATGCATAAGCCTGAATGCCGGCGATTATTCCCTGGAGGGACGTGAACGCTCCCTTTAATTCCCGGTTGTCTAATTGCCCGGTCACACGGGTATAAGCCTTGTTGATTTCCTGTATTGTCATATCGGATATAAACAAATGGTATGCCAAAAGTAGGTTTTTTCAGGTGAACTTTCGTATCTTTGCAGCCGTAAAAGAGAGTAGCAGATGAAGAAAATCCGCAATTTTTGTATCATTGCCCATATCGACCATGGGAAAAGTACCCTGGCCGACCGTTTGCTTGAGTACACCAAGACCGTGGAAGGAAAGGACATGCAGGCACAGGTGCTCGACAATATGGACTTGGAGCGCGAACGTGGGATCACGATCAAGAGCCATGCCATCCAGATGAAATATACATACCGGGACGAAGAATATACGCTGAACCTGATCGATACCCCGGGGCACGTGGACTTCTCGTATGAAGTATCGCGTTCGATCGCCGCCTGCGAAGGGGCGCTGCTGATCGTGGATGCCGCACAGGGTATCCAGGCGCAGACCATCTCCAACCTGTATATGGCTATTGAACACGACCTGGAAATCATTCCCATCATCAATAAGATCGACCTGCCAAGCGCCATGCCGGAAGAGGTGGAAGACCAGATCGTGGAACTCCTGGGCGTGAAGCGTACCGATATCCTCCGCGCCAGTGGGAAGACCGGCGAAGGGGTGTATGATATATTAGACCAAATCATCGAACGGGTGCCCGCGCCGAAAGGCGATCCCGAAGCGCCGCTGCAATGCCTGATCTTCGACTCCGTGTTCAACTCTTTCCGTGGGATCATCGCTTATTTCAAGGTGGTGAACGGGGTGATTCATAAAGGCGACCTGGTGAAGTTTATCGCCACCGGCAAGGAATACGACGCCGATGAGGTGGGCGTGCTGAAGCTGGGTATGTCGCCCCGTGACGAGATCGGGACGGGCGACGTGGGTTATATCATCTCCGGGATCAAAACATCCCGCGAAGTACGGGTGGGAGATACCATCACCCATGTGAAAAACGGAGCTACGGCAGGGATCGCCGGATTTGAGGAAGTGAAGCCGATGGTGTTTGCCGGGGTGTATCCGATCGACAGCGAAGATTTCGAAAACCTGCGCTCGTCGCTGGAGAAGTTGCAGTTGAACGATGCTTCGCTTACCTTCCAGCCTGAAAGTTCCGCCGCCCTGGGCTTTGGTTTCCGTTGCGGATTCCTCGGCCTGTTGCACATGGAGATCGTACAGGAACGTCTCGACCGGGAGTTCGATATGGATGTGATCACTACCGTTCCGAACGTATTCTACCATGTATATGACAAGAAAGGGGAGATGGCGGTGGTGCATAACCCGAGCGGATTGCCGGATCCCACGCTGATCGACCATATCGACGAACCGTATATACGCGCGTCCGTCATCACGCGTACCGATTATATAGGGCCGATCATGACGCTCTGCCTGGGTAAACGGGCGGTACTGCTCAAGCAGGAATATATCTCGGGCGACCGCATGGAACTGCACTATGATATTCCCTTGGGGGAGATCGTGATCGACTTCTACGATAAACTGAAGAGCATCTCCAAAGGATATGCGTCTTTCGACTACCACCTGCACGACTTCCGTCCCAGCAAGCTGGTGAAACTGGATATCCTGCTCAACGGCGAGCCGGTGGACGCACTCTCTACGCTGACGCATGTGGACAACAGCGTCACCTTCGGCCGCCGTATGTGTGAAAAGCTGAAAGAGCTGATCCCGCGGCAACAGTTCGATATCGCCATCCAGGCGGCCATCGGCTCGAAGATCATCGCCCGCGAAACGATCAAAGCTGTCCGCAAAGACGTAACCGCCAAATGTTACGGCGGCGATATCTCGCGTAAACGCAAACTGCTCGAAAAGCAGAAAGAAGGCAAGAAGCGCATGAAACAAATCGGCACCGTGGAAGTCCCGCAGAAAGCGTTCCTGGCAGTGTTGAAGTTGGATTAAACGAAGCCTGTTCCGGTGTTGGGAATTGTCTATCTATTTGCCACCAAACAGTTGATTACGTATGTGTATGAAAATAATCCTGCGGAATAGCTTTGCGAGAACCTGCCTGATGGCCGTACTCATCTGTCTTTCCGGCCTGCTTTATGCCCGGGAGGATCCTTATTCCACCCCCGGCCATCTCTTTCATATCGAGCGCAGCAAAAACAAGAATCTGGTATGTTATGATGTCAACCTGACGGAGGGAAAGCTGGATACAGAGAAGCCCCTGACTGTCTATTGGATCGTTCGTGACAAAGAACCGGGCGTCCGGAAAGAACTGAATGCCATTCAGCGTCAAATGGCGTACGGTTACAAATTGGTGTCCGCCGGGGATGATACCGCGGAAGTGAACCTGAAGGCCTATCCCGAACGAACACTCTCCATCCGCAAGTCCGGAGGAAATTATATCTGTGTGATCACCATCGCCGGCCAACCAGCCATCCTTCGACACCTCTATGTGAAAGCCAAAGAGGGTAGTTCACTAAGTGTGGAGTATGTGGAGTTAACCGGTGTTACCCTGGATACCCACCAACCCGTTAGCGAAAGAATCCGGCAATGACGGGATATCCCGAAAAAATCGCCTTTTACATGGTGTAGTTGCGGAATATAATTACGTAATTTGTGTAACGCAAAATATGTAACGTAAAACGAGGAGTTTATGAAGCCCGCAAATCCTTTTTTAGTATATGGTTACTATAGTCCGGAATACTTTTGTGACAGGGAGCAGGAAACAGAAAAGATGATATCTGCTTTACGTAACGAACGCAATCTGACATTGATAGCGCCTCGCCGTATAGGAAAGACAGGTCTGGTGAAGCATGTGTTTTATCGCATGCAGGAACTGGATCCGGAATCTGCCTGTTTCTATATGGATATTTATGCAACCCGCGATCTGAAAGCTTTTGTTCAGTTACTGGCGCAAACGGTATTGGGAGGGCTGGATACCTTGTCACAAAGCGTTTTACGTCGGCTCACCACATTCTTTAAAAGTTGTCGTCCTGTGATTAGTGCGGACGAACGAACAGGGCTCCCCACCGTATCAATCGATTTTGTATCTGAGGAGACTGAGCAAACCCTGAAGGAAATATTCAACTATATGGAGCAGTCGGGAAAGCATTGTTACCTGGCAATCGATGAATTCCAGCAGGTGAGCGAATATCCGGAAAAGGGTGTGGAGGCGTTATTACGGTCGTATATCCAGTTTATGCCTCACGTTCATTTTATTTTCGCAGGAAGTAAGATGCATATCATGCAGGATATGTTTGCCTCTGCCAAGCGGCCTTTTTATCAAAGCACACAACTAATTCCCTTGAAAGAGATCGGGTTGGAGACCTATTACACCTTTGCCTCCTCTTTTTTCAAGCGCGAAGGGCGGATGTTAACGCACGATGCGTTTACAACCATCTATCATTCGGTAGAGGGTTATACCTGGTATGTGCAGTTGATCCTGAACCGTTTGTATGAGAAAACGATCGTAACCCCGGATTGTGAACAGATCGACCTGATTATCCGTGATATACTGGAAGAACAGGAGTCCGTTTATCAGGGACAGTTGGTATTGCTGACAAACAACCAGATCGGCCTGATGAAAGCGGTTGCCTCAGCAGGCGTGGTAAAGAATATCAACGCCAACGAGTTTATCCGTACCTACTCGCTCAAAACACCAAGCAGTGTAAATGCCGCCTTAAAAACACTGCTCGATAAAGAGTTGCTCTATATCACCCCGGAAGGCTATCGCGTGTACGACCGCTTCTTCGGCATGTGGCTGAAGAAGGCGATTGTGTGATGGTGTGTTTTTCTGCTCTGAAGAAATGAAGCCCCCTGGCGTGGGAGATCATTAAATGATCCGTATCCCATCCTCCTCAATCCGTATCAGTTGTTGCTTGTAGAGCGTGCCGATGGCTTGCTTAAAGGCTTTTTTGCTGCAACGGAAAAGCGCGTAAATCTGTTCGGGTTCGCTTTTGTCGTGGATAGGGATGAATCCCCCCTGTGCTTTGACGGATTCAAGGATGGTGCCGGCAATCCCTTCCACTTTGCGGTAGCCGAGAGGGGCGAGGCTGACGTCGATCTTATCGTCTTCGCGTACCTCTTTTATATAACCTTTCAGGGATTCGCCTTTTTCGAGACGGCGGAATACTTCGCTGCGATAGACCAGTCCCCAGTGGCGGTTGTTAATGATTACGCGGTAGCCGATCTCGGTCTCGTCGGCGATAAGGATCGTTACTTCCTGGTTGTACTGGTAGTCCGGAGGCGTATTATCCAGGAACTTATCGATCCGTGCAGAAGCCATGATCCGTCCGGAGGCATGGTCGAGGCGGATATGTACCAGGTACCAACGCCCTTCCTGCATGGCCATCTTCTGTTCTTTGAACGGGACAAGCAGGTCTTTCATAATTCCCCAGTCGAGAAAAGCGCCCGTGTTGTTCACGGATTTCACCTGCATGAACGTAAACTCGCCCACTGTAGCATGCGGACGGGCGGTGGTAGCGATGAGGCGGCCTTCGTTGTCGTGGTAGAGGAATACCTCCACCTGGTCGCCCGGTTTTACATTATGGGGAACGTAACGGGCGGGAAGGAGTATCTCCAACCCGTCGCCTCCATCAAGATAGACGCCGAAGTCCAGGTCTTTGACGATGGTGAGTGTGTTGTATTGTCCGATGGCGATCATAGTGATATGTATTTGTGGACAAACGTACGATTTTTTTGCCGCTTCATGCAGCAATATTTTAACAAAAGCATCGTTATAGATGTAACTTTGCCGGATTGCCGGGAAATAGTGTATTTTTGTATCCGATTTACTAAGGAAAATCAATTCAGTTGCGATGAATATAAAAGCCTTTACCCTCGTTTTCTTTCTATGCCTGATGGTTGCCTGTGGCACACCAAAGGATGTTGTTTATTTTCAGGGAGTAGATTCACTCACTCCGGAACAAATCGATAACATGTCGCAAGGATACTCGTCCTTAATCTATCCGGATGATTTGCTGACAATTACGGTGACAGGCTGGGATCCGACCGTTGTTACTCCTTTTAATCTGCCTGTATATGCGTATGCTTCCCAGGGTGAAGTGGATGTGACGGTTGCCGGTCAGTTACAGACTTACCTGGTAGATAAGGAAGGAGATATTGTGTTTCCGGTTATTGGAAAAATTCATGCTTCCGGAATGACTAAAAAGGCTTTTGCGGAAAATGTACGTTTAGCCGTTGCTAAATATGTCCCCGAGGCACAGGTGAATGTGCAGATCGTAAATTATAAGGTGACAATGCTTGGGGAAATTTCCCGTCCGGGTCCTATTACGGTGCGAAACGACCGTCTTTCTATTCTGGATGCGATTGGTCAGGCTGGAGATCTCTCTATCAATGCCAACAGAAAAAACATTCTGGTTATCCGGGAAAATAATGGGAATAAGGAGTTTGGACGGATAGATATGACTGATCCGGCGTTGTTTGCTTCTCCCTATTATTATTTACGCCAGAATGATGTGGTATATATAGAACCGAATGATGCTAAAAAGCGGAATGCGAATTACAGCCAGGCGCAGCAATATAATATTACGGTGTTTTCTGTTATCCTGACTACCATTTCCACGATCACTGCAATTGTTGTATCCATAACCAAATGATGAAATGCAAGAGATGAAAGATAACGAAACAATAAGCCTGAAGAAAATTTTAGTAGCGTATTTCAGCCACTGGAGGTTGATTGTGCTGGCTTTCGTGATTTCAGCCATTCCGGCTGTGCTGTATCTGTTGCTTTATCCGCGCACATACGAAATGATGGCACGTATCCAGATACAAGAAGACAGGGAAATGGCAGGTGGTGGTTTTGGCCTGGGAGAAGCTGCCGGGCTGATGAAATCATTCGGATTAGGAGGAGGTGGCGGTGGAACCGTTAATATGGATGATGAGTTATCGACCCTTACATCCAATCGCCTGTTGAAAGAGATGGTATTGGCATTAGGGGTAAATGTCGAATATACGGAACCATACTCCTTTTTCCGTATCTACAACGCTCCGATAGTGGTTCGGGCAGATTCGGCGACTAATGCCCATTTAAGTGAGGTTCTCGAAATGAAAATCCGTGTTGACGGAAAAGGGGTGAACGTTTTTACTGAATCGGGACAAACCGGTGAACATACCTTTACTTTTACCTCTCTTCCTGGAGAAATTTCATTGCCGACAGGTCGGTTTATCATAGACTATGCCGCAGGTAAACAACAACAGGATTTACCTGCAAAGCTGAATGTAGCCTATCGACCAGCCGGTTGGGTGGCAGAGGATATGGCGGAAGATTTTACGATTGAAGAGGTCTCGCAGACTTCTAATATGATTGAACTGTCTTGCTCTGACCATGAGAAAATGAGGGGTGTGGATATGCTGAATACGTTGATCGCATGTTATAACGACGAAAGTTATGCGTACAAAAAGCAGGATAATGATAAGATGTTGAATTTCCTGGATGGACGTATCGATACGATCATAAATGCGTTGCGGGTAGTGGAAGGTGATATCGCTGTTTACAAAGGGGCAAACAGCTTGACTGATATTGAAAGCGACGTGAAGTTTTATGCTGAACAAATGAAGGAATTGCAGGTTAAACTGATCGAACTTGAATCGCAGGCCAATGTGATCCGGATGATGGATGAATTTATTAAAGATCCGGCCAATAAGTACAGCCTGGTGCCGGTGCTTTTGTCACAGGACGGTGAAAAGAGCGGCCCCGTTATGGCTTATAATGAGCTATTGCTGGAACGTGCCCGGGTCATACAGAACTCTTCCATGTTAAACCCTTTGGTGGGAACATTGACTGAGCAGGTGGATAAATTGCGTGAAAGCGTATATGCGACGATAGACAACGCGCAACGGGGTGCCCAATTGGCTATCGCTGAGGTGAAAGCCAAGGAAAAACAACTGTTGGATATGAAGGACGGTTATCCTGAACACGAAAAAGATTTTTATGAATTAAAACGCCAACAGGAGATATTGCAGGGTGTTTACCTTATCCTGCTTCAGAAAAGGGAAGAAATCGCTCTTAATGGCGGATTGGACAGAAAGAAAGCGCGGATCATTGATGATGCTTTTGTGAAAAGCAGACCGATCGGTCCCCGTAAACTATACGCAGCCATCCTGATGATGTTCCTGACGATAGCAATATCGGTAGGTTACCTGTTTTGCAAAGAGGAACTGATTGGTTTGATGGATGAATTTAAGAATTATAAGCATGATTGAGATGATCATATAGTTAACTTTAGTTGTGTTAAGTATGAGAGCAATATCTTTCTTTTTGTTTTTTATGTTTGTTCTCTTTAGTTGTGAGAAAGCCGGACATCCCTGCATTGATGAGGGAAATGTATTATTGAAACATTTGCAGATAATTGCACATAGAGGTGCAACCGCTGATGCCGAGGAGAATAGTCTGAAAGCACTGGTAAAAGCCACGGATATGAAGGTGGATGCGGTTGAGTTTGATGTGATGTTATCTAACGACGGTGAATTGGTTGTCTTTCATGATAGCCTTTTGTACCGTATGACAGGTAAAAATGGACGTGTCCAGGACTTCCCCAGAGACACGTTGAGATCTTTTCATCTGATGAATAAGAAGGGATTCTTGTCTGATGACTGTATCCCCTCACTCGATGAAGTACTGGATTCGCTTGGTGAGCGTATTCACTGTTATATTGAAATGAAATATGGAAACAAATTGCTGGAAAAGAAGCTGGTAAATATGATTGAGCAAAGAGGGCTGGTGCATAAAGTGACCATCCAATCTTTCGATAATGGTTCTCTGAAAAGGGTGCATGCCCTAAATCCGGATATATCGTTGTTGTTCCTGATTTACGACAACAACCGGCCACCTTGTGTGCCTGGATTGGAGGCTGATTTTGAGCATGTCCAACGTTTTGGTATTTATCACGGAATAGTCAACATGGAAATCCTGAATTATTTGAAAGATTATTACAGAAAGAAAGTGGATGTATATACCGTTGACACCTGTTCAGACCTGGATGAGGCGTATTACCCGTATATTGACGGTATAATAACGAATGAGCCTGAGTACTGGTTGTCGTTGAAAAAGTGATAGCGGGCATGAATGTATTCTCATATCTTTTTAAATCAACCGGTTTCTATTTTTTAGGGAATGTATTGTCCAAACTAATATTATTTTTTTTACTCCCTGTCTATACGGCTTGTATCAAACCGGAGCAATTGGGCTACTATGATGTGGCGAATACATACCTGAACCTTATCATTACTTTCCTTTTTATTGATATTTATGTGGGTATCATGCGGTTCATCTTTGACGAAAAGGATGGATGTGCGCATAGTAAACCGATTTTTAACGGGGGAATTATCTTTTGCCTTTCGTTGTCGCTGTATTCGCTCGTTGCCCTTACGCTCTGGCTGTTGTTTGATATACAGTACATGGGCTATATATACCTGTATGGAGTCTGCCTTGTTTTTAATAATCTGTTAGGTTATTTAGCCCGTGCATTCGGGGCGGGCAAACTTTTTGCCGTATCCGGGATCGTGAACACGGTGGTCGCCTGTTCCCTGAATGTAATCGGACTGGTTTTTTTAAAAGGTGGGATAGAAGTGTTGTATATCGCCTCTATCGCCGGGATATTGGTGCAATTAGCCATCCTGGAACATAAGGTCAGAATGCTACGTCATATATCTGTCAGGTATTATGACGGAAAAGTGTTGAAAAGTCTGTTCCGCTACTCAATGCCCTTGTCGCTGAATTCGCTGGCATATTGGTTTTTAACGGGCTATGCAAACATTATTGTCGCTGATAAATTAGGATTGGAAGCAAACGGGATCTATATGATTGCCGTTAAATTCGGTATGGCGATTAGCTTGTTGTCCACTTGTTTTAACCAGGCTTGGCAGGAGGTGGCTTTTATCAAAGGGAATGATGATAAACAGGATTTAGGCGTCTTTTACAGTAAGGCGATCAATATGTTGATTGTTTTTTTTGGCGTAGGAACCATAGGCATCATTCACTTTTCATATCTCATTTTCCCTTATATGGTCTCCGCGGATTACGCGAAATCTCTTTTTATCATACCAACATACCTGATCGTGGCGATGCTTGGGATGGTCAGCAGCTTTCTGGGACAGATCTATGCTGCGTTGAAAGCAACCCGCATCATCATGTACTCCACGCTTGCTGCTTGTATATGTAATATGGTATTGGTTCCTGTTTTTATCCCATTGTGGGGATTACAGGGTGCGGTTCTGGCTATGGTAATCAGTTTCCTGGTGAATGTGGCCATGCGGGTATTCGTCATTCGGGGAACCGTGCGGATAACGGTAGATTATAAGCGGTTATTGTGGATGGCGGGAATGTTGGCCATTTCGTTTTTTGTTTTTTATTCCGGTCAATTCATAGGGAATATGTGCATGTTGTTGCTTATTTTTGTATGCTCAACAATAATGTTAAGGAAATATATCAGGCAGATCGTTACGGGTCTTTTTATGGGAAAGGAAGTAAACAGTGATGATTGAATGGGAACAATTGCATGAGAAGTATCCGAATTTGAGAGAGCATCAGTTAAAGATGCTGGAGATGTTGGTGTATGTGGATGAATTGTGCCGTGCGAATGGTATCGACTATTGGCTTTCGGGCGGTACGCTGTTAGGGGCGGTACGCCACAAAGGGTTTATCCCTTGGGATGACGACCTGGATATTGTGCTGATGAAAAAAGACCTGAAGCGATTGCATACGCTCTTGCTGAAAGAAGAAAAACCAACGTATGACTTGCAGGCCAATGATACGGATTATGCCTATGTGGTTCCTTATGAAAAGATCCGTATGCGGCATACGCTGATAAAGGAAAATAATAACAACGATTTGTATTATACGTATAAGGGTATTTATATAGACCTTTTTTTCTGGGAACCGGCTATTCCGGCGATGCATTGGGTCGCCGACCGTTTTCAGGAGTTGTTGATGAAGCTGGCACGGGCAAAGGAAGAATCGTTCCCGTGTAAGAAAAAATGGATGCGTATTTACTTTCGCCTGTTAAACGGGCTTGTTTATCCCTTGTTAAATGCTCTTTCCCGTTTGTTCTCCCCTTATAAGGTCAGCTATCCGTTAGGTTCTTTTTTTCGTACTCAGTTTGATAAACGATGGATTTATCCATTGACGGAGATAGAGTTTGAGGGACGAAAATTCCTGGCTCCACGTGATTTCGACGCTGTATTGAAAGCGCAATACGGCGATTATATGCAATTACCATCACCGGATCAGATATGCTTTCATACTTGTTCGGTCGATTTACATGTAGAAAAATAAGAATATGAAAAAAGTTTTACTCGTTTTCGGTACTCGCCCTGAAGCCATTAAAATGTGTCCTTTGGTGAAACAGTTCCAGGCTGACCCGGAGCGCTTTCAGACAATTGTTTGTGTAACTGCCCAACACCGGGAAATGTTGGACCAGGTTTTACAATTGTTTGATGTCCGGCCGGACTTTGACCTGAATATTATGAAGCAAGGGCAGGATTTGTATGATATTACATCGCGTGTTTTGCTGGGGTTACGGGATGTATATAAAGAGGTTCGTCCGGATATCGTACTCGTACATGGTGATACCACTACGTCGGTGTCGGCTGCATTAGCTGCTTTCTATCAACAGATTGCAGTCGGACATGTGGAGGCTGGTTTACGAACAAACAACATGTATAGTCCCTGGCCGGAAGAAATGAACCGGCAGATAACCGGTCGCATTGCCTCATTTCATTTTGCCCCTACGGAATTAAGCCGGCAAAACTTGCTGCGTGAAGGCGTCTGTGATGATAACATATATGTGGTGGGAAATACAGTGATTGATGCTTTGCATGCTGTCCTGGATCAGATCAGGGAGAACAAGACGGTGGAAAACCAGGTCGTCTCCTTGTTGTCTGCCTCAGGTATTCCTCTGGCATTGCTGCCGGCATGGACGGCGGGGGAAAGAAGACAGGTATTGATCACCGGTCATCGCCGGGAGAACTTCGGAGAAGGTTTTATCCATATATGCCAGGCCATACGCGATTTGTCGTTGGCCTTCCCCGATGTGGACTTTGTTTATCCGATGCATTTGAATCCGAATGTCAGAAAGCCGATAGCGGAGGTCTTCGGAGATCATTATCAGGCGAAATTCAAAAATGTATATCTGATTGAACCGTTGGATTATCTGCCTTTCGTATATCTGATGCATAGTGCTGCCATCGTATTAACGGATAGTGGCGGCATACAGGAAGAAGCGCCAGGTTTAGGTAAGCCGGTATTGGTCATGCGGGATACAACGGAACGGCCTGAAGCTGTTTATGCCGGAACAGTCAGGCTTGTGGGCACGGACTATACGAAGATTGTCAATGGTGTCACCCTTTTACTTGAAAACCGGGAATCATACAATGAGATGGCCAAGGCGGTTAATCCGTATGGAGATGGCAAGAGTGCGGAGCGGATTGCCCAAATTCTACATCCCATCAGCTAAGCTCGTATGAAGCAGAGGAAAAAAACGGTATTGTTGATCCATAAAGGCTATCCATTGGGGGTGGATGCCGGCGACAAGATGCGTACATTGAATATGGCCGTATCCCTGATGAATATGGGGTACGAAGTCGTTTTGTTGGGTTTTATTACCCGTCGATTATCATTCATACCTGCCGAAAAGAAAAGTCTGCCGGTTGGTTTGCGATCCCTGTTTATCTTTACCTTGCCCAACCGGTTGGGTTTAACCCGGATCGCTTCTTTTTTCCGGGCGGTTGCCACCTCTATTGTATGTAAGGTATATGCCATTGATTTCATACAGGCCGAATTGTCCACATCGGTTTCTTGTGTGCGTTTTGTACAGCACATTCCTTTGGTAACAGATTTCCATTCGGACGTGGTTCCGGAGTTGGAAATGGCCGGTTCATCCCCGGGGGAGATACGGGAGGCTGTACGTGAAAATAAGTATGCCATGCGGCATTCGATCCGCATCATTACCGTTTCGGATAATCTTTACCGGAATTTGCAGGTGTATGGCCAGTCATCTGCCGCCCATGATATTCTTCCCTGTAATTTCATATCCGAACCATTTCTGCAAATGGGGGAGCATGTCCGGACGGAAATGCGTGACAGGTATGGTGTTTCCGACAGGATTGTGTTGTGTTATTCGGGAGGTCTCCATGTTTGGCAATGTATCCGTGAAACACTGGAACTCGTCATTCGTTTGCGACGATTGAATCCCCGGTATTTTTTCTGCCTGTTCACACGGGATGATGTTACTCCGTATCGGGATTTACTGGATCAATTGGAAGGACATTGCCTGGTGACCGGATTGAACTGGAATGATATGCCTGCTCATTTGTCGATGATCGATGCCGGTTTTGTGCTGCGGAGGGATAGCCTGGTCAACCTGAATGCCTCCCCCACCAAATCATCTGAATACCTGGCTGCAGGGGCAATGCTTGTTGTTTCCCGTTATGCCGGCGACGCACCGGTGCTTGCCGGTGCATCCACATGTGGGGTCGTGCTGGACGATGTAGTTCCCCCGGATGATCAGGTCAGGGACTTGGACAAGCAGATCGTTGCCTATGCCGGTTCATATGATATCCGCTCCCGGCAGGCAAAAGCATATGTATTTAAAAACAGGGTATGGGCTTCCAACGAAGACCGTTTACGTGCATTGTATAAGGGTATCGATTAAAGAGTATCGGAAAGACATTGTTCGTACACCCGGGCAACTTTTCCGGCGATCTCATTCCATGTCGGAATCTGAATGTTATACGTAACGGTGGTCTCCTCTTTCTCCAGTTCCCGGGTTATTTTCTCCTGCAATGCGGTTGATGAACCCACCGGAAAGTACTGTTCTTCAGGGAATCCTATTTGCCGGTTGGCCGGGATGTCGCTTGCCAGGATGGGTAATTGATAGTTGGCTGCTTCCAGAAGTACTAACGGGTATCCTTCATTGTGGGAAGGAAGTATGAATAACCTGGCGAAGGAATATAATTCCTGTAACTGATCTCCCTCGATAAATCCGGTAAAGATCACATTCCCGTTTACCCGTGCCTCCAGGTTTTTTGCATAGGAAGAGCCATGATCAATGCCTCCCGCAATAACTAACGTTATATCTGACCGGTTGAGCCTGCAAAAAGCATCAATCAGGTAGTCAAACCCTTTTTCCGGGGTTATCCGCCCAACGGCCAGTATATACTTATAAGGAGTCAGCGCTAATTCATGGATATAAGACGGGGTGGTTAGCCGTTCCTGCTTGTCAACACCGTTGCTGATAAGTGCCGATTTCCGCAGTATGTCTTCCGCGTATTTCTGTTGTTGTTGTTCATTGATGAAAATAATACGGTCGGCATAACGCAGGGCTATATTTTCTGAGATCCGCAGGAATTTCTTTTCGGATGTGTTCCATTTGTCATGCTCATAATTGGGGCTATGGTAGGTCAGGATCACTTTACGTTTGCCTGATTTCAGGAGCGGGATAAATATACCGGGGCCTATGTTATGGATATGTACGATATCCGGCCGTTTGATGAGGCAATAAATGGTGCACAGGAAGGAATGATAGAACGCTTCAACTCCCTTTATCCGGGTTGAAGGTAAATCCACGAATCGTATGTTGGGATACTGCGTGTCGATCTGTTTATTGGTATATGCGTTTCTTCTGCATACGGTTATGCTGTATCCTTCGGGCATACATGGATACATCCGTTCGCAATGTTTTTCCACACCACCCTGGATGCCGGGAAAGCCTCTGGTTCCGAAAACGTATATATTCATTGCTTTGTTTGTGCTAATGTCTGGTTATAGATGTCCATTAGTCTGGCATAATGCGCGTCCGCTGAAAAATGATCCTGTGCAAAGGCAAAAGCGTTATCAGCCATCACCTGATAGTCTTCATGAGAGAGGGAGATCGCCTTTTGAAGTGTTGCCGTAAGTCCCGTTACTGATTTTGTCTCAAATAAAAAACCGGTTCTTCCATCTTGTATGAGTTCCGGAATACCTCCTATACGGCTTCCGATCACCGGCACGCCTAACGACATGGGTTCGATCACCGAAAGCGGATTGTTTTCATACCATTCGGAGGGAACAACCACATAACGTGCCCGTTGGATGAGATCTGCCAGTTCATCACCCGACTTGAAACCAAGAAATTGAACATGGGGAAAACGCTGTTCCTGCAATTTTTCCAATAAAGGCCCTGTACCCGCCACTTTTAATGGGATGGATAAGCCTTCGGAAGCGCGGATTAAGGTGGAAATCCCTTTTTCTTCCGAAATACGCCCCAGGTAAAGGATGTAATCTCCTTTGTCCTTTTCCTGTTGCTTTCTGATGTGTGTGAAATTGTACAGCAGGGAGGATTTTACGTTGAATTTTGATTCCGCTTCCCTGTGTTTATCTTGTGCGAAATGGCTCACAAAGATGAAGCGGTGAATGTAATCCACCGGCGAAATGGCATATTTTCTGAAATAACTGTCTAATGCTAACAGGATGCTGTTGGGCAGATTGCCTTTCGAACATTTATTGGCAATACAATGCCAATAGCCTTTTGAAGGCAGGCATCGTTCGCATAAATTTCCTTTCCCGTCCGTGAATGTATAGGCCGGACAGATCAGGCGATAGTCATGTACGGACATGACAACCGGAATCCGGTGTTTTTTCAGTACGGGGAGGATCGATACCGACAGGCTGTTGAACAGCAGGTGTATGTGCGCTATATCCGGCTTTTCCCTGCTCAGTAGTAAATCCAGTTGTGTCGCCGCTTTTTTATTATAAAGGAAAGCGGGCATATACCGGATTTTAGTCCGGATGCCTGATTCAGATAATTCGGGGTAATCAACAAAATAAGTACTATACTCGGATGGTTTATTCTTCGGATGCCGGATGCTGAAGGGGATGACCGTATGTCCATGCTCCTGCAACAAGGCCGTTGTATTAAAAAACACGGTCTCCGCCCCACCTTTCTGGTAATAATATTTATTGATCTGTAGTATCTTCATCTTCTTTTGATGTGTTATCCAATTGTACACTGTCAGTTTGTATGGATTTTCGCATGGATGCCAACGTCAAACCCAACAGCATGAGGATGAAAAATCCCCGGTGTGTTGTAAATGTAGAATCGCTGGTTCCTTCAATCCCAAAGAAAGCGGTGATCAGGATGATGATAAAGAAATACATCAGTTGTCTCTCCGGATCGGCCTTGAAAAAGCGAAATGCTTTTATGAAGATGTATAACCAAAAACCAACATACAACAGAACACCCACAATGCCGAATTGGGCAAGAGACGGATAATAAGTGTCGGCTACATAGCTATAGAAGTCTTTACTTATTCCCCACACACCCTCTATCCCGTATTGTGTATATATTTCCGAATAAAACTTGCCGGAGGCAAAAGTAGCAAAGCTTCCGAAACCGGATCCAAAGGGGAAATAGTCCCGGAAGATTTCAAACGATGTAGCGTATAAAACGAACCGGGCGATAAAGTCTTCTTCTTCGCCGTCGGCATTCAGGCCGTGCACAAAATAGAGCTCGATCTTGTTCCATGCAACCAATATAATACCGACGAAAGCGCAGCACAGGATAAAAACAGTTTTAACGTTCAGTTTTAAGTGCTTCAGGTTGGAGAAATAGAATACAAAAACAACGGCAAATGCATAAAAGCCATAGAATTTAGCTCGTTGTGAAACTAATCCTGCCGAAAGCATGAGTAAGAATATACACTTGTTCTTTAGGGTGAAATTGGTACAGTAGAGGTAGCAAAGTGATACGGATATCACAGCCGCGGCAAAATAGGAGGCATGCCCCATGATAATAATGATAAGGCCCGGATTGAATATATCGGCGATGCCAAGGCCTAATAGAAAAAGCCAAAAAAAGAGCGAGAGGAGTTTTAGCTTTATTTTCTGGTTTTCCGTTAAAAACGGCCCCATGGAATATACGCAAAAGAAAGCCAGATAGGGCTTGATCTGGATGGTGAAATCGGTCAGGATCCCCGCTCGTACATTGCTTCCAATGTAAAAGGAATAAAACAGGTAAAAAAGGAAAACCCCCAAAGTGACTAAAAACGCTTTATTGATCGGCCATTCCGGAGTTTTGAACAGGAAATACCCAAATAGGGTAAATAGCAATAACGCACAAATTTCGTCTGTATAGTCAAATCCTATCGCATCATAAAGTATGATACCAAAGGTAAGCGTAAAAAGGAGAAGGTTGTAAAAGTGTTTATTGACCAGATCCTGCATTTTCTCGTCTTTTGTAGAATAACGGATGAAAGGCGAAATTATTACGCCCAGCTTTGTTTACTATGCAAACTTACACAAAATCCCTTGTATTTGCTGCTTGTGTGGAAGGATTGTTGAGCTAAAGCCGGTTTTTCGGTATGGATATGAAGAAAGAGGGACTAAACACGTGCATAACCATGATGTTTGGTTAAATAATCCTAACGTATTAAGATTGCAATATGTTTTACAACATATTTTTACCGATTCATGTTATCTTTGTACAGACTATGAGCTCCGAATGGAGATGTTTAATGTAACAAATGTAAGATTATGAGAGAAAAAGAAGAACGCCTCAGGACATTGGCTATGCTGCGTTACCAGGCCGGTCAGTACCGGTCGGTAGGCAATGGGGCAAAGAGCCAGCAGGTACTCGCCAGGATTCGTCTGTTGATGAATGAACTGAATGCGGATGCAGTGAATTAATACTGCATTTTTTCCGGAAAAGATGGAATAACATATGTGGAAGGGGAGTTGTCTCGCAGGGAGGCGGCTCCTCTTTTTCGGATCAATGTCAATACCTGGTGGAGTGGTTTATTCAAGGCTGACCGGAACTGCAATGACGCAGCAACTCTCCGGGTTTCCACCTATTGGAACAAAAAGGTTCACCTATTGGAACAAAAAGTGTCTCCTATTGGAACTTTTTGTTTCACCTATAGAAACTGTTTGTGCCATCCGGATGAAAACTTTTGTGCCATCAGGTTGAAACTAATCCTGTGTCAGGCTTGACTTAGAGACCGGCAAGTCTGCGACACCGCGTGGCAGATGTGACAGCAGAAAGGCGAAAAAACGGATCTGCCACGGGCATCTGCCACGCATCTAACATCTTCATGAGCAATAAGATAGAGGCTATCGCGTGGCACTGTGGCAGATGTTTTGCAAAAATAAACTTCGTGTAGGGATAAGGACGGCCCATGGAATTAGACCGCAATATGCTTTTCTTCCCCTGGAGCACTGATCAGGAGAGGAGGAAGGTGAGGAGGGGAAGGTAGTCTTTCAGTTTGATCCGCAGGATTTTGATGGACTGGGTGATGCGGTATTCCACGGTCTTGACTGATACACCGAGGCGCATGGCGATCTGTACGTTGGTCACTTCGCCGAAACGGCTGAGTATGAATGTTTCGCGGTAGTGGTCCGGCAGTTCGCCGATGGCTTTTTCGATGTTGGCGGATAGCTCGTTGATCAGGTAGTAGTCTGGCTCCTCGATCTCCTCTTTCAGCCGGTCGTACAGGAGATGGTGCGTCTGTTTGTGATAGCTGTTTTTTTTGATGGCATTCAGGCAACGGTGCCGGGTCGCCGTGAACAGGTAAGATTTGAGTGAGCTTTGGATAAAGAGCGTTTGGCGCGATTCCCAGAGATGGAGCATCAGATCCTGCACAAGTTCTTCCGCCTCCGTGTCTTGTATGTATTGGGATGCATACTCACTTAATGGCGAATAGTATTTCAGAAAGAGCTCCTTGTAGGCCGTTTCGTTACCCTTTTGTAGTTGGATTACCAGTGATTCGTCGCTCATTTTTTTTTCTGCAGGTTGATGCAAAGGTAAGATTATTCGGATTCAATTGTCGATTCTTGCGTTTTTTTGATAGACACTTTAGGGTAAGGCGTCGCCGGATTGTCGTATAAGCGAAAAGCACATAAATATGCAGCCGGAAGAAGAACACTATAGCCTGGAGGAAACCCTCCTGATCCGATATATTAGCGGGCAAACCACCTGTGAGGAGAACGAACGTGTGGTGCGCTGGATACAGCAAAGCAACGAAAACGAAACCCTCGCGAACCAATTATACCGTATATACCACGCCCAACAGACTCGAAAACGCATACAGCAACGGGATGTGCAGAAAGCCTATCGCCGGATACAGCAAACGATACGCCGGAAAACCCTCCGCAGATCGTTGCAATGGATGGCTATGGCGGCAGCCTGCGCGTTGCTTCTTGTTTCCGTTGGGATGAACTGGCATCTGTTCCGTGGCAGAGATATGCTCAAGCCCCGGTATGTCACCATACAGACCAATGCTGGTATGCGTACCAACCTGACACTACCCGACGGTACGTTGGTCTATCTCAACTCTGCCAGTAAGCTGGTTTATCCCGTTCCCTTCGATCCGAAAGAACGCCGGGTACTACTGGAAGGCGAAGGCTATTTTGAGGTGGCCTCCGATACGGAACATCCTTTTATCGTCAGCGTGGCCGAGGATCTTATGCGGATCAAGGTGCTTGGTACACGCTTCAATATCAACGCCTATCCGAACGTGCGCGAAGTCTATACCACGCTGGTGAACGGGTCTGTAATGCTCCAGTTCACCGATGCGACAAAGGCGCTGGCCGAGAAACAACTGGATACCGACAACGAATATGCCTACGACCTGGTATCAAAGCATGTGGTGGTGAAGGAAAAGGTGTTGGTGCCCAAAGAAAAAGCAACCTATAACATAGACACCAAGCGGCTTGCCATCCGCGAAGTACCGACTGAAAACGAGTATGTGTGGAAAGACGGAAAGCTCATCTTCAAAAATACGCCCATGCCTGAGGTGATCAGCAAACTGTCGAATTACTATAATGTAAGGTTCGAAGTAAAGAACCCGGTTATAAACAGCTATCCGTTCACCGGCACGTTCGACAACCGGCAATTGTTCCAGGTACTCGATTACCTCAAGTTGATCAATGCCATTGATTATTCCATCCAGCAGGTTACCGAAGACGACAGTAACGGCCGGAAATATACCATTGTTACCCTGGATAAACATGTTAAACGCTAATAGAAACAGCCTATGATATAATACACATGCACGGAAAGATCCTTGCTGCCAGAAAACATACGGGAAAATGTTAGCCGCATTTTCCCGCATGAAAGAAGCGCTGCAAGTAAAAAAACAAGCAACAGAGTCTTTTTTTTTATCTAAAACATTACAAATATATGACAAAGAATCAATTAGAACAACTGGTTCGATGGGTTTATGTTCGAACGCAGGTGGGGAAAAAAACGTTTCGGATTATGAAGTTATCCACTCTCTTAGTATGTATCTCTCTCTGTAGTACATTTGCGGCGCAGACCTATGCCCAGAAAACGACACTGTCCATACAGATGAAGCAGGTGGCCGTTGTCCGTGTACTGGAGGAAATAGAAGAACAGACGGATTTTCAGTTTTTCTACAACAATAAATTGATCGACGCTAACCGCAAGGTGACTGTCGATGTGAAGCAGGAAGATGTGTTCTCCCTGCTCGACCAGGTATTCCGCGGCACGGATGTCGTCTATAAGGTGATCGACAAAGACATCCTGCTGTCGGTAAATGAAGATCCGGCAGTTCCCCAACAGATACAACCGCTCATTAAAGGGGTGGTCGTGGACGAACAGGGAGAGACCATTATCGGCGGTAATGTATTCGTGAAAGGTACCACCAACGGTAGCATCACGGGCTTGAATGGCGATTTCAGCCTGTCGGCGCCACTTGGCTCCACGCTGGTGATCTCGTATATCGGTTATGTCTCCCAGGAGATCGTGATCCGCGACCAGCAGCCGCTACATATCGTATTGAAAGAAGATACGCAGGCGCTCGACGAAGTGGTGGTGGTCGGTTACGGTGTGCAGAAACGCGCCTCAGTGACCGGCTCGGTAGCCTCTCTCCAGTCCAAAGAAATCACCACGGTGAAAACGCCGAACGTGACGAATGCCCTGGCGGGTAAACTGCCCGGCCTTCGTGCCGTTCAACGCAGCGGTGCGCCGGGTGATGATGCGGCTTCGGTCGATATCCGTGGTTTCGGTAGCGCCTTGGTGATTGTGGATGGGGTGGAACGCGATTTCAGCCAGATTGACGCCAACGATATCGAGTCGATCAGCGTACTGAAAGATGCCTCGGCTTCGGTCTATGGTTTTAAGGGCGCTAACGGTGTGATCCTGATCACGACCAAGAAAGGTGAAGTATCTAAGCCCAAGATCAATTATACAGGTTATGTGGGATTGCAAAGCATCACCCGCTATCCGGAATTGATGAACGGGTACGAATATGCGACATTGTATAATGAGGCGCAGCAGAACGTAGGTGTGAAAGCGCCCTATTCGGCGGAAGACCTCGACCGCTTCAAACAGGGTATCGGCACTACCGATTGGTATGATGCCGTGATCCGCAGCTCCATTCCGCAGACCTACCATAACATGAGCGTTTCGGGTGGAACCGAAAAGGTGAAATATTTCTTCTCGTTGGGTTATACCTATCAGGAGGGGATCTACAAGTCGAACGACTATGATTTCTCCAAATATAATGTACGTTCCAATATGAGCGCCGAGATCGCCAAAGGATTTACGATAGACTTGCAGTTGAGCGGCCGCCTGGATACGCGAAACAAACCGTATGAGGCCGATCCGCTTACCCGGAGTATCCAAATGGCTAAACCGGTCTTCCCGATCTATGCGAACGATAATGAAAAATACTGGTCGAATCCCGGCGACAAGGGTAATCCAGTTCAACTGTCGGATATTGACAATGTGGGTTACGACCGTCGCGACCGCCGTGAATTTAACGGTGCTATCACCTTCAACTGGCAGTTGCCTTGGGTGAAAGGCTTGTCGGCGAAGGGATTGATGTCGTATGATTTCGACAATGAGTACAGCCGTAAATGGTACAAGGAGTATTACGAATATGGGTACGATGCCTCCAAGGATGTGTATAATGTGACGGGTAGCCATACCATTTCCGAACTGCGGACAAAATCAACCAACTATTTCAAACCGAATGTACAGTTGTCGCTGAACTATAAGAACACCTTCGGCCAACACGATATTTCGGCACTGGCTTTGTGGGAATTCTACAACGACAGGGAGGATTGGGTGGAAGCCTACCGCCAGTTCTCCATCAGCGCCATTGACCAGATACGTGCAGGCGACAAAGTGAACCTGAACAACGACGGTACGGCAAAAGTTTCCGCACATGCCGGTCTGGTAGGTCGTGTGAACTATGCGTATGCCAGCAAATATCTGGCCGAAGTCAGTTTCCGTTACGACGGTTCCTATAAGTTCGCCCCGGACAAACGTTGGGGCTTCTTCCCCGCCGTTTCTTTGGGATGGCGTATTTCGGAAGAAGGTTTCTTCAAGGATGCACTGCCGATGTTCGATAACTTCAAGCTCAGGGGCTCTTTCGGTAAGGTGGGGGATGAAGGTGATTTCGCCGCCTACCAATATCTATTGGGTTATACCTATCCTTCGGGCAATTATGTGCTCGGCAACGGAGGTCTCTCCAATGGAGCCAAAGACAAGGGAATGCCGAATCCCAATCTGACATGGTATGAATCGACGACGGCGAACATCGGTTTCGAGTCTTCGTATCACAACGGGTTGATCAGCCTGGAATTCGACTATTTCCAACGCAAGCGCGACGGATTACTGGCTACGCGTATCCTGACCCTGCCTACCACTTTCGGACAGACGCTTCCGCAGGAAAACCTGAACTCGGATAAGACACAGGGCTTTGAGATCGTTGCCGGACATCGCAACAAGATACAGGACTTTACGTATGAGATCAAAGCCAATTTCTCTACCACCCGTGAATATTTTGACTATGTGGAGCGTGCCCCTTCAGCCAATATGTACGACAACTGGCGGAACAACACGAACGACCGCTACAAGAATATCAACTGGGGTAAGCGTGTAGTCGGACAGTTCCAGAGCTTCGAAGAAATACTGAACTCGCCGATCCAGGACGGAAATGGTAACAAGTCGTTGTTGCCCGGCGATATGAAATTCCAGGACTGGAACAACGACGGTATCATCGACGGCAAGGATGATCAGCCGATCGGTCATGGCGATACGCCGCGTATGTATTACGGTTTGAATATGGCAGGAGCGTACAAGGGTTTCGACCTGACCATCTTCTTCCAGGGAGCAGCCGGACATGAGGTGTTTACCGGCGGCGACTTCCTCGACCCGTTCATCCAGCAGGGATTGGGTAACGGTATTACCCTGTGGACAGACCGTTGGCATCTGGCAGACGCTTCTAATCCGGGTAGCGAGTGGATTCCGGGGTATATGCCGGCGTTGCGTCCGACAGGTTTTTCGGCCAACAACAGCAACAATACCTGGACCATGCAGAAGGCTTCCTACCTACGCCTGAAAACGCTGGAAGTGGGTTACACATTTTCTAAAAAGCTGATGGCGCAGTCGGGTATCGAAAATCTCCGGGTGTATCTCAATGCCTTCAACCTGCTGACCTTTACGGGCACAGAAGGCGTAATCAAGTATATGGACCCGGAAAACAAGGAGGGATCCATGCGCTACTATCCGCAGATGAAAACATTTAATTTTGGTGTTAATCTTACCTTTTAAAGCAAGCATATGAAGACGATTATAGCAAAAATAATGGGTGTCGCTCTGGTGGCACTGGCGGGATTCACCGCATGTGACAGTTATCTGGAAAAGGAGAATTTCGATATCATCACGCCGGATCAGGTGTGGGAAGAACCGAAACTGATCAATGCCGTATTGGTGAACCTGTACGATGGATTGCAGGTGGACGACTTCCAATACTGGTACCGGGATTCTTACCGGTTGATGAACCCCAGCTCCCTGTCGGACGAATCGCAGGGCTCGTTCCAGAAAGACCCGATGTTCGATAATGGGAATGCCAGTTATACCTACGAGGATGGCATGTTCGAACAGAAGTTTTCCGACCGTTATAAAAATATACGTAACTGTAACGACTTCCTCGAACAATTGCAGGGTGCGCAAACATTGTCCGAGTCGGATAAGCAGGTATTGATCGCAGAAGTACGCTTCTTGCGTGCCATGCAGTATTTTACGCTGGTGAAACGGTATGGTGGTGTCCCTCTGATTGAAAAACCGCAGGTGTACGACCCGAAGAATATGGAAGCCCTGATGGTTCCGCGTAACAAGGAAGTGGAATTGTATGACTTCATCGTCAACGAATGTATGGAGGCTGCCAACACATTGCCGGTAACCCGTTCGGCTGCGGAGAAATACCGTGCCGAAAAGGGAGCCGCCCTGTCGTTGGCTTCGCGTGCCGCCCTGTATGCCGGCTCGATCGCCAAATACGGAACGGTGCAGTTGGATGGCGTGGTAGGTATCCCCTCGTCCGAAGCCAACCGTTTCTTCCAATCTGCCTACACGGCCGCACAGGATCTGATTAACTTGGGGCGCTACGGACTGTATAGCAAGAAGGCCGACGATAAGTCGCAGAACTATTGCGATATGTTCCTCAAAGGGAATGGCGATAACGGCGAATACATCTTCCAGAAGCAGTATAACGTGGCTGGGGGTAAAGGCCATGACTGGGACAAGCGTAACGCTCCCTTCTCCTATCGTGGTGGCGGCTGGGGTTGCGGCATCGCTCCTACGCTCGAAATGATTGAAGAGTATGAATATACGGACGGAACCGAAGGATCTCTCCGGGTGACGGATGCAAACGGTACGCCGCTCCGCTATGACGGCTTGTATGATGTGTTCCAGGGGAAAGACCCCCGTATGTATGCCACAATCTATATGCCGGGTTCGCCGATCAAAGGTTCTACGATGGAATGGCTCCGTGGTGTGATTGATACCAATGGTACGCGTTATGTAGCTACCAGCCAGCCTGACGGAGGGAATACGGTTGAAATTGGCGGAAAGAAATACAGCACGTCCGGTAAAGACGGCGGCGCCGATGCCGGTGACGCTTCTAAAACCGGATTCTACCAGAAGAAGTTCTTCGACGAAACGCTGACGGATATGAATATGGGCAAGTCGGAAACTCCCTGGCCGGTGTTCCGCCTGGGCGAAACCTATCTGAACCTGGCGGAAGCCGCCTACGAATTGGGCAAACCCGCCGAAGCGCTGAACGCCGTCAATATCATCCGTAGCCGTGCCGGTATGCCGCAACTCACCTCGATCGACATGGCTAAGATACGCCACGAACGCAAGGTGGAACTGGCTTTCGAACATCATCGCTTCTGGGATATGAAACGCTGGCGTATCGCCCACCTTGACGTGGCGCAGGGTGGATTGAACGGTTTCCGCGGATCGGCCATCCATCCCTGGTTCAATGTCTCCGACGGGAAATATACTTTCGAGAAAAGTGCCAATACGCCGAAGCAGAAACGTGTCTTCCTGGAAAAGAACTACTATACCAAAATCAACGGGGATGATATGAACTCGAACCCGAAGCTGGTACAGAACCCGGGATATACCAATTAAGCATAGTATGAACGACATAGAGAAACGATATATGAAGAAGATCAGTTTATTAATAACAGTGGCTTGCTCTTTCTTTATGACAAGCTGCCTGAACGAACTCGATAACTACGATGCCCCCAATGGCGGTATCAAAGGACAAGTGCTGGATGCTCAAACAAATGAACCGATACAGTTGCCCGTACAAGGCTCGACGGGGGTGATCATCAATATGTTTGAACAGCATACGAATGCGACGAAATCAGTTGACTTCTACGCTAAGTACGATGGTTCGTTTGAGAACGCACAGATGTTCAACGGCGAATACAAGATTGTGGTCAACGGCCCGTTTGTGGCCAAATGTGAAGACATGGTGACGGTGAAGGGTCAGACTTCCATCGACCTCAGGGCTACTCCTTATGCCCGGATCACAGCCACGGCCTCTGCCGCAGATAAGAAAATCAGTATCTCATATAAGGTGACGCCGAGCGACGCCTCTTATACCGTACAGGAAGTGTATGGCTATTGGAACTTTGCTCCGGGTGTGGACAACGGAAGTGCCAACCAGGCAGGTAAGGTGACGGTGAAAAACCTGGAAGGGGTAATCGAGTTCGACCTGGCTAACGACAAGACCTTTGCATCGAACGAGCATAAGATCAAGTCGAACGGCAACAAGATCTATGTGCGTATTGGCTCGAAAACAAACAATGTCATCAACTACAGTACGATCATCGCACTAACCTTGTAATAGTATCACGTGCATTGATGGAATAGACGACACAGGGCGGCAGGACGAAAGTTAGGTATTGGTGTAATATATTTGGGTTATATCCCTGCTGCTACTGTGTCGTTTTCCATATCTTTGCAACACTTAAATTTTATGTCATGAAGAAGACGATCTATCTGATGCTACTGCTGGGAGTAGTATGTGCTTGTAAGCCGAAAGTGAAGGCCGACAGCGCCACGCCGGATAATCCCGGAACGAATGTATTGCCGGAATGGGCGATGGGAGGCTTTGTACGTCCGCAGGGCGTGAATCCCGTTATCACCCCCGATTCGACCAACCTCTTCGACTGCCCGATGCGGACGGAAAAGGTGGGTTGGGAGGAAAGTGACACCTTTAACCCGGCTGCCACCGTCAAAGACGGCAAGATATGCGTGCTGTACCGGGCGGAAGACAATTCGGCTACCGGAATCGGCAAACGTACCTCGCGCATCGGTCTGGCAGAAAGTGCGGACGGTTTGCATATGGTGCGACGGAAAACACCGGTGATGTTCCCTGACGACGATAATGTGAAGGAGTTTGAATGGCCGGGCGGATGTGAAGATCCCCGGGTAACCGTGACGGAAGACGGCCTGTATGTGATGATGTACACGGCTTGGAACCGGAAGGTTCCCCGCTTGTCGGTCGCTACTTCGCGTGACCTGCTCCGGTGGGAGAAGCATGGGCCTGCTTTTGCCAAGGCATACGACGGACGTTTTAAAGACATTGCCTGCAAGTCGGGTTCCATCGTTACGCAGGTGGTCGATGGTACACAGGTAGTCGCCAAAGTCAACGGCAAATACCTGATGTACTGGGGTGAACACATGGTGGGAGCCGCCGTGTCGGACGACCTGGTCAACTGGACGCCTGTTTTGGGCGACGACAACGAGTTGCTGCCGCTTATCCGTCCGCGTGCCGGTTATTTCGACAGTGCCCTTACCGAGTGTGGACCACCGGCTATTCTGACCGAAAAGGGTATCCTCCTTTTATATAATGGAAAGAACCAGAATGGCGATGAAAAGCGTGACCTGCGTTACAACGCCGGAACCTACAGCGCCGGACAGGTGCTCTTCGACCGGAATGATCCCTATAAGGCGATTGCCCGCCTGGATGTGCCCTTCTTCCGTCCGATGGAGGCGTTTGAGAAGAGCGGCCAGTATGTGGATGGCACGGTGTTTATCGAAGGATTGGCATTCTTTAAAGGAAAATGGTATCTCTACTACGGTTGCGCCGACTCGCAAGTGAGTGTGGCAGTGTATGATCCGGCTGTGCAGACGCCGGGAGACGAGTTCCCCGTATTATAATTGTAAAAACAAGACAACTAAATGACAAAACATATCCTATGTGTCGTGGCAGCCTTGCTGATGGCTGCCGCGGCTCAGGCTCAAACGCCCAATTATTACCTCTCGCCCGGCAGGATTATCCTTGATTCGGAAGAGACCCATGGTGGTTCCTTTACCTGGAAGATGAAGAAAGCCGGTGATGTGGCGGTAGCCGCTGAAGCCTTGTCGATGCCCGGTTATACCGAAAACGGGTGGATGCCGGCGGTTGTTCCTGGTACCGTGCTTAATTCGCTGGTGTATAACAAGGTCTATCCGGAGCCTTATTACGGATTGAACAATAAGCTGACCTCTAATCTCATTCCCGACCTCTCCACTGCCGGCCGCGATTTCTATACCTATTGGTTCCGGACGGAGTTCACCGTTCCGGACAGCTATAAGGGAAAAGTGATCTGGCTCCAGGTGGACGGTATCAATTATCGGGCTGAGGTGTGGGTGAACGGTCATTTGCTGGGAAACATGGCGGGGATGTTCAACGAAGATTATATCAATATCACCGACTTTGCCCGTGTGGGTGAAAAGAATGCCCTGGCGGTCAAAGTGTATCCGGTGGATATGCCGGGTACTGTAAAGCAGAAGCAATGGGGCGCCGCAGGTGAGTTCCACAATGGAGGTGACGGCAACATCGGCCTCAATACCACCATGCTGATGAGTGTGGGGTGGGACTTCACGTACCTGGATGGTATCCGCGACCGTAACACGGGCATATGGAAAAGCATCTCTCTTTATGCTACGGATAAGGCGGTGTTGCGCTATCCGTTTGTGAAGTCGGCACTCTGCAAACCGGGCTACGACCGTTCGGCGGAAACCGTTAGTGTAACGGTGGTAAATCCTACCACGGGCGCTGTCAACTGCACCGTGCAGGGCGAGATCGTGGGCGAAGGCATCACCTTCTCCAAGCAGGTGAATTTGTTCCGGGGAGAAAGTCGTGTAGTGGTATTCTCTTCTGAAGAGTTTCCGCAACTGGTGATCCAAAAGCCCCGCCTCTGGTGGCCGGTTTTCAAAGGGAAACAGGAATTGTATGAATTGAAAATACAAGTGAAGGTGAAGGACGTGCTGTCTGATTCGGTCAAGACCCGCTTCGGTATCCGCGAGATCACGTCGGATATGAATACGCCCGACAAGTCGCGCCAGTTCTACGTGAACGGGAAGAAGCTCTTCATCCGTGGAACCAACTGGATTCCGGAAGCCATGCTGCGTACGTCCGACGAACGCACCTATGCCGAGCTGCGCTACACGAAACAGTCGGGTATCAACCTGATCCGCTTCTGGGGTGGGGGAATAGCCGAGTCTGATTATTTCTTCCAACTCTGCGACGAGATGGGTTTGCTGGTATGGCAGGAGTTCTGGATCACGGGCGATACAAAGCATCCGCAGGACAAGAACCTTTACCTGAGTAATGTGGAATCGACTGTAAAGCGTATCCGCAACCATGCCTCGCTTGCCTACTATGTATCGTCCAACGAAAGTACGGAGATGCCCGGAGCCGAAGATCTTATCATGCGGCTCGACGGTACGCGCGGCTACCAGATGCAGTCTGAGTGTTGCGGCGTACACGACGGAAGCCCTTACAAACAGGTGAATCCGATGCAGCACTACGAGAACACCGCCTCCGAGCGCGGTAGCCGTGTGGATGGTTTCAACCCGGAGTATGGTGCGCCAACCCTGCCGCTTGTCGAAACCTTACGCGAGATCATGGACGAGAAAGACCTTTGGCCGATCAACAAGGAGGTATGGGACTATCACGACGGTGAGGGTTTCCACCTGATGAGTACCATGTATAAGGATCTGACGAACAACTACGGACAATCTAACTCCATCGACGAGTTTGCTGTCAAGGGACAATTCGTCGGCGCGATGAACTCCAAGTCGATCTGGGAAGTGTGGAACTATAACAAGCATGACTATGGCGACCGTTATGCGTCGGGCTTGCTTTTCTGGTATCACAACTGTCCGCTTCCGCAGGTATGCGCCCGTATGTGGGATTATTCCCTCGAGCCGACGGCGTCCCTCTATCATACACAGAATGCGTTGGAACCGTTGCATGCCCAGTTTGACTACCTGAAGAACACAGTATCGGTCTATAACGACTACTATCGTTCGTTCAAAGGTTACAAGGTATCTGCCGAGGTGTATAACATCCGTAGCCGCAAGGTATGGGAGAAGTCGGCGGTTGTCGATATTCCCGAAGACGGTGTGGTGAACGATGCCTTCACGATCGATTTTCCCGCAGGCATATCCCAGGTGCATTTCATCAAGCTGCGCCTCTTCGACGAGAAAGGGAAAGAAGTAGCCAATACCTTCTACTGGCGCTCGAAAGACAAGTATGATGGAAGGAAAACACTGACCGGTCCCGCTGCCTCGGGTTTTGAAAGCCTGTCGGAACTTCCCCGTGTACAGTTGAAGACTCTATATAAGGTGCGCGAAACGGATGGCCGTTACTTTGTCGATCTGGAAGTGAAGAACACTTCTTCCGCCATCGCTTTCTTTACCCAGTTGCAATTCTTGGACGAAGTGAAAAAAGCGGTACGTCCCTCGTTCTATACCGACAATTTCTTCTCGCTGCTGCCCGGCGAAAGCCGCAAAGTGACGATTGAGACCGCCGTCGGCAACCTGCCGGTAAAGAAAACCCTCGTTGTCAAAGGCTGGAACGTTACTAAACAGGAATACCTGTTGAAGTAAAATAGAATAATCCAACGCTTTCTGTTGATTGTCTATTTACGGGTGTGGGTGTATGCCTTTTCTTTGTGTCTTGTTGTACGTTCATTAACGCACAGGCTATGATGCTACTATTACATAGAAAGTACCTCCTTTTGCTTTTGTTGGCATGCTGCACGGTTGGCTTGCTGGCACAGGATATACAATCCCTTGCAGGTACGTGGCGGTTTAAACCGGATGAAGCGGATCAGGGGCTGGCTGAGAACTGGCAGCGTGAAAGGCTGCCGGAACGTATCCAGCTTCCCGGGACAACGGATGAGGCGCGGTATGGGGAGAAAACCACCGGTTCCGATTTCGGGATACTGACCCGGGCGTATACGTATGACGGCCCAGCCTGGTACCAACGGGATATAGAGATCCCAGAGGAATGGAGAAGGAAAAAGGTGAGCCTCTTGCTGGAACGGGTGATGTGGGAATCACGCGTCTTTCTGGACGGGAAGGAAGTTTCTGTCCAAGACGCGTTGAGTACGCCCCACCAACATGAACTGGGATACCTGCAACCGGGCAACCATACGCTGACCATCCGCATCGACAACGGACTAATCCATGCTATCGGCGATAAGGGGCATGCCTATACGGAATATACCCAGACCATCTGGAACGGGGTGGTGGGGGAGATACGCCTGGTCGCGCAGGAACCGGTACGGATGGCCAACCCGCGGATTGATACGCGCGTCCATCCCCGGACGCTGGTGGTGACGGATACACTGGTCAATGAGACCGGCAAGCGGGTAACGGCTCGCTTCCACCTGACTTTGAAAGAGCGGGAGTCCGGATGGACGGTGTATGCAGAAGCGGTTGAACAGCGGTTGTCGCCCGGCAAAAACCCTTTGACACATACGGCGCACCTGCCGGAATCCATCCGGTTGTGGGATGATGTGCATCCCAACTTGTATATCCTGGAACTGACACTGGCTCCTTCCTCTCAAAGCCCGGATACACGGGAGATGGAGATCGGTTTTCGGGAAGTGACTACCTCTTCCTCCAAAATAATGGTGAATGGTCAACCGGTATTCCTGCGCGGGAACCTGGATTGTGTCCATTTCCCGTTAACCGGTTATCCTTCCTGCCGGGTGGAAGATTGGGAGCGGATCTTCCGCCTGTATAAAACCTATGGGTTGAACCATGTGCGTTTCCATTCCTGGTGCCCGCCAAAGGCGGCGTTTACGGCGGCTGACCGTGTCGGGATCTACATACAGGCAGAAGTGATCTGGATCGACTGGTGGATGACGAATACGCCTCCCGACCGGAAGGATATGATCACGAAAGGGAGCCCGGAAGGGCTGGGGAAAAATCCTTCAGCCGACGCATTTGTGCAACAGGAACTGGTACGTATGGCAGAGGCGTATGGCAACCATGCTTCGTTCATGATGCAGTGTATCGGTAATGAATTGGGTAATTCGGACTTTGAGGTGATGGAGTCGTGGATCAAACCGCTGCAGGCAGCCGATCACCGCCGCCTTTATGCCGTGTCAACGGCCCGGAAGATTATGCCCGCAGACCAGTATATGGTTACCCATTACATCCAGGGCATCGGCAGCACGCGTGGATTGCGGGGCGGGGCTTCCACCGACTGGGATTTTGAGGATGTATATGCCAAAGCTACCCTGCCGATCATCGCCCATGAGATTGGCCAGTGGCCGGTGTATCCGCGATGGAGCGAAATAAAGAAATACAAAGGGGTGCTGAAAGCCCGTAACCTGGAGGAATTCAGGGAAGTAGCCCGCCGGAATCACATCAATGAACAGGATGAAGCGTTTGCCCGCGCGTCGGGCGCACTGAACCAGTTAATGTATAAATATGAGATCGAATCCTTTCTGCGGACGCCTTCCTGTGCGGGTATCCAGTTGCTGAGCATGCAGGATTACCAGGGGCAGGGGGAGGCGCTGGTCGGTTGGCTGGATGTGTTTTACGACAGCAAAGGCATCACCACCCCTGAAACATTCCGCTGCCACATGGATACGGTGGTGCCCTTGCTGCGTACTCCCCGTTTTGTATGGGAAAATAATGAAACATTTACCGCCGGTATCCAGCTGGCACAGTATGGCACGCAGCCGTTGCGGGATGGTCTCTATTGGAAAATAAAGGATGAAGCGGGCAACGTGATCGGGGAGGGGCAGACGGATGAACAATCCTTCCCGGTTGGCAGCTCGCTGATGGCAGGGAAGATCGCCTGTGCGCTGTCTGCCGTCCGATGCGCCCAACAATTGACGGTGGAGGTGGGCTTGCAACGGGAAGCGACTGCCAACTACTGGCATATATGGGTGTATCCTGCTACCCGGCAACTGGAAGAAGGAGCTGTGTATGTGACCGACAGGATGGATGAAGCGTGTGAGCGGCAGTTGTCGAGCGGGAGGAAGGTATTGTTACTGGCTTCTGCGTTGGGGACGGAACAGACGGCCGATAAATTGAGTTTCTATCCCCTGTACTGGTCGCTGACTTTCTTTCCGGGACAGGGGAAGAATACTCTGGGTATGGTTGTCCGCGACAAGCATCCGGTGTTCGGGCAGTTTCCGACCGATAGTCATAGTGATTGGCAATGGCAGTCGTTTTACAAAAATGCCCGGGCGTTTTACATCAACGATTTTCCACCGGCGTTCCAACCGATGGCTCAGCCGGTGGATGACTTCCACCGGAACAACAAGCTGGCCGCCCTTTTCGAAGTGAAGGCGGGGAACGGGAAGCTGTTAGTTTGCGGCTTCGACCTCCGGGACGAAGGTAATCCGGCTGCCCGGCAGTTGAAACGGAGTATCCTGCATTATATGCAGTCGCCGGATTTCAATCCCGTGTATGAACGGGATGTCGATGAGCTGAAGCAGATGTTTACCTATGTGGAGCCGCTTGTAAGTACGATACCGGTGGCTTTCGACGGTGCTCTCCTGTATGTCGATTGCGGGGCGGAGGCTTCGGGAAATGTGGCGTGGGAGGTGTCCGAAGACCGGTCGGAAAGCCGGAAAGGTACGCGGTATGAGGTGGTGTGCGACCGGATTGCCGCTTCCGGCGACGATACGGCCTGGGAAGGGAAAGAGGTGACCCTGACGGTACATTGCCCCCGGGGCATCATCGGTTCCTTATTTGTCTGTTTGGCGGATGAAGCGGATGGCCATCGGGGAGGGGAGCTTTTGTTTGAGGGTCGCTTTTTTGAGACCGGCCGGCAAAAGGAAAAAGCCTCCTGGGTGAAACTCCACGTCATGCGGGAAGATTCGAACGACGGCATGCTGGTGCTCAAAGCAAAAGTGAAGCAGGGGGAGAACCTCCGCATTGCCAACGTGGCATTGGTGGAAGAGTAGGATAGACTACTGATTCCGGTTTGTATAAATAATTGTTCTTTTTGTTCCATCTAATGAATTTCTTTTCGGGGATTAGTCTATCTGTGTGGCATGCGTTTGTCTGATACCGTCTGTAAAGAGTGGAGAAGGAGGCGGAAAAAGCGGAAAAGGAATAAATAAATTGTCCATCATTATAATACTATTATCTATTCCGTTATCGGTTAAGACCTCCTTACTTTGTGAACAGAAATACCGTTTCACAGTAATTTCTGTTATTGATGAAACCGGTAAATGAGAAAGTACCTAATATAAAGTGCCAAATCAAAAATGTAGTCATAGAGAGCTATGGAAATAACGCCAAACTGAAATTGAGTAGAACCTCTTTCTTCGTTTGTTGTAACCAGCAATGTGCGATTGTTAACTTTTTTAATCAATTATTAATATGAACAAATTCAAGTATTTGGTTTTATGGAGATACCTGTTTATTATGGCAGTGATCTTTCCTACGGGGCATGCGCCTGTATATGCCAATCCCTTCACAAAACAAGTCGTAAATGCAGCCGCTTTTGTCAACGATGGCCCGATATCCGGAACCGTGGTTGATAAGGATGGTCTTCCCGTAATCGGAGCGAATGTGTCTGTAAAAGGAACAACGATCGGGACGGTGACGAATCTGGATGGTGAATTCAGTCTGACCGTTCCCGACGGAGCCGTTTTAATGATTACCTACATCGGGTTTGTTTCACAGGAAATTCGGATAGGCAACCAATCTTCTTTCCGGGTTGTCCTGTTGGAAGACACCCAGGCATTGGAAGAACTGGTTGTCGTAGGATATGGCGTACAGAAGAAGGTCAACGTGACAGGCTCGGTGTCGGCCATTGGCTCCGAAGCGATCCAGAGCCGGCCGGTTACGAGTACGACCACTGCCATGCAGGGTATTCTGGCGGGTGTTACCGTGATTCAAAACAGTGGCCAGCCCGGATCGGAAAATACGAAAATACGTATCCGCGGTACCGGTACCCTGAACAACTCCAATCCGATGTATGTGGTGGACGGATTGGTGGTGTCATCCATCGATGATATTGATCCCAATGATATCGAAAACCTGTCTGTCCTGAAAGATGCCGCGTCGGCAGCTATTTATGGCGCCCGTGCTGCCAACGGGGTGGTACTGGTCACCACCAAAAAGGGTGCGAATGCCACACCCCGCCTGAAATACGACGGTTATGTCGGTTGGCAGTCGCCCACGGCGATGCAGGAATACCTCCCTTCCTGGGAATATGCCGAGTTGTATAACAAGGCCCTCCTCAATGAAGGGAAAACCCCTCAATATACCGCTGAAGAAATTGAAAAATTCCGCAACGGAAGCGATCCGGATAATTATCCGAATACGGACTGGTTGGGTTTGTTTTACAAAGACAACGCTTTGCAGCAAAGTCACCGGGCGGAAATCAGCGGCGGAAGTGAAAAGACGAATTACATGTTTTCACTGGGGTATCTCAGCCAGGAAGGTATCATCGATTATATGACGAACGACAGATACACGCTCCGGGCGAATATCAATACGCAGGTCAATAAGTTCTCGGCAGGGGTCAATATTTCCTATACCTATAAAGACTGGGAGGAACCTACCAACCCCTATACCGGCGACTCATACCAGATTATCCGCCAGATCAACCGTATCGCCCCGATGGTAACAAATATCTATTCAAACGGCTATTACGGGTATATCTCCGACGGTAACCCGATGGCGTGGATGGACGATCCGGGTCTCCGTAATACCAAAACACGTACGACACGCGGTGTTGGGAATATCGGCTACGAGATCATACCCGGGTTGAAAATTCAGGAGATTTTGGGATATGATTTCACCAGTGTATCGGATGAACGGTTCATCAAGGATGTACAGTATTACAACTGGAAAACGGGAGCGCCGACGTTTTACCAGGGTCCCAATTACCAGAGAGATACACGCGACGACTTTGAAACGATAACGCTACAGACCCTGTTGACGTACAACAATACATTCGGCAAACATACGGTTGGCGGATTGGCGGGCTACTCCCAGGAGTACAGCCGGCACGACTGGTCGATAGCCGAACGTTCACAATTCCTGAATAATACGTTGCGGGAAGTAGATGCCGGATCGGCCGATGGACAGAAAGCCAATGGCTCTGCCAATGAATATGCCCTGCAGTCTTTCTTTGGTAGGGTGACCTATGATTACGACAACCGCTATTTGCTGGAAGGGAATATCCGTTACGACGGTACGTCGCGCATCGCGAAAGAACACCGCTGGGGTACGTTCCCCTCTTTCTCGGCAGCCTGGAGGGTGATCAATGAAGCCTTTATGGAAGGTACGCGAGAGATCCTTTCCGACCTGAAGATCCGTGCGGGCTGGGGGTTGTTGGGTAACCAGCAACTGGGCACCAACAAGACAGAATCGATCGAATATTACCCGTATCAATCCGTACTGGCACAGAAAAACGCCGTGTTCGGCGGCAAAGTGAATACCGGGGTGGCTCCTGTGGACGGAGCGAACAGCGCGCTGAAATGGGAAACGTCAGAATCTGCCAACTTGGGGTTAGACCTTGGATTGCTGGGCAATATGATCACGTTCTCCATGGATATTTATTCCAGGGAAACACGGGATATCCTGCGTAAATTGCCGGTGAGTACCCTCTATGGCTTGAATGCGCCTTACCAGAATGTGGCGAAGATGAGCAATAAAGGGGTGGAGTTTCAGGCAGGATATAAATACGCCAAAGGGGATTGGACATTTAATGCCAATGCCAACGCGGCCTATAATAAGAACGAGATCCTCGACCTGAAGAACGACGGTAGCAAGATCTGGCAGAACGACTACAACTTCTGGCAGGAAGGCTATCCCATGAACTCATTCGGCGGCTATCAGGTGCTGGGTATTTTCCAGACCCAGGAAGAGGTGGATGGGTATGCGGTGATCAACCGGAATACGGCCGGTCCCGGTGACCTGAAATACAAAGATCAGAACCAGGATGGGAAAATAGACGGGGCTGACCGTGTGTATCTGGGCAGTTGGGATCCGAAATGGATTTTCGGGTTAAACCTGACGGCTACCTGGAAGGGGCTGGATGCAAGCGTATTGTTCCAGGGTGCCGCCGGTGTGAAGGGTTACCTGCAAACGGAGGCGATCGGTGAACTGAGCGGCGCGACAAGCAAGCCTACATCGCTCTACCGCGACTCCTGGGATGCGCAGACCAATCCGGATGGGAAATTCCCGCGTCCGCTTACGAATAACCGCCGGCAGAACTATTCTTCCACACCTTCCGATTTCTGGGTGATTGACGCGTCTTATCTGCGTATGAAGAATATCCAGTTGGGTTATACGCTTCCGACGGCGTGGACCAAAAAGGTCTTTATCGAAAAACTGCGGGTGTATTACAGTGGCCAGAACCTGTTAACCTTCACCGGATTTAATAAAGGATTCGACCCCGAAGCTCCTGTGGCCGCCAGAGCTTATTATCCTCAGGTGAAAACGAATACGTTTGGTTTAAGTGTAACCTTCTAAAAAGAATAATCAGATGAAAAAATATAGTTTATTAGGACTCATACTGCTATTAATAACGTCTTGCAGCAGTGATTTTTTAGACCGGAATCCGTTGGATCGTCCTTCCAACGCTATGTTCTGGAATACGGAAAAAGATGCGATTGCGGCTGCCACGGGGTGTTATGAGGGTTGGTTCGAAGCGGATAACCTGCCTTATTTCGACTGTGTGTCCGATAATGCCTACAACCCCTTCTCCTGGGAAGGATGGCAGGCGCATGCCACCGGTTTATCGACGCCTACCAATATGGGACAAAGCGAGAACTTCTTCAAATACGATAAGATTACGCGTTGCAATAACTTCCTGGAGAATATCGACCGGCCGGTTATGAACGAAGAGATGCGGAAACGCCTGATCGCGGAAGTCCGTTTCGTCCGTGCATGGCATTATTTCCTGAAGGTGACGTTGTTTGGCGACGTGCCGTTGGTGACCAAAGTATTGACAGTGGATGAAGCGAATCTCCCCCGCGACCCGAAGGATAAGGTGATGCAGTTTGTGATCGACGAACTGGCGGCAGTTGCTCCCGACCTGCCATTGACATACGGATCGAACGACATCGGCCGGGCAAGCCGTGGTGCCGCCTATATGCTGAAAGCGCGTATGGAACTCTTCAAAGGTGATTTCGAAGCGGCTGCCAACTCCGCCAAGCAGGTGATGGACTCCGGCGTATATCAGTTGTTCGACGATTACCGGGGCTTGTTCAGAAGAGCCAATAATAACAATGTGGAAGTAATCCTGGCTGTCCAGTATGTGGAAACATTGCAGCCGAACTGGATCCCCACCCCGCTGGCTCCCAATACCGTGGGTGGATGGGCTTCCATCAACCCGACGCAGTCGTTGGTCGATGCTTTCGAATGTGCGGATGGCAAGACAATTGCCGAATCTCCGTTGTACAACCCCAAAGATCCGTATAAGAACCGTGACCCGCGCTTCTACGCCTCCTTTATTTATCCCGGATGCCTGTACGAAGGCAGTTATTTCAATCCCATTGATCCGGCAGATCCTACCGGTGAATACTACGCTCCGTATGGACGTACGAAAACAGGTTATCACAGCCGGAAGTATATAGACGACCTGTCGGACTACAAGACCATGGGGGATACAGACGTGAACGGAATTGTCTTCCGGTATGCGGAAACGTTGTTGATGTACGCCGAAGCCATGATCGAGCAGAACAAGATCGATGAATCCGTTTACGACGCCCTGAACCTGATCCGTAAGCGGGGAGGCATGCCGGAAATCAACCGGACAGTGTATGCCGGGCAGGCGAAGATGCGTGAACTGGTACGGCGTGAACGGCGGGTGGAACTGTGTATGGAGGGCCTTCGCTGGTTTGATATCTGCCGTTGGCGGATTGGCGAACAGGTGATGCCGGGTCAGGTCTGGGGTGCGCTGCTGGGGAAAGTGAATCCCGGCAACGGTGAACTGACGCTTACCGACGACCGGATCAAGGTGGAAGTCCGCGTGTTCAATCCCGCCAGGGATTATCTGTGGGTCATACCGCAAAGCGTGATTGATGCGACGCCTGCCATTACGCAGAATCCCGGTTATTAAAGTGGTGAAAGCACGTATTGTTAAACCAGCATGTATCCGGTGTAATAAATAACTAATTTAAAAGTAAACATTCGGTCGGATTCAGGCCGAATGCTTACTTTTAGTTCACTTTTGTTTCAATAGTTGACTATGATTAAACGCAAAGACGGATTCTCGGGGGAAAGAGCTATCGTGCTCCCCCTTTATGTCATTCAAGATTTGGAAAATGACGCTTATGCCTCATTACTCCATATTACGGAGATCGGTTACTATCCGAAGGCCAAACACCATTACCGGGTGCGGGAGGAGCCGATCAACCAATACATATTTATCTATTGTGTGGATGGAAGCGGATGGTTTAAGCTGGGCGACAATACCTATCCGGTAGCCACCAATCAGTATTTCATTTTGCCGGCAGGTGTCCCGCATGCCTATGGCGCGGACGAGCAATTGCCCTGGACCATCTATTGGATCCATTTCAAGGGGAAAATCGCAGCCTATCATGCCAAAGGGCAGGCGCAACCGTTAGAGATCCGGTCGAGCCTGCATTCACGCATAAGCGACCGTTTCGAATTGTTTGAAGAGATTTACCGTACGTTGGATATGGGGTTCAGTAAGGAAAATGTGTTTTATGCCTCTTCCGTGTTCCATCATTACTTAGGTACGTTGCTCTATATCCAGCAATACCGCGACGCGAGCAAGAATCAGGCGCATAAGCACGATATTGTGGCGGCGGCCATCCATTGCATGAAGGAAAATATCGGTAAAAAGCTGACGCTGGAAGATATTGCCCGGCGGACGGGTTATTCCTCTTCCCATTTTTCCTCCATATTCCATAAACGTACGGGATATGCCCCGCTGAATTACTTCAACCAACTGAAGATGCAGCAGGCGTGCAAGCTGCTCGATTTTACAGACCTGCGGGTGAATCAGATCTGTTATAATGTCGGCATCGACGACACCTACTACTTCTCCCGCCTCTTTAAAAAGGTTATGGGTGTATCCCCGTCGGAATATAAACGGTTGAAAAAAGGATAAGGGCCGCTTTACCGGAACAGCCCCCGGATGACATCCACCTCTACTTCCTGGCGGGGATTAAACCGCTCGGTAGCCATGTATTCCAGAATGCTTTGTTTGAACTGGGCGGCCGCCGGGCGGTCTGCCAGGTTGGCATTCAGATCGGCGGTGCATACCATCAGTTTTCCGTTGCCTACCCTGGCTTCCAGCAGGATGCCTAATTTCCGGTTGGTAAACCAGTCGTCTATCAGGTGGACGATCGGACGGAAGTCGTCCGGGAAGGCTTTCAGATCCATCGCGTCGGCGCAGGTGACGATATCCCACCACTGGTAATCGCTGTATTTTTCCGTCGGGAATGCGGCTAAGGCCGGATGATCCGGGTTACACAAGATGCCCAATGTGTGGGGCGCTTGTCCGCGTGTCCATGCCGTATTCCAGAAGATGGAGGAGAAGCCTACGGCCACCTTGCCGCCCATCTCCGGGGCGAGACTTCCTTTGTCGGGCAATAACAACACGTTCCCACCCTTATGCAACCGATCGACGGCCGCCTGATCCAGCCTGGACGTGATATACGGCATTGAGGGAATCTCCGCTTTCTTCACGGGATACACCCAAATATTCCAGCTATTCTTATACGGTGTATTGTCGATTTCCACGGATACGGCCAGTTGTGCCGGCTCATGGATGGATGTGAGGGAGAAATCGATCTCTCCCACAGGGATGCCATTCCCGATCGGGATCGTTTTCCGGAAATTGCCTTTCCCCAGCAACCGGTTATCCTTCGTCTTTATAGTCCAGGTAAAAGAGGCGTCAGGCATCGCTTCCCCGCCGAAATGCGCTACTTCCACGGGGAGCGTCAGGCGGTCTGTATCCGACCACACCATGCGGGGGAAACGGATCAGGGGGACGGTCTGGTTGCAGAATGTGCTGTATTCTTCCCCATCCACATACCCTTTGGGATCCCAGAAAGCATCCAGTACGCCGACAAGGGCAGTGCCCTGTCCGGGGAAGTCGTGCAGGTCGAGCAGCTGGAAACCGGCAAAGCCCGGTGTGCGCAGGGCGGCTTCAATGTCCGCCTTATAGCACAGGGTCTGTAATCGTCCGGATGCATACAGGAAGTCGTCTGCCAGATCACCCAGGTGGTTCTCCTCCAATGTCTCCCGGAAGAGTTCAAAGTTACGCGCTTTCAGCACACCCGTATATTTCGCTATTTCATGGAAATTCGGATAGACGCACCACTGACCGATCTCATGGCTGACGGTCGGCATGTCGTCGCGGATAATATCCCGCCAGTCGTAATCCGTGCGGGGAGGTTGGCTGTTGATAATGCTTTTCAACCCTGCACCCCAGCCCTGGATCCGCGGATCGGGCGCATTCCAGTAATCGGCGTTTTCGATATACGGCCATCCCGCAGCGCTTGTATATACCCGCCGATTATCTTTCCGGTGCCAGTAATCCACCAATCCGGTGAGGTATGTCACCTGGTTTTTCCCTGAAGGTTCATTGCCATACGCCATCATGCAGAAGGAGGGATGGTTCCCATATTCCTTCAGGATACGGTCGCTTTCTTCATACAGCCACCGGTCGATATACGCACCGTCGCCGATATGCGCCCAGGCGGCACATTCTACCTGCAGGTAGATCCCCATACTGTCGGCCACCGCGAACGCCACTTCCGGCGGACACCAGGAATGGAAGCGGACATGGTTCAGGCCAAACTCTTTACACCTGCCGTATATTTTCCGCCAATAGCCGGTATCCATCGCCGGATAACCCGTAAGCGGGAAGATGCAACATTCCAGGGTACCCCGCAGGAAGACCGGTTGGCCGTTCACCTGGAACCGGGTACCCACCTTCTCGAAGTCACGGAAACCGAAGGAGGTGATCCGTTCGTCTTTTTCTCCTTCGAACGTCACCTGGCTGCGTAAGCGGTAGAGGTACGGCTGATGTTCCGACCAGCACCGGATACTGTCTCCCGCTTCGAGGACGACGGAGAACTGCATCTCTCCCTGTTGCTTGTCGAACGTGAGGGCTACCGGCTTACCAACGTTTATCCCTTCCATCGATTCCAGGGTAAGCATGATCTCCCCTTTGCCTGCCGCCGCGTTGCTTTTCAGGGTGATATCGGCTTTCACCCGTTTGTGATGCCGGTCGGGATACAGTTGGATGTCGTCCAGGTAAACCGATGGCCTGGCAGCCAGTTGGAGGTTCCCCGTTATCCCGTTCCAGTTGGTCTGCGTATGGTCTGTCACGCTGTGCGCATTCACCCCCACGGGGATATGGAGCCGGTTGTCCACCCGGATTGTCAGCGTGTGTGTGCCCGGTTCCAGGTTGGCCAGTTCGTACCGGTGGGGTGTGGACAGTCCGTTGCGATGTCCCTGTTCCCGTCCGTCCACATAGGCGGTAGTCTCCCAATGCGCTCGTTCCATGGCCAGCTCAATCGTTTTCCCTTTCCATCCGGCGGGGATGTTGATCTCTCTCTGGTACCAGGCTACTCCCACATAATGCTTGTCTGGAGTCAGCCAATAGGGAAACTTGATATGTCCTTCCCTACGGTATTTCGCATAACGCGGGTCCGTGAACCAGGATTTGTCGTTCAGGTCGCCCGTCCATTTCGTATCGATGCCGACCTCATCCCCGTATCCTTGTTCCTGCAGGGAACCCGGCAGGCGGACGGTGGAATCGAAGGGTTGCGTAAACCACTGTCCCGCTTGTCCGCGGTCTTCCGGATCCAACCGGATGGTCCACTCGCCTGCCAGTGATGACCGGTCGGGCGCTGTGCGGCAGGCGAACAAACCCGTAACAGCCAATAGAAAAGTAAACAATTGTGTTTTCATAGAACGATATCTTGTAAATCCGTATGTGTACATTTGTCGAAATACGCCACCGCCTGCTGCCTGTCGCCCAGTCCCAGGTAACCCAGTCCCGTCAGGAAGCAGCAATGATCCCTGTTTTTGGCATCCATATCCTCCTCCCAGATCTGCAGGTCGGGGAGGGATACGGCAAAATAGTCCATGGTAAAGCGGTCGTCGATATGTTGTTCGCCATAGGCGATGAGTTGGCGGAACCGATCCCGCGCCTCTTCCTCCCGTCCCGATTGGCGAAGGCATAAGCCCTGGAAATAGATCTTTTCCGGTTTCTGATCGTTGTAATACACCGCCGCGGCAGGTTCCATCCGGCCTTCCGCCCCTTTCTGGAAAGCCGCTTTCGCCTCTTCCGTCCGGCCGAGGGCATCGAGCAGGCAGCCCTTATAGTAGTCGAAATCATTCTCCTGTGCCCCCGGCAACTTACCTTCGCCCAGGTTATGGGGATACTGGTAGCAGGCTTCGATCCATTCCAGTCCTTCCTCATAGCGTGCTGATTCCAGGCATTGCCGGGCCAGCGTGACGCAGGCCGCCTGGTATTGCGCGGGCACTTTGCCCTCGCCGCCTTCCCAGGGGTGGAAGGTACGTGTCCGGATCAGCGACAACGCCTGTTCGGGATGCCCTATCCGGTTGCATAAGGTAACGTAAGAGAGATACAGGTCGTCCCGTTTCCAAACCGTTTCCCTGTAACGCTCCAACCAGGCGAAACGTTCTGCAGGAGGACGGTTCAGACGTTTATACAACTGATCCAGTTCCATCAGGATACGTGCATCCGATGTATCCAGCGCAAACGCTTTTTCAAGCAGGGTGACGGCTTCCCCCACTTTCCCCTGTTTATTGAAATACGCCAGTGCGAGGTTACGCATGACGGTAGGGAAGGTGCCATCCTGTTCCAGCGAACGTTCCCAGCAACCGATCGCCTCTTCATACTGGCGTTTGTCATACCAGAAGTTACCCAGCAGGTACAATGCTTTCGGGGTATGAGCGTCCAATCCGATGGCCGTTTGCAGTATCCGGATCGTTTCCAGCCGGTTGGGGAAGCAGCAGCCCGGATCCAGCCGTTCGGCGTCACGGACAACAGCCACGGCATCCCCTTTCCTGCCCATTGCCGCCAGGAGGCAAGCTTTATAATAATAGACGATGATTTCCGGGCAGGTCACCTGCCTGAGCGCTGTCTCTATCACCTCCAGCGCCTCATCATAACAGGCAGCCGACAGATAGTCTGATGCCAGTTCCAGGTAATTATGCGACTCCTTCCGCATCAGGGAGGTACACACATCCAACTCTTCCTGCCGTCTGCTCAACAGGTATTGTTCAAATCGGCAACCGAAGTTGAAGGCATCGATCGCCAGCGAGTCGCCGATCCATGCCAGCGCCTCCTCCCGCTTCCCTTCCCGTCGCAGGATCACCGCCTTCAGGTGGCGGGCACGGTGGTTGTGCCAGTTGCGTACCAGCGACTTCTCTATTTCTTCCCGCGCGCGTACCTTTTCATTACGTGCCAGTGAAAGCTGAGCTAACGCGAAATAACCCGCATCCTGCCAGGCCGCGTTCCAGCAGGCTTTATAGAAGCAGGCATACGCTTCGTCTGTTTGTTGCAGGTATGTGAGGCAGAGCCCCAGGTTGTAATACGCTTCCCCGTCGTACGGGTTCGGGTTGCGTTCGATCCACGTCGTCACCGCCTGCCGGAGGTATGGCTCCGCCGCGGCGAACTGTCCTTTGCGGAGCAGCCACAGTCCCAGGGCGTTGTTACAGCGTGTATCCGTAGGCTCTCTCCGCAGGGCTTCCCGGTAATAGTCCGTCGGGCACCAGGTGGCATGCCGGTATTGTTCCAGGTGCAACCCGGTGAGATACAACTGTTCGATGGAAGCGATCTCTGCCGGTTTCCGTGCCGCTTTCGCCGGTTCGGGTACGACCCGTTCTTTCTCCCGCGGCGGACTCCAGGCCAACAGGCACTGCTCCGGCGAAGCATAGACTGTGCAGGAGGCATCCTTCAGTTCTTTCAGCGGTACAACGGCTTCATACACGTTTTCCGGGGAGAGGTCGGTGGTTTCTTCAAACACCGTGGTTCCTTTCTCCTGTACCCGGATGCGCAGTTGACGTTGCAGGGAGGTGGCGAACACTTTCAGGATGTGGCTGCCGTCTGCCGTCTCTTCCAGGTTCATCAGCAGGTCGGCGGTCGCGTTCTTTACCACACCCAGTTCCCGGTAAGGCAGGAAGTATTGGGTGAATGATTTTTCTTCGTAGGGTTGCAGCCAGGAGAAATCGGGTTGGTTGTCCGTATAGACGCCCGCCATTAATTCGATGTACGGTCCGTCGGCATCCGTGAGGTTCCGGTCCCACGCCAGCCCGAAGTCGCCATTGCCCCAGGTCCATTGTTTCTTCCCCGGCGAGATATGATGGTTGGCCACATGCAGCACACCGGCACGGGTATCGTTTTCATATCCTCCCACGAAGTCGTACGCCGATTGGATCGCCATGTAGGAGGTGGGCGCCGGGATATTCCTGTACCGGGAAATATCCACCCCGGCGGAATAATCCACTTTGTAGTAAGTACCCGTCGCGATCGGGTATGAGGATACGTCGCGCTTGCCGTGGTCGAACACCGCATGTACGTCGTCGGGGAAGACCGACTGGTAGTGTTCGTTCACCTTCACGGCGGGGTTGGCCCACCAGAGGAATGTTTGCGGCAGAGGCGTGGGGTTATATACCGTCCCCTGAATCTCCAGCACGGCGCGGCCGGGTGATAATTTGAACGCGGCCATCCCTTTCTGGTGGAACATCCGCTCCCTTTCGCCCACGCGGACAATGGCGCTGCCGTCCGGACATTCTTCCAGCGTATAATCCACCGGCAGGAAGGTGCTTGGCCGGTGGTGTTGCGGCCAGTTGAACTCGATGCCGCCGGATATCCAGGGGCCGGTAAGTCCTACCAGCGCCGGTTTTATCACCTGGTTGTAATAGATGAAGTGTCGCCCTTTGAGCTTGTCGTATGCTTGTTGGATACGGCCGCCCAGTTCGGGGAGCACCATGATCCGCAGGTATTCGTTTTCCAGGAAGACCGCTTTATAGGGCTTGTCCGTACAACAGTCTCCGATCGATTCGATCACCGGATAAGGATAGACCGCTCCGCTGCTACCCTGATACACCCGTTTCTCGAGGAATAGGGGATTCTTCTCCGGCTGTCCGATCTCGTAGGTGGGTAGTAGGATCTCTTCTTCCCAGACTTTTACTTTTGCTTCCATATCATCTCATTGGGTTAGTTCTTTTTCGAGGGATTCGAGGGTTTTCCCTTTCGTTTCGGGGAGGCGGGAGCGGATAAACACGAACCCCGCCAGGCAGATGCCGCCATAGACCCAGAATGTCCCGCTGGCATGCAGCCACTCGTTCAGCAGCGGGAAGGTGTAAGTCAGTACAAAGCAAGCCACCCAGAGGAAGAAGGTGGATACGGCCATCGCCGCTCCCCGGATACGGGTGGGGAATATCTCTGACAGCACCACCCAAACCACCGGAGCCAGCGACATGGCATAGGCTGCGATGGCGAGTACAACCAGCAGCAACATCGGCCAGCCGCTCACCTCCAGCGCATAGCAGGCGCCGAGGATGAGGTAGATGACGGCCAGTGCGGCCGATCCGGTGAGCATCAGTTTCCTGCGTCCCCATCGATCCACGGTATAGATGGCTACAAAGGTGAAGACTACGTTCGTCACCCCCGTCACCACGATGTTCATCAGGATATCCGATACGGCATAACCGGCGGCGGAGAAGATCTCGTGCGCATAGTTGAAGATCACGTTCAGTCCGCACCATTGCTGGAACACGGCCAGTACGACGCCGATGAGTAACACCCTGCGTACACCGGGTTGCAGGAGCGCTTTCCAGTTGACAGACCCGTCGGCGGGCGGGAGGCTGTTGATCTCTTCCATCTCCCGGCGGGCATTCGCTTCGCCGCCGATGCGGGAGAATACCCTTACGGCCGCTGCCTGCCGGTTGTTCACCGCCAGCCATCGGGGGCTCTCCGGGATGACGAACGCCAGGATGAAAAACAACACCGCCGGTACCATCTCCGCCCAGAACATCCATCGCCAGGCCCAGTCGATACCGGCGGGCGACAACGTATCGGCGTCCGGCATGAATTGTTCGCCGATCCGCCAGTTGGCCAACTGTGCCGCCAGGATCCCCAGTACGATGGTAAGCTGGTTCAGCGAGACGAATTTCCCGCGGACACGTGCAGGTGATACCTCCGCAATATAGATAGGGGTTATATTGGATGCGATGCCAATGCCGAAACCGCCGATGATGCGATAGGCGATAAACCAGGCGAAGCTGTCCACCGCACCGGTGCCGTAGGCGGATACGGTGAAGAGCACGGCGGAGGCCAGCAGCATCTTTTTCCGTCCGTACCGGTCGCTCCAGGCGCCGGCCATCAACGCCCCGGCCAGGCATCCCGTCAACGCGCTGCTCATGGCCCAACCGCGTAAGGCCGCCGAGTGTTCGATCCCGAAAAACGGTTCGTAAAATATTTTCGCCCCGCCGATGACTACCCAGTCGTATCCGAACAGCAGTCCGCCCATGGCCGATACCAGGGTGATCAGGAAAAGATAAGCGCCCGTTGATTGCTTCATGTTTCCGTGCATTTGTTTACTCGTTGATGTGTGCAAAATAATCCCTTTTCCCCAAAAATGGGGATAGACAAAAGTAACAAAAAGAATAGACGATATGCTTTTTGCCTCTCCTTTTTACCTCTTCTTCCAATTTCGCTCTCTCAGTGGATCTTCCGGTTTGTGTTGTCACCATGTCACGCCCGCATGAATACGGGATTTTATGTGACATCAGCCGGAGTTGATATCACGGTGTCGGCAGTGATATTGGAAGGCCAAAACAATCATAGGTGGATGTTCAAACATCTACCTATGTTTGTTTGAACATCCACCTATGTTTGTTGAAACGTTCACCTATGGAAGATTTCAACACCTAATAGCCTCTTTATCAGCGTATAAGAATTTTCACTGATCACTCCCGGGAGTTGCGCCGACAACTCTCCGGCGTTTTTCCAACAACCGGATGTTGATAAATCTTCATCTGGATCTCGTGTCCACAACGTCTGGATGTTGTTCAA
>JAVBUE010000022.1:0-35305 GCA_031555735.1 Tannerellaceae bacterium
TCTTCTCATCCCACCCCCTGTGGGGCCCCTCTGCCCCCCCCCTCTGTTTTTGTCTTCTCCCCCCTCTGTTTTTTTGTGTCTCCCACTGTTACAAAAACAACCCCCCACGGCTGTGGAGAGAAAACACCACGGTGGTGGGCTGATCCGTCCAGCGATGTGGGATGACAAAACCATCCTAATCGCGGCACTACATCTTCCTATTGTTGACAATAGAAGATGCGGATGTGGACAATAGAAGATACTTATTCCGATAGAAGAAAAAAAAATGTCGCGGCATTCACATGCGGCGACAGTCGAAAATTAATTGTTATGAAAAACAAAGCATGTTTATCTGCTTTGCTTGGAGCGGTAGGCGAGGCTCGAACTCGTGACCCTCAGCTTGGGAAGCTGATGCTCTACCAACTGAGCTACTACCGCATTTCCCTAAGTGATGGCAAAGGTAGAAAAATATTTCTTTTAACAGTGATACGGGGACTTTTTTTTACACCTTCTTCTTACCTTTGCCCTCTGATAAAACAAAAAGGACATGGAGAAACTGACGCTGATTAAGGTGGGGGGGAAGATTGTGGAAGAAGCGGATACCCTGCGCCGCCTGTTGCGCGACTTTGCCGCGATCGACGGATATAAAGTCCTCGTACATGGAGGAGGACGCTCGGCCACCCGCCTGGGCGAACAGCTTGGCATCGAGAGCCAATTAGTGAACGGACGGCGTATCACCGATGCGGAAACACTGAAGGTAGTCACCATGGTGTATGGCGGATTGGTGAACAAGACCATCGTAGCCGGCCTGCAAGCTTTAGAGGTGAACGCCCTCGGCCTTACCGGCGCTGATATGAACCTGATCCGTTCGGATAAACGGCCGGTGGGAGAGATTGACTATGGCTATGTGGGCGATGTCCGTGAGGTGAATGCCGGCTTGTTGGCAACCCTTATCCGCCAGGGGATCGTTCCCGTGCTGGCGCCCCTTACCCACGACAAACAGGGGCATATCCTCAATACCAACGCCGACACCATCGCCGGCGAAACCGCCAAGGCGCTGGCTGCTCATTTCGACGTCACCCTGGTGTTTTGCTTCGAGAAAAAAGGCGTGTTGGTGGATGAGAACGACGACGAAAGTGTGATACCCGCACTCGACCGTGCCACCTTTGCCCGCTATGTCCGGGAAGGTATTATCAAGGGCGGAATGATCCCGAAGCTCGAGAACGCCTACCAGGCCATCGATGCCGGCGTACGTCAGGTGATCATCACCCAGGCTTCAGAAATCCATCAGGGAAAAGGTACGCGCGTACATTAATAATAACACCTTTCAACACGCATGCCATGCAATCCATCGAATGGTTTCCTTTGGTTGACGAAGACGGGCGCGTAACCGGCAAAGCCACGCGTACGGAATGTCACAGTGGCAGTAAACTGCTGCATCCGGTAGTCCACCTGCATGTATTCAATCCGGCAGGGGAACTCTACCTCCAACTGCGTTCCCTGACCAAAGATATCCAACCTGGCAAATGGGACACAGCCGTAGGCGGGCATATCGACTATGGCGAATCCGTGGAAGAGGCCCTGCGCCGTGAAGCGAGGGAAGAGCTGGGAATCACGTCCTTCCAGCCGTGCCTGCTGGCGCGTTATGTATTCGAATCATCGATCGAAAGAGAGCTTGTCCACGCGTTCACAACCGTCTATGAAGACCCGGTCTTTCCTGATGCCGATGAACTGGATGGCGGACGCTTCTGGTCTGTCGAAGAGATACGGAGCAACCTGGGTAAGCACCTCTTCACGCCCAATTTCGAACAGGAATTCCGGAATATCCTATTGCCTGCCATTTAAAAAGAAACTCCGCAACAAAGGGCTTACCTATTGTTGCGGAGTCGTATGTTTCGTTCAATCGCGTATCAGCATCCTGCCATCTCGCGGATGAGGCGGATGATTTCACCGCCCAGAGCATCAGCTTCCGGCATGGAAGGCGCTTCGGCGTAGATACGGATGATCGGCTCGGTATTGCTTTTGCGCAGATGCACCCATTTGTCCGGGAAGTCGATCTTAACGCCGTCGATATCGGTGATATCATACTGCGAAAACTGCTGCTTCACTTTTTCCAGGATAGCATCCACATCGATATCCGGGGTGAGTTCAATCTTTTGCTTGGAGATGGCATAGGCCGGATAAGAAGCGCGCAGTTCACTCACTTTCATTTTCTTCTTTGCCAGGTGGGTAAGGAACAGCGCGATGCCAACGAGTGCGTCGCGTCCGTAATGGCTGGCGGGATAGATCACGCCTCCGTTCCCTTCGCCGCCGATCACGGCATGCGTTTCTTTCATCTTCGCCACTACATTTACTTCGCCCACGGCGGCGGCATTGTATGTGCCACCATGTGAACGGGTCACGTCACGCAGGGCGCGGCTCGAACTCAGGTTGCTTACCGTATTGCCCGGTGTGCGGCTCAATACATAATCGCTCACGGCCACCAGTGTATATTCTTCGCCGAACATCTCGCCGTTCTCACAGACGATCGCCAGCCGATCCACGTCCGGATCCACCACAAAGCCTATGTCGGCCTTCGCCTGTTTCATCAGTTGGGAGATTTCGGTGAGGTTTTCCGGCAGCGGTTCCGGGTTATGCGAGAACTTACCGTGGGGAGAGCAGTGCAGTTTCGCCAGCTCCTTCACGCCCAAGGCGTATAATAATTCAGGGATCACAATACCGCCTACCGAGTTCACGGCATCTACTGCCACCCGGAAGTTGGCTGCCTTGATAGCGGCCACATCCACCAGTTCGAGCGAGAGCACGCTCTGGATATGGCGGTCGCGATACGAACCGTCTTCCACTACCTTTCCCAGATGATCCACATCGGCAAAGTGGAAGTTGTCCGACTCAGCCAGCGCCAACACTTCGGCGCCTTCTTCGGCATTGAGGAATTCACCACGCTCGTTCAGCAGTTTCAGTGCGTTCCACTGTTTAGGGTTATGGCTGGCGGTGAGGATAATACCCCCGCAGGCTTTTTCCCATACGACTGCCAGTTCGGTGGTTGGTGTGGTGGCAAGGTCGATATCCACCACATCGAAGCCCATCCCGGTCAGTGTGCCGAGTACAATTTGTTTCACCATCGGCCCCGATATACGCGCGTCACGTCCGACAACGATCTTGTTCGTCTTCACGGAGGTGTGTTTTCGGATGAATGCAGCGTAAGCGGCAGTGAATTTCACGATAGCCAGTGGGTTTAAGCCATCCTCAGGTGATCCGCCGATTGTGCCGCGGATACCTGAAATAGATTTGATCAACGTCATAGTTTAGTCTGCAAATTTATATTCTACAATTCTGTAATATACGGGGTCTCCGTTGCCCTGGTCGGTGGTGTTCCCTTTCTGGAAGGGGACGATCAGCTTCACCTTTGCCCTGTCGCCCACATATTCGAGCGGGGTTTGCAATCCTTCACTCATCAACGAATTCAGGTACGCTTCTTTTTCCGTAAAGGTATAGCCTGTATTAGAGGCTGTATAATAGCCATATTTGAATGCGACCGGTTCCATGCCGTTGCTGTGGGGACCATAATTGGAGATCGTAAACGTGTCGGTCATAAAATAACTGGCGGTAAACCGGGTGAGCACATCTGTCTTCTGAAAGACGGCGCGTCTGCCGTTGCCCGGGTCGATCACATTCATATACACTCCGTTGCTCAGCTTGACAAACTGGTTTTCTCCGAATACGCTATCCATCGGATAGCTGGTAAGGATTTCCATATTTTCCTGATCAATCAATTTGTCGATGGCTTTACGCTGGTCTTTCAACATTTCCGTGTACGACTTTCTTGAGTTGCTGCATGAAAGCATTACCAGGGCGGCGCACAGGATCAACAGGATATTAAAACCTCTCTTCATCTTTCTACGTACATTTGTATTAATAAGCTACAAAAATAGGTATTATCCATCAGTTTATCAGTCTTCTTGCTGTATTTCTTCCATGTGAAGTGGATTAAATACCCTTAATCCTTCTTCAAATTTGTGAACGGCATCCGCTAACGGGCCGAAGTACTCGCCGCCGGAAGCGTTCTTATGCCCGCCGCCGCTGAAATAGCGGGTGGCGAATTCGTTGCAGGGGAAATCGCCTACCGAACGGAGGGATACCTTGACATAATCGGCGTCTTCGCGCAGGAATACGGTGAAGATGATCCCTTCGATCTGCAAGGGCAGGTTTACGAACCCTTCCGTGTCTCCCGTTTCGTACGAAAAACGGTCGAGTTCCTCTTTGGTCAGCGTGATCAGTGCCGCCTGTTGGGCGGGATACAACTTCATCTTTTCATACAAGGCGTATCCCATCAGCCGCAGGCGCGATTCGGAATATACCTGGTTTACCCGCCGGTATATCAGGTCTTTGTCGATCCCTTTACGGATCAGTTCGCAGATGATGGTATAGATCTCCGGTTTGTTGGAGTTGTAGGTAAACGATCCGGTGTCTGTCATCATGCCGGCGTAAATACATTCGGCGCCTTTTTTGTCGATCAGGTCGAACAGTCCCATCCGGCAGATGATACGGAACACCATCTCGCTGGTGGACGACATATCGGGATAAGAAATCACCACACGGCAGAAATCGCCCGGATCCAGGTGATGGTCGATCATTACCTTTCGCGCTTCACTGGCCAGTACAGCGGGCGCCAGTTTGCCGATCCGCTTCGGCGCGTTGAAGTCGAGGCAGAAAACCACATCGGCATCGGCAATCAGTTTCTCTGCGAATTCGGGATACTTTTCATGGATCACCACCTCGTCGGCGCCCGGCATCCACTTATAGTAGGAGGGAAAGGCATTGGGCACTACCACATTCACATTGTCTTTCCCGTAGTTGATGAGGAAATGATACAGTCCCAATGCGGATCCCAGCGCGTCTCCGTCGGGCGATACATGGGTGACGATCACAAATCCATCACCCTTTTCAATATATTTATGTGTCTTTTGAATTTTTTCCTCCTGGATGATCTTTGTCAGCATACAACAGTTATTAATTAGTGATGCAAAGTTAGCACTTTTTAAGCATCAACAGGATCAATAACCAAATAAAACAGAGCGTCAGTGCGAGTAGCAACATCCATGGTCGCCGCCGGTCCACCCAACCCAGGAACAGGAAGAGTATGGTGTATCCCGCCAATAGGGAACCGAAACCGAAATCGAATGTAAGCGCCGCCATGGGTAGCATGCTGAACCGTTCGACGATCCGGTACATCAGTCCCACCAATTCTTCTGTCATCCATTGCAATACCGCGTATCCCGGACAGGTGGCAGGCAACAGGGCGACAAGCAATCCGCAGGGAATCAGCATCCCCGATAATGACATCAGCAAGAGATTGGTAAACAGGAATACGGTAGAGAACTGTCCGAAATAATAGAGGCTGAGGAAGGTGGTGCCCAATTGTGCCGCCAATGAACCGGTGACCCATCCCCAGGGCGTGGCCAGCAACGGGTTGCGAACATCAATCAACCTGTACAGCCGGGGTTGTAGCCAGAGGAGGAACCATACCGCCGTGTAGCTCAGTTGGAAGCCGATATCAAACAGCAGGAACGGCCGGACAGCCAGCATGCAGAAAGCGGAAGCGGCCAGGGTGTTGTAACGGTCGCCTTCCCTGTTGAGCAACCGTCCTGCGAGGAAGAAACTCGTCATCAATCCCGCCCGGATCGCCGGAACGGACAGCCCGGTGATCCAGACATACCACCACAGCAAGACGATCATCAGCGGGCTTCGGATCCGATCGCCCCACCGGTTGCTCGGCAGAAATCCCAGCAGCAACGAGACAAACCCGCAGGCTACCATGATATGATACCCGCTTACGGAGAGGATATGGGCTACCCCCGTCACGGCGAAGCGACGGTTCGTCTCTCTGTCCATCACCTGGCGATAGCCCAGTGTGAGCGTGGCCAGTATATGCTTTTCGGTATCATCCAGCCGCAGGGTGTCGAACCTGTCGGCCAGCGCCTGTTGACGTTCCAACGCCTGTTGCTTCCATGCGTCGTCTCTGTGGGAGGTAGGTGTCTGCCTGTCGGCATATCCCGTTACCACTATTGACAACGCCAGTATCAGCAAGGCGCATACGGCGCCCCACGTCCACCTTCCTTCGTACGACAATTGCCTGCCCGCGAACAGGGAAGCCAATAACAGGCAAAGAGACAGCCCCAACGCCATCCCCGCCAACCACGGATACGGGAAAAAGGAATACAACAGGATGCCGCCTGTCCAAACCAGCAGAGGCCGCGCGAAGGGCCGCTTGTGGATTTCATTCATAGTGTTGGGAATTGGGACTGGAGAGGGGAGGCGCTATAACCGCTTCAACCGGCGGATAGCTTCCAGCGGGTCGGGTGCTTTGAATACGTAATTACCGGCCACCAGCACATCGGCGCCCGCTTCTACCAGTCGCCTTCCGGTCTCCTCATTCACCCCGCCATCCACTTCGATCAGTGTATGCAGTCCTTTGCTGAGGATCATTTCTTTCAGGCGGGCTGTCTTTGTGACCGCATGTTCGATAAACCGCTGCCCGCCGAATCCGGGGTTGACAGACATCAGCAACACCATATCCAACTCATCCAGTATATCTTCCAGCAGGCTGATCGGAGTATGCGGGTTCAGGGTGACGGCGGCTTTCATGCCGGCTTCTTTGATAGCGCTCACGGTACGGTGCAGGTGAGTACATGCCTCGTAATGGACGTTCATCAGGTATGCGCCCATCGCCGCGACTTCGGGTATGAACTTCTGCGGTTCAACGATCATCAGGTGTACGTCCAGCGGCTTGCTGCATACTTCTTTCAGTTGCTGCAGCACCGGGAAGCCAAAGGAAATATTGGGCACGAATACGCCATCCATGATATCCAAGTGGAGCCAGTCGGCTTCACTCCGGTTGATCATCTCGATATCCTGCCGGAGATGCATGAAGTCGGCCGACAGTAAAGAGGGAGCCAGCAAATGATTCATAGATTGCGCTGTATTAATTAAGAATGTAACCGTTTAGCTCCGGTTTTAATACCGGTTCAGCCTGATATACGCGGGCGAATTGGGTCAGGAAATGAATCGATTCCCTGCGCGGCGAGCAGCTTTCGCTTTCCGGGCGCTTCCTCATTTTACGGTTTATTACATTCATATACGGAGTAGAAAGTCTCTTCATAGGCACTTTTATTTATCGTTCTGCTATTAGAACGCAGCCCGCTCCGGTTTAGTATATGGATGTTGGTCTTTTTTTCTCAGCAATCAGGCAAGCGACAGTTCGATGCGGTTTTCTTCCGCCATCCGTCGCATGTTCAGGATCGCGTAACGCATCCGTCCCAGGGCAGTGTTGATGCTTACGCCGGTCAGTTCGGCGATTTCCTTGAAGCTCAAGTCCTGGTAATAACGCATCTCCAGCACTTCACGCTGGCTGTCGGGAAGGTAACGGACGAGCTTCTGCACGTCAGTCATCACCTGGCTGCGCACCAGATCATCTTCGATCGTGCCGTCACACAGTTTCATGTTGTTGAACAGGTCCACTTCCACTTCGTCGTTCGATAGCGTGTTCTCGCTCCGTTCCTGGCGGAAATTATCGATGATCAGGTTGTGGGCGATGCGGGTGATCCAGGCTTTGAATTTGCCATTCTCGGTATATCGACCCTGCTTGATGGTTATGATCACTTTCACAAACGTTTCCTGAAAGATATCTTCTGTCAGATCACGGTTGCGAACGATAAAATAGATATACGAATGGATGGAGCTTTTATAACGATTCAGTAAAACGTCAAAAGCGGCATTTTCACCTTCTGCATAACGAACGACCAACTGTTCGTCGGTCATCGATCTCAATGTGTTCATTACTTGTATAAAATTGGTTTATCGAGTAATGGTATGCAATAGGCGAAATAGTTTAGAGGTGATACAATATTATTTTATGATTGCAAAAAAACAAAAAGTATTTGAGATGACCAAGCATTTCCGATGATTTCATATGTAAATATCCCCTATTGGTACGTTTTTTGTACAAATAGGGGATATTCCTGATCCAAACAGCCTTCTCGTTAGAATTTATATCCCAACGTAAGGGCTACCCGGGTCGTGTTTGTCTTAAGCGTAGCCGGCTGGGAGACAAAGAATACACCCTGCTCATCCGCCATTGGTGAGAAAGCATACGCGTCTTCCTTATAGTTGGTGAATACGCAAGCCAGGTCGGTATAGAACTGGGGGGTGAACCGGTAGCCCAGCCCGATGGTGTAATTCGCCACACCCTTATCCAATGTATAGTTGGGGATGGTGCCCACGGTATATACTTCCTGCAGGCCGTTTTTCAGATTTGATTCAAGCGGCGAACTGCTCCACGATCCACCGGCGCGTACGGCGAACTGCGGTGTCACCTTTACTTCAGCGCCGACCCGGAGGGTGTTACCCATGCCATAACCGGCTTTAATATCTTCGTTTTTATCCACGATGCTGTTGCCGTAGTTGTTATACAGGCGCATGTTGTGGTAGTTGGTCAACTCATAATCCACGCTGATCAGCGCCGACTGTCCCAATACCGCTGCTGCACTGAACAGCCATTTGTCCGGCGAGCGGAATTCGTAATCCGTATAGGGGCCATCCGCCGGCGTATGGTCTGCGAGGGGCCATTCTTTTATTTGGTCGTTTTCCACATAAGTATAGTACGTACCGGCATCTCCATAATAGTAATCGGTCATCTTATACCAGGTGGGCGAGTTGTACGCCAGCCCGAAGCGCAGGTAATCACCCGCGCGCAGGATCGCACCGAGGTTGAACCCATATCCCGTACCGTCCGTACTAAGCCCGTTGTCCAGGAAAAGTTCATTTTTGTCAAATTCGAAGAATTCGTCGTACAAAGATTCGTAATCGTAATTGATATCCGTTACCGTCATCGTGGCTCCCAGCATGAATATATCGGAGAAGTTCATGCCGAACGAGATGTCGTACTGGTCGATCGCACCGCTTTCATGCACCTCGAGGTTGGCCATGTCGATATCGTATTTCCGCCACTGTCCCGGTGCGACCTCGTCTTCAAACCGGCTGTGATAAACGCCGGGTTTATTTTGATACACATCCATAAAGCCTGCGTTGAAGCCCAATACGGACAACCAGTCGTTGTTGGCACGGTATGGGTCGTAGGTTTCGGTACGCTCCAGATCGGCCGCATCCAATCCCGTGGCGCGTACGGCTACATAGTCCGAGAGGGAGTTGACCAGCCCGCTGCCGGTAGTCATCGTGTAATTGCGGCGGAAATTCTTCAGCCGGTTATAGGCGAATCCGGCCGTCCAGCTCACCAGCCCGTCGTAATTGCCGGTAGGGAAATAGCCTACATAAGCGATATTATCGAACGATACATAGGTGCGGTTCATATCATAACCGGTACCCAGCCAGTTGGTTTTTGCATTGACCATATTCAGGCTAAGTGAACTGACCACTTCCGAGCTGCGATACACCCCCAGTCCTGCCGGGTTGCCTTTCATCGCTGATATATCACCGCCGAGTGCGCCGAACGCGCCTCCCATGCCCAGGTAGCGGGCTGTTCCTGCCAGGTCTGTCTGTCCAAAACGGTATGCGTTTGTTATCCCTTGTGAAAAAGCAACGCCGCCACAAAGTGCCAGCGTTACCATTGTAACCATAATCTTTTTCATCACTTTCGTATTAATTCAACCAATGATCTTACAACCCTCTTCGCGTACATTATATATTACCGGCGTCCACCGCTTGCGCGTCCGCCGCCGCCACCACCGCCGCCTGAACTACCAGAGCTGCCTGCGGAGGAACGGCTGCCACCGGAAGGAGCCGAGTAGGAAGAGGATGAACTGCTGCGAGTAGGTGCCGAATATGTTGATTGCGAAGAACGGTTGCCGGAGGCGTTATAGCCCGCTGATCCGTTGTTGCTTCTGGATCCTCCTGATCCGGAAGAGAACTGGCGTGCGCTGCTGTTTTCCCTCGTCGGCGCTGCTACCCGTGAGCGGTTGTTGTTGGAGACCGGACTCTGGCGCGTCGTCACACTTCCGTTGGTGGATCGTCCCGTGCTCATCGTGGAGCGGTCGTTATAATTGCCGGTCGAACGGCCATTGACGCCTGCTGCATTGGCGGCGTCCCGTCTCGACATCGTAGAGCGTTCGGTCACACCCGATCCCCGGGTGCCATAGGTGTTTTCGCGCAAGGATGTGGCGTTCGAACCGTAGGCGCGGGAACCTCCCGAGCTGCGTCCGGCAGCATAATTCCTCGCGTGGGAAGAGCGTCCGTTGGGATAATGTGATGCCGGGTTGTGGTACCAGCCATACGAACGGGCATAGTAACCGCCGCCTCCGTAATAGCCGCCATAGAATCCGCCACCCCAGCCCCAGCTCGGGCCATAATGCCAGGGATCATACCAGCCCCCGTAGTACCAGGGACTGCTCCAGCCTGCATAGAATCCTCCCCATCCCCATCCGTAGCCCCATCCCGGACGTCCGTAAGGTGAGTAGCCGAAGCCCCAGAATGAGCTGCCGTAGTAGCACCACGGATCATACCAGCTGCCATATATATAGGGATACCCCCAACTGTTTCCGATATTGATATTGAAACTCACGTTGGCGCTGCCATTTGAATAATCGGTTTCATAACCGTAGCCATAGTATCCGTCGCTCAGGTAGAGATCCACCTGGTCGGCGCCTGTGATGGTAATCTTGCTTGGCGAATGATAGCGTACGATCCGTTCGGTATATTCGGTGTCGGAGCGTCGTTCGTCCTTGGAAGCGGCCGCCTTGCCGTCCTGCTCCTGTTCGTCTGCCTCATAGGGCTCTTCCGTTTGCACGGTGGTGTACCTGCGGTTGTATTCATCCACATCGCGGGTGTCTGCATCCGACGATCCTTTATTGGTAGTTGTGACGGTATATCCCGTCTGCGTTGGTTTAGAAGTATCCTTCTCTTCTGCCTTTTCTTTCTTTTTGTTCTTGGAAGAGAAATACACATCATCAAAGAATTCTTCCTGGGCAGCTACATTGAAAGCCACCAGGAGCATCACGATCACAGATGTCAATTTCATGGGTTTCATTTCTGTCTCTCCTCTCTTTTAAGTATGTTTATTCACACATTACTGGTTATTGCATGTACGCATTGCTGCTATTATTTAGACATTACCGGCGGGGGATGGTTTAACGTCTTTCCCGTATTTGCGGCATAGTCTGCGTCATTTTATGCACAAATATAGCGACAATCCCTTACACAGCCGGTTTTTACAGATACTTTAACTATGTATGCGGGGACACTTCCCGCCTGTCTGCTAATAGAGATGCGTTTACGCTGCCAAACGCTGCAAAAATGATCGTTAAAAAAACATTTTTGCTCAAAGGAAAGACTATTATCTGCCATTATCATTACTTTTGCGAAAGAACAAATAGAAAAAATACCATGAAACAAAACACTTTTTGGATAGCTGCCCTTGCGTTGGGTGTATCGCTATCTGCTTTCGGGCAACAACAGGCAGGCGGTATTTCGTCCGACATGTTACAACAGATCAGGCAATCGTATAAGGAATCGCCTTCGGATAAGGCGATCCGCCACGCCATCGCCAACAACGATATCAACAAGCTGGCGGTGAACAGCGAGAGTAAGAACAATTTCGATACCTATTTCTCCGATAAGGTGGATAGTAAAGGTATCACCAACCAGAAATCCTCCGGGCGCTGCTGGTTGTTTACGGGGTTGAATGTGTTCCGCGCCAAGGCGATTGCCCGGTATGACATGGGCGACTTTGCGTTTTCGCAGAACTACTCCTTCTTCTGGGACCAGTTGGAAAAAGCGAACCTGTTCCTGCAAGGGATTATTGATACCCGTACCAAACCGATGGACGACCGGATGGTGGAATGGCTCTTCAGGAATCCCCTGAGCGACGGCGGACAATTCACCGGCGTATTCGATATCCTCAGCAAATACGGTGTGGTTCCTTCGGATGTGATGCTTGAAACGAACAGCAGCGACAATACCGGCCGCATGGCAAGCCTGATCGGCAGCAAGCTGAAAGAACAGGGGTTGCAACTGCGTGACCAGGCAACCAAAGGCGCCTCTGCCGCTGCATTAGAAAAGAACAAGGCAGAAATGCTGACGGTGATCTACCGCATGCTGGTGCTCAACCTGGGTGAACCTCCCACGACATTTACCTGGACCCGCAAAGACAGCCGCGGCACGCCGGTAGAAACGAAGGAATATACCCCGATGAGTTTCTACGACGCCTTTATCGGCGAAGACCTGCAAACGAATTACGTGATGCTGATGAACGACCCCACCCGCGAGTTCTATAAACTCTACGAGATCGACTACGACCGTCACCGCTATGATGGCACGAACTGGACATACGTAAACCTTCCCATCGAAGACATCAAACAAATGGCCATCGCCTCCATCAAAGACAGTACGATGATGTATTTCTCCTGTGATGTGGGTAAGTTTTTCGACCGCGAGCGGGGATTGCTCGATGTGGATTACTACGATTATGGCTCCCTGATGGGTACCTCTTTCGGCATGGATAAGAAACAGCGTATCCAGACATTCGACAGCGGATCGTCGCACGCCATGACGCTGATGGCTGTCGATCTCGACAGCAACGGACGGCCGAAAAAGTGGATGGTGGAGAACAGCTGGGGACCTGGTGCCAATAACGGACACCTGATCATCACCGACAAGTGGTTCAATGAATACATGTTCCGGTTGGTAGTGGAACGTACATATATCACCGATAAGGTGAAAGAGGTGCTCCGCCAAAAGCCTGTCCGCCTTCCGGCCTGGGATCCGATGTTTGCCGACGAACAGTAAGAAGCTGCTTTGAGGGATCAACCCGGAAACTTGTGGAGCTATGCATAGATATGTCTGATTCCATGAGCCGCCCATTCCCTTCTACACGAAGTTTATTTTTGCAAAACATCTGCCACGCTGCCACGAAACAGGTGTTATCTTATTGTTCATGAATAGGTTAGATGTGTGGCAGATACCCGTGGCAGATCCGTTTTTTCGCTATTTTGCTGTCACATCTGCCACGCGGTGTCGCGTCGCGTCAAAGCTCTGACACAGGATCAGTTTCATCCCGATGGCACAAATAGTTTCATAAGGATGGCACAAACAGTTTCTAAGGCTGGAACAAACAGTTCCAATAAGTGAAACAAACAGTTCCAATAGGTGAGCCTTTTTGTTTCATTAGGTGGAAACCCGGAGAGTCGTCGCTTCGTCGGATAGGCAGTTCCGGTCCGCCTTCGTAATAGCCTCTCCGGGTTTTGCCCCCCCTTAGAGAAGATGCTCACTGAAGGTTGGCAGATGTAACAGCATAAAGGCGAAAAAAATAATTTTTTCGACAAATTTCAGCCGATTTTGCAACCTTTCCCTTATCGGTTTCGTCTTACTTATAATCGATAGTCGTAAGGGATATGTTATGTTTTGCCGGTACGGTTGTCGTATAGATAATAGTTGTGTTTTTAATTCTTGATTAAACAGATACATACGCATGAAACCACTTTTTTGTTTTTTTGCCGTTGGTTTACTTTTGATGACTCAACGTGTTGATGCACAGATAGGCAGCGAAACAAATGCTACTCCCGAACGTACGTTCCGTGCGTATCGGGTGGACTCCCCCCCTTCGATAGACGGTGTGATCAACGACGATTGCTGGGACAGCATCGGCGAGTGGTCGGGCTCCTTTACCCAGCAACAGCCCGAAGAGGGGCAACCGTCGAAGCAGGAAACCCATGTGAAGATTCTCTACGACAACAGTAATATATATGTGGCGTTCCGCAACTATGATACGGAGCCGGATAAGATCAACAAATGGCTTGCTCCCCGCGACCAATTGCGGGGAGATGGCGTGGCGGTATTGTTCGACAGTTACTTCGACCATCGCACGGCGTTTACCTTCGCACTGACTGCCGGTGGAACACGCGTGGACTTCCTGGTGCAGAATACGTCGAGAGACGACTTTACCTGGAATGCGGTATGGGATGGGAAAACTTCGTCCGACAACAAAGGGTGGTATGCCGAATTTCGTATCCCCCTTTCCCAACTCCGGTATTCGAACAAAAACAAGGAACAGGAATGGGGCGTGCATTTCATTCGACTGATAGATCGCTACGGGGAGAACTCACACCTGCACATGATCCCCCGGCAGAATAAAGGGTATGTATATGAATTTGCCAAGCTCACCGGTATCAGCGACCTGCCCCAATCCCGCCGTATCGAGATGACTCCCTATACTTCGGTCAAATATGCCACATCCGAGAAAGAAGAGGGAAATCCCTACCGTACCGGACATGAATGGGGGTATGGCGCGGGGGTGGACGGTAAGATCGGATTGTCGAGCGACTTTACACTCGACTTTACGCTCAATCCCGACTTCGGTCAGGTAGAGGCCGACCCTTCGACAATCAACCTCAGCTCGTTCGAGACCTATTTTGAAGAAAAACGTCCCTTCTTTCTTGAAGGAAAAAGTATCTATGGGATGTTCGGTGAAGATATGTTCTATTCCCGCCGTATCGGTTCGCGTCCGCAATGGTCGCCCGACGATGATCAGGCCGATTATAGTAAAGTACCGAAAGAAACGAATATCATCAGTGCCGTAAAGGTATCCGGAAAGAGCCGCAAAGGCTTTTCGATGGCGGTGCTCAACAGCCTTACAGCCAAAGAACACGCAGATATCACCAAAGACGGCAGGGAATTCGAGATGACGGCACAACCTTTTGCCAGCTATTCGGTCGCCCGCCTGCAGCAGGATCTCAACGGTGGGAACACAATCCTTGGCGGTTTTGTTACTTCCGTGAACCGTAACCTCAATGAAGAGCACCTGAAATTTATGACGCGCAACGCTTATGCCGGCGCGTTGGACTTCAGCCAATATATCCTGAACCGCGAGTATTATGCCATGGGTAGTTTCCAGTACAGCTATGTGGAAGGGACAAAGGAGGCGATGAAGAGGCTGCAGGAATCGCCCGTGCATTACTATCAACGTGAAGGAGCGCCTCACTTGTCTGTGGATGAAACGCGTACATCCCTGACGGGAAACGCCGGCTCGTTCCTTGTCGGCAGGGGAGGAGGGAAGAAAATTGTTTCCGAACAGATGTACCTGTGGCGTACGCCGGGCTTCGAACTGAATGATGCCGGTTACCTGCAAAACGCCGATTTTAAGATGTTCCGCGGCTATGTGGCCTATATGGAAAACAAACCCAAAGGGGATCTTTTCCGCAACTATTCGTACGACGTGTTTTACCGCTTCCTGTGGGACTACAGCGGAATGAATACGTTCTCCCGTGCCGGTGTGGAAACAAACCTGTCGTTCACCAATAAGATGTATCTCTACTTTTGCGGATTCTATGATCCCCGTACGGTGGAGACGGGCATGTTGCGTGGCGGTCCTCCCGTGTTGCTGAACCCGCGCTGGGGTACCGACCTGAATCTGGAATCCGACCAGTCGAAGAAAGTATCCGGACAGATCTATCACGGAACGGTGCTCGGCAACCAACGGTATGCGCAGTTCTTCAATACGCAGGTGAACTATCGCCCGATCCCCAACCTGGGATTGTCGGCACGTTTCAATTATACCTATTGGAACAAAGGGATGGAATATGCCGGAAAGCCTGATCTGGAAGCCGGCAACGGAAAAGCATATCTGCTGAGCAATATCAACCACACGATCATGGGGCTTACCATGCGTATGGACTATAGTATTACGCCCGACCTGTCGATCCAGTTCTATGGCAACCCCTTTATGTCGTACGGCAAATATACCGACTTCAAACGGGCGACTAATACGCTCGATCCGGTGTATGAAAACCGTTTCCGCCGACTGGGACCGGATGTGCTGACCTATAACGCCGCTGATAACAACTACTCGGTAGTGGAAACCAACGGCGACCGTTATACGTTTGATAACCCGAATTTCAGTTTCCGTGAGTTCCGCTTCAACCTGGTAGCGCGTTGGGAATACCGTCCGAATTCCATCATTTACCTGGTATGGGGACAAGACCGCTCCGGTTCCGAACCTTTATATATCTCCTCCTTCGGACAGAATGCACAGGAGTTGTTCAACTATAACCCGAACAATGTATTCATGATAAAACTCAATTACTGGTTCTCGCTTTGATCCAATATGTTGTATCTTTGCCGCGGTTAAAGCGTACAACATGATTTCGATAGATGGATTAACGGTTGAGTTTGGTGGGTTTACCTTGTTTGATGCGGTATCGTTTGTGGTCAATAAGAAAGACCGCATCGCCCTGGTGGGGAAGAATGGGGCGGGGAAGTCCACCCTGCTGAAGATAATTGCCGGACTACAATCGCCTTCTTCGGGTAATGTGAGTATCCCCAAAGATATCACTATCGGTTACCTGCCGCAACAGATGAAGTTGGCGGATATCCGTACCGTTCGTGAAGAAGCCGAACTGGCCTTCGAACATATCCGCGAGATGGAGGCTGAGATCAACCGGCTCAACACCCAACTGGCCGAACGGACCGACTATGAGTCGGAAACATACCATAAACTGATCGACCGCGTCACCCACTTGAGCGAGCATTACCAACTGATGGGCGGTACGAATTACCATGCCGAACTGGAGCGTACGCTGATGGGACTGGGTTTCCTCCGGAGCGATTTCGAACGTCCCACTTCCGAATTCAGCGGTGGATGGCGCATGCGTATCGAACTGGCCAAACTGTTGTTAAGGCAACCCGACGTGCTGTTGCTCGACGAACCGACCAACCACCTCGACATCGAGTCGATCCAGTGGCTGGAGACTTTCATCGCTACCCGTGCCAATGCCGTGATCCTCGTATCGCACGACCGTGCGTTTATCGACAATACCACCTTCCGGACGGTGGAGATCGAACTCGGCAAAATCTATGATTATAAGGCGAAGTATTCAGACTACGTTTTGCTCCGTAAGGAACGCCGCGAGCAACAGCTCCGTGCGTATGAGAACCAACAGAAGAAACTGGCCGACACCGAGGCGTTCATCGAACGCTTCCGCTACAAAGCAACGAAAGCGGTGCAGGTGCAATCGCGTATCAAGCAACTGGAGAAGGTGGACCGGATCGAAGTGGATGATACCGACAACTCCGCACTTCACCTGAAATTCCCGCCGGCTCCGCATTCGGGCGCGTATCCGGTGATCATGGAAGATGTTGCCAAAAGTTACGGTGCCCATCTTATCTTTAAAGAGGTGACGTTTACGATCAACCGGGGCGACAAAGTAGCCTTTGTGGGAAAGAACGGCGAAGGGAAATCCACCCTGGTGAAGTGTATCATGGACGAGATAGATTATACGGGCAAACTCCAACTGGGACATCTGGTGAAGATCGGATACTTCGCACAGAACCAGGCGCAGTTGCTCAACGAACAGATGACGGTATTCGATACCATCGACTATGTGGCGCAGGGGGATATCCGTACGAAGATACGCGATATCCTGGGCGCTTTCATGTTTGGCGGAGAAGCGTCGGATAAGAAGGTGGGCGTACTGTCGGGGGGCGAACGCAGCCGGCTGGCAATGATCCGCCTGTTGCTCGAACCGGTTAACCTGCTGATTCTGGACGAACCTACGAACCACCTGGATATGCGTTCGAAAGACGTGCTGAAAGACGCGTTGAAAGCATTCGACGGTACGGTGATCGTCGTCTCCCACGACCGTGAATTTCTTGATGGCCTGGTGGACAAAGTATATGAGTTCGGCAACCAACGTGTCGTAGAACACCTCGGTGGTATTTATTCCTTCCTCGAACGGAAAAAGATGGATAGCCTGCGTGAACTGGAGCGTTCGGCACAAACCGCTTCTTCGGTTGCCGGTGAGATGCCGGAAGCGCAGCCTTCCCTGAACAAACTTTCCTACGAAGCCCGTAAAGAACAAAGCCGCGCGATCAAAAAGGCGGAGCGGGCAGTGGCCGAATCGGAAAGCCGCATCGCCTCCCTCGAACAATCCATTGCCGCCGTGGAAGAGAAGCTGGCTACGCCTGAAGGCGCATCCGATACCGCGCTTTACACTGAATACGCCTCCCTGAAGCACGAACTCTCAGCCGTCATGGACCGCTGGGCGGAGCAAACGATGGAGCTGGAGGAACTGAATACGTAATATCCAGCCTTTCAACAAAACACCTAACCCTGTCTTTAGGCAATTACCGGCAACTTAATTCAATCCTATCTTGTTATAGCAATAGGAACAACTGAGAGTCAGTGATGTTTTTATTGTTGGATAATTAGTCTAATGGGTTATGAATTTTGATATAGCGATAATCGGTGGTGGCCCGGCCGGATACAATGCGGCGGAGAAAGCTGCAGCAAACGGGCTTCAAACAGTTTTATTTGAAAAGAGTACCGTCGGGGGCGTTTGCCTCAATGAGGGATGTATCCCGACAAAGACACTGCTGTATGCCGCCAAACTGGCCGATCAGGCCAGGCATGCCGGGAAATATGGCGTAAGCATCGAGGGGACGGTGACGGCGGACCATGCGAAGATCATCGCCCGGAAGAATAAGGTAGTACGGAAACTGACGGCCGGTGTCAAAGCCAAACTGACACATAGCGGCGTCACCCTGGTAAACGGCTGGGCTACCCTGGCCGGTGAGAAAGACGGATCGATCCTGATCCGCTGCAACGAAGAAGCATATGCCGTCGCCTATGTGCTGCTCTGTACCGGCTCGGAAACCATCATCCCCCCCATCAAAGGGCTCGAAAGATCGGGCTACTGGACATCGAAGGAAGCGTTGGATACCACCGTGCTGCCGGAATCGCTGGCGATTATCGGCGGGGGAGTGATCGGGATGGAGTTCGCGTCTTATTTCAATAGCATGGGCGTACAGGTGGAAGTGATCGAAATGCAACCCGAGATACTCGGTGCCATGGACGAAGAAATATCCGCCCTGCTCCGTTCGGATTATACGAAGAAAGGCGTGCGTTTCCACCTGCAGACAAAGGTGGTGGAGGTCACACCCAAAGGTATCGTCGTGGAAAAAGACGGACAAACATCCACCATCCCGGCCAAACAGATCCTGTTGAGCACCGGACGAAAGCCGAATATCACCGGCTTCGGTCTGGAGGGCCTTCCTGTGGAGGCCGACCGCAAAGGGATCCATGTAAACGAATACATGCAAACCACCCATCCGCGCGTCTATGCCGCCGGTGATGCCACCGGATTCTCCCTGCTGGCGCATACCGCTATCCGCGAAGGAGAGGTGGCGATCAATCATATACTGGGTATAGACGACCCGATGAGCTACCGCGCCATCCCCGGCGTGGTATATACCAACCCGGAGATCGCCGGTGTGGGACAAACGGAAAAGGAACTGGAGGCGGCGCACATCCCTTACCGGGTGATGAAGCTGCCGATGACCTATTCGGGCCGCTTCATGGCGGAGAACGAAGAGGTGAACGGCCTCTGTAAAATCATTGTCGATGCCGGCGAGCGGATCATCGGATGCCACCTGATCGGTAATCCGGCATCCGAACTGATCGTCACGGCAGGGATCGCCATCGAAGAGGGATGTACCATCGACCGCTTCAAACGCTATGTCATCCCGCATCCCACCGTGGGCGAGATATTCCGTGAAGTCATTTTTGAATAGTAAGAGGCCGGTATGCGCTGCATCAATAATCTACAGACAGATATCTGGTTCAACCTCGCGGCGGAAGAATACCTGCTGAAGGAGGGGGAAGGCGACTATTTCATGCTGTGGCAAAGCGATCCGGCGGTGGTCGTAGGTAAACACCAAGATGTGTACCGGGAGATCGATCCTGACTATACCGCCCGGCAGGGGATACGGGTAGCCCGCCGTTATACCGGCGGAGGAACGGTGTATCACGACGGAGGCAACCTGAACCTGACGTTTGTCGAAACAGCCGGATTGGCCGATTTCGACAAATACAACGCCTGGATCATGGAAGCCCTTTCGCCGTTCGGACTACCGCTCCGTACGGATGCCCGGCGGGGCATCTACATCCGTAACCGGAAGATTTCCGGCAGCGCCCAATGTATCTGGAAAGACCGGGTGATGTATCACGCCACCTTGTTGTTCGACGCCGATCTGGAAAAACTTGAAGCCTCGCTGCATCCCCCGGTAATGCCGGAGGCGGAAGAAGGTGACAGGAACCGGATTCGAGTGGCGTCGGTTAAAAGTCCGGTCACCAACATCGCGGATCACCTGCCGCATCCTCTCCGCAGGGCCGACTTCCGGCAATACCTGGCCGATTATTTCCTGCACAGGGAAGAAGGGCGTTCGGTATATACATGGACGGAGGCTGATCTGCAAAAGATCAGCCGGTTACAAACACAAAAATACATGCAGCCGGAGTGGAATTACCAGGCACTGTCCGGAAACCGGGCGGCAGGCTGCACAATCATCACAAACAATTCAACAGGTTATGTCAAGATTTGAAATAAAAATGCCCAAACTGGGCGAGAGTATTACAGAAGGAACCATTATCTCCTGGGCAGTGAAGGTTGGCGACAACGTGCAGGAGGATGATGTATTGTTCGAAGTCAATACCGCCAAAGTAAGCGCGGAAATCCCGTCTCCCGTAGCCGGGAAAATCGCAGAGATACAGGTGAAGGAAGGTGATACGGTATCCGTGGGAACGGTTGTAGCCATCGTCCTCATCCCCGGAGACGATGATCCCGTGGAACCATCCGGTACAAAAGTAGAAGATCCCACACCCGCCACCGTACAACCGTCGTTGATAAGCCAATCGGAGGATGCCGGAAAAGCGGTGGAACCACCGGCCGCACCGACAGGTAAAGCGGCGAAGGCGGAAGCCGGCCGCTGGTATTCACCCATCGTCTTGTCGAAAGCCAAAGAAGCCGGTATCAGCCAGGACGAGCTGGATGCCGTTCCGGGAACAGGCTTTGCCGGACGACTGACGAAGCGGGATATAGACGCCTATCTCCAACAACGGAAAACAGGAAAACCGGCACCGGCACCGGTAACGCAGCCGGTACAGACAACAGCCGCCGCGCCCGCGGCAAAGGCCGAACCGGCCAAAGTTGCTCCCGCCGTTACCGTTCCCATAAGCAGCGACGCCGATGTGGAGGTGATCCCGATGGATCCCGTTCGCCGGATCATTGCCGACCGCATGGTAGCCTCCAAACAGATCTCGCCGCATGTGACCAACGTGGTGGAAGCCGATGTGACGAACCTCGTCCGGTGGCGTGACCGCAACAAAGACGGGTTTAAAGAGCGCGAAGGGATCTCCCTCACTTATATGCCGGCCATTGCCGAAGCGGTGGTGCATGCTTTACGCAAATACCCGCGGGTGAACGCCTCGGTGGACGGATATAACATCCTGCAAAAGAAACAGATCAACCTCGGTATCGCCGTATCGCTGGACAACGGGAACCTGATTGTTCCGGTGATCAGGCAGGCCGACCGTTTAAACCTCAACGGCCTTGCCCTGTCCATCAGCGCGCTGGCTGCCAAAGCCCGTAAGAATACGTTGGCGATGGACGATATCCAGGGCGGCACGTTTACCATCACCAACTTCGGCTCGTTCAAGAGCCTGTTCGGTACACCGATCATCAACCAGCCCGAGGTCGCCATCCTGGGTATTGGCGTGGTGGAAAAGAAACCGGCGGTGATCGAAACGCCCGACGGCGACATGATCGCCATCCGCCACAAGATGTATCTCTCGCTCTCGTACGACCACCGGGTGATCGACGGCTCGCTGGGAGGCAACTTCCTCAAGGCCGTGGCCGACTATCTTGAAAACTGGCATGTGCAATAACGTAACAAGCAAAATCTATCATGAAGTATTCCATTCAGACAACAGATAAAGAAACCCTTGCCCATTGGTTCTACCTGATGACGCTGGGAAGGGCGATCGATGATAAAGCGCCGGCCTACCTGCTGCAATCGCTGGGTTGGTCGTTCCACGCCCCGTATGCCGGCCATGATGGCATCCAATTGGCGATCGGGCAGGTGTTCAACAAGGAAGAGGATTTCCTCTTCCCCTACTACCGGGATATGCTGACGGCCTTGTCGGCGGGTATGACGGCAGAAGAGATGATCCTCAATGGCCTCTCCAAAGCAACCGATCCGGGGAGCGGAGGGCGGCATATGTCGAATCACTTCGCCAAACCGGAGTGGCATATCCAGAACGTGTCGTCGGCTACGGGTACGCAAGACCTGCATGCCGTGGGTGTGGCGCGGGCCATCGTCTATTACAACCGGAAGGGGGTCGCTATCACCTCCCACGGCGAGGCTTCCACATCGGAGGGTTTCGTGTATGAGGCGATCAACGGCGCCAGCACGGAACGGTTGCCGGTGATCTTCGTCATCCAGGACAACGGTTTCGGCATCTCCGTTCCCAAGAAAGAGCAGACGGCAAACCGGAAGGTGGCAGATGATTTCAGCGGATTCAAGAACCTGCGCATCATCCATTGCAACGGGAAAGATGTGTTCGACTCGATGAACGCGATGACCGAAGCCCGCGATTATGCCATACAGAACCGTAACCCGGTGATCGTGCAGGCGAACTGCGTACGCATCGGTTCCCATTCCAACTCAGATAAACAGACGTTGTACCGTGATGAGAACGAGTTGGCGTACGTCAAAAAAGCCGACCCGCTACATAAATTCCGCCGGATGTTGCTCCGTTACAACCGCTTCACGGAAGAAGAACTCCGCCGGATCGAGGAGAACGCGAAAGAAGACCTGAAGATAGCCAACCGCAAGGCCATCGCCGCCCCCGATCCCGATCCGGCGTCGATCTTCCGCTTTGTGGTGCCCGCCCCCTACATCCCGCAGACTTATCCCGACGGTATCCCTCCCCGGGAAGACGGCGAAAAGAAGAACCTGGTCACGGCGATCAACGAAACGCTGAAGGCCGAGTTCCGCCATAATCCGGATACTTTCCTCTGGGGACAGGATGTGGCGAACAAGGAGAAGGGCGGCGTATTCAACGTCACCAAAGGCATGCAGCAGGAGTTTGGCGAAGGACGCGTCTTCAACGCCCCGATCGCCGAGGATTATATCGTAGGTACGGCCAACGGGATGAGCCGGTACGACAAGAAGATCCGTCTGGTGATCGAAGGCGCCGAGTTTGCCGACTATTTCTGGCCGGCCATCGAACAGTATGTGGAATGTACGCACGAGTACTGGCGGAGCAACGGGAAGTTCTCACCCAATATAACCATCCGCCTGGCATCGGGCGGGTATATCGGCGGCGGGTTGTACCACTCGCAGACGATCGAAGCATCGCTGGCTTCGCTGCCGGGAGCGCGGATCGTGTATCCGTCGTTTGCCGATGATGCCGCCGGACTGCTGCGTACCAGCATCCGTTCGGAAGGCACCACGCTCTTCCTCGAACCGAAAGCGCAATACAATGCCGTGGAGGCCGCGGCTTATGTGCCGGATGATTTTGAAGTGCCCTTCGGGAAGGCACGCATCCGGCGTACGGGTGCCGACCTGAGTATCATCACGTATGGTAATACCACGCACCTGTCGTTGCAAGCCGCCGCCCAATTGGCGGAAGAAGGCGTGGGGGATGTGGAAGTGCTCGACCTGCGCTCGCTGCTTCCCCTGGATAAGGATGCGATCCTGGCCACGGTGAAGAAAACAGGCAAGGTGCTGGTGGTGCATGAAGACAAGGTGTTTTCGGGCTTTGGCGCCGAGATCGCCGCCATGATCAGCGACGAGATGTTCCAACTGCTCGACGCGCCGGTGAAGCGCGTAGGCTCCACCTTTACGCCGGTAGGTTTCAATCCGGTGCTGGAGAGGGCTGTGCTACCGGGCGTGGACCGTATCTCGGACGCTGCCAAAGAACTATTAATGTATTAAGTAAAAAGGAGGATATCACATGAAACGTATCGGTATGTTCTACGGCAAGGAAGCCGTGAAAACAAGTAGTGTAGCCCAACAGATCTCAGCCGCCTTCCGGGATAAACACATAGACATCATCCCGGTGGAAGAGGCGACACCGAAGGATTTCGAGAAATACACCAATATCATCGTCGGCGCCTCTACCTGGTTCGACGGAGAGCTGCCCACGTATTGGGACGAAGCCCTGCCCGAGGTGGGCTCGTCCCGGTTGAAAGGAAAGCACGTAGCCATCTTCGGGTTGGGCGACCAGGTAAATTACCCGGAAAACTTCCTCGATGGCGTGGGGCTCCTGGCGGAAGCATTCGAGGCGGCGGGCGCCACCATTGTGGGACAGACGGAACCGGACGGTTTCCATTTCGAACGTTCCCGCGCCCTGCGTAACGGTAAACTATTGGGACTGGGGATTGATATCGAAAACCAGTCCGACCAAACCGCCTCCCGCATCAAAGCGTGGACAGACCAGTTGATGAAAGACTTCGAAAACTGACACCGCCTGGTTCTTCTATGGCCGGCATCGGATATTTCTATGGCCGGCAACAGGAGGAAGTAATACCCTCCTGCTAATGGTTTGGTTGTTCCACCCGGGTGGGACATGTGTTCCACCTGGCTGGAACATGTGTCCCACCTTGGTGGAATATGTGTCCCACCCGGGCGGAACAACTAAATCAACCGTATGACGGCATGAATGGATATAAACGAAGGTATTACTTCTTCCCGATGCCGGTAGTAGTGGATCCGGATGCCGGATCCGGCTCGTTTTCTTTCTGCCGGATGAGGAGGCGGAGGGATACGTCGTAGGATACGTAGTTCCAGGCCCAGTCGAGGAAGATCACGATTTTGTTCTTTACTCCCACGATGGCGTAGATATGGATCAGCAGCCACAGCCACCACGCGAGTTTGCCGCCGAGCCGCAGTTGGTGTATATCGGCCACGGCGGCGTTCCGCCCGATCGTAGCCAGGCTTCCCTTATCGGTATAACGGAAAGGGCCGGAGGGCCGGCTGTTGAGGCGGTGTTCCAGGTAGCGCGACAGGAACACGCCCATCTGGATGGCCACCTGCGCCACCTGCGGATGGCCGTGCGGGTAGGCTTCGGTTTCCATGTACGCGATATCGCCGATGGCGAATACATCGTCCAGTCCCTTTACGCGGCAATAGGTATCGGTTTGCATACGGCCGCCGCGTCCGAACACTGCATCATCGAAGCCCGCGATGCGGTTGGCTTTGATCCCGGCCACCCAGATTACATTCCGGGTGGGGAGGGTGGTGCCGTCGCTGGCCTTCAGTAATCCGTCGGCATACGAAACCACTGATACCTCCTGGTGGAGGATGACGCCGCGCTTCTTCAGCGTTCCTGCCGCTTCGGCCGATGCCTGTTCGGACATGGCCGACAGCAGGCGGGGGGAAGCGTCGATCAGGTGAATCTTCATCCGCGAGAGGTTGAGTTCGGGATAGTCTTTCCCCAGCACGAAGTTTTTCATGTCGGCTAAGGCGCCGGCCATCTCCACACCGGTGGCGCCGCCGCCCACGATGACGAAGGTGAGGAGCTTTTCCACTTCCTGCGGATGGGGCGTGATGCTGGCCTGCTCGAAACATTGCAGGATGTGGTTGCGCGCCTGCAGGGCTTCGGATACGGACTTCAGGGTGAGGGTGGTTTCTTTGAGTGTATCGTTACCGAAGAAATTGGTATCGCAGCCGGTGGCAATCACCAGGTAATCGTAGTCGATTGCTCCGCAGGGCGTCTCCACTTGCTTTTGTACGGTGTCGATCCGGCTTACCTCGCACATCCGGAAATGGATGTTGCGTTTGTGTTGGAAGTTTTTCCGGAAGGGATAGGCGATGGAAGTGGCTTCCAGTCCCGCGATGGCAACCTGGTAAAGCAGGGGTTGGAACTGGTGGTAATTGTTCTTGTCCAGGATGACTACCTGGAAGTACTTGGGATTGAGTTTCATCGCCAGTTTCAGTCCCCCGAAACCACCGCCCGCGATCACTACCCGTTTCTTTCCCGCACGGGCAGGAATATGGCTGATCTTGTTCATTGTGTATTCTGTGTAATTATACACTGAAAACAGGATTGCAGCCTGTATTGTTCCGTTATTCTCCGAGATTTTCCCGGACGCGGAAAGCGACGATTTCGCGGATCAGTTCAACGGGCAGCGGCTGGTTGTAAGGGAACTGCACGGCGCCCTTCGAGTTCTTGAATCCGGTGATCCGGTCTTTAAACGCTTCAATCCCGGTAGCGCCGGGGTAGAAGCCTACGTGGTGTTTGTGCCCGGCAAAATGGACAACGTTGCCCTTCTGTTTATAGGTAGGCATCTGCCAACTGATACATTCCTGGGTATCGGGTGCGGTTTCCCGGATAAGGGCGCGCATTTGTTCCAGTATGGGCTGTACATCGGCCGGGAAACCGGCGATGTATTGATCAACTGCGTTCATGGTCTGTATGATATAATGAATTGATTGCACAAATCTAAGGGATTATTTGTTACCTTTGCCTCCCAAAACAGTGAAAATCTGACAGGTAATAAACATTTTTTAGAACTATACGAAAATGGCAAAAGAGTTGAAGGAGCTTACGTCGAGAAGCGAGAACTATTCACAATGGTATCAGGATTTGGTGATTAAGGCAGACCTGGCCGAAAATTCGGCGGTACGCGGATGTATGGTGATCAAACCATACGGATACGCGATCTGGGAAAAGATGCAACGTGCGTTGGACGATATGTTCAAGGAAACCGGCCACGTGAACGCGTACTTCCCGCTACTCATTCCCAAATCGTTCCTGAGCAAGGAAGCGCAACATGTGGAGGGCTTTGCCAAGGAATGTGCCGTAGTAACGCACTACCGCCTGAAGAACGATCCCAACGGTGCCGGCGTGGTGGTGGATCCGGCCGCCAAACTGGAAGAAGAACTGATCATCCGTCCCACGTCGGAAACCATTATATGGAATACATACCGTAACTGGATACAGTCGTACCGCGACCTGCCGATCCTCGTGAACCAGTGGGCGAACGTGATGCGGTGGGAAATGCGTACCCGCCTCTTCCTCCGTACCGCCGAATTCCTCTGGCAGGAAGGCCATACGGCACATGCTACCCGGGAGGAAGCGGAAGAAGAAACGCGCCGGATGCAGGATGTGTATGCCACCTTCGCGGAAACGTTCATGGCGATGCCGGTGATCAAGGGCGTGAAATCGGAAAGCGAACGGTTTGCCGGCGCGGAAGATACCTACACCATCGAAGCGATGATGCAGGACGGCAAGGCGTTACAGGCGGGTACGTCGCACTTCCTGGGACAGAACTTCGGAAAGGCGTTCGACGTGACGTTTATCGACCAGAACGGAAAGAGTGATTATGCCTGGGCTACCTCCTGGGGTGTGTCCACCCGCCTGGTAGGCGCGCTGATCATGGCCCACTCGGATGATAACGGGCTGGTGCTTCCCCCGATGCTGGCGCCTACGCAGGTGGTGATCGTCCCGATCTACCGCAGCATGGAACAGCTGGACGAGATACGTGCCAAAGTGTCCGGTATCGTCGCCGATCTGAAAGCCCTGGGCGTTTCGGTGAAGTTTGATGATGCCGACAATAAGAAGCCGGGTTGGAAGTTTGCCGAATACGAATTGAAAGGCATACCCGTACGATTGGCGATGGGCGGACGCGACCTCGAAAACAATACCATCGAAGTGATGCGCCGTGACAAGCTGGAAAAGGAAACGGTTTCCTGCGACGGTATCGCCGCCTATGTGAAGAACCTGTTGGACGATATCCAGCAGAACATCTACAAAAAGGCGTACGACTATCGCGAATCGCATATCACTACCGTAGAAACGTATGAAGAGTTCAAGGAAAAGATCGAAGAAGGTGTCTTTATCCTGGCTCATTGGGATGGAACGGCGGAAACGGAAGAACGTATCAAAGCCGAAACCAAGGCTACGATCCGTTGCATCCCGCTGGAAGGCGATAAAACGCCGGGCGTTTGCATGGTGACGGGGCAACCGTCGGCTCAGCGTGTACTTTTCGCCCGCGCGTATTGATCCGGAATTAGAAATGTGTCGTAGGCCACCAAGACGGTTTGTCTTTGGTGGCCTTATTCCTTTTCAGGCAATTGACGCACTCTTCCTGGATATAGGTGGTGGTGGAATAGGGATCGTAATACAGGATGACGGTTCCCGGTATATCCGACGCGGTAGTGATCGAATACACGCATTCGGTTTTCAGTGGTTCATATAAACCGGTGGAGGAGGGGATGTAGATATCCTTTTTGGCGGTAGTGGCTACTTCCACGTATCCGATCACCGGTGTCTGCGGATCCGTCAGGCAACGGATGTTCCCTTTGGATTCGGAGGGAACGGAGGAGAAGATGCCTCCCGTCTGTTCGACGTTCTTCTGTACGTTACGGAAATAGTTGTAGGCTTCGAGGCGGAGGGATGTTTGCGACACGGACATATAATACATCTGCGACAGGCGGTCGTCCGAAGGACTGATCTCAGTCAACCTTTTCTGCGAAATGATATTGTCTTTGAGTTTCTCCGAGGTGTCGAGGATCAGCGACCGGGACGAGTCTTTGGCCCAGCAGTAATACCGGTTGTTGGATGTGTGCAGGTCGTAATACACCATCTTGCGGATAAATCCCTCATAGACGATGGCGGCATTCGCGAAGTATTCGGCTTTGATTTCCCAGTGTTCGTCGTATGTCCAGCGGTAGTAGATCGACTGGTCGTTGCCGTTATGGGTGGATACGCACATATAAACCGGTTCGCCTTCACCCCGTTTGATCCAGGAGAGGCTGTCGATCTCCGGCGTGATCACCGGCGTGAGGAAGCTCGAAGCGTATTCTTCACCGCCAGCCTTGATGTATAGCCTGTATTTGGCGGCGGTGTTTAATACGCCGGTCTCAATCTCGTAGTTCCCGTTTCCGGTGTATGTGCCTTGCTTGCTGAATGATCCGTCTTCCGTTTCTACGGCGACGGTGGCGTTTTCTATGTTCTTGGAGCGACTCATATAATCCAGCAGGCCTACGCTCTGTGAGAGTTTGACATGGGTGGTGCCGTTGGTGATGGTCGATTCCACAACCAGTAAATCGCTCAGTTCATTGATATGCTCCGGTGTATAATCGGTGATACATCCGTACAGTCCTATGACTGCTGCGGCCAGTGCGGCCATACCAAATGGTTTTTTCTTTCTACTTATCATCTGTTTATAATGCTTCCGGTACCGCAGTTATGCGATACCGGCTCGAAGATAAAGAATATCTTCGAATGAAGCTAACCAATGTTGTTATTTATTAACTTAATCCTTCCACGACACCATTCACGATGTCTATCCTGCGTGCCTGCGGATCCTTTGGCAAACCTGGCATCCGCATGATTTCACCCATGATGACGACAATCATTTCCGCTCCGTTGTTGATGATGATATCCCGTACTTTCAGCTCGAAATCACGGGCCACGCCATAGGCGGTAGGCTCGGCGGAAAACGAATACTGCGTCTTGGCGATGCATATCGGATAATGCGAGATGCCAAGGTTTTCGATCTGCCGGATCTTCTTGTCGGCCAGCGTGTTATAGACAACCGAAGAGGCACCGTAAATGGTGGAGGCTACTTTCCATACCTTCGTGCGCACCGGGTCATTGTCTTCATACGTGAAGCGAAGCGGGGAGGAGGGAGCCTGTTCGATGGTGTCGGCTACGAGGCGCGCCAGTGCTTCGCCTCCCTTGCCCCCTTCGGCAAATACCGTGTTGACGGCAAAACCAACCCCTTTCTCCCGGCAGTGGGCGGCCACCAGTTCAATCTCTTCATCCGTATCGCTGTCGAAACGGTTGAAGGTAACTACTACCTGCTGACCGAAGGTTTTCAGGTTGTCGATATGCTTGTCGAGGTTGTCCAGCCCGTTGATAAGCCCTTCCCTGTTCGGCTCTTTTATTTTTGATTCGGGCACGCCGCCGTGCATCTTGAGGCTTTGAGCGGTGGCGACAAGGACTGTCAGTTTGGGTTGCAATCCGGCCTTGCGGCATTTGATGTTGAAGAATTTCTCGGCGCCGAGGTCGGCACCGAAACCGGCTTCGGTCACCACATAGTCGCCATACGTAAGCGCCATCCGTGTGGCAAGGACGGAGTTGCAACCGTGGGCTATATTCGCAAAGGGACCGCCGTGGATAAAGGCCGGCGTATGTTCGGTTGTCTGTACGATATTGGGCAACAGCGCGTCTTTCAGCAGGACGGTGATGGCTCCTGCCACACCGAGGTCGTTCACGGTGAACGGTTTGTCGTCGTGGGTAAATCCCAGCAGGATATTGCCGACACGTCGTTTGAGGTCGTCCACATCCGTCGCCAGGCAGAGGATCGCCATGATCTCCGATGCCGGTGTGATATCGAAGCCGGTCTCGGCGGGGATACCGTTGGCCGATCCTCCCAGTCCGGACACGATGTTACGCAGGCTGCGGTCGTTCACGTCGAGCACCCGTTTCCACTTGACCTCTTTCAGTCCTTCGCTCAGGCTGCGTGTCTGGTAGATATAGTTGTCCAGCAGGGCGGTGATCATGTTATGCGCCGAAGTGACGGCATGGAAGTCGCCGGTGAAATGGAGGTTGATGTTTTCCATCGGCAATACTTGCGCATATCCGCCGCCGGCAGCTCCTCCCTTCATTCCGAAGCAGGGGCCGAGGGATGGTTCGCGCAGCGCGACTACGGCTTTCTTCCCGATCCGGTTCAGCCCCAGCGTAAGACCAATGGATACGGTTGTTTTCCCGATCCCTGCTTTGGTGGGTGTAATGGCGGTTACCAATACCAGGTTGTGTTGTTGCACTTTTTCCTCCTTGATCAGGTGGAGGGGTACTTTGGCGATGTACTTGCCGTAGTTTTGTACTTCTTCCCGGGATATGCCCAGGACGGCAGCTATTTCCTTGATCTTCTTCAGGGACACTTCCCTGGCTATTTCTATGTCTGATTTCATGCGATACGATTTTATTCTTCAGCCGGCTGGTACAGATAGCGTTTGATGCTGCGTTTGGGTGTTTTCTCAAATTCTTCCTGATACAGTTTGAAGCATGATACTTTGCTGTAGGCCGGTATTTCCTTGTTCAACTGGTCGATATTGGTTTGCATGATCTGTTCGATGTCCGTATGCGAAAGGCCGGCCTTATCGGTCTGTTCCCAGTCGGGATAGATGAGGGCAACCAGTTTTCCACCTTGTGAGATAATGAGTGATTCGGACACGTAGAGCATATTGTTCAGCTTGTCTTCAATCTCTTCCGGATAGATGTTTTGCCCGTTGGAGCTGAGGATGAGTGATTTGCTGCGACCACGTATATAGAGGAAACCGTCTTTGTCCAACGTGCCGAGGTCGCCGGTACGCATCCATCCGTTGTCCATCATGACCGCCTTGGTTGCTTCGGGGTTCTTATAGTAGCCGAGCATCACGTTTTCGCCTTTGACAATGATTTCGCCGACGGTATTGGCAGGATCGTCGGATTCGATCATGACTTCCATTCGGTTCACGATCTGTCCCACCGATCCTTGTTTGAAGCGATCCCATTGGGTATAGGCTACGAGTGGGCCACATTCGGTCATCCCGTATCCGACGGTGTATCGGAAATTGATCGACTGGAGGAAATTCTCCACTTCTTTGTTCAATGCCGCTCCTCCGATGACGATCTCGCTGACATTGTTGCCGAAGGCTTCATACAGCTTGTTGGCGATCATACCCAACACTTTCTTATCCACAAAGGGCACTTTCAACAGGAGCTTCAGCAAAGGCTTTTCCAGTTCGGGGAAGACCCTGTTCTTGACGATCTTCTCGATGATCAGCGGTACGGCCAGGATCAGGGTGGGCTTGATACGTGCGAACGCTTCGCCGATGATCTTTGGGCTGGGGGTGCGGGTGAGGAAATGCACGTGGCATCCTTTGTTGACGGAATTCAGTATTTCGAACGCCAACCCGTACATGTGCGCCATAGGCAGCATGCAAACGATGTGGTCGCCCGCGTTGATAAAGGGCAGGCAGTCGTAAGCAAACTGCGTATTGCTCCATAAACTGCGGTAAGGAAGCATCACGCCTTTGGAGAAGCTGGTGGTGCCCGAGGTGTAGTTCAATACCGCCAATTCTTCCGGTTCTTCCAGGTGATAGTGTATATTTTCCTGGGTAAATCCCTGCGGATATTTGGCGTCAAAATAGGCTTCTATTTGTTCCCGGACGTTGGCTACCTCATTGGTTGCGCAGTGTATCACGGAGAAGTCGTCCAGCAACATGAACAGGAGTACGTCCGGCATCATCTTCTCGTTCAGGTTCTCCCAGTTGCTGCCTGCAGCCAATACGGCTTTGGCCTCGGAGTGGTTTACGATATGATGGATGTTGTCGGGTTTGAAATCATGCAGGATGGGTACGGCGACGGCGCCATAAGCGAGGGTGCCGAAAAAGGCGATCGCCCAATGCGAGGAATTTCTGCCCACAATGGCAACCTTGTCGCCTTTGCTGATGCCGGCATGTGCAAGCAGGATGTGGAATTTTTCGATCTCGCGGGCAAAGTCGCTGTAATGGTAGGTGCTGCCGTTGTAATCAGTAAAGGCGGGAAGTTCCCAATGTCCTTTGATGCTCTTTTCAATAAGTCCTAAAAACCGTTTTTCCATGATGGTGTCTTTTGAGTGCGGATAAATACGACATTGTATTCCGCACGAAAGATAGCAATTAATACCTAATCACTTATAGTAATATAAAAATAAAATGTGGTGAATTGTTGTGTCAGTGTCTTCCCAACAGGAACGAATCAATCAGATTTACAAACTCCGCCTTTGGTAGTGCACCCATGGACATTTGCGGTTTGCCTTCCCGGGGGACAAACAACAGGGCGGGAATACCCTCTATACCGAACGCGTTTTTCAGTTCCGGCTCTTTATCGACGTTTACTTTATAGATTATGATGTCGTCTTTATAGACTCCGGCCAATTCTTTCAGTATAGGGGCGATCTGTTTGCAAGGACCGCACCAATCCGCGTAAAAATCCACGATGCAGGGCTTGTCGCCTTCATATACCCAGGTGGTGGGGTTCTTTTCGAAGTTGAATACTTTGGTCAGGAAATCTGCTTTGTTTAAGACGATTACGTCTCCCGCTTCTACTTTTGTGGTTACTTCGTCTTTTTTACTCTCCGTATCCTTCGCTTCTGTCCGGGCCGACATGGAACAACTAACGGTTGTCAGCGCAACCACGCCTATAAACAGGCTCTTTATTTTTCTCATATATACTCCTTTAGCTTATTATAGTTTAGCCGTTACAAATGTAGGCATATTTCACGTATCTGTCACATTTTCACCCTTAAAGAAAAATAATAAGGAATAACGTAAAAAAAACTTTTACAAATAGTAGGAAGTATAAGATAAATCCCTACCTTTGCACCGCGTTAGAGAAACAGCAACGCCTGCTAAACATGTATGGTAACAGATTCGCTAACGCTTTGGAGAGATGGCAGAGTGGTCGATCGCGGCGGTCTTGAAAACCGTTGAACTGAGAGGTTCCGGGGGTTCGAATCCCTCTCTCTCCGCTGAGATGTTCGGACAGAACATAGACAAAATCAGACAAGTCCCGTAAAATTAAGGTTTTACGGGACTTTTTTATTACCCGCCAAAGACATTTTGAGGACGAAAATTTAAAAGTTCTCTACTCACCGTTCACCTCACATGAAAAAAGCGTGGAATCCACACTGCTCCACCGTAGAGGCACTGGTATGCCCATTTTGCGAAACAGGTAACTTCACGCCATACCATAGGTATAGCATGAACATTACAACTGTCGCCTCGCAAAATTTGAAAATTACCAGTTTTCTACGATGAGGACGTTCAGTGAACGTTATGTCTATATATCAACGGGACTAAGCCCGTTATATTCTATTTTATCAATTGCAAAGGTCGGAATAGTTTGCTAAATCAGGGTATTTGTCTTCCCGAAATTAGAGAAAGGAGCAAATACAAAAGCATTTTACACTCCGCTTTACCTTCATTGGTCATAAAAAATGGAAAAAAGAGGTCGTGATTGCCCCTATTTTCCGAAATCACAGTGTTCTTGATTATGAACAATTCCTGCCGTTTTTGCTTATAATTGTGAACATTATAAAATCACAATTTCAAATTCAGCCCTTCATTTATCATGTAAAGCAACGCATGTGCATTGCCTAAAGCATCTTCGACCGGATTATGAGTATGTGGAAATCCAGTGTGCAAACGCCCATCTTTATCTGTAAATTCCTGACTGCGCATCCATTTCCACTGCATCTTTGTGTCGTTTTTAAAACCACACCACAAATCACTAATACGACGGGAACTATACCCGAATGGATTTGTACCGCAATAGGTAAGGAAATACCAATTAATCCACGAAGCATCGTAACCATTATTATCAGCAATTAGAATCGGACGGCCTTTCAGATTGGTTTCTTCAATCCATTGACCAAAGCGTTCAAAAACCAACTTTGGGTCGTCAAACGATTCATGTTCGCTGCGTGAAAATCCACTGACAGCAAGTGATTCTTCATCATATTCCCCACTGATTGGGCGTGTTTTTCCATAAAAGGTAGTCTGCAATTCGTTATCTAATCGGACTGCCCCAAAGCAGACCAACGAATTACGGCCAAGTATCTGTCCGTCGGATTCAACATCTATTACATAAAAGCTCATTGGTTGTTTCTCTTTAATTTTGTTTCTTCATGTAAGGATAATCAATTAACCGTTGCTCGAAATATTCCGGGTCATCATGATTTCCCCGCATTAGCAATAATTGACAATTGAGTTTTTGTAAGGTCTTGCTTAGCTTTTGGTATAACTGTTCGTAGTATTCTCGTTTTTCAAAACCAATTCCACAATCTCCGGCAATCAGGACAATAGCATTGGATATTTTTTTTCGCTTTATCTCATAAAGCAACGTCCTGAATTCGCCGTGAATATCTCCACAAACGAAAAAGGAATCATATCCGCTGAAATCATTGTATAACCTCATTACTTATCCTCTTTTAGTGTCTCGTATATGGGTTCCAGCCTTGCAGTAATCAACATCATGACTGTTTCAAAACTTAAATCGTTATCCTGTTTTATCTTTTTCAGGAAGCGTGACCAATGCCTATTCCGTTCTTCATTCATTACAAATTCTTTTGTAAAAAGCGGATGCGATGCAAAATAATGAGTTTTGCGATTCTGAAAGGTAGCATGGACGGCGGCTGATAAAGCATTATCATCCAATTTCTGATTTTTGAGAATTTTATAAACGTCGTAAAAATCTTTGTATCGGCTGTTCACTTCTGAAAGTTCAATCATTGCCTGAAACTTTTCTGCAACGACTGATTCTAATGAATAGGCAACAATATTTGCAGCAGGTAACTCTTCCATCAAAGCCGGATAGGTTATAAGCAAAGGCTTTGGTATCACCACATCGCCAAACCCTATATCCATTTTCATTACCTGCTTGATAGAATCTAAATAGGCTACAATCGACACCCGAATACCTGCGTAAGCTTTATTTTCGGTAATA
>JAVBUE010000040.1:0-13315 GCA_031555735.1 Tannerellaceae bacterium
AAGTTTTCTTTTCACAGCTGTGAAAAGAAAACTTCACGGCTGTGAAAAGAAAACTTCACAGCTGTGGAAAGAAGCGTTCACAACTGTGGAGAGAAGAGATCTTCCTGATACCGGTGACAGATCTTCCTACTGTTGACGATACTTCTTCCTGATGATGCCGATAGTTCTACCAGGTATTTGCCGGAGAAGATGCACATCCCTTAGCCTTCCAGTTTTTGGCAGATCAAATCGGCTGCTTTCTTACCGCTCAGGAGCATACCGCCGAAAATGGGACCCATACGGAAGCTGCCGCTCACACCGTTTGCCGCCATTCCGGAGACAAAAAGACCGGGGTAGATCTCTTTGGTATTTTCCACGGTGGTCTGCTCACCCAGTTCGACATTGAGAGAGCGTTCGCCGATGACACCGCCGGTAGCGGTATTCAGCCGGACATTATTCTTTCGGGCCACCGTCCGAGCCACTTCGCAGTCGTGACCGGTTCCCTCCAATACCGCCTTTGCCCGGATGGTCAGCGGATCCACATGCAGCCCTTCCCGCATGACGGGCGCCCAGTTTACCACCACCCCTGCCACGGCATCGTTGCGGAACACCACATCTTCCACCGAATAGCAATTAAACACTACGGCTCCCGCTTTGGTTGCCTGATAGATAAGCGCCGCCGTGGCATGGACGGAATCCAGGATATATGTCCCGTTTCCTGCCGCCTGGTAACTGACACCCAGTTCACGGATGATCGGCATCGCCTCTTCCTGCACTACGATATCGTTAAACATCATGGCGCCGCCCCACATTCCTCCGCCGGGAGCGAGCTTACGGTCGAAAAGGGCAACCTGCTTACCGGCTCTTGCCAGATACCATGCCGCCACCAATCCGGAAGGGCCACCTCCTACAATGGCCACATCCACGGATAAATTACGCTTGAGTTTTGCGAAATAGGAATCAACGATCCCTGCTGAAACAATCTGTTCCATAGCTAATAAAGATTGAAAAATGATACATAAGAGAGCACATAGAGGCAACGCTCTCCGATAGTTAATACACTACCTACATCCCTTCGCCGGCATTATCCGTATCAGGTTCAATGGGTATGATCTCAGCCTGAAAGTAAGGCACCCCTATGATGAAACAGCACAAAAGTACAAAACATTATCCGTTCACGCATAAAAATCCAACTGATTTGTTCATACAGAATGTGGGTAAATCCGGTATGTAAGCGTTATCTTTGCCTGATTAATACACCATCCATGAAATAGTAAAATCCAATTGCGTTCAATATGGCAGAGACATTACACATAGCGGGAGGAGATAAGGCGGCGAAGTATGAAGCATTGCTTCCGCAGATAGCAGGACTGACGGCAGGGGAGACAGACCGGGTGGCCAATATGGCCAATATCGCTGCTGCCTTGTGGCAGACCTTTGGTTTTTTCTGGGTAGGCTTTTATACGGTGAAAGGCGACGAGTTGGTGCTTTCCCCCTTTCAGGGGCCTATCGCCTGTACCCGTATCCGATACGGGAAAGGCGTTTGCGGAACTGCGTGGAAGGAAAGAAAGACGGTGATCGTGCCCGATGTGGAGCAGTTTCCCGGACATATCGCCTGCAATTCCGACTCCCGTTCGGAGATTGTCGTCCCCATCCTCCGGGAAGGAGCAGTGGTTGCCGTGCTCGATATCGACAGCAACGAGCTGGACACCTTCGACGACACTGACGCCCGTTACCTGGAAACCATCATCGATCTGCTGTAAAAGCAACACCCAAGACATCAAAAAAAGGAGCTGCCCCATTGAGACAACTCCTTTATCTATTTCCCGTACCGGGCTACGGTTTACAACGCGAACTTCGGTTGGCGGTGGATCCACTGACCACGCGTGAAGTCGGGGAAATCCACCAGGGCGCCACCCCGTGCGATCGACATTTCCGACAAGGCGGAGATAGCGCTCCATGCCGCGGCATCGTAGCAATCCATCGGCGCCGGTTTCTTGTTCTTGATCGCGTCGATTAAGTCGTACATCAGGATGAAGTCCATCCCACCGTGACCGGCTTCACTGGCTTGCGCTTCGAGGCTTGACCAGAGTTTGTGATCGTATTTCTTAAACCATTCTTCCGATTCGTCCCAACGGTGCGGTTTGGATTTGCCTTCCACATATACATGGTCGCCGTCGTTCATCCACAACCCTTCGGTGCCCTGCACCCGGAATCCCAATGAGTACGGACGGGGAGAGTTGGTATCGTGGGTCACGATGATCGTCTGTCCGTTGGCACATTTGATCATGGAGGTGACAATATCACCCAGGTTGAAACGGATCTTGGCATACGGATGGTTCGGCCCGCCGTTGTCCACGATAAACTTATGCAGTCCGCGCGACTGGGTAGCCATTGCCGAAAGGGCGGTGAAACGGTTTCCGTGGTTGATATCCATACAGTTGGCTACCGGTCCGATGCCATGGGTGGGATAAATATCGCCATTCCGTTTGATGGAATGTTGCGTACGCCACTGAGCTTCGGCGTAAGCCGTCGGCCCCATGCGTAACTCGCCCCCTTTCTGGTAGGTATAATGCTGCCCATCGTTGAATTTAACATCCCGCAGGTCGTGCTCATACCCGCAACCGCCATGCAGCAGTTCGCCGAACAACCCCTGGCGTACCATATTGAGCGCCGCCATGCAATCGCGACGATAGCAAACATTCTCCATGATATTCAGGTGGCTGCCCGTCGCTTCGGACACATTCACCAAGTCCCAGCATTCTTCCAGTGTATTGGCGGCGGATACTTCCACGCCCACATACGGAACGCCCGCTTTCATGGCAGCAACCGACATCGGCACGTGCCATTCCCAGGGACTGGCGATGATGACGCAGTCGAATTCCTCGTTATTCAACATGCTTTCAAATTCCCGTTCTCCCCCCTTGTACACTTTGGGAGCAGGGACGTTGAATTTGGCGATGTGTTTCAGCGTACTGTCGATCGGCCCTTGCTGGATATCACAGATAGCAACAATCTTGTTGCCGGGAATTGCCAGCACATTGTTGATATGCTCCTGGCAGCGTGATCCTGTCCCGATAAAGCCAAATCGCAGTTTACCGTCGTCTTTACCGACCGGTTTCTTTTTGGTTTGTGGTTCTGTACTGGCGGCTGCTACGGAAGCAGTCGCGTTTCCTGTCACAGCCAGTCCGGCAGCGCCTATACCGGCTGCCGACACTTTCTTTAGAAAAGAACGTCGAGTATTTTCCATGTTTATGAGTAATGTGTTTTGTGTGTAAATTCGTCAACAAAAATAGCGAAAAATCAGCCTTTCCTACCAAAAAAAGACAGATTTCTTTCTTTTTGGACTAATAAAGATACCTTTCCGTTAGACCCCGGAACGCGTCGATCCGCCGGTCGCGGAAGAAAGGCCACCAGCGGCGTACCTGTTCACTCCGGGCAGGGTCGATATCCACCACCCGCCATTCTTCCCGGTCGGTGGAGCAAACAGACAACAGTTCACCTTGGGGTCCTGCCACAAAACTATGTCCCCAGAACAAGATACCGTTTGTCTGCCCCGAAGGATCCGGTTCATGACCTACCCTGTTGACGGCAATCACCGGCAGCCCGTTCGCCACCGCATGTCCGCGCTGGATGGTCACCCAGGCATCCCGTTGCCGTTCTTTCTCCTCCGGCAGATCGCTGCTCTCCCACCCGATCGCCGTCGGATAGATAAGCACTTCGGCTCCACGCATAGCCATCAGCCGGGCTGCTTCGGGATACCACTGATCCCAGCATACCAGTACGCCCAGCCGCCCAACCGAAGTATCAATCGGCTCGAAACCCAAGTCGCCCGGCGTAAAATAAAACTTCTCGTAATAAGCCGGATCATCCGGTATATGCATCTTCCGGTATGTGCCGGCGATGGAGCCATCCTTTTCGATCACTACCGCCGTATTATGATACAAGCCCGGGGCGCGTTTTTCGAACAGCGACAAGACGAGCACCACACCCAGTTCCGACGCCAAACGTCCGAAGCGGTCGGTGGATGGACCCGGAATAGTTTCTGCCTGGTCGAAGCAACGCGTATCTTCCGTCTGGCAGAAATACAGGCCGTTATGCAGTTCCTGTAACACGATTAGCTCCGCTCCCCGGTCGGCACATGTACGGATATTGGTTTCCAACGATGCGATATTGGCTTCCCGGTCGGATGTATTAGCTTGTTGTATCAGTCCTGCTTTCATACCTGTTCGTGTGTGTTATTTTGTAAGAATCCTTCCGGATACTGCATCGTGACACAATGCAAAGATCCGTGTTGTTTGATCAGCGGCAGGCAGTTGATCCCCACGATCTCCCTTCCGGGGAATGCCTGTTGCAACGCTTTACGCGCCACCTCATCTAAGGGCGACTGATAAAAAGGCAGCAGCACCGCACCGTTGATGATCAGGAAATTGGCATAGGTGGCAGGCAGCCGATCACCTTCCCATACCACCTCTTCGGCCATCGGCAACGGGATCAACCGGTAAGGGCTGCCGTCCGGTTGGGTGAACAACCGCAGTTCGGCTTCCATGGCCTGCAACTCGCTGAAATGTTCGTCGTTTTCGTCTGTACATTGCACATAGGCAATGGTATCTTCGCTGCAAAAACGCGCCAGGGTATCCACATGGCTGTCCGTATCGTCGCCGGCCAGGTAGCCGTTGTACAACCAGAGGATCCGGTCCAGTCCGAACATTTCCTTCAGGTGGATTTCCAACTGTTCGGGATTCAGGTACTCATTCCTGTTGAGTGATTGCAGGCATTCGGCGGTGGTCAGCAACGTGCCCCGTCCATCCGACTCCATGCTTCCGCCTTCCAGCACGAACGGCTGCATGCCCATCCGGCATACAGGCTCGGCAAACGCCTCATCGGCAAAAAGCATGGCGGTGATCAGGTTGTCGTGATGGGCCGGAAACTTCATTCCCCATCCATTGAACACAAAATCATAAACCACCGGCTGGTCGCCATGGAAAACGGAAATACCGCCATGGTCTCTCGCCCAGGTATCATTGGATTCGATGGTATGGAATGAGATACGGTTGAAGTCGATGTCGCCCAACTGTTCGCGCACGCTCTGTTCATCCCGGCATACGATCAGCAGCCGTTCCCTTTTCGCCACTTCCCGGGCGATGGCGGCAAAACAGGGGATCACTTCGTCGAGGATCGGCGCCCAGTCCGTATCCTCATGCGGCCATGTCAGTTGCACACCGCTTTGCGGATACCACTCCGCGGGAAACACTATTTTTTCTTCCATCATTCTATCTGTCAACTATTCACAATAATAATCCACTTCCACCCGGCTTTCGCGTATCCGCTTACAGTATCCGCTCACCGCCAGATGGGCGGGATGCACCTTATAGGCTTCCAGGCTTTCCGGGCTGTCGAAGGTGGAGACCAGCACGGCATCATAAGCCGACTCCGATTCTTTCACATTAATACCCACCTCCATGGAAAGCAGAGCGGGCACAACCCCCACCAACGCTTCCAGGTGCTCTTTCAGCCACAAAGCGTTTTCGGCTTTCGTCCGGCCTTCCGCTTCAGGCTTCAATTTCCACATAACGATATGTTTCAACATAACTATAATATATGTATGTACTTGTTTAATGATCGCCGATATAGGCTTCCAACTGTTCGTGCCATACCCGGGTACGGTATTCCTGCGGCTCGGTATCTTCTCCCAACAGCAGGTCGATGAGATGACGGGCACGTTTACCGCCGATATGCATGGCTTTGACACAGGATACGCAATATACCACCACGTCTTCACAGGGCATGCTTTGCGCCCTTTTGCGCATCAGGCCGTGTATCTTATCCTCGGGAATCAGGCCATAGAACGTATCACCGCAACAGATCGATTTCGATCCCGATGCCGCCACCTCGACAATCCGGATATTCATTTTCCGCAGGATGTTCCGAACGGCCGTATGTACATCCGGCCTTCCCCGTACCGGGCAGGGGTCGTGTACACTCATCGTCGCGCCCCCGTAGTCGGGAAACGGGAAATTGTCCAGCCGATCCAATACCTCCCAGAGGGAAATGGTATCTATTCCATCGTACATCGACCGGAATCGTCTGTCGCATCCGGCGCATACATTGATAATTGTTCCCCGATCCAATCCGGGATGATGGCGGCAACAAGCCTTGTGGAGCATCAGGTGGGGAGCATTCGCCTGCTGGTATCCGAAAATCCGGCGTTCCGCTTCGGGCTTATACAGGCTGAGTGCACAACCCGGGTTGAAAAAGAGATGTATGGTGTCCATCCGATGTACGATAATGAGTATCTATCGTGCAAAAATAGGGATTATTTTATCATGGATGCGGGAAAACAGGAAAATTCAGGAAACGAAAAAACCACCATACAGGCTGTCCCGTAGGGTGGTTTCGATACGTGATGGAACGAAAGTCATTCGTTGAAATCCTTCAACACTTTCTGTAATTCCTGCCGGGCGAAGAAGATACGGCTCTTGACCGTTCCCAGGGGGAGGTTCAGCTTTTCAGCGATCTCATGATACTTGAATCCACCGAGGTACATGGAAAAAGGCACTCTCATATCATCGCTCAGGTTTGCGATTGCGTCTGATATTTCCTGGATCTGGTATTGACCATCGGGAGAGCCGTAGCCGGACTCGTTGATCACATCCAGGTTGTAGAGATCGGCATTCTGGTCGATCACCGTTTGTACGCGAACCACCTTGTGATAATTATTGATAAAAATGTTCCGCATCACCGTAAGAACCCATCCTTTAAAGTTCACATTATCGACAAATTTATCCTGGTTATCCAATACTTTCAACGTGGTATCCTGTAATAAGTCCTGGGCATCATCCCGGTTCGCAGTAAGTGTCAGGGCAAAATTCATCATGTTATCTTGCAAGCCTAACAATTTCTTCTGAAATAACGTTGCATTCATAATTCTACTTGTTTACCTTTTATTAACCTAATCGTTTGCCTATCTATCCTAAGCAAATATAAGAATATATGTTCTCAGAATTGGTAAATACAAGAAAAGAAAAATCTTAAAATTATATTTTCACCGAAAATTATTTCTTTCTTGCTTCAATGATCATTATTCACAACTACACGCGGTCTTTTTTGATCGTTTTTACAACTTGTTGATCATTTTTTACAAGTTTTTCAGTGTTTATCTCATGGTTTCCACATTCCTATAAAACGGATGGGAAATATGGTTCCCTTTTCTTTTACCACTGAAAATTATTCTTTCTCCTCTTCTACCTCCTATTTTGCATGTTCTTACTTTGTTTATCTTAGGTATCTGACACAAAGGTACATGAATAGCACATGTCATCCAACAGACAACATTTATACATCTATAGAACGTTTCTATATTCTGTCATTAAACCAAATAAATAACCATTGAAGTATAATAAACAACTATTAACCCATCGGGATTGAAAGGGAAGGAACAGGCAGTAACACAGTAGTCTTACGAAAGTTAACAACCCAAAAAAAATACAAGAGAAATTAGATAAAAAGGATGAATACCCTTTACTTTTCTTTCCGAAAACTGTTTTTCAATTCCGTCAGGGAAGGTACATAAAAGGCAGCGATACCCAGTAACATCATCCAGATTCCGCCAATAAAGAATGTTCGGCCAATACCGATGCTGTCGGCTAAAAATCCGGTTCCCAATAATCCGCCCAGGGAAGGCAGCAGGCTTGCGCTGAAGTAGAACGAAAAGACACGTCCCATCACCGCCGGCTCGATCCGCCTCTGTAATACGGTGGTGAACGACGCATTAAAGACCGAACCCGATATGCCACCCACCGTTGTCAGCACGACAAACCAAAGATATCCCCCGCCAGGAAGGATGCCGGAAAAGAGGAAGGTGGATCCAAGCAATACGTACATCCAATTGATGAGTGTGATTTCGTTCAACCGGAACATCCGTATTCCCAACAAAGCCCCTCCCAACAAGGCTCCTCCACCCCAGGCCACTTCGATCAGGCTGATCTGAAAAGCGTTGCCGGAAAAATGCTGTAACGTCATCAACGGAAACAAAACACTGATGGGCATGATGATGATCATCGCGATAATGGAAAACCACATCAACCAAGGCAGTCCCCGGTGACGCGTCACCTCCGTCAGCGCCTCCCTGCTTTCCTTCCACAGATGTACCGAATCTCCCTTATGGCTGTTGTCCGGATCGGGAATGAAGACAAACCACAACGAAAGGCAGGCGACAGCCGCTCCCGCAACATCCAGCAACAGGATATACTCCATCTCCATTACGGAGATAAACAACGCGCCCAGCGCCGGCCCCGCAATGTTACAAACCGAATAGATAATCTGGTTGATACCGGCAATCCGCATCAACTCCGACGAAGGGGCAAGCAGGGGTACCGACGCCTGCATGGCCGGCATGTGGAATGCCGACCCCACGGAACGCATCGCCAGCAATACATATATATATCCGATCCGCGCCAGATCGAAGTAAAACAACACCGCCAACATCAAGGTGCATACGGCGATAAAACTATCCGCCAGGATCATTACCCGTTTCCGTTTCCACCGGTCGATATACACCCCGGCAAACAATCCCAGCACCGCCTGGGGTAATAAGGCGGCGATAGCGGCGAAAGCAAGGACCTCGGCCGATCCCGTCTCAAAACTCAGCCACAGGATAATCGCGAAGTTGACAACAGCACTGGTGAGGATAGACAAAAACTGCCCTGTCCAGATCACGGCAAACACTTTCTTCCAACTACGCTGCATCACTTGTTCCATATACCTTAATTTATATAGTATAACAAAAAAGCTACGGGATTCACATCCAGTAGCTTTCTAACACTAACCCTTAACTTTAACCAATGAAAAACAATAATTTACTCTTTAGTTTGTCAAGTGATGGATCACCCACCTCCCGACAGCACAAATGTAGAAAATAATCCAAAAAAAAAGAAAAATCGACCAATAAAAAGTCTGTATTTAACTTTTTTTATCTACTTATAGTACTCGTAGTATTCAACGCTTATCCATATCTTTGGACTCAAAAGAGAATATGGACTGGATTATCATAGGGTTATTAGTGGTTATTGCCGCCATCCAACTGTTCTGGCTGCTGAAAAACCGGCAGGGAAACCGAGATGAATTGGCGCGTATCCTGAATGAAATACAACGCTCGTTCGACCGCATCGAACATAATTTCCGGGAAGATTTCCGCCTCAACCGGGAAGAAACGCGTAACCATGCCAAAGACAGCCGGGAGGAACTGGGCAAATCACTGGACGAATTCCGCAGGACCTTCGAGCGTGAGATCACATCCTTCAATAACCTGCAACGCGAAAAATTCGCCAGCCTCGACGACCGCCAGCAACGACTGATCGAGCATACCGGCAAACGGCTGGAGGAGATCCGGCAGACGGTGGATGAGAAACTCCAGCAAACACTTAACGAACGCATCGGCCAATCCTTCCGGATGGTATCCGAGCAACTCGAGAGCGTGCAGAAAGGACTGGGTGAGATGCAAACGCTGGCGCACGATGTAGGCGGACTCAAACGGGTGCTCAGCAACGTAAAAACCCGTGGGAATATTGGCGAGATACAGCTCAGCATGTTGCTCGAACAGCTCCTCGCACCCGAACAGTACGAAGCGAATGTACGTACCTGCAAAGGATCGGACGCCGTGGTCGAGTTTGCCGTCAAACTGCCCGGACGCGACGATTTCCAGGAATTTGTCTATCTCCCCATCGACGCCAAGTTCCCTAAAGATGTATATGAGCAACTGCTCGACGCCTACGACCAGGCGGATGCCCCTGCCATCGAAACGGCCGGCAAACTGTTGGAGACCACCATCAAGAAGATGGCCAAAGACATCTCCGACAAATACCTCGATCCGCCGTCAACGACCGATTTCGGCATCCTTTTCCTCCCCTTCGAAAGTGTGTATGCCGATGTGATCCGCCGCTCGGCGCTGATGGAAGAGTTGCAACGTACGTATAAGGTTATCGTCACCGGCCCCACCACCCTGGCCGCCATCCTCAACAGCCTGCAAATGGGATTCCGCACCCTCGCCATCCAGAAACACTCCGGCGAAGTATGGCGTATCCTCGGCGCCGTGAAGAAAGAGTTCGAAAAGATCGGCGGCATGCTGGAGAAAGCCAAACGGAACATGCAGGCCGCCAGCGGGCAGATAGAGGAGGTACTGGGCACCCGCACCCGCGCCATCCAGCGTAAGCTGCGGGATGTGGATACCCTCAGCGCCCATGAGGCGCGCAGCATCCTGCCCGAGATCGGACTGCTGAACGACGAGGAGGAAGAGGAAGAAAAAGCCGAGCCATGAAAAAACGCCAGCTCCCCCACACGTACGTTATTATTAGTGGGATCATCCTCTTTTGCGCCTTCCTCACCTGGCTGATACCGGGAGGCAAGTATGTGGACGGTGTTTATCAACCCGTCAGCCATATCCCTCAAACCTGGCAGGTATTCGCCGCCCTGTTCAAGGGATTCACGGACAAAGCCGATATCATCATCTTTATCCTGATCATCGGAGGGGCTTTCTGGATCGTCAACGACAGCAAAGCGTTCGATATCGCCACCCTGTCTTTCCTGCAAAAGATACGGAAGATGGAGCACAACCGTTTCCTGCAGAAGTTCGGCATAGACAATATACTGCTCACTTCCGTCATGCTGATGTTCAGCCTCTTCGGGGCGGTCTTCGGCATGAGCGAGGAGACGATCGCCTTCTGCCTCGTACTTGTCCCGATGGCCGTATCGATGGGATATGACTCCATCACGGGTGTCTGCATGGTGTTTGTAGCCGCCGGGCTCGGGTTTGCAGGCGCCATCCTCAACCCGTTCACCATCGGTATCGCGCAGGGGCTGGCGGGATTACCGCTTTTTTCGGGCATCGAATACCGGGTATTCTGCTGGTTCGTGATCAACCTCGTCGGGTTCGCCTGGATCCTGCGTTATGCCGCACGGGTAAAGAAACATCCCGAATCATCGCCGGTGTATGAGGAAGACCGGTACTGGCGCGACCTGCACGGAAACGCCCCCACAACCTATACGCCGCATACGCCACGCGCCGCCTGGTGGAGTTTCGGTATCCTGTCGATGATCCTGATCGCCTTTTCCATCGGTTACCCCCTCACCACCCTTCAGGTGGGTAACAGCTCGTTCACCCTTCCGGTCGTTCCGGTACTCACCGCCGCCTTTATCCTCAGTTCCTTTCCGGCTTTACGGAAAACGGTACAGCTTTATATCCTCAACCTGCTGTTCTTTTGCATCTTTTTCCTGATCGCCGGTGTGATGGGATACGGATGGTACATCCTGGAGATCGCCACGCTCTTCTTCGCGTTGGGCATCGCGGCCGGTACGGCTAACGGGAAATCACCGAACGAGTTGGTAAAGCTCTTTCTCGACGGCTGCAAAGATATCCTGAGCGCGGCCATCGTCGTAGGGCTTGCCGGAGGTATCATCGTGGTATTACAAGAGGGGATGATTATCGACACCATCCTCTTCCAACTGGCGAAAGGGATGGAAGGCTTGGGCCAGGTAGCTACGGTGAGTATGATGTATGTGATCCAGACGCTGATCAACCTCCTCATTCCTTCCGGCAGCGCCAAGGCGGCGCTTACCATGCCTATCATGGCGCCTTTCTCCGACCTGGTGGGACTCTCCCGGCAAGCCACCGTGATGGCGTTTCAGTTTGGCGACGGATTCACTAACCTCATCACGCCTACCTCGGGAGTGCTGATCGCCGTATTGGGAGTCAGCCGTATTCCTTACGATATCTGGTTCCGCTGGGTATGGAAATTCGTCCTGCTGCTTGTCCTGTTGGGTTTCCTGCTGCTTATTCCCACCGTCCTCCTCCCGCTGAACGGATTCTGAGGCTTACTTCTTCACCTTGCCGGGGTTTTTAGCGATGAAGTCTTTCCAGCCGGAATATTTTTTATCCGCAACGGGGTTGGAGGATTGATAGAAGTGGCAGAGGGCGGCTGCCAAACCGTCGGAGGCATCCAGTTGGGGAAACATGTGCGCGTCGGGGATATGCAGGATGCGTTGGAGCATACCGGCTACCTGTTCCTTGGAGGCGCCGCCGTTACCGGTGATCGACATCTTGATCTTCAGAGGTGCATATTCGAAGATGGGGATTTCCCGCTGGAGGGCAGCGGCCATCGCCACACCTTGCGCCCGCCCGAGTTTGAGCATACTTTGCACGTTCTTGCCGAAGAAAGGAGCTTCGATCGCCAGCTCATCGGGGTGGTATTCATCGATCAACCCGAGCACCCGTTCGAATATTTTGCTCAGCCGCAGGTAATGGTCTTCGTACTTATCCAACTGCAACACACCCATGGCTTCCAGGCGGGGCTTCCGTTGCTCCACGGCCAGCACACCGTATCCCATGACAATCGTACCGGGGTCGATACCCAATATGACACGTTCGCTGCTCATCGTTCCCAATCCATTTCTTCCATCAGGGTGGAAAAGCCTGCCACTTTGCTGCCGAATGTAGTTGCCAACTGTGCATGCAGCGCATGTCCTTTACGCTCCATCCAATCGGTCAACACCTCCATATCCGCCACATGAAACTGGAGGGCGTAGCTCTCACTGCCGTCTTCCTGCACAAACAATACCCGCCGGAGCGAAGGTTGATGAAAGACATGGTCGGTCAGAACAGCCGGTATATAGGTTCCTTTCAGGTAATCCAGACAACGTTCCACGCAGTCTTTTTCGATGTAAAAAGTGGTATTATAGACGATCATGCAAATTTTCTTTTATTTTTATTACACAAAGATAGTTGTTATATCAGTAAAAGGCCTATATTTGCACTCGAAAAACAAAACGGGGCATTAGCTCATCTGGCTAGAGCGACAGACTGGCAGTCTGTAGGTGATCGGTTCGAGTCCGATATGCTCCACTACCGCTTAATAAAGAGTAATACGCTAATATATAGCTTATTGCTCTTTTTGTTTTCTATCTATTTTGCTGAGTATGCGGCGTGTTTACGTCAAAAAAGTGGATCAATGTCAAAACCCGGTGGAGTGGTTTAATGAGCCGCCCTTATCCCCTTCACGAAGTTTATTTTTGCAAAACATCTGCCACGGTTCCACGCAACAGGCGTTATCTTATTGTTCATGAATAGGTTAGATGTGTGGCAGATACCCGTGGCAGATCCGTTTTTCCGCCTTTTTGCTGCCACATCTGCCACGCGATGCAACCTTGACACCTCTTGTCTAAAAAAGTTTTTTGTCCTGATGGGACAAAAGTTTCATAAGAATGGAACAAACAGTTTCTAAGGATAGAACAAACAGTTCCAATAAGTGAAACAAACAGTTCCAATAGGTGAGCCTTTTTGTTT
>JAVBUE010000010.1:0-64292 GCA_031555735.1 Tannerellaceae bacterium
CTGCCAATGGCGTATGCTTCCGCACGACTTTCCCAAATGGGAATTGGTTTATTACTACTTCAACAAATGGAAACGAGATGGCACTATTGAAGAAATTCATGAACGCCTTCGTGACCAGACGCGTAAAAGGGCCGGCCGGGATCGGTCACCAAGCCTGGGGTTAATTGATTCCCAGTCTGTTAAAACCACCCGTTGCGGTGGGCTATGCAGAGGCATTGACGGAGGTAAAAAGACAAAGGGGAGAAAAAGGCATATAGTGGTTGATACCATGGGATTACTTTTATCCGTTGTGGTGCATGCGGCCAACCTACATGATAGCAAATCAGCACCTTTTGCCCTCTCTGAATTAAGATTCCGCTTCTCGCGGTTGGTCAAAATCATTGCTGACGGAGGGTATAGGGGTGAACTTATTGACAATGCAAAGAAACTATTTGGCTGGACACTTGAAGTTGTACTGCGCAAGGATGATTCGCCTAAATTTCAGGTACTCCCACAAAGGTGGATTGTCGAAAGAACGTTTGCCTGGTTTGAAAGCTACAGAAGGCTTAGTAAAGACTTTGAGTTCCATCCGGAAACCAGTCAGGCAATGATTCAGTTGGCAATGATAAAACTCATGCTGAACAGAATCAGAATCTAAAATTTAAACAGTTTCTTATAAGATGTGATTAATCAACTTAAAAGACGCCATCTCACATTTTTCATCCGATCCAACGCAATTGGTACGACCGGTAGTTACAAATTCGTATGTGTTTACGTCGTTCTCACCTTGTATAGCCAAAGTCGGATTTTAACCATAAGAAGTAAAAAAGACATGTTACATTAGCGTTTAGTCAACTGGCGTCTGAAGAAAGACAATCGTAATATTTTAGCAAAAATATATTGTATAGCGTTAAATGCAGATTTTTTCCTGTTAATTCGTGCGTGTCTCTGTGATAAAATATGCAAATAGGAAAAAATGACATATTACACGGTATTGGGGGAAAACTGCTTCCACCTTCCACTAAAGGGTGTTATCGTGTAGGGGAACAACAAGATAGATAGTGGAAGGAGGTGTGTTTTCTCCTTCCACTTTCCTTCCACGCTCCTTCCACTTTGTGGCAATCATTCCGATAATTCCGTATTCTGTCCCATTTCGAAATGGTACACCCGGCATTTCTATCTGCGTGTAGATGTTAATCAATCTGCATGTAGATGTTGTACTGACAACATCCAGACGTTGTCCATACAACATCCGGATCTTGTGAGCACAACATCCAGATGAAGATTGAAATGTTGACATCTTTTTTTGTTTTTCAATGTGTCGCAAAGCTCAAAACTTCCACCTATGATTGTCTGATCATCTACCTATGGTTGTTCAAACATCTACCTATGATTGTCTGATCATCTACCTATGGTTGTTTTCCCCCTTTGTCAGCACAATATCTACGTGCAGATTGAAATGCCGGGTGTCCCATTTCGAAATGGGACAGCATACGTAATTGTCGGAGCTGCTACCACACAGTGGAAGGAGCGTGGAGGAAAAGTGGAAGGAGAAAACACACCTCCTTCCACTATCTATCTTGTTGTTTCTCTGCACGATAATACCCTTTAGTGGAAGGTGGAAGCAGTTTTCCCCAAATACCGTGTATAGGGGTAGTTGAGGAAGCGGACGATTTCGGGTTGATCCCAAATCACATTAACTGTTGTACTCATGGTTTACACACTGGTTTACACAGATTGTGTAAACTGACACATAAACCGATGGGATAGAAACAAAAAAAGCAATTACACTACTGTGTAACTGCTTAATTATGAGCGCTCTTCCTCTTGGACTTGAACCAAGGACCCTCTGATTAACAGTCAGATGCTCTAACCAACTGAGCTAAGGAAGAATATTGTCATTTCCAAGTGTTTTGTTGTTCCTGTCAGGCTTTCACGCAACTCCTTTCCGAAAATGCTCTGCAAAAGTAATGCTATTTTCCATATATGCAATAAGAATCCGAAAAAAATTAGCTGATCAGGGAAAAGAAGCCCGGAATAAGTCGTGCAACCGCTGTTTGGCCTGCTCAAAATCGGGTACGATACCCAATTCCTTCGCCAGGGAGGTGACCCCTTTATCCGTAAATCCGCAGGGATTGATAAGGGAGAAATAAGACAGGTCCGTATGGATATTCAACGCAAACCCATGCATCGTTACAAACCGGCTGCTCTTTACACCGATGGCACAGATCTTTCGCGCCCGCCCTGGCGTATGTGGCTCGAACCACACACCGGTGGCGCCGTCCATCCGTTCACCCTTCAACCCATACAATGCCAGGAAGCGGATCACGATCTCTTCGAGCAGGTGGACATACTGCTTCAACCCCATCGACCAGTAATCGAGGTCGAATACCGGATACCCGGTGATCTGCCCCGGTCCGTGATAGGTGATATCCCCTCCCCTGTCGATATGGAAAAGGGTGACGCCGCGTTGCGCCAGTAGGGATTCCGGTACCAGGAGATTAGCCCCGTCGGCGCTTTTCCCCAGCGTCAACACCGGATCATGTTCGCAGAAAAACAATAGATTCCGTCCTTGCCCGTCCGTCTTTTTGGCATCCAGCAAGGTATCGAAGGCGGCAGTCTGGCGGCTCAGGCCTTCGCCGTAGGCGATCCGTCCGAGGTCGTAGTAAGTGAAGCTCTCCATTTCTTTCTTTTTTTGGTGGATTCGGGCCGGTCGTTCTTCGAAGCGCCGGTATAGCCCATATCGATCTTGAGGAGTTTACCCATCAGCGACAGGATCTGTCCCTGCCTCTTCAAGACATACGGTGAAGGATGTGCCGAGTTATACCGGACCGGATTTGGCAATGTCGCCGCGATCAGGGCGGCGTCCTGGCGCGTCAGCTCGAAGGCCTGTTTGCCGAAATGCGCCCTTGCCACCGCTTCCGCTCCGTAAATTCCTTTCCCCATCTCGATGGAGTTGAGATAGACCTCCATGATCCGCTCCTTGCCCCATATCCATTCGATCAGCAGGGTGAAATACGCTTCCAGCCCTTTGCGGATATAGTTCTTGCCCGGCCAGAGGAACACGTTCTTGGCGGTTTGTTGGGAGATGGTGCTGCCGCCGCGTACCCGGATCCCTTTCTCGGCCTCTTCCATGGCTTTCTGGATCTGGTCCATATCGAAACCGTTGTGTTGGGGAAACAGGTTGTCTTCGGAGGCGACCACGGCCTGTACCAGCGGCTGCGCGATCCGGCTGAGCGGCACCCAGTCGTGGTTGACCTTCACCGCTTCACCCGCCCGTACCTGTTCAAACGCCCGGATGAACATCAGGGGCGTATAATACACCGGCACGTACCTGTAGGCAACAACGGCCAGCAGGGACGAGCAGAACAGGATCAGTACGGCTTGCCCGATCCAGCGAAAACAACGTTTGATGATATGTTTACTTTGCTCTTTCATCGCTTCGTGCGACAAAAGTACGAAAATTAGACGGGCAGAAGCCCCGTTTCAATGGAATAAGTACTGATAATCCCGTACGGCGGCACAACCGGCCCACTGCTCGGGTACAAATTTCCATTGTCCCAACACAGGCGGGGTGAGGTGTCGCTTCTTCCGGATATAATTGATCATGTAATAACGGATATCCTTTTCGGAGATGAAGAGGATACGGTCTTTCAACACCTCCTGCGTCACACCCGCCCCTTTGATCAGCAGCTCGCCACCGCCATTACCCCGGTACGAGGGCATCACCACCTTGTAGGTTCCGGCGGGGTTGAAGGGAGAACCGTCGGACATCCGCAGGATATTGACCTTCTCTCCCTTCGGTTTGGTCACATCCACGGTATAGACGATACCCGCCGCCGAGTCGAACAGGAAGTAAGGGTTGGCCAGCAGGTCGCGCCGGTTCTTATACCGGCTCTCGCCCTTGCCGAACAACAGCAGGTGATCATGCTCGGACGACATCCGGTTGGTCCATAACGCGTACGATTCTTCCAGCACCCCTTTCACTTCGGATCCCGTGAGCCGCATCATATACAGGAAGTTCTCAAACTCATAGATATCAAACATGTCTTTGATCCGAATATCACCCTTGGGTATGTTCGCTTCAAACGAGAGCGGGGAGGCAAAGGAGATATCCGCACCCGTCATTTCCATCTGTACGGTATGGATCAGGTCCATGATGGGCGAAGAGCCAAAGTAGGCGGCACGCATATCAAGGGTTTCCTCCAGGATGCCGATCTTCTCACGGACATAATTCTCCACCGCTTTGTAGGAAGGGCCGAAGGCTTCCATGAAATGGGGACAAACGGGCGTGGAGGACAGGTCGAACAAGCTACCCTCGATCTGTTTATCCACCACTTTTCCGTTTTTCAGGGTAACGGCAAGGGTGATATCTCCCAGATACATCGCATTGCTTCCCGGGTTGACGACACAGATAGAATCGCCCGCTGCGTTCGCCACCTTCCCGCTGTATGGGAGGTGGTCGTGCCCACACAGGATCACATCGAAGCCGGGAACGTGCCGGGCGATCTCTTCACTCGCATCCTCCCGGTATTTCCCCATCAACGTACTGGCGATCCGTCCGGTATGGAAGAGGCCGATCACGATATCCGGCCGTTCCTTTTCACGAATGACCTGCATCCACCGGCGGGCACTTGTCTCCATATCTTCAAACGCCAGACCCTCCCACAGCGACTCCTGCACCCAGGCGGGTATGGCCGGTGTGATCATACCGAGGACAACGATCCGGATCCCTTCCCGTTCGAACACCGCATAGGGTTTGAAATACGGTTCGCCGTCGGATATACGTATGATATTCGCGCCGAGCACCGGAAAGTCGCATTGAGCCGACCAGCGATCGAACACCGCGTGTCCGGTTTCGATATCATGGTTGCCCATGTTCCCGGCGTCGTAACGCATAAAGTTCATCATCTCCGCACAGACATGTTCGGAGGACGTATCGATATAATTGTAGTAATAAGCGGCAGGCTCGCCCTGGAGGATATCCCCATTGTCCAACAACAAGAGATTGTCCCCGTACTGCGCACGTTGCTCGTTCACATAGCAGGCAATACGCGCCAATCCTACGCCTCCATCATGTTGCTGAATAAAATCATGCGCATAATAATGGCCGTGGATATCACTGGTCTGAATCAACTTCAGGTTGACCACCCTCGTGTTTGGTGACGCACACCCATACAGTAACAGCAGACACACAAATGCTGTAAAATGTTTCATGTCCTATTTATGTATATATATCGCAGGTACTGACCCGGTTAATGCATGCAACCTATTCCGCTATTCGCTGTTTTCCTGCCGATAACGGATGTGTTGCCCCCCTCCAGACAAATACACCGGTTACCCCCTCAGGCAATGTCACATACGCAGTTAGTTTTCCCTCTTTATTTTTCTTTAATGATACGGCAATTTCTCCCTTCGGATGAGGGATGGCGCCGGAAACATCCGTGAGTTTCCCCATCGACGGAGCGATACGCACCCGTGAAAAACCGGGTGCGTCACTGCGGATACCCAGGATGATCCGGAAGAACTCAATGTTCGGGCTCGCTCCCCACGCATGGCAGTCGGAACGCGAAGGCTCCGGCATCTCCGCCCAGGTGGTGAGACCCAGTTTCATCTGATCGTACCAGATCTGCAGGTGATCGGTCAACTCATCGCCCAATCCCGCCCGTTGCAATGCCTGATGGACATAGTAGCGGAAATAGATGGTAGCCTGCGTGATCGTGGTATCCCGCATCATGCGCGAAGCCACGGCTGCGGCTTCTTCCCCTTCGGTGATCCCGGCGAGCAACGCCAGGGCGTTCACATGCTGGGAGAAGTTACGATGGTCGTGCGTATCGGCAAACAAGCCGCGGGCGGCATCCCAATACTTCGGACGGATAGTCTGCCGGATACGGTTGCCCAGATCCCGGTAATAGATCGCCATCGACGGGATACCCACCGCTTCTTCCAGCTCAGCCACGGCATCGAGCGTAAGCAGGAACAGCAGGTCCTGGAAGGCCGAATTACCGTCTTTCTCCCGTACCGGCTCCCCATAATCGAAACCCGCCGCCCAATCGGCGAAGAACCAATGGGGCACATACCCCAGGCTGTAGTCGGGCTTCAGCCATTGCTCATACCACGACAACACTCCCCGGTAGGCAGGCAGTAATGTTTTCATGTACGCCTCATCTCCCCGGTACATCCAGTAATCATGCCCCATCCCGATCCACCAGAGGGAGAACGAAGAGATGAACTGGTGCAGGCCGGACGGATACCGGCTCATGGTGATCCCATCCAGGGCGATGGATTGGCGTCCCTGCTCGATGGCGTTCTTCACCATATACCGGTCGTTGGTATTAAACAGGGTGATCAACGCCTGGATACGGGTATCGCCAAAATATTGTAACTGCTCGTAGTACGGGCAATCCATATACGTTTCGTTGGCACAGAGGCGTGCCGTACGCCAGCCAATCTGCAGGATTTCGGCCAGCCGTTTGTCTTCCGGCGCCTCAAACCGCGTGGCATTCACAAACGGATACGCCGAGAAAGTGCCGTACACATCGTGCAAAACCAGCGGCTCGTCGCCGGTACGGATCGTGAGCTTCACATACCGCCACGTACGCCACCACAGGGAAGTGAACAGGCGGTGATCCCCCCCGTCGGCGATCACCTTATCTTCATAACCGATGAAGCGTTTGCCCTCCACCTCGTTGCGGTTGCCTTTCACGTTCAGCGAATAAGGCTTGGTGGTGGCGCTCACCCGGTCTTCGTACAATGCTTCGGCATAACCGACAACGACCTCCGCCGCTTTCCCTTTACTGAATAGGAGGGAGAAATAGCCGGTCGTCAGCTTTTCGTTGTCCAAAAGCAGGCTGGCGGTGGTATGCGCCGGTACGGTCAGCGTCACCGGCTGTTTCAGGAATGCGGACGGACAGGTGATCCCTTCCGCCTGCCGGACGGCGGCAAACCGCTCTGTCTCCGGTTGGAAAGGAGGGATGGGTGATGGCACGAGCAGACGTCCCGGATAATCACGGGCGCCCTTCACCGCACCTTCCATTCCCGCGGCGGCAGGTTTCCAACGGCTGTCGTCGTACGCCTTCGTCTCCCATCCCCAGGGATAGGCGACCGCATCCAGTTGTTCGCCCGGCCCAACCACGAAGTAGCCCCTGACCGATCCGCCGGTCCACGACATACATCCTTCGTTCTTCAGGCAACGCCAGGAGGCGTCGGTATTGGCCACCGCCTCCGTTTCCGTATTCCCCTGTAAAAGGAAGCCCGTCTGGTTATAACTGATCTGCGCTACCGGTTTCATTTCGGCGTAGTTCCATACCACAGCCGCGAGCACGTTCTTTCCGGGCTGCAGGTAAGGGGCGATGTCCACCGTTTCGAAATTCCAGTTGTATATATCACCGCGCGCCGGTCCCAGGGATACCTGCGTACCGTTCACATACAGTTTATAGCGGTTGTCTGCCGTCACATGCACGATAAAGCGTGCGGGTACCACCTGGAGATCCATTGATTTGCGGAAATGATATACGCCATAGGTATTGGCCGGTTCGCCCGCCGGGGAAATCCAACGCGCCTTCCACCGTCCCTCCAGCAAGGCAGGGGCGATATCGGACTGATGATAACCGGTTAGGCGTATCTGGGTCTTCACATAAAAAGCGGTCAACAATACGAACAGAGAGAGCAATACGTATCTTCTCATTGTGCGGGGATTATTGTTTTAAAGCCTGATCGATTTGTTTCAGGAGCGTTTCGAAATCGGATTCCGTATATCCGGTGGTTGCCATGATCACTTTCCCCTCTTTGTTGATCAGGTAACTGCGCGGAATTAAACTTTTTGCAAACCGGCCATACACCGAACGGTCTTTATCCGGATAAAGCGGAAAGGTGAACCCTTTCTTCTCGTTGTATGTGGCAAGCTCGGCATCGGTATGTTCTCTTCCGATCACCATCAGCCTGAACGAAGCATGGTCCTTATAGGCAGGCCAAAGCCTCGCTTGCACCTCCGCCAGTTCTTTCTGGCAGGGCGGGCACCAAGTGGCGAAAAAAGTAACCAGCGTTACTTTTCCGGCCAATGCGTCGGAAGAAAAGGTGCGTCCGTCGTCGAATGTAACCGTAAAAGCAGGCATTGTATCCCCTTTCTTTACAATATCCTGGTTTTCGGTTTGCGCCAGGGCGGACAGTGTGAACAATAACAGTAAGCAAGTTAGTACGAATGGCTTCATAAAACGTCCCTTTGTAGTCGATTATCAGTAACAGTTGATATCCAGCGAACAAATGTAAAAAGAATTTGCTATTTGTGGACGAAAACAAAAAATATTATTTCGAATTCTTTTCCGATCGTTTATCTTTGCCCTAAAATACGGATTACCGGCGCCTTTACACGGCGTCGGCTCCACCCAAATACAAGTTCGCAACATGGAAATAAAAAGCGCCTCTTTCGTCATCAGCAATACCGACGTACGCAAATGTCCGGCGGATAACTTACCGGAATATGCCTTTATCGGACGCAGTAACGTAGGGAAATCATCCCTCATCAATATGCTCACCCAACGGAAAGGATTGGCGATGACATCGCAGAAACCGGGGAAGACGCAGTTGATCAACCATTTCCTCATCAACGAGAACTGGTACCTCGTGGATCTTCCCGGGTATGGATATGCCCAGCGGGGCAAGGAGGGACGCGAACGCATCCAGCGGATCATCGAAGACTATATCCTCGAACGCGCGGAGCTGACCTGCCTGTTCGTGCTGCTCGACTGCCGGCACGAAGCGCAGAAGATCGACCTCGAGTTTATGGAATGGCTGGGAGAGAACGGTGTCCCCTTCTGCATCATCTTTACGAAAGCCGATAAGCTGGGTCCCGTCCGGCTGAAAGAAAACATAGCCGCTTACCAGGCAAAACTGTTGGAAACATGGGAAGAACTGCCCCCTGTCTTTTCTTCTTCTTCCGAACACCGGACAGGGCGCGACGAGATTCTCGGGTACATCGAGCAAATCAACAAAAGCCTGTGATCCTCCCGGGGAGGTTAGTCCGGGAACAAGTTCAGGGAGAGTTGCCGTTTATCCATTTCCACCTGTCGGGAAGCGGCAGATTCGGCGGCTGTCCTGGCAGGAGGGCAGGCGTAGCGGGCAAAGTGTTCACGCGTCACTTCGAGTGAACCGGAGCGGCTCCGGTTATCGGCGTTTAGCTCGCGTAACACGATCCGCGTAATTTTGGGATAGTATCTTACGGCCTCATACACCGCCGCCTTGGACGATGCCACCTGGGGAAGGAGGCTCAGTTGGGGGATAAAGCCATGCGGGATCAGTAATCCTTTGCCTTTGCTGCAGAATGCCTGCCGCAGCTCGTCGGTCATCTTCTTCAACTTGTCTTTCTGATAGACTGCCTCCTCAGCGTCGGATGATGGGGCGGCATGCGTCAGCAATCGCATGACGATATTCAACACCACCGAGATTGCCCGTTTGTCTCTTCCGGCAATGCTCCATACATCACTGTATCCGGACTCTTTCTGGCAGGGGTCACTGTATATCAGCAACTTTACATCCAGCATCCCCGCCACCAGACGAATCAGCGACAGGATTTCCTTTTCGCATGTATTCCGGACCTGCGCATCCATGTACCTGGACTTATCGTTGAAGCCATACTGCAGCTCCAACTTATTGGCAAACATAACAACGGATTCCATATATATAATGTATAAAGTAACCGGAATCGGCAGCCTATCCTTTCGGCTTTCGGTCGAAAAACGGGTTTTTGCTGGAGATACTGAGCGGTATCGCCATCACACATCGACAGTCGCCCAGCATACCCAGCCGCTGGGCAGCCATGCCGGCGCTGAACATCACCCGCGTGTCCACCCGTAAATCGGCAGCCGTCGCGCAGGCGGAACCGATGGCGATACCCACGTCAACCGTATTGATCGCGCAGGGCACGGCAGCCGGCTTCTCCGCGCAGGTGGCAAAGCCGCAATGGGCACAGTTCAGTCCCTGCACCTGGCTGGCGGTACCGATAATCACTACAGCTTCCGCCAGTTGCAGGTTTTCGGAGTCACGTAACAGGAACATCATCCCGGTATCCACATGCATCCGGATCATCTCTTCAGACAACCGGGTGATATCTCCTCCGGTCACCACCGCCACTTCGATGATATCAATTCCCTTTCCTTTCGGAGCGGTACGGGCAGCCGTCATCATCCGTACTGCCGCCTGCATCGCCATCTCATGCCTGATGGCACGTTCATTCTGAATCATATTCTACTGTTATGTATCGGATTAACTATCCAGCTGCAAGTTAGTCATCTTTTCCGTAATTGCAAATGAAAAAGCGGGATAGTCGTACAAACTGAAACGGGGAGCGGTCTTACCTTCACAGTAGTACCAGATCGTACGGTAATCAGCCAGTTCTTCCTTCATCTCCTGCAATTGCCTCAGGTAGGCGGCGATCGATTTATTCTCCACGATATACACTTCCTTCATCCGGTCGATGATCGGGCTGTGGCGCCGGCTCTTATCATGAGCGAAACACAGGATACGCCGGCCCCGGGCGGTGATACCAACGGTCTTGAACGTCATGCTCTTCCCAATTCCCGGCAGGTTCAACACGTTACGGTCCGTGGAGGCAAACGGCAACCGGTTTGCTTTCAGGAACTGCGGCAACCGTTCGGATAATGATTCCGGATGTTGCATGAGGGCATGCAACTCGTTCCGCTTATCGGCGGGGATCAGTCCCCAACCTTTTTCTTCCGTCTCCTCCTGCACGGAACGACTGTTCGGAGTGAATACGGCATAGTTCTCGTCGAACCCTTTTACCGAGAACGTATAATAACACACCACCCCGATCGCGTTCAACGCCTGGCGTAACCGGGCGGCATGTCCGCGACGGGAGACGGCGACGGTATAGACCAACTGGTTCGTGACGATCCATCCTGCCGACAGGATCCGTTCCACCGCCTGCCGCGCTTCCGGCGTGATCTCCAACGGCGACTGGAAATGGGTCTGTACATAACACTGGCGGATACCCACGGCCGACGCTTTCTCCTTACATTCCCGGAGTATCTCCACCAGTTCGGGAGTTACCCGCATGGGCAGGTAGGCCGGGAGGCGCGATCCGAGGCGCACACGTTGTATCTCGGCATATTTATCTCCTTCGGCACGCGACTCGTTGGCTTTTCTTTTCCTGTCGGCCATCCGGCAGATCGCGTCCAGTATTTTCCGCAGTGTGGCATCCTGGCTCATCAGGGCATCACCCCCAGTGATCAGGATATCCCGCAGTTGGGAGTCTTCCTCAAAGTAAGTCATCAACCGGCGCAGTTTCCGATCCCAGGATTCTTTCGGCTTCAACGCTTCCAGGTCAAAGTGCAACCGTTCGCGCTGGAAATCATACATCCGCTGGCAGGAGGCACATAACCCGCCGCAGGCACGTCCCATCGAATCGGGAATCAGGATGGCCACATCGGGATACCGCCGGTGGATGTTATGTCCTTCCGGCAGCAGCCATCCCGCCGCATTCGGCTTGCCGGCTTCCACGATATCTTCTTTTTCCCAGGCTTTGATCTCGCCATAGGCATCCACCAGCTCTGCCGAATAGAGGATGTACGAGCGGATCGCGGCATCGTCGTATCCTGCTTCTCCGGTACCGATATATAATAAAGAAAGGTAGTAAGGAGTGACAAAGAAAGGCATGCCCTTTTTCCGGGCGCGGTTTAGCAGGTGCATGGTTTCGGCAGACAGTGTTTCACCCAGGAAGGCGTTCAGTTCCTGTGGGCTTTTGAGAGCCATGGCGAGATGGAAACGGTAACTGCCCCACCAGGCCTCTACCTGCCTGCGCTTATCCTCCGCATCCATACCGTCGGCAAAGAGGTAGCGGGAAACAGCCGTATGCTTCCGTTCGATCTTGCGGACCAGCCATCCGATGATACGCTCTTTGTTGGCTTCGCGAATGGCTACCACACCGGAATCCTGACCGGTGGGCCACCGGCCCGTCAGCCTTCGCACCGACGCCTTGTCGGGCATCAGTGGATCGGGCTTGTCGAACACTTCAAACAGGTGATATAAATCGAGGAACAGGTCGGGCGATACATCGTCTGCCAGCTTCCCGTTTAGAAATTCCCACAGGTGGGTGATGGTACGGATACGTAACCGCCTGCCGGTTGACAATTCATCCACTTCGGTCTGGTCGCCGTTGATCAGTTCCAACACACAGGCAGCGGCTTTCGCGGCAGCGGAATCGTTCTCCCTCCCGGCATAAGGAGATACATACAGGCGCAGTTTTTCCCCGAACAGTTCGGGTGTATAGTTTTGTACAGCCAATGCCGACAGGGCAGGCAGGTACCGGAAAAACCGCTTTTGTAATTCCGGGAGGGTGTAGTTAAGTAATTCTTTGCGGGTCATAAGCTCTGTTTTTGGCGGTTTTACTGCGCTACGGCAGTATGGAATGGCCGATGCACATTCCCTATGCTGTAAATATAGCGAAAATCGCCAAAAAGAGAGTCTTACTTACCTGTTTTTCTTTTTTTTTACCACTGAACAGACGGACAGAACCTGCTGATGGTGGCTTTCAATATCTTCAGATTGATCGGCTTCGTGATGAAATCGGTCGCACCCGCCTGGCGGGCAGCTTCCATATCCGTGTCGAAAACATAGGCCGACTGCATAATCACGGGGATATCCTTTGTGATCTTCCGGATCTCCTTCAATGCTTCGATCCCTGTCATTTCCGGCATCTTGATATCCAACATGATGAGGCTGATCACGGCGGCGTTTTCCTGATACAGTTCCAACGCTTCCTTTCCTGTCTTGGCGCGGATCAGGTTGCATTGTTTCTGTAACACCGTTTTCAGCAACAGATAATTGCTTTCCTCATCTTCTGCGATCAGCAGGGTTACTCTGTCTTGCGACAACTGATTGTCATTCATTGTATTCATATCTAACAATTTATAAATAGTATTTTGTTTCTTTCCATGCGTATCAGGGGCATTCCCTCTCTCCACTTCGGCAAAGGGGATGGAGACGGTAAAACGGCTGCCCACTCCCTCCTTCGACGCCACATGGATGCTACCCTGATAATGGTCCACGATCATCTTGCAGATAGACAATCCCAAGCCAGCTCCCTGGGCGAAATCGTCTTTCTTGAAAAACCGCTTAAAGACATTATCCACATCTTTCGCGGGAATCCCTTTACCGGTATCTTCCACAAAGAAGTGGTAACAGCCTCCCTCACGGGTATAACCGACGGTGACCGATCCTTTGTCTGTAAACTTCACCGCGTTATTGATCAGGTTGGTGATCACCTGGTTCAGGCGCAACTTATCCGCCATGAAGTAAGATGTATCCCCCGGTATCCGGCTGATCAGGCGGATCCGATCCGGCACGATCACCTGTTGCGTCACGATGATCTGCTCAATGAACTCATTCACATCGCACACCTCGTCTTTATAATGCATCGTCCCGCTTTCGATCTGCGCCATATCCAGTACGTCGCTGATCAGCCCCAGCAGCAAGGTGCAATTGTTACGGATCGTGTTGACAAACAACTGTCGCTCGTCCGCATCCAACTCATCACCCGATGTCAGTACATTGGAAAAACCGACGATCGCGTTCAGGGGAGTCCGTATCTCATGGCTCATATTTGCCAGGAAAGCGCTCTTCAGGCGGTCGGACAACTGCGCTTTCTCCCTTGCCTGCTCCAAAGCCCGCAGGGCCTGCACCGATTCTTCCACGTTACAACAAAGCCCAAAGATAAGCGGTATTTCTTTTGAACCTACTGTTCGGAGGCAAGTAAAATTAATTTCCCATGATTGATACCCATTCCCATCCACGTTCAGGCGGATGGTCAGGTCGAATTTATCAAGCGTTCTACCGATGATCCGCCGGACAACCGATTCCCATTCCTCCACATCGTCCGGATGGATGGTTTCCCGCATCCGTGTCAGCGACACCGCATCCAATCCGTCGTTATAAATACCGTTTGCCTTCATAAAAGCCGGATCCAGCAGGATGAGATTACGGACAGGATCCAACCGCCAGGACGTATATCCGCCGGCTTTCAGCGTCAGCGCCAGGAACTCTTTCCGGGCATACGCTTCCGTGTCATCGGTGAAAACCAGTACCGCGCCATAGAGTTGATTATGCTGCCAGATCGCCGATACCGCACCGGAAACGGGGAAATACCTCTTCCCTGCACGTAGTCCCATCCGGCAATCATCCGCAAAGGTGATCGTCTTTCCTGTGCTGAACACCTCCCGAATCAGCTCTTCCAGTCCTTTCCATTTGCCATCCGCCAGGTCAATTATATCCAGGATGGTCTTTCCGATGCAGCCCTGTCCGTCGCTTTCCAGTCCCAGCATCTGCACCGCCGACGGATTGATGGCGAACAGGTTTAGTTGACGATCGACGGAAATCACCCCTTCCCGGATGGAAGACATTACGATGGTAAGCTTGTTGCGATGGACAAACAGTTCCTCCTGCGTCTTTTTCTTCGTTTTCCGTGCCACACGCGACAGGAAGAGAAGTACCAGGGTGATCGACAGGACGGCCAGGCCCAGGAATAAACCGGCACATATCATCTCCATCCTGTACCGCTCCGTAAAAGATTGGTTGATAAGGACGCTCCCTTCCGGCAGGCGGCTCACGGGGATATGGTACTTCTGCAACTGCTGCCAGTCGAATACCGGCTGCTGAACACCTTCCCTTATCGGAAAGTTACTGATCGATTCTCCCCGTAACAACCGGACACCTATTTCGGCCGCGCTATACATCTGGTCGTACGACAGTGTCATATATCCCCCGAGGTACCCCAGTCCGATCCCTTTGCTGTTCACGGCAAAATAGGGGACGTTGATCTGCCGGGCATACCCGAAATAAAAACTGCTCCATACCGGCATGATCCTCACTTCATCCCGCCAATCCCTGGGTTGCAACAGGAAGTGCAGCCCTTCGCTCTCCTCCATTCGGGTGATCTCAAATGCGATCCCTTCTTCCCCCGCCGTCTCCCGGATGAAATTTTCTGCCGCCAGTCCGCTCCATACCGTTCCATCTACATCCAACGAAATTTTCCGGGTCGTAGGGAATAACTCCCTGACGAGACCGATGCATTTACGGTAATCGGGGAAATAGGTGAACCCGCTGATATTCAAATGCTCCTTGATCGATTCCGGCAACTGGTAATTCACGCCGCTGAAGACTACCGGAACTTCAAACGACAACAGGTGGTTTGTTTTCAATAAAGCGCCCAGCGCCTGGTCGGCGGATACCAGGATCAGGTCCGGCCGCCGGATATCATCCAGGTGAGCCGACAATTGTTCGGTCATCTGCGCTTCACTCAACGACTCGCTATCGAGGTAATAGGTGTCGAATACGGCCGGTTGATCCATCTTACGGAAACAGTCCCTCACGCCCCGGTTCAACTCATCGCCCCAGAGGCAGTCGCTGCGGTACGACTGGATGATCAGCACATGGGGGGCCGAATCATCGACAGGTTCATTGCCTGCGCAAGACGGCAGCCAACAGCCTCCCGCCAGCCAGCCTATCAGCAGCCACAGGACATACGTAACCTTTTTCATTCGCCGTTTCCGCATTCCTTTTCCTCCGGTAAACTCAGATATATCTTAAATTCCGACCCTTTACCCAGCTCTGAATCCAGGATGATCCGCCCATGCAGGCGTTTCACGATTTCGTCCACGATAGATAATCCCAATCCGCCTCCCTGGATAAACTCATCCGACTTATAAAACCGGTCGAATACCTTTTTCCGTTCCTCTGCTGCGATCCCAATACCGGTATCCTTTACGAAGAGGCACACCTCATCCGCTTCCCTGTCCACACGATAACCGGCGGTGACCGTTCCCGCGGGGGTAAATTTAAATGCGTTGCTCAACAGCAGGCTGTAGAGTTGGATCAGGCGGTAGTTATCCCCTTTCAGCACACAGGGTGTATCCGGTATCTCCATACACAGCGTAATGGCGGAGGGGCGGGCGGGTTCGTTCATCGCCACCACTTCCCGGAGCACATCCGTCAGGTTACACGGTTCTTCCCGGAAAAAGATGCCGCTTTCGATCCGCGAGATATCCAATATTTCATTGATCAGGTTCAGTAACAGGCGGCAATTCTCGTTGATGATCTCTATAAACTCTTTCCGGTCGTCCCATGCCAGGTCCTGGTTTTCGATCAATATGCCGGAGAAGCCCACGATGGAATTTAAGGGTGTACGTACCTCATGGCTCATATTGGAGAGGAAGACCGTTTTCAGCTGGTCTGATTTCTCCGCTTCATCCCGCAGCCGGGTAAACTCTTCCTCCCGTTTCTTGTACTCATCCAGGTTTACCCATACGCCGTAATACAGATATTGCTCGCTTTTCATGGCAGCCGGGTATAAAGAGATAAACGATTTCCACCAGTGGTAATCGCCCTCGCCGTTATACCGCATCCGGCATATGATCGAAGTGTTCGTGGCCGTACCCGCGATCATCTCCTCCATCAGGCTGCGCACAAAAGGGCGATCATCCGGATGCACCGCCAACAGAAAACGTTCATGACCGATCAGCAACGAACCGTCGCCCGGTAGTTGGAAGGTATCAAAAAACACCTTTTCGAAGAGAAAGGCTTTCCGTTCCTGATCGAACTTCCAGGCAAAGAGATTCCCCGAAGCCATGCTCAGGGCAAGGGATTGTTTCTGGGTATATTCGTTGGTCACATCCCGGAAGGACACCAGGACACCATACGACCGTCCGTGGTAATCCAGGCTGCTGATATGGCCCGCGACCGGAAACTCTTTCTGCGGCGTAACGACATAAGCCGACGCATGCAACTTCTCGCTTTTATTCACCGAATCGGCGAAAGAATGCACCAGGGCTTGCATATACGCGGGATCCTCCTGCAACCGGATATCGAACAGGGTATTAATCGAAACACCCGAATATGTTTTTCGTTTATCCAACCCCAGGATATCCATGGCTGCGCGGTTGACCGATAGCACCGTCCCTTCAATCGTGAACGACACCACCCCTTCACGCAGGGCGTCGAGGGTGATATCCAGTTCCCGCTGCTCTTTCCGCAACCGTTTCAGCGCGGCCATCTTATTATATGACTCCCGACGGTACAGCCGTATCAACAACCAAAAGAACAGCAGTAGGAAAAGCAACCCGATCATGCCAACCGTTGCCAGCGACTCCCGATATCGGACATGGAAAGGAATATTCAGCACTTTGGCATCATCCGGCAAGGTTGCCGGATCGATCTTCCAATAGCGGAGCTGGTTCCAGTCGAAAACCGGTTGTTGGCGGCTTTGCACGACCGGGATCTCCCGCGCGGGCGTACCTTTTATTATACGCGCGCCAGCCATGACGGCGTTATACATCTGGTCACGGCCGGTGGTCATATACCCGCCAATCCATCCTTCGCCAAACCCTTCGTTATTGACCAAGAGAAAAGGGGAGGTGCCCAACCGCGCCAGCGCCGCGTAGTTCTCATCCCACTTCGACAAGATACAGATACTGTTTAACCGATTAAACAATACCTGTTTGAGATCCCTCCCTGTGAGCCGCCCGATCTGTTCGATATGCAGGCGGAAAGGATTGACCACACCCCGTTCCGGTGCCAAGGTATCCACCCGCCGTACCGGGAACGTTTCCGTGATCTCCACCAGATTGGGAAGTTCGGCGAACTGGAAACGCACATCATCCACTGTCGCCTGCTCGTTTCCGGGATCGGCTGCGGTGATCACGGTGACATCCGCGATCTTTCCATACAATTGCCTGGCTAATTGATAACAACGGATATAATCCGGATCATCAGTAAACCCGGTCATATTCGGATGAGATTTCAGTTGACCGTAATCAAAATAGGCCACGCCGGTGAAAACGACTGGGACCTGCGTGGACAGCGGATGCCCCGTCTGCAATAAAGCGCGGGTAGCCTTGTCTTCACACGTAATGATCAGGTCGGGAGGATCGGATACGAACCGGTCGAGCCATCCGGTCAGCTCAGTAGAATAGAGGGTACTGTCGGCCACATATTCCGGTAGCCGGTAAAACCGATGTACGGATGCCTTGATCCCGCTTTCTTTCAGACCCTCTATCAGCCCTTTTTCGATATCGGTCATCCATACATACGACTTATCAAACGAATGGACCACGAGGATGTTATACTGCCCGGCCTGTTCGGACCTGATCCAAACAAACACGACAACAAACAATAACAGGCCCGATAAAAGCGCAAAAAAATAAAGGCTATACTGTCTGACGATCTTTCGTGGCATCCGGTGATTTGATGGCTTTTTACAAGTTTACAAAAGTACTATTAATTTCTTCACCAAAACAAAGACAGGCTCAATTTGTTCGCATCGCGTAAAAGAAAGAAAAAAACAGGAAAAGCCGTTGCAGATCGCCTCACATTGTCTATTTTTGCATACATAAGACAAAGCAGGTATGAAAAGCAACAGTTTAGTTTCCATCGATCAGTGTACACGGGAAGATATCCTTCGCATCCTCGACAGCGCGGAGAAATTCGAAGCAAATCCAAACCGGAACCTATTGGAAGGGAAGGTGGCCGCCACCCTTTTTTTTGAGCCGTCCACCCGGACACGGCTAAGTTTCGAAACAGCGGTGAATCGCCTCGGCGGACGTGTCATCGGCTTCCAGGACGCATCCACCACCAGCTCATCCAAGGGAGAAACGCTGAAAGACACCATTCTGATGGTTAGCAACTATGCCGACCTGATCATTATGCGCCACCACCTCGAAGGAGCCGCCCGCTATGCTTCGGAGGTGACGAACGTCCCGATCATCAACGCCGGCGACGGCGCCAACCAACATCCCACGCAAACGATGCTCGACCTGTATTCCATCCGTAAGACGCAGGGCACGCTGGAGAACCTCACCATCACGATGGTAGGCGACCTGAAATACGGGCGTACCGTCCATTCACTGATCGTCGGCATGTCGCACTTCAATCCTACCTTCCATTTCATCGCGCCGGAAGAACTGCGGATGCCGGAAGAGCAAAAACAATGCTGCGAGAAGCATGGCATCCGCTATTCGGAACATACCGATTTCACGGAAGACATCATCAATAAGTCAGATATCCTTTATATGACGAGGGTACAGCGGGAACGCTTCACCGACCTCGAAGAATACGAACGGGTAAAGAACATCTATATCCTGAAAAAGAAAATGCTGCGCAACAGCCGGGAGAACCTGCGGGTGCTCCATCCCCTGCCCCGCATCAACGAGATCGCCTACGATGTGGACGACAGCCCGAAAGCCTTTTACATCCAACAGGCGCAAAACGGTCTTTATGCCCGCCAGGCCATTATTTGTGAGTTATTTGGTATCCATTTTTAAATCCTGCACGCCATGTCAGCCGAAAAGAAAAGAGAACTACAGGTAGCCGCCCTTGAAAACGGTACCGCGATCGACCATATCCCTCCCCGCCAGTTATTTAAAGTAGCCGCCCTGTTGCGTCTCGAACGGATGCTGGACAACACCATCACCATCGGCAATAACTTCCATAGCAGCAAGATGGGATGCAAGGGCGTAATCAAGATCGCCGACAAATTCTTTGAAGAAGGCGAGATCAACCGCATCGCCCTGGTAGCTCCGAATGTGATCCTGAACGTGATCCGCGATTTCGAAGTGGTGGAAAAGAAGAAAGTAACACTGCCCGATACCCTGACCGGTGTGGTGAAATGCAACAACCCCAAATGCATCACCAACAATGAGCCGATGCCTACCCGCTTCGACGTGATCGACAAAGAGACCGGCACCGTCAAATGCCAGTATTGCGAACGGAAGATCAACAAGGAAGACATCATCATCCAATAAGCGGCATGAAACACGACTGGAAACCGGGTACGATGATCTACCCCTTGCCCGCCGTTATGGTAAGCTGCGGTAGCGACCCTTCCGAATACAATATCATTACCCTTTCGTGGGTAGGTACGATCTGTACCAACCCGGCGATGTGTTATATCTCCGTACGTCCCGAACGCCATTCCTACCCGATCCTGAAAAAAAACATGGAGTTTGTGATCAACCTCACCACCGAAGAGCTGGCTTACGCCACCGACTGGTGCGGCGTAAACTCGGGGAAAGACCACCGTAAGTTCGAAGAGATGAAGCTCACCCCTGGCAAAGCATCGGTGGTGAACGCCCCCACCATCGAAGAGTCGCCCCTGTCGATCGAATGCCGGGTAAAGGAAGTACTGGCACTGGGCAGCCACGACATGTTCATCGCCGAAGTGGTGAACGTGCTGGCCGACGACAGGTATTTAGACGAAACCACCGGCGCCTTCAACCTCGACAAGGCGAGCCTGCTGGCCTACTCACACGGCAAGTACAGCGGCCTGGGTGAGCCGATCGGCAAATTCGGCTGGTCGGTCCAAAAGAAATAACCGCTTACTTCCCGCAGATCGCGGCGAACGGGCACCAGCCACACACTTTCTCTTCGGTGGTCTGTACGAAGGGGATAGACGGATCGAACAATTCATCCAGGCATCCTTGCAGCGCGCGTTCATAATCGGCGGCATACATGGCGAAGTCGGTGACGGGCGTCGATTGTCCGCGGGCGACCGACTGATAGATGACAGGATCAAACGCCTGTTCGAACAAGGTACGCATATAGTAGATCACCGGCTGTACCGGTTTCGCATTCCCTTCAGGCAGCCTGCTGTACATCCACCCATACATAAACACCTGCATCACCGCTTTGGCGCGGTCTTTTGCTTCCTTGTCGAAGAGGCTTTCGACGGTGGTAAACATTGTCGAACCCTTCCCGCTCTTATAATCGACCAGGCGAAGCACGCCATCCACCTCATCGATACGGTCGATGAACCCTTTCAGTTGCACCTCCGTCCCGTCCGTCAGCGGAAAGAGGGCGCTGATCCGCTTCTCCGACTCCCGGTAGGTGAATGGGGTCAGGCGGCCGTCCCGTTCGAACACCTTCACAGCATATTTGCGGATCATCTCCCCTTCGAGGAAACGCTGGCCGGTCAGCGGCACCGCTTTCGTGTTCCGGAAGAACAGTTCGGCAAAAGCCTCCCGGATCACCCGCGTCATCTGTTCCTTGTCCTGCCGGATCCGCTTCAGGAGGTCGGCCGTTACTACATGCCCACATAATGGCTGATACAACACCTCCAGCACTTTGTGGAGGATACTGCCGAAGGTGCTGCTCTCAAGTGTTTCGCTCACCTCCTCTTCTTCCTGTACCTTCTCCACCACCGAAAAATAAAACTTCAGGGGACAGTCCAGGTATGTGTTCAGCGTACTGGCCGACAGCGCCCGGCTGCCTCCCCGGCGAAACGCTTCCAGCTTGCGCATCACCTCCTCTGTTTTCCGTACTTCCACCGGAGGCGTATGAGAAGAAGCTACATTATATACAACCAATTTATCCTGCAGCGGCACGTTATAATGATAGCGTAACTGGTGGATATACCGGCTCACCTCTCCCGTCTGCATCCCTCCGCTACGGGTGTCGTACAACAGGTTTACATGGTTTGTCCGGTGGAGCAGGCGGTAAAAGTGATACGCCCATACGCTATCCTGATGCTCGTACGTTGGCAGTCCGAAGCCCCGCCGCAGGTTGTAAGGAATAAACGAACCCACGGTGTGATGGGAAGGGAATATCCCTTCGTTGACCGAGAGGATGATCAGGCGGTCGAAGTCGAGCGCCCGTGTCTCCAGCACTCCCATGATCTGCAGTCCTGCCAGCGGTTCGCCGCGGAACGGGATCGTGATGCTGTCGGTAGCCCGTTTCACCAACCGGAAACAGGTCTCGATACGCATCTCCACGCTTGCTTCCCGCATCACATCCCGCATCCGGTTTACAGTAGTATAATAATGAAAGATAAACTCTTGTTCGATATCCCGCGTAGTGAGCCGCGCTTCCTCTTCCGACCCGTCTTCGGAACTTTCCATACCGATGAACCGGCTCAACGCTTCCAATACGCGGATCAGGTAAGCCATGAACGCATCCACCGAATCCACCGGGGTGAACAGTTCCCGTAACAGGGGTGTCTGCGCCAATTCGTCGAAACCTACCCAGATACGGTTGCGGCCCACGATATCCCGCACCAGGGCGCCGATCCGTACCGGGTCGGTCGCGTTGATATACCGATGGTTCAGCACCGGCAGCACTTCCCTGAAAAAGAACTGCGGCATCCCGTCTTTGTAGCGCACATTCCGTTGCAGGTGGAGAATATACTCCATCAGCGAAGCCACCGGTGTACCGGCCAGCGGATAACCCATCGTCACGTTCACATTCCGTATCCGTTCCGGGATGGAATTTAATACGGGAATCAACAGGTGCTCGTCGGGCAGTACCAGCGCGGTGCGTAATGCCGAGGCTTCCTCCCACCCGTCCTGTCCGCATATATCTTCAAGCAGCGAACATACATATTTGGCCTGTCCCACAGCGGAAGGGATACCCGTCACCTCGATCAACGGCCCGGAGGCCGCGTCCTCCGGTAGCGAGTAACCGGAAGGGAACAACCGTCTGTTCCGTTCCACAAAATACCAGGTGCGATTCTGCGGATCACATACATGCGGGGAAGCATAATCCCAGTAAAAATCGGCCATGCCCCGTTTCTGTAGTTCCAACAACAAGGTTTCTTCGGCAACCGACAGGGCGTTCAGTCCCACAAAGACGATTTTCTCATACGGAAGCGCGATATCCGCACCTGCCTTGAGCGCCTCGGCTACTTCCCGGAAGAGCATGCCCTCATACCCCTTTCCTTCGGCGGCGATGGCGGTGCGCAAGTCTGTATAGAGATCGTACAGGATCTCCCATACTTCGAGAAACTGCCGTTCGTTGTCGCCCTGCATCCGGGGGGAGAACGACGACCAGAACTGGCGGATCGCCTCAATCTGGTTTGGCGTCAGGAAGGAATAATCCTGTTCCAGCGCCCGCAGGTCGGTTACGTTCCGGAACAGCATGCGGGCATCGGCCATATACTTGTCCACATCGTCGAAGTCGTTCAGCAGCATCTCCCCCCAATAGAGGAAATCGTCGAACGATTCCTCCGTTCCGCTCCTCGCCGCGTACTTCGCGTACAGGGTGAACAGCAGGTGGATACGGTCGGCCGGCTGCTTATCGCCCAACTGCCCGAAGAGGTCGTTGATCGTCAGGATAGCCGGAGAGAACAATGGGCGGTCGGCCGCCTCGGAGAGATATTTCTTAAAAAACAATCCCGCGCGCCGGTTGGGAAATACAAACGCCAACCGGGCAATCTTTGGACCGTATGCTTTCCAGAAAAGCGAAGCGATCTGTTGCAGGAAAGGCGTCATGGTTTGTTTTGCAGGATGCCCTCGATACGTACCAGCTCATCCGGGGTGAACGAGGTGTTGTGCAGGCTATGGAGGTTGTCGATCAACTGATCCACAGAGCTGGCGCCGATGATGAGGCTGGTCACCCGTTCATCTTTCAGTATCCACGCCAGGGCCATTTCAGCCAGTGTCTGTCCGCGTTCGGCAGCGATTTGATTCAGCAGGCGCACTTTCCCAACAGCTTCGGGAGTAACCTGTGATACTTTCAGATGCCCGGTAGGTTTGGCTGCCCGTGAATCCGCGGGAATACCCTCCAGGTATTTATTCGTAAGCAAGCCCTGTTCCAGTGGAGAAAAGGCGATCATCCCCACCCCTTCCTCTTTCAGCAGGGGCATAAGCCCGGGTTCCGGCCGGCGGTCGAACATGGAATAGCGCGCCTGATGGATCAGACAGGGCACGTGATGTGTTTTCAACGCCGCCAGGGCGGCCTTCGTCTGTTCGGCGTTATAGTTGGAGATACCCACATACAAGGCTTTCCCCTGACGGACGATATCCGCCAGCGCGCCCATCGTCTCTTCGATCGGCGTCTCGGGATCCGGCCGGTGTGAGTAGAAGATATCCACGTAATCCAATCCCATCCGTTTGAGGCTCTGGTCGAGGCTTGCCATCAGGTACTTGCGACTGCCCCATTCGCCATACGGGCCGGGCCACATATCGTAGCCGGCTTTCGATGAGATGATCAGCTCGTCGCGATAGGCACCGAGCCCTTTCCGGAGGATACGGCCAAAGTTTTCTTCCGCCGAACCATAGACGGGTCCGTAATTGTTAGCCAGGTCGAAGTGAGTGATCCCGTTGTCGAACGCCGTATGCGCGATCTTGATAAACTGCTCAAACACATCCACACTGCCGAAGTTATGCCAAAGGCCCAGGGCGATCACCGGCAGTTTGAGGCCGCTCCTCCCGCATCGCCGGAAGCTCATCCCGGCCTGATATCTTTGCTCGCTTGCCTGATAGTAGTCCATATCGAATATTCATATTGATGATTTAGGCAAAGTTAAGAGAAAAACACATGACAAGCCGTACTTTTCAGTAATTATATCTATTTTTACCCCCATTACTTACGCTATAAACTACTTTCGGATGAAAAGTATTATTATCTTATCTCCCATCCATTCCCGGGCTTCTCACACGGACAGACAAACAACAGTGACACGACGCCATTTCAGTAAACAATCCCTCATACAAGTTGTTTTATTTTAAACAGACAATCAGCACATTAAAGTAATAATCTATGCGAACGATCCTAACAACAATCGCCATTCTCTTCTTATTCGTTTCACTTCCTGCCCGGGCGCAGGGCGACGCCGGTATAAAGATCACACCCAAACAGGGAGATTTGTATGATAACGCGAAAAAGCTCAACAACCCCTACCTATTTCCTCTCTGGGGAAAGAAACTGGGTGAAAAAGGATTCCTGCTGCCTTTCCCCATCGGGGTAATGATAAACGGATACGCCAGCTCGCAAGACGTGACCATATCCGACCTGGCAATCGGCATCAACGAGAACCCGATGGTGTCGCTCGACGACGTGGTGGGCTTCAGCGAAGTAACCGCCAACGTACAGAATATGAATTTCCGTACCGACCTCTGGGTACTTCCCTTCCTCGATGTATATGGCATCATCGGTAAAGCAACCGTACAAACGAAAGTAGGTATCGGCAGTATCATGGGAAAGGCGGTGGACTACCAAACCGAAGCCGATTTCGACGGCTATGTCTATGGTGTGGGAGCCATGCTCACAGGAGGGATCCGGTCGATCTTCTTCTCATTAGACGTGAGTAATATATGGACGCACCTGGATGAGTTGGCCAATAATAACAGCGTGCTGAATATGGGACTTCGTACCGGATACGTATTCCATTTCCACGATAATCCGGAGATGAACATCTCCGCCTGGACCGGAGCAACCCGCGTCTTCCTCTCCAGCAATACGGAAGGAGCGATCGACCTGTCGGAGATCATGCCTGATCTGGGCGACAACTACAAGAACAGCGAATGGTATAAAGCCATGGCGCCGGCCAAACAATCGCTGACGGATGAGTTGGTGACACGGGTGGAAGACCGTCTCGATAACAGTACCATCCATTACAGTCTCAAAAAACGGCCGTCGCATAACTATGCCATGATCCTGGGAGCCCAGTACCAGTTGAACCGCCACTGGCAGTTCCGGCTGGAAAGCAACTTCCTGGGAGGACGCAAGTCGGGATTGCTGTCGGTCAATTACAGATTCGGACTTTTCCCGCGGGAATAATTAAACGTCAAACATGAAAACAACAATCTATTACATCCTTATCTGCCTTGCCGGGATACTCTCCTGCCAGGCAACATTCGCACAGGCACAGGCGGACAGTACCGCCCACCTCAGTTTCCTGAAACGTTATCAACAGCGAAACGCCGAAAGGGAGAAAGCCGGCAAGCTGCTGGTCACCCCTGTTTTAGGCCCCGGCTACACGCCAGAAATGGGTTTCTCTATCGCCGGGGGCGCCCTGTTGTCGTTCCTGACAGATCGCACGGACACATTACTCCACCGCTCGTCTTTACCGGTCACCGTTGGCTTCAGCAGTAAAGGCGCGTTATTCGTATCTTCCAAAATCGCTACCTATTGGAAGCAAGACAAACTGCGCGTCAATGCCGACGTATGGTTCAAAAGTATGCCCGACAACTATTTCGGTATCGGTTATAATAAGGGGGAGCAGGTTAACAAATCAGATTCGACTACGGAGTACGACCGGCTGTGGTTCCAGATCAACCCCCAGGTATTCTGGAAAGTAGGCAACGGCATGTTTGTGGGAGGGGCGTTGGACGTGAACTATACCCACGGCAGTGATCCGTCTGCCGGTGTGGCAGCCGACCCAACCTATATCGCCTACAACGACAAGCCGTTCAATGCCGGGATAGGCGCGCATTTCATGCTCGACACCCGTGACGTGCCCGTCAATGCCTGGAAAGGCTGGTACCTGCTTACCCAGTTGATGATCTACGGGCATTACCTCGGGGGACAGAATAATTACCAGGTGGTCAACCTCGACGCCCGTCATTATGTCCGCGTAGCTAAACCGGGACAAACCCTTGCCCTTCAGCTCCGTGGACGATTCACTTCCGGTGATGTGCCTTACGGCGAAATGTCGCAACTGGGTACGCCTTTCGACCTCCGCGGGTATCTGTGGGGGCAGTACAGGGATAAGAATATGTTTTTCGGCATTGCCGAATACCGTCACACATTTTATAAACGCAGCGGAGAGCGAAGCCGCCACTCGGCCATCGCCTGGATGGGAGCCGGCTCCATCGCTCCCGACTGGGAATTCAACCAGTGGCTACCCAACTTCGGCATCGGCTACCGCCTCGAAGTGCAACCCCGTATGGCCATCCGCTTAGACTACGGTTTCGGCAAGCACTCCAGCGGCTTCTACTTTAATTTCAATGAGGCGTTCTGATAGTATCCAGATAACACGGATTAGACAGATAAGCACAGATCGTATCCGGTTGATTTAGTAATCAAGAGGATTGATCTGTGTTCATCTGTCTAACCTATGACAGGATCAGTTTCATCAGGATGGAACAAACAGTTTCTATAGAATGGAACAAACAGTTCCATTAGGTGAACCTTTTTGTTCCATTAGGTGAACCTTTTTGTTCCAATAGGTGGATCTTTTTGTTCCATTAGGTGGAAACCCGGAGAATCGCCGCGTCACTGGAGAGGAAGTTCCGGTCAGCCTTCGTCGTAGCCACTCCGTTTTTTTACACGCGTGGCAGATGTGACAGCAAAAAGGCGGGAAAACGGATCTGCCACGGGTATCTGCCACACATCTAACTTATTCATGTACAATAATATACACCCTGTTTCGTGGCACCGTGGCAGATGTTTTGCAAAAATAAACTCCGTGTAGGAGATAAGGACGGCTCATGGATTCAGACGGTTGATCCAAATTCAAAACAGCTTCTTACTGATTACCCTTTTTCCGGACACCAATGCCAAATCCTTTAGGCTCTTTCGGTTCAACTTTCTCCTCAGAAGCGTTTTCGTCGATAATGATTTTATTGATTTTCAGTGTTCTTATGAGTGAATCATAATTAACCGACACAATGGCAAATCCACGATATTGCCCTGTCGGAAGTTCTTCCACTTCTCCTTCCAACCGGGTGCCTTTCACATAACCGATATAAGGAGCGTTCTTTCCTTTAAAGAAGCTTTCTAACCAATACTTATTCTCGTTTTCGATTAGTTTTCGATCTTCATTAAAGCCTTCCACGCCTTCGTATAGCAGTTTGTACAAAGTTGTTATCTGAGCAGATTCAATAATATCTTTTTTCTTATGAGCGAAACACTCTACATGAAATGTCGCAATGGATGAATCAAGCTCGATCAGTTCTACAGTTCCTGCCGGTTTGTCTTGAGCAGCAACAGGTAAACCGATACAGAAGGATAACAATATAACTAAAAGATACCGGATGCTCATTGTGATGGATTATAGTTTAATAAAATCGTCTAACAAATTTGATTTCGCCTTCGAGATAACGATCAATTTGACGTTATTGTCAAACGCAGCTTTAATCTCAACACCTCCTTTGGTGATTGTACAAAGGGTTAATCCGGCGCTGACAACTTCTTTCGCTTTCGCCGCACCAATCATCTTGGTGACTTTTTCACCCACCACTTCTATTTCCTGATACACATCAAACACCTGGCCGGGTTGGATCCCTGCATCGGATCCTAAGGTTACATAAGCAGTCTTCACACCTTTCTTAGGATCAACCTGGTCGATCGCTTTGATAATAGCCTCCATTTTAAAGTTATTGTCCACAAACTTACGCATATCACCAATGGCTTCTTCCAAAGCTTTTGTGATCGATTCGGCTTCTGTGGAACCAGAATACCAGGTGTTCTTGAAATTTTGTGTACCGATAACAGCTCCGTTTTCCGTATTGACCAGTGTCAATGAAAAATCCGATCTGGTTTCGTAGTCCGTTTTACCATCTTTTGTTTTGGCTACACATTCCAGTGAATTATAATGCCCTTTGATAAGCACTTCGACGCCACTTTGACGTAATTGCACCAGGCGTTCTTCGTTCACTTTCGACAAATCGCTCAGGTTCGCGATATCGATCACATTCAAACGACCGGTTTTCATCAATCCCTGCACAATATTATTGCGGAGATTGGCCACCCAATTGGAACCGATTTTAGAGTTGTAGTCAAACTCGTCCACACACACATTCCGTTTCTCATTTCCTTGAGCGAAAGCAGCAGTAACGCAGAACAATACGACTGCCAAAAGGCTATACATTTTTCTCATGATAAATAATATAAATGAATAAATATGATTATTGTTTATAAATCCTGTGCTAACCGTAAACCGATTGTGGGAGATGCATCCCCTGGTTTTTGATGACCCCGGTATGCATTACGCTGGAACCATTCTTCGTCCTTGAATGAACCGCCCCGCACAATACGGCGTACACCCATGGGAGGACCGGTAGGATTCACTACCTTATCGACCGTATATTTACCTAACCAGTCCGCACACCATTCGGATACATTTCCGGACATGTCATGCAAACCCAATTGGTTGGCTTGTTTCATACCCACTACCAGGCTGGTGATCCCCAGATGGGCGACTTTTCCCAAGGAGGAGCCACCCGCATATTCGTCGGCGCCATTCTGTCCGCCACTACGGGCGGCGTATTCCCATTCCGCCTCCGTCGGCAACCGGAAGGAGGTAGCGCACCGTTCATTCAGTTTGCCAATAAATTCCTGGCAATCATGCCAGGTCACATTCTCCACCGGGAGATTCGCTCCTTTGTTTACAGAAGGATTACTCCCCATTATTTCTTCCCACAACGCTTGCGTCACCTCGGTTTTTCCGAGGCTGTAGCCACGCAGTGTAACCTCATGAACGGGTTGTTCATAATTCAATGTGGTCTTCTTATCGTTTTTAGCCACCGAGCCCATGAAAAATACACCTCCTTTGATATGCACCATCTCATAGGAAATACCATTCACGGAAAAGCTGCCTTTGGCACGCATCGGCAAATGGAATTTCAATTTCCGGTTGAGTTCAACCGTAATCAGGGAACGCTCATCGTTATACCCTGCTGCTTTCAACTCCAGCACATGCTGCCCTTCAGGGCCTTCGTAGGTAAAGGGGGTGATGCTGCTCAGTTTCTCGCCGTCAATATATACATCGGCCATTTGGACGTTACTGGTTATCGACATCGTCCCCGTTGGTCCATCATACGCTACTTGCGGTTTTTCAATCTGCAACACGTATGTCGCATTCTTGGTTACGCCATCAAACTCATAGCGTAAAGGGAGATACCGCTTCGACAGGATATTGAGCCAATTAGCCCCATCGATCAGATACACCCAATACTCTCCTCCTTTATATTCGCTTTTCACAATATCTCCTTCGAATGTCACATCAGGCAAAGCTAATCCCACCTTCACCAATGCACAGGGATCACCACCATGGTCTTTTACCATGAATTTCACGGCACTGATGTCTTTCTCGTCCATTCGGAATTCTTTCACGGTCAGCTCTTGTGCAAGCAGGCACAGGGGTACTGACAGGAATAGATAGAGTGTTAAAAACAGGCGCATGGTCAGGGGAGTTTAAATTTGTTCAGCGTAAATATTTCGTTCTCACTGGTCTGTATAGGCTGCCATGTCCGTACCTGGATTTTTGGTTTATCTTCATTCGAAAAATCCCAGACAAGAAAAACGATACCTTTATCACTATAGGTCGTAGAATTCCATTCCTGGATCAGGGTCACCCCATAGTAATTGGGCTTCGCCCCATGTCGTTTAATCCGGTAATCATTAAACTTCACATTGATATACCCTTGTTTGGCAAATACCGCTTTCAGGTTTTCCAGGTATTGTTCTTTTCCCATGGATGTATATTCGAATTCCATTACCGGAACGCGAATATCGGCAGGAACACGTTGGATCACTTTCCCGGTGATAATCAGGGCATCGTCACTGAATATATTGTTCATAAATTGGATATCCTTCTGGTTGTAGGCATTTCTGAACTGCTCGATATAATGGATAATCTGCATGCGACGATCCACATCATCCAACTCAACGCCTTCTTTCATCAGGCGCGTGTATTGCTTGATCCCCATGGTGATATTGAAATCGACGATCTTACCTGTCAAGTCAAAATCAATGCACACTTCCTGGTTGATATCATCGGTATAAGAGCGGTCGAAAGGTTTCATCTCGACGGCAATGTTCCGCAACTGATAGCCGCGAAGCGAGTTGCCGCCCCGTTTCAGTTGCAGGCAATGCTCCACGATATCATCATCCATGCAACGGAAATGCACATTGTTCCACAACATACCCAGACTTTGTGATGCCAGGTCGTCGATATCGATGTTGGAAAAATTGATGTCTTTCCCGGACGATTCCGCCCGGTTGATCGCACTCAGGAGTTGCATCACCTGACGTTCCATTTTGCTTTTCAGCGATCCGTTCTGTATCCCGTCGGAAAACTCAAAATGCACATTATCCTGCGCATAGGCATCACAAATGCTTGTGATTAGGAAAAGAGCCAACACTATTTTTTTCATACTCTATTTATTTAGACAGCGTAAACCAAATCGCATTTTTCCCTGTATAATTCTGAAGGGAGTCGTACTGCAACGTCTTGAAATTGGTACGTTGCGTCATACCCGGCCCAAGAATGGTCAATACCTTTCCCTCATCGCTGGCTATCAGCCAGAAACATTCAGACGGATTTTTGCATTCGTCGTACGTGCCATACCGTTTGATCTTGAATTCCACCCGCAGCCGGTTCATCAGCATTTTGGCATCCGTAAGCGATTTGGCGGCCAACAACTCATCGATCGCCGCCTGCTGCCAAGCCTGATTCAGCTTCGGCGCTTCAGCCGCCGGAATCGGTTGTTCCGTTACTTCAGCTTCCGGAGCCGTTGGTTCCGGAGTCTCTGCCACAGGAGCGAGTGGTTCGGGCGCCCCGGCTACCTGCGCCGGTGGTATGGTTGCCGTATCCGCAGGGGATGCAGGCACTTCTGTTTTCACCAGGGTAATCGCATTGTCTGCCGGGATAATATCCGTCTTTTTCACATACACAAAAACCCGGTACATCTCCCCCCGCATCATTTGTATCTTGCTGCAACTGCTTGCGATATCCTTTACAATCACATTTTCAGCCTGGTTGAGTTTTTTCCTGGACTCAATGTATTCACTTACATACGTAGTCAGCAATTCTTCCGCGACCTGGTATGCCTCCGCTTCCGTATCCATGGTTGCTTCCGCATAAATGTACTGGCTGTTCCGTTTGATGGTGTTTATTTTTTTGGTATCCGATTCCTGGGCAAACACCACGCCGCCTGCCATACAAAAGAAAAAGAATGTAATCAGTTGTTTTCTCATCTTTATTGTCTTATTTCATCAAACAAATATTTTATTTTGGAAGTAGGGACATAACTGTTCAAACGTGCATGGATAATGCCTTTTCGTTCATCCAACTGTGTGATATCAATGGTCAGCTTCATCACATGGTTGTATCCCTGGTCGGTATTCCGCATTAACAACTCGCAAACCGCAGTGGTATCATTCAAACTGATAACCCCAAAAAATGGCTTGCATCCGTTCGTTAAACAATAACTTGTCCAACGATTCAAAGGCACGTTTAGTAACTCCTCCGAGTAACCATATTTCTTCAGTCGGATAGTCAACATGAATTGATTATCGATCTGAGCGGTCGTAAGCAAATTCGCCAGGCTCTCCACCGGATAGGCGGAACGGTATATCAACCGGTATGTCCCGGAGGAATCCGGCTCTACATACTTGTTTGTATTCAGCTCATCCAGATAGTAGCTCTCACCCGGGAGAATGAGGTAATCCTCTCCATATGCAGGCAGCAGGTTCTCAGGGTTCACGAGCAAAGGTTCAACAGGCAGAAGGGCAGCCAATCCGATTTCCGAGGCTATCCGTCTTTCGTTTTCCAACATCTCACTCCCATTCAGCAGGTCGTAGTCAACAGGAAAGGCAACCGAACAAAACAGGCCCTCTTCCTTATACCAGCTTACCAGATACCGTTTGCCGTCTTTATTGGTCACATCTATCCGGAGCGTGGTATCCTGCTGAATCGATTGAAAAGAGGCAAATGATCCCTTTTCGAAGGAGAAATCATCCTCAGCCATTTTTCTTTCCAACGATTTTTCCCGCTTCACAGGCACATTTAATTCCAACCAATACCGCTCTATGAAATCAAAGACGGGCGTATGTAAAGCCGAACGTTGATCCATAGAAAACAACGTATATCCGATATGTTCAATCCGATTGTTCCGCACAAACACCGTCAAGGGTTTTCCCTGATAAGAAATGCACCGGTAATACATCCCGTCATCCAGGGGATCCAACCGGGAAGAGAGTTGCATAGCGGTTGCCATACGTTCCAACAAGTCGGTCCGATACGCCCGTTGCGCCATCACACCTCCTGTCAGTTCACCTACACAGAGAGCAGTAAGTAGTATGTGCAACCGCCACTTCCTCATCCTATTTGTATCCACCGGCGACGGCCATCCACAAACCGAAGTTCGCCTTGCACCAATCTTCCGTTATCAAATTTGACACTTACCATGGAATCGCCGGCATGCGCCTCGACCGTTTCGGCGGGCACTTTCTTCAAGTCAATGGTGTAAGCCGATTTAAATGTCAGCTTTCCTCCCACGCCGTGAGGCTTTCCATTTTTCAGCGGGCCTTCATATACTGCATATGTTAAGTCAACCGTGCCCGACGTTTGGCCCACGGCTCCACCGCTTTTGGGCTGTTCGTTGGCCACTTCCGGTTCTTCCGCAACGAGCGGTTCCTCTATTATTGTGACTGTATCCGTAATGGTGTATTCCCAGACAGCGCTTGCCAGCTCGTTTTCCTGCGCTTTGACGGTAATCGACACTTTCCCGGCACCCACAGGCGTTACCACACCATTGGTTACGGTTGCCACCGATTGGTCGCCGGATGACCAGGTATAGGTAGCCTTTGATTCGGCAGGCATATTCGTTACGGTCAGTGAATCCATGCCACCGATAAGCAATTCATTCGTTGAACCGCTGAGCGTCAATGCGCTTACCCGTACTTCCGCAGGTTTCATCAGCATGTAAGCTGCGCCCCCACCACCCAGGCAGACTACCGCGGCGACTCCCCCAATCAGCATCCAGTTGGTCTTTTTTACCTTTTTTACTTCATGTAGATCAAACTTACATTCCGGACAAATGAAATCATCCAGTTCATCCAGTTCAATGATCTCCCCTTTTTTGGCTTTATTGCATCCGTCGAAATTCTCGCAATTACCAAATCTTGTACTTTGTTTTGCCATCACTCTGTTACGTTTATGAGTTCAGTTCTATTGTTAATGCACGACAAACATCCAGGTAAATCTTATACACCGGGTCGGAGGTATTGTTCCTCCGTTCACCTAATACTGTATTTGATACGTCAACTACCGCTTTGGCAAGCGTTTGGCGAGCCGTAATATGCAGGTATTCGTTGGCCATCTTTGCCTGGATATCTTCCATCAGCGAAAGGATGTCGGCTTTCTTTGCGGTTTCGCTTTCATGGAGTTCGGATAATTTATCCCCAAACACGATAGGAGGCAGCGGGAAGCCATACGTATCCACTTTCAACCGGCAGTAATACTTCCGGCCGGTGCCATCCCCGTTTTCCTGATACGCGATGAGGCCCATCGCCACACCCAGCACCATGTCTCTCAGGTATTTTTTAGGGTCATAGCGTTCGACAAACAACGAAGGATATTGCGTCCCGTCACCCTCCAGGTGAAGCACCAGTTTGTTGATTTCGCCTTGTTGCGCATCATTCACAAGCAGGTCATACCGGGGTTTGAGCATCTTCACGTCATTGACTGCGCGTAACGGGAAACAATAGGTCAGATTGATGATGGTTATCTCATCCTTTTTCGGGCTGTTCAGTTCAAAACTAATCGTTCGCGTCCCGTCTATTCCGGATCTGAATGCTTCCACCAGCCTGTCCACAAAGGCTTGTTTTGTTTTATCCGGAGCGGCCGGTATGCTGATCAGCGTAGTCCGGAACATACAGTTTACACCCGGACGGGGCGACACGTTATTCGGGATCGTACGATCGCGTTCCGAACTGTCGAAGGTAAGGAATACGCCTGCCGACCGCACCATTTGATCCGCGAACTCCTTCAACTGGTCGGCCTGCTCAGACGAACCGAATTGTTCATACAACTGGTCGATCACATTCTTTCCGATAATGCCTTTTTTATTCCCCTGCATCATATCATTATGCGCCTGGGTTGCCGATTCCCTGCAATTGGTTTCGAGCACAGACATCATGATATCTTTGGATACTTTCTCTTCCATCTTGGCGAACGACGCATTGTCTCCACAGACTTCAGCCAACCGGTTGAGGGCGGCTTTTGTCTGTTCATTCTGGCTCTCCCTGGACAAACAAAGCGATTTGGTAACAGCCCGCACAGCCACAGGATCATAGTAGCGTACAACCGTGTTCTGGTAGTTCCCTTCCACGTTCCCTTCTTCCCGGCAACGAATACTCACAGCGTTTTTCGTTTCGGTGACAGCCTCATTCATCCGCTCGCTGACCCTGCTGATATCATCGCTGAGGTTACTTACCAAGACGCTCAGGTCGCGGAGTAACGCCTTGGCGAAGTGCAGCCCTTCCAGTTCCGTTTTGAGTTCAAATATTTTCTTCATCAAAGGAATGTGCTTTGCATGCAGGTCTTTCCGGCTGCCGAGTACGAGTTTCCCAAACAGCCCCACATTTCCCCACTCCTGTTCGTTGCGCGTTTTCCGGTCTGACAAGTCCGACAATTTGGTTTCGCGTTCGACGATCGTTTTTTGTATCCGGATAGAACTGTCGTCGATGTATTCAGACAATACGGCAATCAACCGGCTAATCCCGTATAGGGAACGTTCGCCACTGCGCCATTGTTCAAACAGTTGTTTTTCGATCAGGTTGGTGATTTCCCGGGCATGTTCATCCTTCGATTGCAATTTGATACTGAAGAAGCCAGGAACCCCGTTCTGCCGAAATTTTCTTTCAAACCGGTCCTGGCATAAACGCGCCATTTCCTGCAGCGCGTGGTCCGGGTTGTTATTCCATGCCGATTGCGCGATAATCGGCATGATCGCCTCCCAGTCGTCCGCGAAAGTCTTCCAGTTGTGTGCTTTCTCACTTTCCAGGATGGGTAACGACAGCATCAAATGGTCGTCCGTCATACAAATGCTTTTCAGGAAAGGCTGATTGCCGAAAACCATCGTCCGGTAATCTTCCGGCTGCGCCTCATCACGGTATCCGAGATCGTCCGACCAGTTGCCGAACTTGATCCGGTACAGCGCCTGCAAGGCAAAATTATAGGTGAGGTACTCTTTGATCTCTTCTTCCGGATTGATAATACGTTTGATCCCGAAAGCCTTAAACGCCTTGCTGCGAACCGGCACTTTCAGGTCTGCATCCACCGCGTTCTCGTCGTATTCGTCTTTGGGGTCGATATTCTCCGTGGAAAAACAATCCTTAAAATCGCGTACATTATTATCTTCCGGCAACGTAATATAATGATATACGATATCGGATACGATGCCTGGCAAATCATCTTTCGTATTGACAGTAATACCACTTTCATTGGCATTTGTGTACAGGAAAAACGAGTTGAAGAAATCGTTGCCGTTGTATTGTATTTTCTCAAACTGGCCGCTCACATCGTGGGGGACAAACTGCCGTACCTTAAACGCATTCAGTTCCGTCAACGCCGCGAAACCATTGGCATGGTAGGCGCCTTTGTCCCAGTTGGGCAGTGGCGAATGTTCGGGTATCTGGCAATAGACAATGATTTTGTAATTCAGGCCGGAAGTCACATTCGGCACAAAATGTTTGCGTGTCTGCGCGATCACGTCAACCACGGAACCGGATCCGGTTCCCCCGGCCAGTCCGGCAAAAATATGAAAGGTGACATCTGTATTGCCACTCACCGACTTGGTGTTCTGTACCTGGTTCTTCAGAATGGCTTCATACTCATTCACGCTGCATGAAAAGAGGAAGCGGCCCAGACGGCGTTTTTGAGCGGCGGCGCCATCATCACCCACGTTGCCGACGATATTCCGCCATATTTTTTTGCTCCCGATCCAACTGGAAATACCCGGATAATTGTCCACGTTCTCCAACTGGTCGCTCAGCTTCGCACTGCGTACGTAGAGGAAATGATCCCTGCCCAATTGCGTATTCTCGCCCAGTACCCTCCAGGTGGTATCCCGTGGGTTCATCATTTCCATACTGGAATCCACATAGACGAATCCCAACGGTAATTTACGCCTTTCTTCAGCGGTATTTTCCTGAAAAAGTCGTTTTCTGAAAGCCTTCAGGATTTTCCCGCCCGTTCCGCCTATCCCGATAAAAACATGGTTATCCCTAATTTCCATCATACTCTTCTTATTTTAAATGGTTCATTTTAATCATATTCCTCATACCGATAAACAGGTTGTTTTTTCGCGCCGGACAGCCGTGCGACTATCCACCACATAGCCATACAGGCACAGATCCAAAGGATTCTCCGCAGCAGATAGGATTGGATCATTTGCTGCGTCACATCCAACAGATCCGCCACCATTTCTTTTCCTCCACGGGTATATGCCGCCAGATCGACACGCTGTATGAACGGCTCAAGCACAGGGTATTGGCGAGTGATTTCCTGCGTCAGCAGATCCGCTTGCTGCATCGCGGTGAGTGAGGGTGCGTCTTTCTCAATCGTACCCATCACCTGCTCGCTGATAATGCGACCGGCATCCACATAGCGTTGCGCATGTATCGCACCCACCAGCATGAAACTTTGAATAAACAGGATGATCAGCAATACGAAGAGCAACAGTCCGGATACCAACGAAAGGGTATAGGAAGGACAGCATTTCCGAAAAACAACATACAGGCATACCACAAGCCCCACGGAGAGCAATCCTCCCCATAGCAAACAGGCCATCATATCACCGATAATCGTAAACATACTTCCTTTATCCCTGTTACAACATTTCCCAATCGGCATATATCCCATCTCCCAACGCAACGTGCACATCGGGTGTACAGTACAATTCCGTTGAAAAGAGTTGTAAATAATTTGCAAATATATCCCGACAAAAGCCAACACTCCTTAATACATCTTAAGAAAGATCGGGACACAGGTACAGATTCCGGTAGAACTATCAACAATATATGGAATATTTAGAAGCTGTTTTGAATTACAAAAATGCAATATAATAAACTGAATAGTGTATCCAGTTTGGGCGTGTCCGCTGAACTGTGTCAATTGTGATTTTCGGGCGATTTTGCTCGAAACCTTCATCTAGAATGACAGGCTTTCGCATACCAATTGGCCCGTTACAATTACTTAATTTTGTAATTCAAAGGAGCTGTCTCAAAACCAAAGGCAGCTCCATGAAACTTTTTAATCATCGCGTAAGCATGGATGTTGACCATAGAGGGAAGTATCGCCGACTGTCCGGAACGTTTGCCTTCACTCCCCTATCATCCGCAAAAAGCGCCCTACATCCATTCCTTTTTCTACGTGCAGGGTAGTTTTGAGGCGGTGGCGGGTCATGCGGACGCTGGAAGGCTCGACGGAGAAGCAGTGGGCGATGTGTTCATTTTTCATGTCGATGCGGAAGCAGAGGGCATACTTCAGGTTGAGGGCGGAGAGCACTTCGGGCGATTGTTCCCGGAGGGAGGTGAAGAAGCGGTCGGTGGTAGCTGCCAGGCGGTCTGCATATTCTTGCTTTTCCGGGAGGGCGTTGTCCATGCGTTTGCTGATGAGATCATATACTTCCCGTATCAGGCTGGTGTTCATCGCATCCTGCGTAGCGAAGGAGAGATCGGCCGCTTGCGTCTTTTCCTGTGCTTCCACATACGAACGGATGCGGAGGTTGAGCTGTTGCTGGTCTTGCCGCAAGGCTTGCAGCTCCTGGTCCATCCCGGCGATTTGTTCGTCTTTGAAATAGTTATCCACCAGGGCGACGCATTTTTCCGAGATCGTATCGTTCAGTTCCTTCTCTTTGAGTTGGACCAGGAGCATCGCGTTGTCTTTTTCCATGCGGATGAGTTTCAGTTGGGCGATCACCGTTTTCCGTTTCTGCCGAATCCAGCGGATGACAAAGGCGAACGCCGTAATGCCCGACAGCAGCAGGAACAGGGCCAGGATATTGATCATTTTCCGGAAATTGTTGGCGGTTGTCAACTGGTCGATCGCCTGTTCTTTCCGGCTCACTTCATAGCGGGTCTCCAATTCCCGGATCACTTCGTAGCGCTGCGCATCATGGATGTGGGTGAGGCACTCGGCTTTCTGTTGCTGATAGGCGAGGGCCGACCGATAGTCGCCCTGCATTTCCGCTATGTCCCCCAGGCGGTCGCATACATCGACATAGATACTGTATTCTTTTTGGGGTGACCAGACGTCCATTAACGCCTTTTGAGCGAGAAAGTGTTGTTTGGCCGTCGCATAATGGCCTTGTTGGTAATGGATTTCTCCCTCGAGCCACAGGCGGTTGATCTGCTGGGAGGTGTCGCGCACCATCATCAGATCGTCGGCCTTACGCAGGCAGGAGGCGATGGTATCCATGTCGTACGATCCCTTCTTCAGGGAGGTGGACACGTAATGGAGGTAGGTATTCGCGATTTCACTTGGCTGGATGACGGGATCCGTATGGGTTTCATACATGGTAATCACCCGCCGGCAGTAACAGATCGCCGAATCCAGAAACGCCGTATGCCGGTTATCTTTTTCATACAAACACTCGTAGTAAAAGGAAAGGAGCTCGCAGGTATTAAGCCAATTGTAGGTATTCGTACCGGGAGATACAAGGGGTAGCATCTTGTCGAGGATCTGTTTGAGATGCTCCGTATCCTTTTTTTGGATATAAGATACCGCGAGGTTATGGTAAATCGCGATTAGTATATACGTATGCTCCGTACTTTCATAATACGCGATCGCTTTGTAGTAATAGTCGTGCGCCTCAGCCTCCTGCTGTTTCAGGCTACAATAGGTTGCATAGTAATTGTAATAGCTCCCCAGGAGATACGCTTCCGTCACTTGATCCGCATAGAGGGAGATGGAATCCAGATAAATTTTCGCCGAATCCAGTTGAAGCGTCGTCAGGCAGGTATAGACCTGATTGATGTACCCATGCACCCGCACGTTTATCTCCGATTGGTCCGGTTTACCCGCGAACAACCGTGAAAAAAAATTCGTTGCATGGCTGTCTTGAGAAATACAAGAAGCCCATGCGATCATAAACAAAAGAAACCTCATCCCTACGTACCCTTTTCCGGTAAATAATACAATACATCCCGCCCACTTGTCAACATTAACTATTTTCAAATATAATCATTTCCCGTAAGAAAGAGAAAAAATACAACAGTTTCTTATTTTTTTTCAACACAAACGAGGTTGCGTCCATTCTATCAGGGGGGGGATTTTGAGTTTTTTTCAAAGAAGTAAGCCGCCCGAACTAAGGATCGCGCAATACGGAAATAACATATATTAACAGATTTGTTATTTATCAACCACATAAATACCAATACCTTACCTGTTTTCCCCCATCCCAGTCCACTCACTTTGTAAACACGTGTAAACGCCGTCTCCCTCCTGCCTTTTTTATTTTTGCAGGATGAAGAATTGATAAAAAACAGGGGTATGGCACAATCACAAAAACCAGTAATCGGCGACATGTATCAAACGATTGCCACGCATCTAAAGCGCTACTGTCCATTATCCGACAAGCTTCTCGATGATATCTGGGAGAATTGCGTGGTGAAGTACTACAACAAAGACGAGCTCATCCTTGCCGAAGGCAGTAAGGTGAATATAGCCTTTCTGGTGATAGAAGGCATCTGTGCCGGTTATTACGACAAGGAAGACGGCAAAGAAAGCATCTGTACGTTCCGGAAAGAAGGCGAATTCTTCGATCTCCCCCATGCCCTCTTTGCCGAAGAGAAGAGTTATATCCACGTGAAAGCTATCCTGCCCGCCACCATCGCCTGCATCGATCTGAAATACCACCATATCCTCCGCCGCAAATACGCCGATTTCAACCTGTTGGCACAGAAAGTATCCGAGCTGTCGGCCATCGACAAAGAGTGGCACTACTATTTCATGCGCAGGTACAAAGCCCCGGAACGCATCCGGATTGCGGAGAAGAATCCCCACCTGGCGGAAATCATGGAACGGGTGCCCGACCGTGTGTTCGCCTCCTACCTCAATATGGCGCCTGAAACCTATTCGTTCCTACGGAAACAACTGCGCACGAACGCTATCCGCTGAACGCTTCCCGGAGCGCATCCAACGTACCGCCGCTCATCGGAAACACCCACGGCTTCGTGCCGATCTGTTCCGGCACATGCGCGTCGGAAGCGGTGTAGTGTGTATAGGATTGCAGGTACGGATGTTGAGGAAGCAGTTTATCGAACAACGCCTGGTTGTTATACTCAACCGCATCCGGCCGGAGCGACGGATCCATAAACCCCAACTGGCTAATGATGCTGAACACCGGACGCTCCACATGGGCGGGCACAAACAGACAGCCCAGCGAGTGAGCATAGTGGGAGATCTGATTGATACTTTGGTCGATGGCCGAGATCAGCAGCCACGGACATTCGCCCAGGATGTTTTCATGGCGATCCACCCACACCTGGTCGCCAAACCGTTCGGGGTTGTTCGGGATGCGGGGGAGGTAACGGTCGATATACGCCTGGAACAACTGCCGCGCATCGTCTGTCGGAAAGAACACCAGGCAATGGGCTTCTTCCCGCGAGGTCACTTCCACGCCGGCGAACACCGTCAGTCCGTTTTCTTCCCCAAGCGCCTGTATGACAGGGCATTGTATGGTGGTATTATGGTCGGTAATGGCGATCGCCTGCAAGCCCCTGTCGATCGCTGTCCGCACGATCACCGCCGGACTCATATCCAGGCTGCCGCAGGGAGAGAGGCAGGTATGGACATGCAGATCCACCCGCCAGGGGTTCATGGCAGGTGCAGCAGCTGGTAGATCTTCCCGCACACCTCGAAAGCCGGCAACGTGGTGCCGAGGATGGGCATCTCCTCCTCGCGGCTTTTCTCCAACGTCTCCTCGTCGGGCGATGAGCCGTTGACGATCAGGATACCCGCCGCCTCTTTCAGCGTGGCGACGGCGAGGATGTTCTGGTGCGTCTGCATCGTCACCCACAACACCCCTTCGTTCAGGCGGCCCATCACGTCGCTCAGCAGATCGCTGGCATAGCCGCCGCACACTTCGTTGTCCAACGCCCCTTCACCGGCAAAGACGGTGAGGCCAAGTTCTTTTACCAAATCAGAGACCTTCATATTTCGCTCCTTTCTTATAACAATCTTTATCCAGCCGGTCCTTGCCCCATGTTTTTTCGATCAGGCGGATCGCATGGTCCTTATCCAGCTTGCCGTGTTTCTCCATATTCCGTTGCATGAAGATGCAATCGCTGAACTGCGCTTCCTGGCGGACGATGTCTTCTGCCAGGCTCTTGCAGTTCGGGCTGCCGCACGCCCCGCAATCGATGCCGGGCAGGAAGCACATCAGCTTGCGTACCTGTTCCATCTTCCGCAGCACTTCCTCGCGCGTACCTTTATATACCCGTCGCGGTTTGGCTTCGATGGGCGGGATGGTGATATGCTGTTTGAGGTAGGTGATGGCTTCGAGGTTCTCCGAGGCGTAGATCACCGGTATCTTCCCTCTTTCCTGCGCACGTTTATGCATGCGTTCGGCGGTAAGGAAACGGTTGGCCACCGTCAGGATACCCCCGGCGCAACTACAGTCGCAGGCGCGCAGCTCGAGGAAGTCCACGTTCTTCACCTCATTGGTCGTTTCCATCCGTTCCAGGAAATCGATCACGTTGTGTATCTCATCAATCGCCAGGCTCCGTCCCGGGAAATGCTTCGCCTCGCCGCGTGTCTGGCTCCAGCGCATCTCTTTCTTCGTCAGCTCGACCGGCATTTCTGTTTCCAGCCGGTAGCTTTTCGGCCGGTTGCTCAGGATATGGTTCACCTTATTGTACAGGGTATCCATATTGATCACTCCACCGCGGATATCCGGCGAGTAGCCCTCCTCCCCTTTCAGCGAGGCGATCTTAGCGGCACAGGGGGAGACATAAAAGATACCGATCTCTTCGGGTTCGATCCCCTCGTCCACCAATATCTTATGGAAATAGGTAGCGGAGGCATTCACCGGGCTTTTCACCGGCAGGATATTGTCGGCCAGCATGGGGAAACGCAACTGGATCAGGCGGACGATGGCCGGGCAAAAGGCGCTGATCACCGGTTTCTCCACGGCGTTCTCCATCAGTCTTACCATCTCGCGGCACACCATGTCGCAGGTATATTCCACAGGGAAGATATGCGTGAAGCCCAGTTCGTAGATGGCGCTGTTGATCTCCCGCTCCGTGGTATATTTGGAGAACTGGCCGGTGAATACCGCAGGCACCAGCGCCACGCGGCAGTTGAAATCGAAGATATGCCGGAAGTCGTCCTGCTCCACATAAATGGCGTCGGTAGGGCATACCTTGATACATTCGGCGCAATCCACGCACCAGTCTTTGTGGATCACGGCCTTGCCGTCGCGGATGCGGATCGCCTGCGTCGGGCAGGTGCCCATGCAATGGGTGCATCCGATGCATTTGCTGTTTTCGATGTTCAGCGCATGGTAAAAAGAAGTCTGTTCCATAGCGTTCTTCTCCTACGTAAACCAGGTAACCATCCGCACGGTGGTGCCAATGCCTACCGTGCTGTCTATCTGTAATTCGTCCACATTCCGTTTGATATTGGGAAGGCCCATGCCGGCGCCGAAGCCCATCTCGCGCACCGCCTGCGTGGCGGTAGAGTATCCCTCTTGCATCGCCAGGGCGATATCGGGGATACCGGGGCCTTCGTCTTTCAGTATGAGGATGATCCGGTCGGCTTCGATCTGCGCCGAAATGTTTCCACGCCAGGCGTGGGCCACGACATTGACCTCGGCTTCATACAGCGCCACGACGATCCGTTTGATGATCTTCGGATCGACAGCCAGTTCTTTCAATACTTTTTTTATCTGGCTGGAGGCGAACCCGGCTTTCGAGAAATTGCCCCCTTCCAGATCGTACATCACCTGCATATACACACTCCTTTCTCAATAAACCGGTAATACCCCGTTCGTATATAATTCGCCCACCGTACGGTACATGGAATAAGCTGTTTCCAGCAATACCACCCCGCTCTCGGCGGCCAGTTCCTTCATTTCGGGCGTCACGCTTTTCCCGCGGACAAACAGGATGCAGCCGATCTCGGCCATTTCCGCCGTGCGGATGGTTTGCAGGTTGCAAAGCCCGGTGATCAGGATCACATCCGTGTTGTCTAACGTCAACACATCACTCATCAGGTCGCTGGCAAAGGCATACGCAATCTCCCTTCCGGACTGGTCAGCCCCGCAAACACAAGTGGCGTCCGTTAAATCGGCAATTTGCTGGATCTTCATAAAGCGCTATAAATTCGTCGAAATATAACGAATAATTATTCATCCGGCCGCTTCTTTGCCGATTAATTTCTATCTTTGGTAGAATAATATTAAAAACTACTGTACTATGTTCGCTAAAGAGACGTATATGGCCCGCCGGGCAAAGCTGAAACAGACAATGGGCTCCGGCCTGTTGCTCTTCCTCGGAAACGATGAGAGCGGTATGAACTATGCCGACAATACCTACCATTTCCGACAAGACTCCACCTTCTTGTATTTCTTCGGGTTGCCGTATGCCGGCCTGTCTGCCGTGATCGATATAGACAATAACCGGGAGATCATCTTCGGCGATGAGCTCACGATCGACGCCATCGTTTGGATGGGGACCCAACCGACGCTGAAGGAGAAGAGCGAACGGGCAGGTATCGCCGAAGTGCGGCCTTTCAACGCCATCGGAGGGTACCTGAAAGAGGCGCAGGCGAAGAACCAACCCATCCATTACCTGCCCACCTACCGCGCGGAGCACCAGGTCAAACTGCAAGACTGGCTCGGGATCTATCCGGGAACGGAGAAACCGTCGGTGCCCTTCATCTACGGCGTGGTGAACCAGCGCAACTACAAGAGCGACGAAGAGATCGCCGAGATCGAAAAAGCATGTATCGTCACCGCCGACATGCACCTCACCGCCATGCGGATGGCGCGTCCGGGTATCCGTGAGAGCGAAGTGGCCGCCGCCGTCGCCGAAGTGGCATATGCCAGCGACTACCAACTGTCGTTCCCGATCATCGCCACCATCAACGGGCAGACATTGCACAACCACTACCACGGCAACCGGATCAAGAGCGGCGATATGTTGCTGCTCGACGCGGGTGCCGAGACGGAGATGGGTTATGCCGGCGATATGTCGTCCACCATCCCCGTGGATACGAAATTCACCCAACGGCAAAAAGATATTTACGACATCGCCGTGGCTTCGCATGAAGCCGCCGTTGCCGCCCTCCGCCCGGGTATCCTGTTTGAAGATGTATATAACCAGGCTTGCCGGGTGATCATGGAAGGACTGAAGGAATTCGGTTTCGTAAAAGGAGATCCGATGGAAGCGGTCATGGCAGGCGCACATGCCTTGTTCATGCCCTGCGGATTGGGACACATGATGGGGCTGGATGTGCACGACATGGAAAACCTCGGCGAAGTGTATGTAGGCTATAACGGCCGCCCGAAGAGCACACAGTTCGGACGCAAGTCGCTCCGCCTCGGACGCGAACTGGAACCGGGCTTCGTCCTCACCATCGAACCAGGTATCTATTTCATCCCCGAACTGATCGACATGTGGAAGGCTGAAAACCGCTTCGCAGCGTTTATCAATTACGAGAAAGTGATCACCTACAAAGACTTCAGCGGTATCCGCAATGAAGAAGACTACCTGATCACCCCCACCGGCGCCCGCCTGCTCGGCAAAAAAATCCCCATCCGTACCGAAGAAGTGGAAGCGCTGCGCTGATTGGATCATGGTTTAGGTATTGTATCAGGAACCAGTTGAAAGTGTATCAAAAGTTCTCCGGACTTTTGATACACTTTTTTCATGCATCAATGTCAAAACCCGGTGAAGCCGTATATGCAGGACTGACCAGAACTGCAAATACGGCGACGCAGCGATTCTCCGGGTTTCCACCTATTGGAACAAAAAGATCCACCTATTGGAACAAAAAGGTTCACCTAATGGAACTGTTTGTTCCACTTATTGGAACTGTTTGTGCCATCAGGATGAAACTTTTTAGTCATCGCGTGGCAGATGTGACAGCAAAAAGGCGGGAAAACGGATCTGCCACGGGTATCTGCCACACGTATAACCTATTCATGAGCAATAAGATAACGCCTGTTGCGTGGCACCGTGGCAGATGTTTTGCAAAAATAAACTCCGTGAAGGGGGAAGAAGCTGCCTGTGTAAGCAGGTGGTGGAGGAACAATACGATGCAAAAAATTAAATCAAAAGCAGACCGACCGTATAACTATTTTCTTAATACAAGTAAGAAAGCATGACCGAACGGGCATAAAAAGAAAAGGCTATCTCCCGATAGCCAGTCTTCATTTGTTAACCTAAAATCTAATACCATGAAACATGTTGCGTATTAACACTTCTTGTGCAACCTGTTTTGTCATGAAAATACAACTGTTTAACCTTAATTAACCTTCTCTGTTGAATTGTTTATGCGTTGAATACTTCTTACGTGTCCGGATCCGGATACCGGTTATATCCCATAACTGCCATCCCGATCCGTTATTTTATCCATTAGTGATTGATGTCTTAACCTTAACTACTTTTCCTTATTTGGAAAAACGGATTTGTCGTTCCCACAGCCTTCCGGCATGCCGGCCGACTGATACAAAGTTAAGGGCATTCCGGCAAAACGGAGGGTGTAAAATGTCGCCTGAAAGAGGTCGTTTTGTTGTAGGCAGGGGGTGGTTTTGTTACGGAAAAGAGGTCTTTTTGTTTCCGCCCGGCAAAAACAGTTACTTTTTTGTCTGTTTGACAGAAAATCGCTACTTTCGTTGTTATATAAACAGACAGATAATCACCTCATACGTACAGTTATGAATCATGTAAACTACGCCATACTTCGTGGCATTTTCGCCCTCCTGCTGGGAATTGTATTAATCATGTGGCCGGAGATGGCCGTCACCTACCTGGTAATCGCCATCGGTATCCTCTTCATCGTACCCGGAGCCTATTCGGTGGCGAGCTACTTTTTCCGCAAACGCGACGAATTTGTCCGCAAGCGCGCCTTTCCCATCGAAGGAGCCGGCAGTATCCTGCTGGGTGGCTGGATGGTAGCGATGCCCGGTTTCTTCGTCAACATCTGCATGTATGTGCTGGGCGCCCTGTTGGTACTGGCCGGTATGCAGCAACTGGTATTCCTTGCCCGGGCGCGAAAATGGTCGCCGGTAAACATCGGATTCTACATAGTCCCCCTGCTGATCCTCGCAGCCGGCATACTGATACTGGCTTATCCGTTTGAAGCGGCGGCCAATACCTTTATTATCTTCGGTATCGCCGCGGTATGCTACGGTCTCTGCGAGCTGGTGAACAGCTACAAATTCCGTAAACGCTTCCACGAATAAGCCAGTTCCGTTTGTTCAGGCCATCCTTCCGGGGATGTTATTTCAGCGGCACCACCTGCATCGCACCCTCATAGGTAATCGTATGCAGAGGGACGGGACGTGTATCGAAACCGTTCCTCCGTTCTTTATCCACCAGGACGATGTGGAAGGTACGCTGCCGTACCATTCCGTCGAACTCCCCCGACCGTTCGCCTACCGTGAACACACCTGTGCTTTCGCTATAAGTAAACGGTATGGTGGCAAATTTCCCCTGTTCGTAATTATAGTTCGTCCCTTCGTCTTCATACAAGGTAAACGACGCGTCTTTGCCGGCAAATACATACAAGGTGACCGGTGCCTCCGGCTTTTCGGAGGTGTACTGGATCTCTTCCCCTACCGGCAGGATCGAGCCGGCCTTTACGTACAACGGCATCCGTTCGTAGGGAGCCGCCACCGTTTGCCGCCCGTGTCCTTCCAGGTATTGGCCGGTATAGAAATCATACCACGCCGTTCCTATCGGGAAATACACTTCCCGGTCGCGCGCCTTGTATGCATAGACCGGCGCAGCCAGCAGTGAGGGGCCGAACATAAACTGGTCGCCCACCCCGTTCACATCCGTATCATACCCGAAATCCATCACCATCGGGCGCATGATCGTATAATCATCGAAATACACTTTTCCTGCCAGCGAATAGATATACGGCATCAGGCGGTAACGCAATTTATCGTAATACACGATGGTCTGGTAAGCCGGATGCGTTTCGGGTGCGATATGATACACCTCACGGAACGGATATTGGCCGTGCGTACGGAACAGGGGAGCGAAGGCGCCGAACTGCGTCCAGCGCGTATTCAGTTCCCGCCATTCATTCATTTCTTCCGTTCCTTCTTTGGCCTGTTCGAACTTCTTCTGCACGCAGAAACCGCCGATATCCATCGTCCAGTACGGATTGCCCGACATCGAATGGTTCAGCCCGGCAGAGATCTGCGCCTTGAAATCTTCCCAGCAGGTACCGATATCGCCGCTCCAGGTGACGGCGCCGTATCGTTGCAGCCCACTGAAACCGGAACGGGTGAGAAGAAAGACGCGGGCATTGTTGCCGGTCGCCCGCTGCCCGTTGTAGATCGCCATCGCGTTCACCAGCGAATAGGTATTGAAATACTTGGCGGATGGGCCTAAGGCTGTGGGCGTCATCAACGCTTTCCGGTATTCGATGCTCGCATTCGAGAGGATATCCGGTTCCGACGCATCCATCCACCAGGCGTCAAAGCCTTTGCTGTAGAGATGCTCCTTCATCTGGTTCCAGAATAATGCACGGGCGCCGGGACTGTAGGCATCGTAGAAAGAGCCGATATACCCCTGTGCGATCCAGTCGCGGATACTGTCTTTGACGGCGCGTTGGTACATCCAGCCCTTTTCGTCGAATTCCTTATAATGCTCGGTCGTAGCGTAAAACTTCGGCCATACGGAGATCATGATCCGTGCATGCTGGTCGTGCACCCCCTTCACCATCCCTTCCGGATCGGGGAAACGGGCGGCGTCGAACTCATGGCTGCCCCAGGCATCCTGTGGCCAATAGCTCCAGTCCAGTACGATATTATCAATCGGGATCTGGCGGCGGCGGAACTCAGCCAACGCGCCCAACAACTCATCCTGCGTCTTGTAACGCTCTCGGCTCTGCCAGAAGCCCATCGCCCATTTGGGCATGACCTGCGCTTTACCCGTCAGCGAGCGGTATCCGCGGATCACATCGTCCATCGTCTCTCCCTTGATAAAATAGTAATCGATCTGATCCGCCATTTCCGCATAGAGCGACAACTTTCCCTGTTCTTCAGGCGTTACAGGCGAAAGCGCTTTCAGCCCGAGATATGAGACACCTCCGTCCGGATGCCATTCCAGGCGGATATGATGCTTCTCGCCCGCCTTCATCTCCACATTGAATTTGGCCACCGACGGATTCCATGCCGTACGCCACTTATCCGCCATCAACTGCCCGTCTATCCATATCTTCGTATATCCCGCGTAGTAAAGCAGGAAACGATGGATGCCGGAAGTGACGGCTTCCAGCTCGCCTTCCCAGACGATCTGTGAGTTATAGAAAGGGAATTCCGGCGGAAAGTTTTTCACCGTCTCCAGGTTTTCATAATCGATCGAATTTTCCGGGCGCGATACAAACACACGGGAAGGATCGGAGTTGACATAGTAGGTAGCCGTCAGTCCCCCTTCCTCACCTTTCGCCCCATACAACTTAAACTGGCTCAACTGCCCGTACTCCCGGATATCGCCGAATTTGGTCAGCGAATAGTGATCCCAGTAAATACCATAGTTCCGGTTCGATATGACGAACGGGATCGATACCTTGGTATTATACTGGAAGAGTGACTCGTTCCTGCCCTTGTAATTGAACTCGTCGGCCTGGTGTTGTCCCAAGCCGTAGAACGCCTCATCGGCAGGTGATTCGAATACCTGGCGGACGGCATATCCGGGCGTGCCTTCCGCCTGCATGGGTGTAAACGTCTTTCCCCCGCCTTCGTTTTCCTGCAGCAGGACATTTCCGTCCGGATCGGTGAATTTCACTTCGCCGGTCTGCAGGTTGGCATACACCCGGAGTGCGCCGGTTTGCAGCACGACGTTCCCGTTTTCTTCGGTCACCTGCCAGTCGGCTGTTACCGGTTTCTTTTCCACCACCAGGCTGGCTTCTTCCGCAAAGCGGTCGGCCGTAGCCGATACGTGGATGGTTTTCTCATTGACGACGGACAAACGCAGTTGTCTGGCCGTTTGATGATCCGTGCCGGCCAAACGGATCAGTACGCCGTCTTCTGTTTTCACCCAAGGGGCGGAAGCACACGACAACAGCATGAGCGACAGCGCCGAACAAAAAATCTTCTTAATCATGGTCATTTCATCTAATTATCTGCATACAATTATCTGCATACAAAAGTAAGACGACCGGATGAAATGAGCCGGGTCATTTGTCAATCGGACGAGGCGCTTTTGTCAGGACAGGGGGCGCTTTTGTTGCGTACATAGGACGCAAATGTATCGCGCCCCCCCGGACTGATCAGGGTATCAGCCGTCCGGCAAGCATTTTCATATAATAACCACCCACGACCGAACGAGCCTGGAAACCGCGCTGGGTACCGGCGGTGGTATAATGCCAGTCGCTCAGCGGCACCCGCGAAGTGGTTTCGTTAGCATACAACCATACCGGTTCCATCAACGCCTTGAAATCGGCATCATTGCCGGTGAGGCAGGCGCTCCACAGGATCCAGTCGGATTTGGTATAATCCTCGCGGTTGTCCAACGGCAAACCGTAGGTGCGCTGATGGGTCAGGTACCAGGCCATCTCCTTCGCCGCCACTTCTTCGGGGAAGAGCTGACCGAGGCCAAGCAGGCGATCCCATACCAGGTTGTATTTCTGGCTCCAGGTACCTGGTTTATCGAAGGTGAGGCGGTAATGGTCGCCATCGTCCGCCATCCGTACCCATTGGGAAGCCATGTCGCGGGCAGCCTGGAGGTATGTATCCGCCACTTCCTGTTTCCCCAGCATTCCCGCCAGCTTGCTGTATCCGGCAATGCCAAGGATCGCCTTGACGGAGAGGTTGGCATTGTGGGCGAAATGACCGGCGAAATCATCCGTACAAAGCTGGTTGGCAGGATCCAGTCCCTCGCTACGCAGGTAATCGGCCCAGACGGTTAACACCTCCCAATGTTTGGCAGCATAACCGGCATTCCCTTCCAGGACGGCGATAGCGGTGGTCAGGATCAGCATATTCCCGGATTCTTCCACCGGCATATCCCCACCGTATGTTTGTCCGTTCGCTATCGGATAGGTACCCACGTCATGGGCGGCAAACGGTTTGTTCCATTTTCCGCTCTCGCTGTAATAGAAGATGGGATTCATCATCCCTTTCAGCAGTTCGGGGTTATAAAGCAGGAACATAGGCGCCGACGGATAGGTAATATCCACCGTACCGATCGAACCGTTACTGAAGTTTTCCTTGGATAAGAACAGCAGGTTACCATCCTTGTCCGTCACCAGTTTATGGGCAGAGATGGCCTGCCGGTAAGCGATGGCGCATAATTCGGCATACTTCTGCCCTCCAGCCGCAGCCGCTTCCTGCATCAGTTGCGCGTCGAAACCGGCACAACGCTGCATGACGGAGGCATAGTTACGATCACCATCCGCCAAGGCCTGGAGGATATCTACCTGTCCGTCTTGTTTCCAATACGCCGGGCGGTTTTCTTCAAAATACTGGATCGCATACACATCGTCGTATCCGATCAGCAGATGGCCCGACGCACCGGCGGGAGAAACCATGCCCAGGTTATCGGCATACGCCAGCACCGTCAGTTGTTGTTCCATATCCGCACACACGTTGTCGGCCTTTCCGGACAACACGCCCGTTTTCATAAACGCCGACTTGGCGGCATGGTATTCATCCATGCAGACGGATACCTGCGGCGACTGTTTGGCGGCGAGGTAGAAATAACCCCAGTCGATCCGGATCCCGTCGCCTTTCTTCCCCAGCACGGGTTGTTCCACCGTACCTGTTTGCAGGAAGACATAGCCATTTTCTTCCTTTTTCTCGAAAGAGACCGGTTGGCTTACCTCATTCACCGCCCAGTGCGGCGTCGCTTCCAGATAGACCTGTACGTCGTGTGATTGTCCGTCGTTGGGACGTACCTGGTAGGTGATATAATTGTAGGGGGAACTCATCAGTAACAGGTCGTCCATCAGCAGGGGAGCTGTAAAGATCAGATCAAGGGACACCCCGCCACAATCAAAGGTATAATAGGTCTGCGTGGGCATCACCGTAACACCGGTCTGTGTTGCTTTGGCGGCAAACAGGTCGTCCTGCTTCACCTCCTGCATGATCCCGAAGTCCACATACGCTCCGCCGCCGTTGTTTTTACAATGGGCGGCCAGCACATTCCCCGTGGGTTGGAGGAGACGGGCGGCTTCGGCGGGTATTTCTTTCAGCAGGTCGTATTCCAACCCGTTACCGGCTACGGCCACCTCTACACCATTCAGGTAGATCTCGATGTTGTCGTCGTGCGAATACTGGAGGAAGAGGGACTCTTTCACTTCTCCTTCCGGCCAGTCGAAGGTACGCCGCACCCAGATATCATCCGTTAGCCAGGGTGTGGCCGTATGGGGATTGCCTTCGGTGCCAAAGCCGGCCTTTCCCTGTTTCCAGCCGGCAGCGGGATAAGCGGCGGCCTTCCAATCGCCATCCGGCGCGGACTCCTTATACATTCCCTCCCATTCACCGCCGGCGGTAGTGGGGATTACGGGCCTGACAACGATCCGATCCATCCCCATAAACCGGTACGACACGCCATCCACCCGGATAGCGCCCAACAAAGGAAATTCCTTGCCGGTCCAGTGACGGGGTGATTCCTCGTTCAGTTTGTCGGCAAACGACCAGGCGCTGGTATAGGGATCGATGGTGACAAGCGGCACGGCAGGCGCCCGCAGGCTGTTCTCTGCCGCCGGTTCATACATGGTAACATTCGCCGGAGGCGTACATCCCGCCAACAGGCATCCAATGGCCAGTAAGTAAATTTGTTTTCTCATATACATTGTTTATTAGTGTGCAGGGGAAAGGGAACGGCAACCGTCACGTCCGCCGAAATTCCAACGGCGATACGCCCTGGTGTTTCTTGAAGAACTTGCCGAAGGTGGACTGGTCGGAGAAATTCAACTGGTCGGCCACCTGTTGTACGGTGATCTGCGGCATTTTCAGCAGGATTTTCGCCTCTACCATCAACGCCTCATCAATCCATTTATTGGCGGACTTCCCGGAGAGTTCTTTCAGGACCAGCGACAGGTACTGGGGCGTGATAAAGAGCTTATCGGCATAGAAGGTAACGACGTGGTGTGTTTTCACATGGGTGAACAGCAGTTCGAGAAACTGGTTCAGGATTTCTTCTTTCCGCGACAGGGTGGGACGTTTGAGGGCTTCATTCTTCCCGATCAGTATATTCCCCACATCCAGCAGAAAACCGATGAACGCATTCTGCACCACCTCCTTATGAAAGGAATGGGCGCGCAGGCGGATCTTCTCGCGCAAGGTCTGGAAACCCTGGCGGACATACTGCGTCTCTTCCGGGAGGAGTGAGATATAGGGGTTGTTGCGCAATTGCAGATAAGCCGACATGGACGGGCTCCGCTTATCGGGAGCACATCCTTCGATGAAGGCGATGTCCACGATCAGGATCACCGCTTTCAGGTCCGGACTGCTTTCCGCCACCTGGAACACATGGGAAGGCATGATCAGCAGGAAGCTGTCGGCATCCAACGTATAAGGCACATAATCCAGGCATACTTTCGTGTAACCTTCCAGTACCAGCACCATGAAAAGGGCGTTCAGCCGCACCGGCATGCTGTAGCCATCCTGCATGGGATCGACCACCGTCCAGGTGACGTCCACATCCGCTACGGTAACCGCATTCTGATAGTTATCAGACGCGACGATATGATTGTTGATTTCTGCTATTTCAATGATCGGAAGTTTCTCCATACCTCATTCCTGTTATAATCCATCGCACGAGAATTGATCCGCACTACTATTGCTGTTTCGATTTGACCCAACAAATATAGGTAGATTATCATACATTATCCTCTTTTTGTCGAAAAACATTGCATTTTCACCAATCATGTAACGGATTAAACCATTTCAGTTTCCTTAAAACATCCGTACTTTGTATCGGATAACGATGTAAAAAAAATGCTTGAGACCCGAAGTCGGATAATCACGAACGCATTCGATTTGTTTTCACAATACGGCATTAAGAGTGTGAGTATGGATGATATCGCCCGCAGCAGCAGTATCTCCAAGCGTACGCTATACAGTTTTTTTGAAGACAAAGAGACGTTGCTGGTGGAAGGCAGGGAATACATCAACGGCCAGCTCGCCGTATATCTGGACGAACTGGAACATACAAACCTCACGGCCATCGATATCATCCTGTTGTTTTTCGACGAACTGCTGAAACGCCCCCGGTGGTACAGCCGTAAGTTTTACGACGACATGAAGAAATACCCCAAGATGTGGCAGGAGCATGAAGCAGAGAAAAGGGAGTTCACGGGGAAATGCCGCCAACTGTTTGAACGAGGAGCGAAAGAAGGCGTTTTCAGGGACGAGATCAACTTCGATATCATGGCCCTGCTGTCGAAAGAGCAGCTGCAAATGATCCATCCCTCCAAAATGTTCTCCAAACATTCCAATCTGGAAGTGTTCGGCACTATCCTGGTCGTCTTCCTGCGGGGGATCAGCACCGAAAAAGGGTGTTCCCTCCTGGACAAATGGATCGCAACGAAGAAAATCCAACAGGGTCATTGATCCGTAGCATGGAACCGGCATATAACAAAAGAATCAAATCAAATCAGTATTAAATGATACCCGTACGAAGTAAAACAACGAAAAGGCAGGCAGCGCTGCTTTTGCTGGCGTCCCTGTTGCTGTCAACGGCTAAGGCGCAGGACAAACCGCTTGCACTCAGCCTCGATAAGGCATTGGAGATTGCGATGAGTGAAAATCCGACGGTGAAAGTCGCCGACCAGGAAATTGAAAAGAAGAAATACGCAAAGAAAGGGTCGTATGCCGCCCTGTTCCCGCAGGTTAATTTCGGCGCCGACTATTCGCGCACGCTGAAGAAGCAGGTAATGTATATGGATGGCGCCTTCGATATGGTGTCCATGCTGGCGCCGGCGTTCGACCCGATCATCAAAGGCGCCGACGCCGCGTTGCAACAATACGCACCCGGCTATATCCCCGGCGACCTGCAGAAACAGATAGACGCCAACACGCCGAAGCCCGATCCGGACGCAGGCGGAGGCAACGAAGGGATCACCGTTGGCCGCGACAACAACTGGAGCATGGGCTTCAACTTCGGCATGCCGCTGATCAATATGTCGCTCTGGAAAAGCATCGCCATCTCCGGACAGGATGTAGAACTGGCGATCGAACAGGCCCGTTCGTCGAAGATCGAAATGACCAACCAGGTGAAAAAGGCCTTCTACGCCGTGATGCTGGCGAACGACTCCTACCAGGTGTTCCTGGAAAGCTACAACAACGCCCTGGAGAATTACAACGACATCAAACAGAAATTCGAACAGGGATTGGTAGCCGAATACGACCTGATCCGCGCCGATGTGGCCGTGAGGAACCATGAGCCTAACGTATTGCAAGCCGAAAAAGCCGTCAAGCTGGCACAGTGGCAACTGAAAGCGCTGATGGGCATGGACCTGGATACCCCGATCGAATGTCAGGGGATGCTGACCGATTTCCAGTCGGATCTCTTCGGCGATTACCTGGCTACCGATACCTCATTGACAGACAACACGAACCTGAAGCAACTGGATATCCAGGCCACTATGCTGAAGAATACACTCAAGCTGCAGAAGTACGACTTCCTGCCCACCCTGTCGGTCTCCGGCGTATATAATTGGAGTGCGATGAACAACGACTTCCGGTTCAAAGAATACCTCTGGAACCCCTATTCGATGGTGGGACTCTCCCTCTCCTTCCCTATTTTCTCAGGAGGAGGACGCGTGCAGAAAGTCAACCAGACAAAGGTGAATATCCTACAGGTGGGTTTGCAGCGGGAAAACCTGGAACGCAACCTCCAACTGGCTATCCGTACGTATATGGACAATATGGCCACCTGCATCAAGCGGTTTGACGCCGCCCGCAAAGGAGTAGAACAAGCCCAGCGGGGATACACCATCGCCCAAAAACGGTATGACACCGGCGCCGGCACGTTGCTCGAGCTCAACGACGCCGACCTCGCCATGCTTCAGGCCAAACTGAACTTCAACCAGTCTATCTTCGACTATATGAATGCCAAGTCCAACCTGGAAAGTACCTTAGGCAAACACGCAGACAAAAAATAAGCAGTATATAACGTAAAAATCACGATAAGATGAAAACAAGCAACGTCTTACGACTAATCCCGGCCGCCGTGATCGCCCTGTTGACGGCATGTACCGGAGGAGAAAACAAGCAAGTGGAGACAAAGGAAGAAAAGGCAAAGGTGAAGGTGGAAACCGTCCGCCGCCAGCCCGTCGAACAGCAGGGTGAGTTTACCGCAACCGTACAGGCCATGGTATCCAACAAGATCGCACCCCAATCGCCCGTACGTATCCAGAAACTCCATGTGGAAGTGGGCGACCATGTCAATGCCGGACAGTTACTGGCAACGATGGAGAATACCAGCCTGGAACAACTCCGCATCCAGATACAGAACCAGGAGACCGAATTCAACCGTATCGACGAACTCTACAAGGTGGGCGGCGCCTCCAAATCGTCCTGGGACCAGATGAAAGCAGCCCTGGATGTCAACAAGGCGTCCCTGAGGAACCTCGAGATCAATATCCGCCTGCTCAGCCCCATAGCCGGGGTGGTTACGGCGCGTAACTACGATAACGGCGACATGTATTCAGGCACCCTGCCGGTGTATGTGGTGGAACAGCTCCGCCCGGTGAAACTGATGGTAAACATATCCGAAAGTTTCTACACCCGGGTAAAGAAAGGGATGGATGTGGATGTGCGCTTTGACGTATATGGCGATGAGGTATTCCAGGGAAAGGTACACCTGATCTATCCCACCATCGACGCCGCCACGCGTACGTTCCAAACCGAGATCCGTATTCCGAACAACGACGAACGCGTCCGTCCGGGGATGTTCTCCCGCGTAACGATGAACTTCGGAACAAAAGAACACATCGTGGTTCCCGACCAGGCGGTAGTCAAACAAGCCGGTTCGGGCGACCGTTATATCTATGTATATAAGGACGGCGCCGTTTCTTATCAGAAAGTGGAGCTCGGACGCCGGATGGGAAACACCTATGAATTGATCTCCGGCGTGGAAGATGGCGACCAGGTAGTCACGATCGGTCAAAGCCGCCTGACGGACGGAGCAGCAGTTGAAGTCATACAATAAAGCAAGACATCCCTATGAGTTTATATAGTACAGCCGTAAAAAAACCGGTATCTACCGCCCTCGTCTTTGTGGCCGTAGTGATACTGGGGCTTTTCTCATTGAGCAAGCTGTCGGTTGACCTTCTTCCCAAAATAGAGACGAACATGATCATGGTCATGACGTCGTACACGGGAGCAAGCGCCGCCGATATCGAAATGAATATCACCAAACCGATGGAAAATATCCTGAACAGCGTAAGCGACCTGAAGCATATCACTTCGCAGTCGAGGGAGAATATATCCATCATCACCCTGGAGTTTGATTATGGCATTGACATTGATGTGGCGACCAACGATATACGCGACAAGCTGGATATCGTGAAGCCGATATTGCCGGACGACGCCGACAACCCCATCATCTTCAAGTTCGGGACGGATGATATCCCCATCCTGATGCTGTCGGTGACCGCCGAAGAAAGCACCAATGCCCTGTATAAGATATTGGACGAGAAAGTATCCAACCCGTTGGCACGTATCAAGGGTGTGGGCGCCGTATCCATCGCGGGGACACCGATCCGTGAGCTGCAGGTCTATTGCGACCCTTATAAGCTGGAAGCCTACCACATGACCATCGAGGGGATTGCGGCGGTGATCGGCCAGGAAAACCGCAACATGCCCAGCGGCAGTATCGACATCGGCTCCAACACCTACTCGCTCCGTGTACAGGGTGAGTTTACGGATGCCCGGCAGATGCTCGACCTGGTGATCGGCAACTACAACGGCAAAGTGATCTACCTGCGCGATGTAGCCCGTATCCGGGATACGGTGGAAGAACGCTCGCAGGAGACATTCAATAACGGTACCCGCGGCGGTATGATCGTGATCCAGAAACAATCCGGCGCCAACTCGGTGGATATCGCCCAGCAGGTAAAAGACAAGATGCCGGAGCTGGAGGCCAGCCTGCCGTCGGACATCAAACTGGGGATCATCTTCGATACCTCCACGAATATCCTGAACACGATCGACAGTTTGGTGGAAACGATTTGTATCACGTTCATCGTGGTGATGTTGGTCGTCTTTGTCTTTCTGGGTCGATGGAGAGCGACCTTTATCATTATCCTGACGATCCCGATCTCGCTGATCGCCGCCTTCGGCTATCTGCTGGCGTCGGGCAACACCCTGAACATCATCTCCCTCAGCTCGCTTTCCATTGCCATCGGGATGGTAGTGGATGATGCGATCGTTGTACTGGAGAATATCACCACCCACATCGAAAGGGGCAGTAAGCCCAAGCAGGCCGCGGTACATGCCACGAACGAGGTGGCGATCTCGGTCATCGCTTCCACGCTGACCGTATTGGCGGTATTCCTGCCGTTGACAATGGTGACGGGCATGGCCGGTGTGATGTTCAAACAGTTGGGATGGATCGTAAGTATCGTGATGATCATCTCTACCGTGAGCGCGTTGACGCTTACCCCGATGCTGTGTTCACAGATGCTTCGCCTGAACCCGAAGAAGGGAAGGTTGTTCATCTTGTTATTCACGCCGATCGAAAAGGCGTTGGACAAACTGGATAACGGGTATTCGGCATTCCTCTACTGGGCTACCCGCCACCGGAAAACGGTAATTACAGGCGCTTTCCTGGTTTTTGCCGGCAGCATGGCCCTGATCAGCGTGATCAAAACGGAATTTTTCCCGACACAGGACAACGGTTTCATTACCGTCAACATCGAGCTGCCGATCGGTACGCGCCAGGATATCACCCGTGAGCTGTCCATGCGGATCGATCAGGAGTTCCGTGCACATTATCCGGAGATCAACGTCTGCAACTTCAGCGAAGGGCAGGCCGGTTCCAACAATACCTGGGCCAACCTGAGCGACAACGGCACGCACATCATCGAGTTCAACCTCAGCCTGGTGGACGTGGGCGACAGGGAAAGAGGCATGCTGGAGATCAGCGAGCTGATCCGTCAGGATTTAGCCCAATACCCCGAGATCAAACGATTCAACGTATTGGCAGGGGGCGGTAACAGCATGGGCGGTGAGAATGCCGTGGATATCGAGATCTATGGATTCGACTTCGCCTCCACCGATGCCGTGGCGAAAGAAACGGCCGAACGGTTGGGCAACTTCAAAGGATGTTCGCAGGTAACCATCAGCCGGAAAGATTATGTGCCGGAATACCAGATCGACTTCGACCGGGAGAAGCTTGCGTTGAACGGGTTGAATATCACCACCGCCTCTTCATTCCTGCGTAACCGCATCAATGGAGCCACCGCCTCACAGTTCCGCGAAGACGGCGACGAATTTGATATCCGTGTCCGCTATGCGCCGGAGTTCCGCCAGTCGATCGAAGACATCGAAAATATCCTGATCTACAACAACGCGGGACAATCCGTACGTATCCGTGATGTAGGAACGGTCAACGAACGGATGACCCCTCCCACCATCGAACGCAAGAACCGTGAACGTGTGATCACCGTCAAAGCGGTAGTAGCACCAGGTACAGCCTTAAGCGATATGGTGGAAGCAACCAACCAGGAAATGGCAAAGATGGATATACCGTCGGATGTGTCCTGGCAGTTAGGTGGAACGTATGAAGACCAGATGGAAACGTTCGCCGACCTGGGTATCCTGATGTTACTGATCGTCATCCTGGTATATATCGTAATGGCTACGCAGTTCGAGTCGCTGGTGGACCCGTTTGTGATCATGTTCTCCATCCCCTTCGCCTTCACCGGTGTCATGCTGGGACTGTCGATCACGCAGACACCGCTGAGTGTAATGGCGCTGATCGGGGTGATCATGCTGATGGGGATCGTGGTGAAGAACGGTATCGTGCTGATCGACTACACCATCCTCTGCCGTGAAAGGGGAATGGGTATCCTCGCCGCCGTGGTGGCCGCGGGCAAATCCCGTCTGCGTCCGGTATTGATGACTACACTGACCACCGTGCTCGGTATGATCCCCATGGCTGTGGGAACCGGACAAGGCGCCGAAATGTGGCGCCCGATGGGTATGACGGTTGCCTGGGGACTTTCCATCTCCACCCTCATCACCCTCATCATCGTACCCACGGTTTATACCATCTTTGCGGCCAACGGGGTGAAGATCCGCAGGCGCAAGCACAGAAAACAGGTGGGGAAATAATGATTAATGATTAATGATTAATTTGATATGAAAGCAATCTTTATATCTTTCAACCAGGCATATTACGAAGAGATACTGTCACTCATGGACAAGAATAGCATACGTGGCTACACCTACTGGGAAACCGTGCAGGGAAGAGGCAGCAAAACGGGTGATCCGCACCACGGAGACCATGCATGGCCCACCCTGAACGGAGCCATCATGGCTGTTGTGGACGATGACAAAGCCACCTCCTTCCTGGCGATCCTCCACCGGTTGGATATGCAAACGGAAGCGCAGGGCTTGCGTGCCTTCACTTGGAATGTGGAGCAAACGATCTGATGGTTATCCAAAGAAAAAATGTCTTTTTCATGGTGATTATCAATAAAACGTTTACCTTTGCACCGCTTTTTGCCCCCGTTCGTGTGATGGGAAATTAGAAAGCGACATGTCTAATTTTGAGTAACACATTTTTTACAAGATGAAAACATTTGCATTAGAAGGAACATCCAGAGCCATTGAAACATGCTCTGCCGATCAGAAAAGATCATTGAAGGCTTTACGTGCCAACAAGGAAATCCCCGCCGTACTGTATGGTGGCGCGGAAGTGGTTCATTTCAGCGTGGCATTCGACGCCATCCGCGGACTGATCTACACCCCGGAAGTATTCCTGGTGGAACTGTCGATCAGCGGCAGTAAGAAAATGGCGATCGTGAAAGACCTCCAATTCCAGGCTGTAACAGACGAACTGTTGCACGTTGACTTCCAGGAAATCTTCGCCGACAAACCGGTAGTGATCGAAATCCCGGTAGCCCTCGAAGGGTATGCCGAAGGGGTAAAAGCAGGGGGTAAACTGAGCCTCAGCATGCGTAAGCTGAAAGTAAAAGGGATGTACAAAAACCTGCCTGAAAAGCTAACGATCAATGTGGAGAAACTGGGTTTGGGTAAAACCATGCAGATTGGTGAACTGAGCTTCGAAGGTCTCGAACTGATGAATGCCAAGAACGCCGTGGTTTGCGCCGTCCAATTGACTCGTGCCGCTCGTGGAGCACAGGCTTCCGGTAAATAAGACGTAACAACGTCGAACGACAAATGGTTAATGATTAATGGAAATTACCATTAGTTATTAACCATTTTTCTTTCGCCCCCAACCCTCTCCCCGCATCATTCATCATTCATCATTCATCATTATCCCCCCCTTCCATGAAATATCTGATCGTAGGATTAGGAAAGATCGGTTCCGAATACTGGGGCACACGCCACAACATCGGATTCAGGGTTGTGAACAAACTGGTAGAAGATGCCGGGACAGGGTTCACGGAAGAACGTTACGGCGCCGTAGCCCGTATGCGCATCAAGAACCGTGAGCTGACGGTATTGAAGCCCAACACCTTCATGAACCTCAGCGGCAACGCCGTCCGTTACTGGCTGCAAAAAGAAGGGATCGAAACGGAAAATCTGCTGATCGTGGTGGACGATATCGCCCTCCCCTTCGGTAGCCTGCGCCTGAAACCCAAAGGCAGCGACGCGGGACACAACGGGCTGAAGAGTATCCAGCAAATGCTCTGCACGCAGGATTACTGCCGCCTCCGCTTCGGCATCGGCAACCAGTTTCCGCGTGGCGGGCAGGTGGACTACGTGCTGGGACAGTTCGATCCCGAAGAACTGGCCGCCATGCCTCCCGTGCTCGACCGCGCCGTGGATATCATCAAAAGTTTCTGCCTCGCAGGGATTCAACATACCATGAACCAATTCAACAACAAAGATTAAAACGGAACGAATACCTGATGAACGAAGTACGTATCGATAAATGGATGTGGGCTGTCCGCATCTTCAAGACCCGCACCATCGCCGTGGAAGCCTGTAAGAAAAACCGGGTGATGATCAACGGTGTCAATGTCAAACCTTCACGGATGCTGAAAGCAGGTGAGATCGTGCAGGTACGCAAACCACCCATCACCTATTCCTTCAAAGCGCTGGCGCTCACCGAACGGCGCATGGGCGCTAAACTGGTACCCGAATACCTGGAAAACGTCACTACCCCCGACCAGTACGAAATCCTGGAAATGAACCGCATCTCCGGCTTTGTGGACCGTGCCCGCGGCATGGGCCGACCCACGAAGAAAGACCGCCGCGAACTCGAACAGTTTACCGACCCCGACGCCCTCTCCGACGGCTTCGACTTTGAATTTGATTTCGATGCGGAAGGGGAATAAGCTACTGATCGCTATGGCGCTGGCCTGCCTGATGTGTTCCTGCCAACCGAAAGGTGGCGATGTATGGCTGGAAGCCGAACGCTTTTCCTCGAAAGGGGGATGGGTGACCGACCAGCAATTCATGAACCGGATGGGATCGCCCTACCTGATGGCGCACGGGATGGGTAAACCGGTAGAAGACGCAAGTACCACTCTGACATTCCCCGGCGTGGGCACCTATTATATCTATGTACGCACGTACAACTGGACTTCCCCCTGGACTCAGGAGGAAGGGGCGGGAAAGTTCCAGGTACTGATTGATAACAAGCCGGTTGACGCAACCTTCGGCCACACCGGCCATGCCTGGGAATGGCAAAGGGGAGGCGCGGTGGAGGTCCGTAAGCGGAAGGCAACCGTCACCCTGCGCGACCTGACCGGGTTCAACGGCCGTTGCGACGCCCTGTACTTTACTACCGATCCCCATAAACGGCCACCTGCCGGAGGAGAAGAACTGTCGGCTTTCCGCTATCAGCAAACAGGTATCCAACCGGAAAAGGCCGGGGAGTTCGACCTCGTGGTTGTTGGCGGTGGCGTGGCCGGTATCTGTGCGGCCGTATCAGCCGCCCGGCTGCATATGAAGGTTGCCCTTATACACGACCGCCCCGTCTGGGGAGGCAACAACAGCTCGGAAGTACGCGTACACCTCGGTGGACGCATCAACCTTGGCCCCTATCCTGCCCTGGGTGGCGTGGTGAAAGAACTGAGTCCGGAGAAAGGCGGAAACGCCCAACCGGCCGACAGGTACGAAGACCGGAAAAAAGCGGACCTGATCCACAGCGAGCCCAATATCACCCCCTTTATGAACTACTACGCTTTTGCGGTGGAGAAAAACGGATCATCCATCCAATCCGTCACCGCCAAACAGGTTGAAACGGGCGAAGAACTGATCTTCTCAGCACCCCTCTTTGCCGATTGTACCGGCGACGGGAGCATCGGCGCATTAGCCGGAGCCGACTTCGTCATGGGACGTGAATCGACAGCCGGATTTGGTGAAACCACCGCACCCGGGATAGCCGACAAACTGACGATGGGCAGCTCCGTCCAATGGTACTCAAAAGAACAGGCGCAGCCTTCCTCTTTCCCGGTGTTCAGGTACGGTATCGACTTCCATGAAGCGAACGCCGAAAAAGTGACGATGGGCGAATGGACCTGGGAAACCGGGATGAATATCAACCAGATCACCGATTTTGAACGGATCCGCGACTATGGAATGATGGTGATCTTTTCAAACTGGTCGTTCCTGAAGAACGAGTCGGCGGAAAAAGACAGCTATGCCAACCGTGCACTCGAATGGGTAGCCTATGTATCCGGCAAACGCGAATCGCGCCGCCTGCTCGGCGATTATATCCTGAAAGAGCAGGATATCACCAGCCACACGCTACAAGAGGATGGCACAGCCTCCACATCCTGGTCGATCGACCTGCATTACCCCGACCCGAAGAATACGGAACATTTCCCCGGCACCGAATTTAAGTCGATCGCCAAACATATCCAGATCCACCCCTACCCCATCCCCTACCGATGCTTCTATTCCCGCAATGTGGACAACCTCTTCATGGCCGGCCGTAACATCAGTGTGACGCATGTGGCGTTGGGAACGGTACGCGTCATGCGCACAACGGGCATGATGGGCGAAGTGGTCGGTATGGCCGCCTCCCTCTGCAAAGCACACCAGGCCAACCCCCGCGACGTGTATAACAGCTACCTGCCAGACCTCGTATCATTGATGCAGCAAGGCATAGGCAAAGAAAGCCCCGCCGGTTATCCGGACTATAACCTCGGCGGAACGTTGGGAGAAAAATAAGAAGCTGTTTTGAATTACAAAAATGTACTATAATAAACTTCCTTCCACCGGCTGACTTCCGTAATTGGAAGGCTAAAACAATCATAGGTGGATGTTCAAACATCTACCTATGTTTGTTTGAACATCCACCTATGTTTGTTGAAACGTTTACCTATGGAAGTGTCCTTTCCTGAAATCAGTTTACAGTTTGGGTGTTAATTACTAAAAGACCTTTACACAAAAATAACTTAGTCCTACATTTGGTTTACAAGGTTGAATGTAAAGATAGAGCAGGCGTTTGGATTAGCTCTTCCTGCC
>JAVBUE010000067.1:0-37272 GCA_031555735.1 Tannerellaceae bacterium
AAGATTAATAACATAAACCCCACAGAATGGCTGACAGATGTCTTTCGCAGAATACCAGAATGTAAGACAAATCAACTAAAGGATCTTTTGCCGGGAAACTGGATGCGGAAATCATAGTGTGGTTCACCGTATGCTTACGGTGATACTGTTCAAATCCTGGCAGGTATGCCATTTATTAATACCCCTCGACTTACTCTGCTGGATAAAGACAAATGGACTACCGAAAGATACGAACCAGTAGTTGTTCCCCCGAATCACTATTATGTTTTGGGTGACAACAAGGCTAATTCGTTAGACAGCCGCTTCATCGGCTTTATTCCGGAAAAGAATATCATTGGGAAAATTAACTGTGTGCTGTTTTCGATTGATTCTTCCAAGCCATTATTTAACAAATGGAGATGGAATCGTTTCGCGCATTTAATTAAGTAGGATATGTTTGATCTGTACCATTTAAAACTTTTGGTTCGTTTTTGCCTAACAGGGTTCGCTGGCATGGGTACTGCATGCAGCTTTAATTATGGAATGAATCGCATCTGGACATTCCAAAGCCGGAATCCTGAAATTATCTGGGAGTATTCGTCTTTTATTATGATATCAATAATTGGTCTATTGATCAACAATGCTCTTTTGTGGTTTTTGCATACCAAATACAATATACGGTTTTACGTGGCCAAACTGTTTGCTATTGGGATCACAGTGGTGTGGAATTTTTCGGCAAACTATTTTCTAACGTTTGCTCCTATTGAAACATTTACCTTAGCTCCTGGTGCTTTTGTTTGAACCAGTCTCTCAGCGACTCTTCCGGTTTGCAATGTCACATGTCACGCCCGCTTCAAATCAGGTTTTTTTGTGACATGAGCTTGACTTGATATCACACGGATATTTCAAAAAAACCCTGCAATCTGTATCCAGACGTTGTTAAATCTACTCTTAGATCTTGTTACAACAACATCTGGATGTTGTTACAACAAGAGCCAGATGTTGACAGAACAACATCCAGATGCAGATTGAATTTCAGACATCTTTTTTTATTTGTAACAAAGCTCAAAACATCCACCTATGATTGTGTAATCCGTCACCTATGTTTGTTGAATCATCTATCTATGTTTGTTGAATCATCTACCTATGTTTGTTGAATCATCCACCTATGATCGTTTTACCCTCTTGTTTTACAACTACATGCAGATTGATCAACATCAACATGCTAAATGAAATGCCGGGTGTCCCATTTCGAAATGGGACAGAATACGTAATTGTCGGAGCAATGACCACACAGTGGAAGCAGAGTGGAAGGAAAGTGGAAGGAGAAACACGCCTCCTTCCACTATCTATCTTGTTGTTTATCTGCACGATAACACCCATTAGTGGAAGGTGGAAGCAGTTTTCCCCAAACTCCGTGTATAGGGGATGGACCAGGGAGCAAACGACTACCTGACCAAACCCTTCCGAAGCGGAGAATTGCTGGCGCGTATCCGGCATCGGATACCGGTTCGGGATATAGACACTTCCCTACCCTTCCTGAATAAAAACCCAGTTGTCTCCCCGGGAAAGGGATTCCTCATACGCAAAGCCTTCCCAGGAAAAGGTTTTCAGGTCTTCGGGATCGGTGATCGCGTTTTTGATGATGTAACGGCACATCCGCCCACGGAGCATTTTGGCATAGATCACCACAGTCTGCGGAGAACCGTTCTTCCATACCTTGAAATCGGGGGTGATCACACGGACGCTTTCTTCCACCTGTTTCCAGTGAAAAGCGGGCTGGATATCCATACTGGCAAGGTTGATAAGGACATTACCTGCTTCTTTGATGTCTTGTAGCAGGGTAGCCGTCTGCCGGTCGCGCCAAAAACCGTACATAGTGCCGTCGCATAGTTCCGGGAGTTTCACATCAGGCTCCATGCGGTATGGCTTGATCGCATCCAATGGACGAAGCAAACCATAGCAAAAAGAGGCGATGCGGAGATACTGCTGGGCGAACCTAAAGTTGTCGGGCGTAAAATCTGCAGGCTGCAAATGTTTAAAAACCACACCGGTATAGGCCAACACAGCCTGCAAGGGCTTGTTGTCGGGCGAAAAGAAATGCTGGAAGCGAAGATAGTTCTCTGCCGACAGCTTTGGATTGATCTTCAGCATCCTTCCCAATTCTACCGGCGAATACTGCGCCATGTTCAGGGCAATGGCTGTAGCCTCTTCAGGGAAGCGGGGTAACGTTGCGGCGGGAGCCTTGATACGTGAAGCAGCCACCATTGTCTTGGCCGGAGAGATCATGCACAACATACATACTGATTTTTAGAAAAGCAAAACTACGGTTATTCGGGCATTTACACAAACAGTAATCCCGTTAAAGTCAAACATTTCAACCCATTCTGAAACAAAAACAATCGTATTTTGCAAAAAAACAAGTCTTTTTGTAAGTGAAATGTGTTTTTTACGTATGTTTGTGCCGAAACCTGCCCCAAAATGGATCATGAAGGTACGCACTCTACCCGTATATTGGTTGAGGAAAAATAGCATATAAGTTCGTTATGAAGAAAATAGTCATTGCTGCGGATTCATTTAAAGGATCCGTATCTTCGGCCGAAGTAGCCGAGAGTGCCGAAAAAGCCATACGGGAAGTGTTTCCGGAAGGAGAAGTTGTCAAGATACCCGTTGCCGACGGTGGCGAAGGGACGGTAGAAGCCTTGGTTGCCGCCATGCAGGGAAAGATCATCTCCTGCACGGTTCATGATCCGCTGATGCAGCCCATCCAGGCCTGCTATGGCATATCCGGCGACGGACAGACGGCGATCCTTGAAATGGCAGCCGCCAGCGGGCTTACCTTAGTACCCACAGACAAACGGAACCCCTTGTTCACCACCACCTACGGAACCGGCGAACTGATTAAAGACGCCCTTCGTCGCGGTTGCCGGCATTTCCTGATCGGTATCGGAGGAAGCGCCACAAACGATGCAGGTACCGGAATGTTGCAAGCCCTCGGTGTCCGTTTCTTTGATATAGACGGGATCGAACTGGGATATGGCGGCCGGATCCTCAGCCGGATCTATACCATCGACCGGTCACAGATACTCCCTGAACTCGGGGAGGCAACCTTTACCGTAGCCTGTGATGTCAACAACCCCTTCTCTGGCCCAAACGGCGCCGCGTTCATCTATGCCCGGCAGAAAGGGGCGGACGATCCCATGATCATCCGATTGGATGAAGGCCTCCAGCACATGGCCGCCGTGATCCGCGAGACAGAACAGATCGATATAGACCCCATACCCGGAGCAGGAGCAGCCGGAGGATTGGGAGGATGCTTCATCGCCTTCCTGCATGCCACACTGAAACCCGGCATCCGGATGGTATTAGACGCGCTCCGTTTCGACGAACAGATCCGGGATGCCGACCTGATCATCACCGGCGAAGGCAGGCTCGACCGTCAGACCGGCATGGGCAAGACACCTGCCGGCGTGCTACAGGCAGGCCTCCGCCAACAGATCCCCGTTATCGCCATCGGCGGATCGGTGGAAGAGACGGAAGCCCTGAACCGGATGGGATTCCTCGCCGTCCTGCCCATCCTGCCTGCCCCCGCCACGCTGGAAGAAGCGATGGATCCGGCGTTCACCCGGCGGAATATCACACGTACACTGGAACAACAACTGCGGGTCATCCGCCATTATATCCACCATTAAACAAATCTACACATGAGTGCTTGGGGAGCCTTTATCGGCCTATTGCTGGCTATCATTCTCATTATTCGCAGGGTATCACCTTTCTACAGCCTCGTATTGGGGGCGCTTGCCGGCGGGCTGATCGGCGGTGTATCCTTACCCGGCACGGTCGTACTGATGATCGACGGCGTCAAAGACGTCACCCCTGCCATCATCCGCATCCTGACGGCAGGCGTATTGTCCGGCATACTGGTCAAGACCGGTGCGGCGGCCTCCATCTCCAACACCATCGTCCGCAAGCTGGGCGAACGCCATGTCTATCTGGCCCTGGCATTGGCTACGATGCTGCTTACCGCCATCGGGGTATTTATCGATGTGGCGGTGATCACCGTAGCTCCCATCGCCCTCAGCCTCGGACGGAAACTGTCGATCCCCCGCGCCGGCCTGTTGCTGATGATGATCGGTGGCGGGAAATGCGGGAATATCATCTCCCCCAACCCGAACACGATTATTGCGGCGGAGAACTTCCGGGCCGACCTCTCCTCCGTGATGTATGTCAACATCATCCCGGCCATCATCGGGCTGCTCTTTACCGTCTATCTGATTGCACGCATCCTTCCGAAGAAAGGCGACCTGATCACGGAAGAAGAGATCAGCGAGCGGAAAGAAGAACTGCCGTCGTTCGGAGCCAGCATCGTCGCTCCGGTCGTCACAATCCTGCTCCTGTCGTTCCGTCCGCTGTTCGGCATCGTGATCGACCCGCTAATCGCCCTGCCCGTGGGTGGACTGGCCGGTATCGTCGCGATGCGGAAAACAGCCTTCCTGCGAGACAGCCTCACCTACGGATTGGAGAAGATGTCGGGCGTATCCGTGCTCCTGATCGGTACCGGAACGATCGCCGGCGTGATCAAAGCATCCACGATCAAGGATGTGTTGCTGGATGTATTGGCTTATACCAATATGGGCGAAATATTGATTGCACCCCTCTCCGGGATCCTGATGTCGGCCGCTACCGCCTCCACCACTGCAGGAGCTACGGTAGCCTCTTCCTCCTTTGCCGAAACCATTACCGCCGCCGGTATCACGGCCGTATGGGGAGCCGCAATGATCAACTCGGGGGCTACCGTGCTCGACCACCTGCCTCACGGTTCGTTCTTCCATGCCACCGGCGGGGTGACGAACACAAGCATCAGCAACCGCCTCAAACTTATCCCTTACGAGACAGCCATCGGGCTTGTGCTGGCAACCGGTTCGGTGATCGCCTGCCTGATAGCCGGATAAGACACACAGCCAAAAAAAAAGTTGCCGGTAACAAGACCGGCAACTTCAATCATGAACTTATTTTACCAATTATAAATCGGCATTGATCATTACGGGGAAATGATCTGAGGGAAAACGACCGTGTTGCATGTCGTTCAATACCCCATACTTATTCACCCATACACCTTTCGACACAAAGATATAATCAATGCGTTTATCCATCGGCGCATCCAGCTTGAAGCTCTGATGGGTACCCGGCGTACCATAGGGAGGCTGTTTGGAGATGGCTTTCGAATCGATCAGCGTGCCCTCATTCAGGATGATGGTGATCGGTTCGTCTGTTTCACCGGCGTTGAAATCGCCTACGCAGAAGAAAGGAGTATCACCGGCAATCGCCTTGATACGCGTAATCATCAGCTTGGATGATTCCCGGCGGGCCACCACACCCCGGTGGTCGTAATGCACGCTGAAGAAGTAAAACTCCTTACCGCTTTCCCTTTCTTTGAACTTCGCCCAGGAACAGATCCGTTTATGCGACTGGGCATCCCAACCGAACGAAGGCTGGTCCGGCGTTTCAGACAACCAGTAGTTGCCTTTGTCCAGGATCGTAAAACGCTCTTTCTTGTAGATGATGGCGGAGTGTTCGCCGGCGGCTTTACCATCGTCACGCCCTACTCCCACCGAAGCATAGCCATCCATTTCGAGGATACCGTCAAGCATGTGGCGGAATCCTTCCTGCGTGCCCACGATATCGAAATCATGGAAGCGGATCAGCCCTTTCACCATCTCTTTACGGTTCGGCCAGGCATTCACACCGTCGTTCGGGGTATCCATACGGAGGTTGAAAGTCGCGATATTCAGGCTCCCTTTCGTTTCCGCCCACAGTTGCCCGCCGCATATAGCGGCAAGCAACAGGATTGTAATTATTCGTTTCATTGTTTGCATGTATTCTTGTTACCAACCGGGGTTCTGTCCCAGGTTATCATTCATCAATAACGCGGATTCGGGGATCGGATAGAGGTATTGCTTTTCTTCCCAGGTCCGGGTGATGTTATTCAGCCAGGTCAGCTCCCCTTTCGTGCCTTCCGACAACTGTTGCGGGTTCACCGCGCCACCTTTCGTCGGGTTCACGTTGATATAGGTTACACCCTTGACCGGATTCGCCACCGTCGCTTCATAGGTGAAGCAGATATCCAACGTACCATTGCCGTCGAGGTCCATGGGGACATCCAGCGCAGGCACATAGAAACCATTCCATTGCATTTTCAGCAAATCACCCTTATGCCAACGCATCAGGTCGAAGAAACGGGATCCTTCAAACACCAGTTCGATTCCCCGCTCTCTACGGATCTCCAGCAAGGCGGCATCCGCTATCTCCGGGAAATAATTGGTTTGCAGATAGGTATCCACCTTGGTCGGTTTAGCCGTCAGCCCACCGGTGATACCGGCGCGGCTGCGCAGCTTGCCAACGGTGTTCGCCCAGTCGGCATCCGTCAGCGTGCCCAGTTCGGCTTTCGCCTCGGCATAGTCCAACAACACTTCCGCAAAGCGGAACAACGGAATGGAATTGGTATTGTTCGATCCGCTGTCGTAATACATATCGTCCAAACAGAACTTGATCGGCTGGTACCCGGTATAGGTATAGGAGAACAACGGGGGAGCAGCCACCAGCGTACCACCATCCACACGTTGGTAACCCGGCGTACGGATGGTCTGTTGCAGACGCAGGTCACGCCCTTTGGTCTCATCCAGGAACGTCATCGTCTTATAATCCGGTTTATCGGTAAACGGCGTGCCGTCCAGGTTCAGGTACGTATTTACAAACGTTCGCGTGAGACTGACGCGTGAGCCGTAGGTCGCGCTGGTCCAGAACCAGTTCGCATCGTTCAGCACCGCCAGCGAAGCATCACAGGAAGCTCCCAGGATCACTTCCGCATTCACCTGTTTCGTACTGGTGAACAAGGTACGGTATGATTTTTCACCGGCACCCGTATAGATGGAGAAACCGTTGGTTTTCATCAGTGCGTCGGCTGCACTGACAGCTTCCGTCAACCAGGCGTTGGATGTACTCTGCAGGTTGTACTTCGTGTGGTATTTACGGAACGTCCCTTCAAACAGGCACACCCTTGATTTCAGTGCGAGCGCGGCCGCTTTGGTCACCAGCGATGCAGAAGATTCCTTATCGGAAGTGATATGGGCAATGGCAAAGTTCAGGTCGGCCAGCACCGAGTCCATCACCAACGTACGCGGATCACGTCCGGCATACAGGTCGGGATCATTCACATCCATGGCTTTACTGATCCAGGGAACATCCCCGAAACGTCTCACCTTGTCGAAATAGAACCAGGCGCGGAAGAAACGCGCGATACCGATATAGTTATTACGGACGGAAGCCGATACACGTTCGTCGGTACAGTTCTGAATGAAATAGTTCACATTCCTCAACTTGCCCCACTCACCGTCTTTACCGCCGGTCCATAATCCGCTTTGTTGCGGGCCGTAAGCGCCGGCACGCAGGTAATCGGGCACACTGTTACGCGCCGAATGGTCGGCCATATTATCATTATTATACGCATCCCTTACCGCGTTGGAGGCTGAAGGCAACATGTCGTAAAAGGAGTTCGCATATAATTGCAAGCCGTTCTCACTGCCAAACACCGGGTCTTTAGACACTTTGGACAATGGCATCTCTTCCAGGTCGCACGAGAAGAGACATATACCGGCTAATAGTACATATAATATCTTTTTCATATCTCAACTATTAAAATGTTACGTTCAAACCTAAGCTAACACTCTTCAAGGTAGGATAGTTCCATCCGTTACCGCTGTTCCCGTCGGTCAGGTCGCGGTCGGAGCCATCAATACCGGCCACATCCATACTCTTAGTATGCTTGTACAAGGGCGACCAGCTCCACAGGTTTTCACCCGAAAGGAAAATCCGCACATACTGCATTTTGGCTTTCGCCACCCAGCTCTGCGGCAAGGTATAGCCGAGCTGCAGGTTTTTCAGGCGTACATACGCCACGTTCTGCAGGTATTTCGTCTGTGCCTGGCGCAGTTCGCCCGATCCGTTCTGGGCGGTATAACCACGTAAGCGGGGGAAATATGCGTCTGGATTTTCCTCCGTCCAGATATTCTCCATCACATATTTCGGAAGGTCGTTATACGGACGGTTGTACATGCCCCAGAAGAAACCGGCTTCCGATCCCGGATACCAGTCTTGCTTACCCACTCCCTGGAAGAAAGCCGAAAGGGAGAAGTTATTCCAGTCGCCTGATAAGCCCAGGCTGTAGGAATAACGCGGCGTGCTATTCCCGATCACCTTCTTGTCACCCGGATTATCCACGGTATTATTGCCATAGTCGATCACATTGTCGCCATTCAGGTTCTTGAACTTGATATCGCCCGGCAACCAGGTCGTCGTATTACTGGATTTGATCACCTTCTGCGCCGGAGAGTTCTTGATTTCTTCCGCCGACGTGAAATAACCTTCTGTTACATATCCCCAGATCTCACCCAGTTTCTGGCCTACATAGTAGTCGCTCAGTTTCTTTTCCGGGTTGTTGTATTTGTCGATGGTGGACTGGTAATCGGCCAGCGTACCCTTGATTTCATAATTGAACGGCTTACCTGCCAGGGTGAAACGGTCTCTCCAGGTTACGGTCAACTCATACCCCTTGGTCGTCATATCGGCGTAGTTCCCTTTCGGCACATCGGCGCCAAACACATCGGGGACAGACATACCCACGGTAAACATATCCTTCGTCTTACGCACATAGGCATCGCCTGAGAAACGCAGACGGTTGGTCAGCATACCGAAATCAAGCCCGATATTGGTGGTGGAAGAGGTCTCCCACGTCAGTCCTTCCGGGATCACCGCCGGCACACTGGCCTTCTGCGGACGGATGCTGTTCAATATACGTCCCGACTGGCTGATGGAGAACAGTTCCATAAACGAATAAGACGCGATATTCCCGTTACCCAGCGAGCCATAAGAACCACGCAGTTTCAGGTCTGTCAGGATATCATTCTTTCTCCAGAAGCTTTCTTCGGATATTCTCCAACCGGCAGAAACAGACGGGAAGAACGCATATTGCTGGTCGGACGGAAACTTGGACGAGCCGTCGATCCGGCCATTCACTTCCAACAGGTAGCGGTCTTTGAATGCATAGTTCACACGGAACACACCGCCGGAGATACGCCAGCGTTCATAGCCCCCTTCTGTAGGCACGTTCTGTCCCAGCGCCATATTGATATCTTTGGCATCTTCGAATATCAGACCGTTACGAGCCACCTGTACTTTCTGATAGGTTGACTGTTCGTAGTTATACCCCAACATTCCCTTCAGGTAATGTACGCCGCCGAATGTTTCTTCATATTCGCCATAGATATTGGTAGCGATGTAATTGGTGGTACGTCCGATCTCACGGATATCGTTGGTGGATGCTCCCACATATTCGATCACGCCCGGTTTGCGGCTGAACGGAACCGGTACACGGATACGAGTCTCGTCGTTGTTATCACTCTTATACGAGAAATTACCTTTCACCCGGAAGGTGTTCTTAAAGAATGAAGCGGTAAAGCCCGTTGTGTTTTTGAAGATATTACGGTCGGTATCCATCCCGTTCTTGCCATACCAGAAGTCGCCCACCGTATAAGCCGCCGAGTGCGTCAGCGTACCGTCCGGGTTAAACATGGTGGAAAGCGGGTGGCCTTCGTCGTTGATATTACGCCAGATACTACCGCCTTCACCCACGTTCAGCGGGTTGTGGTAGTTCATGATGGAGTATTCGGTATTGTTATCCACTTTCAACCAGTCGAAAACCTGGATAGAACCTTTGGCGCGGATATTATACATCGCATAATCGTCCGAATTGTACTTGAACAACCCTTCTTCGCCGTAATAGCGGCCGGTGATATAATAATCCAGCTTGCCGTTGCTTCCCGTCACCGACAGGTTATGATCGGTTGACAGTTTGTTTTTCTTATACAGTTCACCATACCAGTCGGTATTCCCGTAATAGACGTAATTGCCGGCGGCGTCCACCTCCACTTCGGGCAGACCCAACCCCTGACGGCGTTGTACTTCAGCCAGGTATTCCTGCGAGAACTTCAGTGTTTTGTTCACGTTCTGCGGTGTCTGCGAATAATCGTTCCAGGCCGACCAGGCTTCGTTGAAATACTTGGCAAACGTCGCACCGTCGGTCACCAGATCAGGCAGTACAGTCGGTTTCTTGATGGCGAAATTACCCGAATAAGAAATTGTCGTGCGGTCTTTTTCCGGGTTCTTGGTGGTGATGAGGATCACACCGAACGCGCCACGGGCACCGTAGATAGAAGCCGAAGCGGCATCTTTCAGCACGGACACATTGGCAATGTCGTTCGGGTTGAGCATGGCCGGGTCGCCTTCCACCCCATCAATAAGCACCAACGCGCTACCGCCCTGGCCGATGGAGGTGTTACCACGGATGTTATAGGAAGCCGTACGACTCGGTTTACCGTCCGTCAGCGTGATATTCAGGTTGGGCACCGTTCCCTGCAACATTTGTGTAACGTTGGCTACCGAACGGTTTTCAAACACTTCGCTGGTGATCTGCTCAACGGCGCCGGTCAGGTTGACTTTCTTCTGCGTACCATAACCTACCACCACCACTTCATCCAGCGCTTTGGTGTCTTCCACCAGCACGATGTTCAGGGAGGTACGGTTGCCGGTATTCACTTCCTGTGAAAGATAACCGATATAGGTAATCTGAAGCACCGCGTTCGCCGGCACATTCAGGGAGAAGTTACCGTCGAGGTCGGTGGTCGTACCGTTGGTCGTACCTTTCACCATCACATTGGCGCCGATGATCGGTTCTTTCTTGACATCCACGATCACCCCTTTGATATGGCGTGTCTGCTGTGCAGCCACAGGCACATCCAGGCTCTTCTTCATCAGCATGATGTTAGTACCTTCCATGGCATAGACGATATCCGTCTGCTGGAAGGCGTTATTCAGGACTTCAGCAACGGTCTTGTTTTCCGCATTCACCGATACCGGCTGATTCAGGTTAACATCTTTGTTGCTATACACAAAAAGATAATCCGTTTGATTTTCGATCTCATGGATGAAGTCGCGTGTCGTCATATTCGATGCTTTGATCGACACTTTTGCAGTTTGAGAGTTTGCTTCTACAGCCCAAAGCCCTGAAGCAAACAGCATAAGGAACAAAAAGCTTAGCTTCATAATTCGTAGTACATGTTTTAATTGTGGTTTTAATGGGATAAAATCCCTCTTGTAGGAAATGTTTTCCATACTTTTGTAGATTTAACAGTTAATACTTAATACTTGTTTTTTGTAGTCGGGTATTGACTTCCAGACCGGAAGGCGCACCACCGCTTTCCGGTTCTCTGTTGCATTGTGTTTTACGTCATAGGCATGTATCGATTTAAAGTTTACCAATTCATCTATCTGATTGTAATTATATTCAACTCCTCATCTTTCTGATACGTGAACTTATTGCGCAGTTGCAGCACTTTCAGCACATGCTCCACCCCGTCTTTGGTCCTGAACTTACCCGAGTAGCGGCTTTGCAGGAGTTTGTCGTTATGCACATCGATCCGCACGTCGAAATAGAGCTGTAGCTTGGCGATCATATCAGCCACGGTAGCATCATGGAAGGAGATGAGACCTTCCCGCCACAGGAAATAGCCCGGATGGTCGATCCGTTTCCGTTTCAACTCCCCGTTTTCCAGATAGACATACATATCCGGTTTCAGGCGGATCGTCTTTTCCGGTGTCGCATGCGCATATACTTCCACCGATCCTTTCAGCAGGGAGGTTTCAAAACAAGGAGATCCCGCATACGCCAGCACATTAAATTCCGTTCCCAATACACGGATATCATACTGGTTGGTATTGACGATGAAAGGTTGTCCGGCATTGTGCTTCACCTCGAAATAGCCTTCGCCATCCAGCAACACGTTACGGGTATCACCGGTAAAGAAATTGGGGAATGTAAACGTTGTTTTGGCATTCAGCCATACCTTCGTGCCATCGGTCAGCGTCAGTTCGGCTCGTTGACCGGCGGGGACGTAAATAGATTGCATGGTTGCCGTTGGCGGCACGGCGAGAAAACGTTGGAACGTAAATCCGGCGGAGAACACCAGCACAAAGAATGCGGCAATGCCCACGATCCGGCAAAAGAGCGAACGCCGAGAACGCGACACAGACGGCTGTACTGCCTGTTTTTCACGCCATAGCGCCATGTCAAATAGTTTGCGGAGCGCCATATAGTCCTTCATGTGTGCAACATCCGCGTCCAGCCAGGACATGACGTCGGCTTTTTCATCCGCCGTAGCCTCTCCCGTTATGTATTTTTGCAATAAATTACGATCCATTTTCACTAAAAGCTATTTCCACATTACTTATAAAACGAGTCACAGGCGATTTACCCTAAAGACTTTTTTACTTTTTCGTCAACAAAAGTAAAATGCCCGTGTAACATCGATGTGAAGGAAAGATAAAAAAACGGTTACATTCCCTTATTTAGCGAAGAAAGGAGGAAGGCATCTGGTTAAAAGTTCTTTTTAAGAGCCTCCAGGATCCGGAACACAGCCGGGCAGGTAGAGGCGTTGCGGACGGTGAGAGCATGGATCTGATAAAACTTCTTCCGGTCGGTATGGGGATATTCCCGGCAGGCTTTCGGGCGGTCTTCATAGATACTGCAATAATTGTCGGCACATAGGAAGGGGCAGGGCATGGACTGGAACACATAGTCGTTGTCTTCGTCGATCCGCAGGTAACGGGCAACCACCTCCTGATGCTTCAGCCGCAAGGCGGAAGCGATGCGTTCGATGTCCCGGTCGGTGATCCGCGGGCCTAACGTCCGGCAGCAATTGGCACAAGAGAGGCAATCGATCTCATCGAATACCACTTCGTGCAATGCATGGACGGCATCGTCCAGTTCACGCATCCGGTTCTTCCGGATGGCCTTGAAGTATTGCAAGGTTTCCTTTTCCACCTTCCGGGCTTGTTCGGGGAGGCTCTGCAGATCCATTTCGTATATTCGTTTGTTTGGGGGGCAAAGGTAGTTATTCCGGGTATTATTTTTCGGAGCGGCGCCCTCCTTTTTCGATCCTCTACACGAAGTTTATTTTGCAAAACATCTGCCACGGTGCCACGCAACAGGGTCTATCTAATTATTAATGAATAAGTTAGATATGTGACAGATACCCGTGGCAGATCCGTTTTTCCGCCTTTTTGCTGTCACATCTGCCACGCTTACGATCACGGGTGTATCGAACAAGGCATTTGCGCTTACGCGATGACTAAAAAGTTTCATCCTTATGGAACAAAAAGTTTCTATGGATGGAACAAAAAGTTTCTATAGGTGGAACAAAAAGTTCCAATAGGTGAGCCTTTTTGTTCTAATAGATGGAAACCCGGAGACAGTATGTCTTCGGGTTCGAACATACGCAAAGAGGGTGTGCCGAATTGACACACCCTCTTCCATGTATATGAGGTGTTGCTTCTTATAACCTCCGGCGGAGATTGACCGGGCGTTTATTGCATCAACGCCTGTTCGATATCCGTGATGATATCGGCGGCGCTTTCGATGCCGACGGAGAAACGGATCAGGTCGGGGGCAATGCCGGCTTCAACCAACTGCTCTTCAGTGAGCTGGCGATGTGTATGGCTGGCAGGGTGAAGCACACAGGTGCGGGCATCCGCCACATGGGTGACGATGGCGGCAAGCTTCAGGCTGTCCATGAAACGGATGGACACATCCCGTCCGCCTTTCAACCCGAAGGAAAGCACGCCGCAGGAACCGTTGGGCAGATACTTCTTCGCCAGCTCGTAATGCTTGTTACCCGGCAGGCTCGGATAATTCACCCATGCCACCTTCTCATTCTTTTCGAGCCATTGGGCCACGGCAAGGGCGTTCTTGCAATGCTGCGGCATGCGCAGGTGGAGCGTTTCCAGGCCGAGGTTGAGCAGGAACGCGTTCTGTGGCGACTGGATCGAACCCAGGTCGCGCATCAACTGCGTGGTTGCTTTGGTGATATAGGCTCCCTTGCCGAAAGCGTCGGCAAAGGTAAGTCCGTGATAGGAAGGATCTGGCTGGCAAAGCCCCGGGAACTTATCCGCATGAGCCGCCCAGTCGAAATTACCGCTGTCCACAATACATCCGCCTACCGCCGTGGCGTGGCCGTCCATATATTTCGTGGTGGAATGCGTCACGATATCGGCTCCCCATTCAAACGGGCGGCAGTTGATCGGCGTAGGGAACGTATTGTCCACGATCAAAGGCACCCCCTGGCTGTGGGCGATACGGGCGAACTTCTCGATATCGAGCACCATCACACCCGGATTGGAAAGGGTTTCCCCGAAGAGCGCCTTCGTGTTCGGACGGAAGGCATTGCGTATTTCTTCTTCAGACGCATCCTGGTCGATAAACGTACATTCGATGCCGAGCTTCTTCATCGTCACACCGAACAGGTTGTAGGTACCTCCGTATATACTGGTAGCAGACACAAAATGATCGCCGGCCTCGCAGATATTGAACAGGGCGTAAAAGTTGGCAGCCTGTCCCGATGACGTCAACATCGCAGCCACCCCTCCTTCAAGCGCGGCGATCTTGGCAGCCACGGCATCGTTGGTCGGGTTTTGCAGGCGGGTGTAAAAATAACCGCTTTCCTCGAGGTCGAACAACTTGGCCATCTGCTCGCTCGTTTCATATTTGAATGTGGTACTCTGGTAAATGGGAAGAACGCGCGGCTCCCCTTTCTTAGGTTGCCAACCGCCTTGCACACAAAGCGTTTCCGGGCTGAATGTTGTACTCATAATTATTATTGCATGTATTGAGTTGCAAAGGTAGCAATATTTACTACTTTTGTGGAAGATCGAATAATTACTTTAGATGTTACGGTTATGAAGAACATGCTGCGGACGGCTGCCGTCCTTTCTCCCGTTGTATTGGTTTCCGCTTGTGCCGACGGACAAAAAGAAGGCAACCAAAAGCCGTTGAATATTATCCATATTATGACGGACGACCATTCGTACCAAACCATCAGCGCCTACGGACATCCCATCTCCCGCCTGGCTCCCACGCCGAACCTGGACCGGTTGGCCGCCGAAGGGATGTTGTTCCGCAAAGCGTTTGTGGAGAACTCCCTCTCCACCCCCAGCCGCGCCTGCCTGATGACGGGATTGTACAGTCACCAGAACGGACAGCGCCAGTTGGGAAAAGGCATCGACAGCACCAGGGTATTCTTCTCCGAGATCCTGCAACAACACGGTTACCAGACCGGCGTGGTAGGGAAATGGCATATGCAGTGCGAGCCCAAAGGGTTCAATTTCTACCATGTACTCTGGGATCAGGGCGAATACTATAACCCGGAATTCAAGAGTCCGGAATCAAACGGACAATATATAAAGGAAGAAGGGTATGCCACCACACTCACGACCGACCACGCGATCCGCTTCCTCGAAGAACGCGACAAAGACAAGCCGTTCTGCCTCCTGGTACACCATAAGGCGCCCCACCGTAACTGGATGCCCGAACCCAAGTACCTCGACCTGTATGAAAACGTGGATTTCCCGCTCCCGGAAACATTCTACGACGACTATGCCACCCGCTGTGACGCAGCCCGCACGCAGGAAATGCGGATTGAAGACGATATGACCCTCATCTACGACCTGAAAGTAGATGAACTGAAAAATACCGAGGCGTATAAAAACGAATGGAACATACGTTCCTGGAACAAATCGCTCGAACGGATGACACCCGCCCAGTACGACGCATGGATGGCGGCGTATGGACCACGTAACCAGGCATTCATCGATCAGCGCCTGAAGGGCGACGACCTGCTGAAATGGAAGTACCAGCGTTACCTGAAGGATTATCTCCGCTGCATCAAGACGATCGACGACGAAGTAGGCCGCCTCATCGCCTACCTCGAGAAAGAAGGGCTGATGGAAAACACCGTCATCGTTTATACCTCCGACCAGGGTTTCTACATGGGCGAACATGGGTGGTTCGACAAACGGTTCATGTATGAAGAATCGTTCCGTACGCCCCTCATTATCCGTTATCCGGAAAAGATCCAGGGCGGCAGCGTATGTGATGCGCTGGTACAGAATATCGACTATGCGCCGACTTACCTGGCGTTAGCCGGTATCGAAAAACCGGAAGCGATGGTCGGCACCTCGCTGGTACCCTTATTCAATGGCAACAAGCCTGCCGACTGGCGCCAGTACCTGTATTACCATTACTACGATTACCCGGCTATCCACCAGGTACGCCGCCACGACGGAGTGCGTGACGACCGCTACAAGCTGATCCATTTCTACGGCGACGCCGCCGGCAAGGACGCCGCGATCAACTGCAACGAGCTGTACGACCTGCAATCCGACCCGAATGAGGTAAACAACCTGTACGGCAATCCGGCCTATGCCGAGGTAACCACCCGTCTGCAACAACGCCTCGAGCAGTTCCGCACGGACCTGAAAGTGGATGAATATTGATTAGGAGCTAATGAGCAAATGCCTGTTTTTCAGCGTATGATCCTCGTGGAGTAACAGATTGCCGAAGAACCGTTCGAGATACTCATTGGTAGCATAGACATTGTTTTTGAAATCATTGTAATTGGCTCGAATAAGTGCGTTGCGGAAATACCAGGCATGTTCGGCAAACAACGTATTGTTGATTTCTAAAGCCGAATGTCCGCAGATATTTAATGGTGAACACGGCAGTGGTGCGTGTATTACCTTCTCCAAACGCGTGTATTTGCCAGATCCCCGACACAAAGGCGGCGATATGCTGAACAGTCTGGAGCAGGCTGAGTCCCCGGTATCTGAATTGCTTTTCCTGATCAAAGTCGAAACTTAGCGTAGCCCGGATACTGTCGGCACTTGCATAAAAGACGGTTGCGCCATTCAATACCCATTCGGCCTTACTGATATTGTAATCACGTATCTTCCCGGCAAAGGGATAAATGCCTTGTCCGTTTCACCTTGCCTGATATATGCTTCAAAATCACTCATTGATACATTGAATAGCGAAAAACACAAAGATAGGCATTAAAAACCGTTTACTTCCCACTGCCGGAGCGGAATATTTTGAAGCGTTTCGACACATTACATGATTTCTTTGCTATCTTTGGGCAAATTAATCTTAAATAAATAAAACAATGGATCACACGATAGAGATGAATGCGAATGCCTTGGTGGCATTCCTGAAGAAGCCGGCAAGGGAGTTTACGAAAGAGGATATTATCCGGTATATCCGCGAACACGATATCCGGATGGTGGACTTTATGTATCCGGCTGGCGACGGGCGGTTGAAAACCCTGAACTTTGTCATCAATAACCTGGCATACTTAGATACGATACTAACCTGCGGTGAACGGGTGGACGGATCCAGCCTCTTCCCTTTTATCGAAGCAGGCAGCAGCGACCTGTACGTCGTACCCCGCTACCGGACGGCGTTCGTGGATCCGTTTGCGAAACGACCCACGCTCACCATCCTCTGCTCGTATTTCAATAAAGACGGCGAGCCGCTGGAAAGCGCTCCCGAATATACGCTGCATAAAGCCTGCGCGGCTTTTAAGCAGGTGACCGGCATGGAATTTGAAGCCATGGGTGAGCTGGAATTCTATGTGATCGCCCCGGACGAAGGACTTTTCCAGGCGACCGACCAAAAGGGATATCACGAATCCGATCCTTTCGCCAAGTTCAACAAGTTCCGCACCCAGTGCATGCAATACATCGCGCAGGCAGGCGGGATGATCAAGTACGGCCATTCCGAGGTAGGCAACTTCACCCTGGAAGGGCTGACCTATGAGCAGAACGAGATCGAGTTCCTGCCAACTAATGCCGAGGAAGCCGCCGACCAACTGGTGATCGCCAAGTGGATCATCCGTAACCTTGCTTACGAATACGGCTACAACATCACCTTCGCCCCGAAGATCACTACCGGTAAAGCCGGATCCGGGCTGCATGTCCACATGCGGATCATGCAGGAGGGAAAGAACCGGATGCTGGCGAACGGCGTCCTGTCTGAGACCGCCCGCAAAGCCATCGCCGGGATGATGGAACTGGCGCCGTCGATCACCGCATTCGGAAATACGAACCCTACTTCTTACTTCCGCCTCGTACCCCACCAGGAAGCGCCGACGAATATTTGTTGGGGCGACCGCAACCGCTCCGTACTCGTACGTGTACCCCTCGGCTGGTCGGGAAAGAACAACATGCATGTGTCGGCCAATCCGTTGGAGAAAGAGAGCAGGGTGGATACCACCCAGAAACAAACCGTGGAAATGCGTTCGCCCGACGGCTCGGCCAACCTCCACCAACTGATCGCCGGTCTGGCGGTAGCCTGTCGCCATGGTTTCGAAATGAAGGATGCCCTCGAAGTGTCGGAACGTACCTATGTGAATGTAAATATCCACCAGGCGGAACATCAGGAGAAACTGAAGGCGCTGGAACATCTGCCCGACAGTTGCGCCGCCTCAGCCGACTGCCTCGAACGCCAACGGAAGGTATATGAAGCCTATAACGTATTCAGCCCCGGCATGATCGACGGTATCATCAAACGCCTGCGTTCGTACAACGACCAAACATTGCGGCAGGATATCGCCGGCAATACCGACGCCATGATGAAGCTGGTGAATACCTACTTCCATTGCGGCTGATCAGACCATACCCAACGATTCGAACATCGGACGGTACATCGCGGCTTTCTCTTCCAGCGGCTTCGGATAAGCGCGGGAAGAGGAAGGCATGCGGTACAACCGGAACGAACGGCCGGAAAGCGTGAAGGTAGTCCACCCTCCCACCGCGGGTTCTTTCGCCTGCGGGATAACAGACAGCAGGGTGTCCATCGCCTTCTGTCCCGTAATGACAACGGCTTCGCAGGCGGGTATCTGTCCGAGCACTTCCACCGGATCGAGCGGTGTGACGATTTCAAGAAATTTGTCCGACGCATTGCCTTTCTGCCGCACCACTTCCACAGCCGTATCTCCGATACCGATCCCTTTCTCCCGGCAGAACGCCACGCATTTCTCCCGGCAAAAAGCCTTCCGGGACGCCAGGAAATAGTCTTTATCGCCGTAGAAGATCAGCCCGATGATCCGCCACATATCATTCAGGATATTCGGGTAGTAAAACTCCATCGACCAGCGTTGGTGCGGAGGGGGAAAACTCCCCAGCATCAGCAGGCGGGTTCCCGGCGGCAGAAAAAAACCGAGGGGATGCGTTTCTGTCTGTTGATTTTGCATGATCAAAGGTAGGTATTATTCTGATTTACCCCTACCTTTGCAGGCATCAAAATCAGACATACCTCTTTATCATGAACACAAATGTATTCTTCTCAGTGGCAGTTGCCCTGGTACTAAGTTGCCAACTGAACGCCCAACGCCTTCCCGATTGGGATCCGGCAAACGATCGTAAACAGATTTCCTACGACTGGTTAGTGACACCCTGTCCCGAAAAAGCCGGTATTTACACCCAGCCGGGAGGCAAAGACGTGATCTTATACAACGGACTGGTGAAACGCACCTTCCGCATCACCCCCGATGTGGCTTGTATCGACTATAAGAATATGGTAAACGGACAGCAGTTGCTGCGGGCGGTCAAACCGGAAGCACGCATCAACCTCAACGGAACGGACTACACGGTAGGTGGCTTGTACGGCCAGAAAGAGAATGCCTACCTGCTGCAGGAATGGGTGGACGGGTTGAAGAAAGGAACGGATGGATTCCACTATGTGTCCTGCCAGATCACGGACGCACAGCCGTTTATCCCATGGGAGAGCAAGCGATGGGCGTCCAACAACAAACAGGCAACGGGAAAAGCCATCGCCTTCCGGTATCAAAACCCATCCCTGCCCGATGTGGAACTGGAGGTGCATTATGCCATATACGATGATATTCCCCTGATATGTAAATGGCTGACGGTACAGAACAACAGCCAGTCGCCGCTCCGTGTCAACCGCGTGGTACACGAGATACTGGCCGTGGTGGAAGAGCAGAGCGCCGTGGTAGGTTCGCCCGAAAAGATGGCGAAGCCGGCATCCCTTTATGTAGAGACCAACTACGCCTATAATAACGCCATGCGGTACGACCTGAGCGACCAGACCACGCACTGGCTGATCGACAGTACCTATACCTCGCAGGTAAACTACGATTTCAATACTCCCTGCCTCCTCGAAGTATATCCCGAGAAGGCGCCCAATATCGACCTCAACCCGGGTGAGACATTCCGGTCGCCCCATTCCTTTGAGTTACTGATGGACAGCTACGACCGCGAACGCCGCGGCCTGGCCGTGCGCAGGATGTACCGCACGGTAGCTCCCTGGACAACGGAGAATCCGATCTTCATGCACCTGGTAAGCAAGAAAGACGAAGAGGTGTATGCCGTGATCGACCAATGTGTCGCCGCCGGTTATGAGGCATTGATCCTCAGCTTCGGCAGTCACCTGAAGATGGAACTGAATACGCCGGAGAACCATGCCAAATGGAAAAAGATCGCCGATTATGCCCATCAGAAAGGAGTGATGATCGGCGGATATACCCTGTTCAGCTCCCGGAAGATCGGACCGGAAACGGATGTGATCGACCCAAAGACAGGGAAGCCGGGCGGCGCTTTCTTCGGTAACGCGCCTTGTTTCGCCAGCCAATGGGGACTGGATTACCACCAGGCGATCATCGACTTTTTCACTCATACCGGCTTCGATATCCTGGAGATGGACGGCCCATATCCCGGGGATGTGTGTGCCTCTACCGACCACCCCGGACATAAGGGGCTGGAAGATTCGCAGTGGCGGCAGATGGAATTGCAGAAAAGTATCTTCCACTGGATGGCGGCGCATGGCAAGTATGTGAATGCACCCGACTGGTATTTCCTGGATGGGACAAACAAGATCGCACTGGGGTACCGGGAAGTCAACTTCGCCTTATCCAGGGCACAGCAAAAGATACTGAACCGACAGAATATTTACGACGGCACGTGGGAGAAAACACCGGCGATGGGTTGGGGATTCGTACCGCTGACAGCTTATCACGGCGGTGGACCGGATGCCGTGCTCGAACCGCTGAACCAACATCTCAAAGACTACGAGCAACTGATGATGCAATACTACGGTGCAGGTGTCCAGGCTTGTTACCGGGGTCCCCGGTTGTACGACACGGAAGAAACCAAGCAGACGGTTGTCCGCGTGGTGGACTGGTACAAGAAATACCGCAACATCCTCAATGCCGATATCCTTCACCTCCGCCGTGCCGACGGTCGCGACTGGGACGGGATCCTGCATGTGAACCCGCAATTGAAGGAAAAAGGGATGCTGTTGGTATATAATCCGCTGAAGGAAAAGATAACGCGCACAATCAAACTGCCGCTCTACTATACCGGCCTCAACCAGGTTGCCCGTATCCGCGAACAGGAAGGTAAACCCATCCAGTATAAAATCAACCGCGATTATACCACGGACTTCACCTTCACACTCGAACCGGAAGGATACACCTGGTTTGTGATCGAGTAAACCCCCGCTCCGCTATACGTGTCCGAGGGTGTATCAGAAGAGAGAGAGAGTGTGTGTGTCAAAAGTAGTCCGTCACACACCCTCCCTTCTGATGCACTTCTTATAAAATACTTCTCATAATGATTTTATATTTGAATGACATATATTTACTCATATATTACGGTATTTTAAAACAATAATAATTATTTTACAAAGATAGCCTATCTAAACTCATAACGTACGTAAATTATATACAAAATTGCTATTTTTACCAATAAATATTTATTATGCTGACACACATCTATATATGGATCATGGATACAGCATTTGGTTAAATCTAAATAAAAACATGATCCTGATGATCATTTTTACCGGTTTCATCCGGATCATTTTACCGGATAACACCCCTCTCTCAGTGACTCATCCGGTTTGCCATGTCACAATGTCACGCCCGCTTCAATACAGGGATTTTTGTGACATGAATCGGATTTGATATCACAATAATGTTGCAAAAAATAGCATTTGAATGTTGATAAATCCGCATCTAAATGTTTTTCAAACAACGTTTAGATGTTGTACAAATAACATCCAGAAGTTGTTATAACAACATCCGGATGAAGATTGGAATTCCATCTTTTTTCTACCTATGATTGTTTCATCAGTCACCTATGTTTGTTCAATCTGTCACCTATGTTTGTTTGAACATCCACCTATGGTAGTTTTTGTGACATAAGCATGGGATCAGACTCTGCTGATGTCACCGTAATTCGCTGAATGGAAGACCGGTGACATGTGACATCAAAAAAGAGGAAAGCCGCTGAAGAAGAAGAAGTGAGCCCGGCCACGAGCATTCCTTTTATTCTTTCGGATTGACGAAGGCGGTATAGAGTTGGAAGAGGGCGGCGATAGTGAGGCAGATCACCCATTCTTTCCGGTTGGCGAACAGGAGGCCGGAGGCGAATATCATCAACAGGCTGGCCATGATATTGTACCGGTGGAGGCGCCGCTGCCGGAACCCCATCCCTTTGACAGGCAGTGTAAGATAGCAGACGGACAGCCCGGCAGCGCCCACCGCGAATAACCAGGGCGCTATACTGATCTGGGAGAAATGTAAGATGGCGCCTGCCAGCAAGAGGAGGGCTGCACAGGAAAAAACGATCGTCCGTAGCTGGTTGTTCATTTATTTGTTTTTGATGATGAATACGTCTTCGTCCGCTTTTTTCATGAAATACTCTTCGCGGGCAAAGCGTTCGAGCCCCTCCTTGTCGGTATGCAGGTCGTTCAGTTTCCGGGTGTTCACCTCAATCTCATGCTCGTAGAAGCGGATCTCTTTCTCCAGCCCGCGGATCTTCTCATCATATTTATACCGTTGGTACAAATTGCTGTCACCGGCAATGAACGTGAAGGCAAGAAAACCGATCGTTACAAGCCAGTAGGCATTTATCCAGGATAAATACGTGCGATAAAAATCTTTGAGACGAGACATGGGTATGAAGCATTTTTTGCAAATATAAACGAAATATTTTACATATCTTTGTGTGCTTGTAAAAAAAGAAAAGCATGGATAACTATATCGTTTCAGCCAGGAAATACCGTCCTTCCACCTTCCGGTCGGTTGTAGGCCAGAAGTCCCTTACCGTGACATTGAAGAATGCGATCCACAGCAACAAGCTGGCACACGCCTATCTGTTCTGTGGCCCCCGTGGCGTGGGCAAGACCTCCTGTGCACGTATCTTTGCCAAGACGATCAACTGCCTCACCCCCACTGCCGACGGTGAAGCCTGCAACACCTGTGAATCCTGCCAGGCATTCAACGAACAACGTTCTTATAATATACACGAGCTGGATGCGGCATCGAACAATTCGGTGGACGATATCCGTTCGCTCATCGACCAGGTGCGCATCCCTCCCGCCATCGGGAAATACAAAGTGTTTATCATCGACGAGGTACACATGCTGAGTACCGCCGCTTTCAACGCCTTCCTCAAGACGCTGGAAGAGCCGCCCCACCATGCACTCTTCATCCTGGCCACCACGGAAAAGCACAAGGTGCTGACCACCATCCTGTCGCGCTGCCAGATATATGATTTCTCGCGCATCTCCATTGCGGACACGGTGGAGCACCTCCACTATGTAGCTTCCTGTGAAGGCATGACCGCCGAGGCGGAAGCGCTGAACGTGATCGCCCAGAAAGCCGACGGCGGGATGCGTGACGCCCTGTCGGTGTTCGACCAGGTGGCGAGCTTCACCAATGGGAATATCACCTACCAGGCTGTGATCGACAACCTGAACGTGCTGGATTACGAATACTATTTCCGCCTGACGGATGCCATTCTGGCCGGCAACGTACGCATGGCTGTGCTCCTCCTGAATGAGATCCTCGGCAAAGGTTTCGACGGACAGAATATCATCACCGGGCTGGCCGCCCATTTCCGCGACCTGCTGGTCTGCAAGGATGCGGCCACGCTGGTGCTGTTTGAAGTAGGATCGTCTATCCGCGACCGGTATATGGAGATGGCCAAACGATGCTCCGACCCATTCCTCTTCCGGGCGATCGACCTGTCCAACCAATGCGACCTGAACTATCGCGTCAGCCGTAATAAGCGGTTGCTGTTGGAGCTTACGCTGATACAGCTTTGCCAGTTGAATATGCCTTCGGATTCTACGGAAGACGAATCAAAAAAAAAAAGGATAATTGAGCCCATCCCGGCCGCCGATCCCGTAGCCTTTCCGACAGTATCGCAGCCCGCCACCCGCCCCACTGCTTCCGCCCCTACCCCTCAGCGGCAGGGAGCAGCAGCGGAACCGTCGCCGCGCGTCACCCTTCCGGGCGGGGAAGCGTCGTCCCGTCCGGCAGCCCCGGACACAAAGAAGCAGGCGCGTAAGCCGGTCAGCACCTCCATCAAAGCCATGACCGGCGCGAAAGAAGAAGAGGCGGCCACCGTTGCCCTTCCCACGGAAGAAATGTCAACACCCTTCCAGACATCCGACCTCCTCCGCTCATGGACAGCCTTTGCGGAAGAGCTGACGGACAAGGTTTATCTCAAAAATGCAATGCTGAACAACAAACCCGTCCTGAAGGCGGATTACAGCTTTGAAGTAGCGGTCCATAACGTCGGGCAGGAAACCGAGCTGACGGATCATGCCACGGATATCCTTGCCCGCCTGCGGTCCGACCTCAAGAACACCCATATCCGGATGCAGATCCGCATCGATGAAACGAATGAAAAGAAACGGGTCTATACACCGGTGGAGAAGTATGAATACCTGCGGTCTGTCAATCCCGCCATCGATAAACTGCGGGAAGAATTCAATCTGAAACTGGATTGAGCAGCATAAACGGCATAAAAAAAGGGACTTCCAAAATGAAGTCCCTTTTTTTATATCTGTCGGTGTATTACATTTCCCGGATCCAGATGTTGCGGAAGCTGATCGGCTCGCTGGGGTCGCCATGACTCTGCAGGACGATCGGGCCGGCGCCGTGCTCCTTCATTTTCGGGAAACCGATATATTCGGTCGTCCCCAGGATCGTGGTATGGTTCTGCACCACGATACCGTTATGGATCACTGTCACCGTGGGTGGTACGCGGTAGGTACCGTCTTTCTTGAAGATGGGTGCGGTATAAATAATGTCATACACGTTCCATTCTCCCGGTTTGCGCATGGCGTTTACCAGCGGCGGCGTCTGTTTGTAGATACTGCCGGCCTGCCCGTTCACGTATGTTTCGTTGATGTAGTTGTCCAACACCTGGATCTCATACATGCCCTGCATGAATATCCCGCTATTGCCGCGTCCCTGGCTGGTGCCGGTAATGTTTTCCGGAACACACCATTCGATATGCAACTGGTAATTTTCGAATTTCTGTTTGGTCCGGATATCGCCGCTCCGTTTGTTTACGGTGAATACGCCATCATGTACGTTCCACTGAGCCGGGCCGCCGCCACGTACGCTTTCCCAGGCGTTCAGGTCTTTACCGTCGAACAACACGATCGCATCGGAGGGTGCGGAGTTGGACTGGATGTTACCCGGCGTGATGACGGTGGGTTGCGGTGTCCAGTATTCCGACATGCCCGGTTTCATGGGCTCGGGTTTGGGATACTCTTTTTCCTGCGCGCTCAGGCTGACACAGGCGGCACATGCCAATGAGGCAAGTACTGTTTTGCATGCAATGCTTTTATTCATGGTCTGAAAATTTAAGTAGTTAAAAAACTTCAATGACGCAAATGTACGGAAATAATCGGGTGGATAGACTTCACACCGGCAGAAAAAAATCACTTGTTATGTTTGAATAATCTTTTTTCAGCCAGCTTCTCGTACTTCGTTCCCGGCCGGCCGTAGTTGGCATACGGATGGATACTGATACCGCCCCGGGGCGTAAATACGCCGGTCACTTCGATATACTTCGGTTCCATCAGCCGGATCAGGTCTTTCATAATCAGGTTGACGCAATCTTCGTGGAATGCGCCATGGTTGCGAAAACTGAAGAGGTAGAGTTTCAGGCTCTTGCTCTCCACCATGCGCACATCGGGTATATAATCAATGTATATCGTGGCGAAATCCGGCTGCCCGGTAATCGGACAAAGACTGGTAAACTCAGGGCAGTTGAAACGCACCCAGTAATCATTTTCAGGATGCTTGTTCGTAAACGCTTCCAATACCTCCGGCGCATAATCCTGCCGATACACCGTCTTCCCTCCTAATAAACTTAGTTCCTTCCCTTCTTCCATATCCATATCCATTAACCATTAATCATTTCCCTATATCTTTCCAGTCCTTCCCTGCGCAACTTGCAGGCCGGGCATTGTCCGCAACCGTCGGCAATGACGCCGTTGTAACAGGTGAGCGTGCGGGTACGTACCAACTCAAACACACCCAGCTCATCGGCCAGTTGCCACACCTCGCATTTGTCCCGGTTCATCAGGGGTGTGTGGATCACGAATTGCTCGTCCATCGCCAGGTTCAGCGTGGCATTCAGCGAACGGATGAAAGTATCCCGGCAATCGGGATAGCCGCTAAAGTCGGCTTCCGACACACCCGTCACGATATCGAATATGCCCTTACTCCGCGCCAGGATAGCGGCGAAGGTGAGGAAGATCATGTTTCGTCCCGGGACAAAGGTATTCGGATAACTGCCGGCGGGTTTCTCTTCATCCATCTGTATCGAGGGATCCGTCAGGGAGTTGACAGACAACTGGCTGAGCACCGACACATCGAGCAACTGGAACGGCACGTCCGCTTCCTCGGCAATCTGCCGGGCAATATCGATCTCCTGCGAATGCCGTTGCCCGTACGTAAAACAAACGGTTTCTACCGATGTAAACATTTTCTTTGCCCAGAAAAGGCAGGTGGTGGAATCCTGTCCGCCCGAAAAGCAGACCAATGCTGTTTGTTTCTTTTTCATTCCTACTGTATTTCGCGGCCAAAGATACGGAAGATTTCAGCAAAAACGCCCGTCAACCGCACATTTAACCCGTAAATGTGCAAGTTTTGTTGGAAAACACCTATCTTTGCGCCGTTTACACTCTTTCATAGTTGTGTGATCTTTTTTAAGTAATAACTAATAAATTTTTGTATGAAGAGAGTTATCGCATTCGTATGTCTTTGTTTCTTTACATTCTCTTATGCTTCAGCGGAAGGGTATCAGGTAAATGCCCAAAGTGCCAAACAGGTTGGTATGGGGCATGTGGGTGTGGCCTTGAAGTTGGGTGCGGAAAGCATGCATTTCAACCCGGCCGGACTGGGTTTCCTGCAGAACAACGTGGATTTGTCGGTCGGTATGGCAGGTGTTTTGGCAAAAGCCACCTGCACCTATGACAGAACAGATTATAAGTCGGACAATGATATGAGTACGCCGATGTATGCCTATGCCGGTTTTAAGATTAATAAATTCCTCTCGGCAGGGGTGAGCCTCACCAATCCTTACGGCAGTTCGATGAACTGGGGCAAAGACTGGCCGGGCGCATACCTGATACAGGATATTTCCCTCAAGTCGTTCTCCGTGCAACCCACCGTTGCCTGGAAGATTATGGATCGCTTGAGCGTTGGCGCGGGGATGATGATCATGTTTGGCGACTTCTCCATGAGCCGCGCCCTCATTTCTTCAGCCAATCTCACCATGATGGGGATGGCGATCCCCGCCCTGAAACCGTTGGCTGATAAATACCAGGGAACCACCCCGGTATCCGCCACCCTTTCGGGCGATGCAGGTGTGAAAATCGGCTTCAACGTCGGCGCCATGTTTGATATCAATGAGCAGTTCACGGTGGGTGCTTCCTATCGTTCGAAAGTCATGATGCGCGTGGACGAAGGAGATGCGGTAGTCAATTATGCCGGTTCGGAACTGAAACAATACCTGGGCGGAAGTATCCCGCCGCTGGATGCCGCCACGTTTGAAGCGGAGCTGCCGTTGCCTTCCAACTTCAACATCGGTCTGGCATACAAACCCACCGATCGCTGGTTGGTATCGGGAGAAGTGCAGTTTGTCGGATGGGGCGCTTATGAGTCGCTGAACGTCAGCTTCTACCAACAGGCTGTTAAAGCCTATAGCATCGATGCTCCGAAAGAGTACGAAAACACCCGTATTTATCGCCTGGGTACACAGTTTGCCGCCACCAACCGGTTGGATATCCGTTTAGGAACTTACTTCGACGAATCGCCGGTGAAGGATGGTTACCTGAACCCTGAGACACCGAGCATGAACAAACTGGGTGTAAGCACCGGGTTGAGCTTCCGTCCCGTGCCTAACTTTTCCGTCGATTTATCTTTCAATTATGTGACTGGTTTTGGTCGCGACGGTTCTTATACAGACAATGATCCCGTCACCACACAACCTCGCACCTTTGCCGCTCATTATGAAGTATATGCGCTCATGCCCTCATTTGGACTCGCGTATTCATTTTAAGAGTAAAACAAATACAATACAAAAAAGCCGGAGTAACAAATACTCCGGCTTTTTTTATGAACAGACAAACAGCTTTATTTACTTAATTTCAGTCAACACCGTGTAATTAACCAGTTGCTTATCTTTGTATGTTTCCGACCGGACGATACCGGCATTTGGGGCATACCATTCGGATCCGGTGTATGTAACGGTTTTCTTATCCGCCGTCACATCAAAGTTAAAGGTGATCTTGGCGGCATGGAATACACCGGCCTTCGTTGTCACAGATTCCGTACCAGCTAACTTACGGCCATAAACACGCACATTGGTATATGCTTTCTTGCCATCGTTTTTGTCCTGGATGGTAAACTCACCTCCACTCATCTTAAACGTCTTATCCAGTGGATCCATGGAGCCGAATACATCGGGATAATCCAGGAAGTCGCCCACCAGTTCGGTATCTGTACTGATGATAGACGATACTTCGGGAGTCATGTTGCGATTCTTCATTTTCATAAAGAATGTGCTACCGTCGCATCGGGCTTCAATGCTGCCGCTGTCGATTATTTTCCCTGAACGGTTGGTCAGCATGAAGTTGATCGCCATGTCTTCCCCTTCGCCTGTGTCATACACATGTTCAACCTTATATGTCATCGTACTGATAAGGTTGTTCTTGGCATCAAATGTCTTGTTGACCAGGATCGTTCCTTCCTTGTCGGGGAACAGGCTCATACAGTCTTGTGCGTTCGCTGAAAAAGCACTTGCAGCGGTTAAAATCGTAAAGAATAAAAATAACTTCTTCATAAAATATAACTTTAAATTTAATGGAAAATGAAACTAATCACATACTTAAAACAGTATCTGGTATAAATTGTTTAAACCATTCTATACTTAATGATCACTTGTCTCTTATTTTATGTAAATTCACCTTTGGCATAGATCAAGGAATACGCTTTATCGTGCTTTGAATGTGCGCATGATGCGTTGCAAATAGATTACGCTATTGTGGCTCACATTTGCTAAAAAATGTTTATACATACATGTGCGTTTATGTTTAAAATTCTAAATACAAATATAAAGCGCTGTCAGAAACCAGAAGGAAAATAGTAGCCGAAGTGTATAAAAAGCAAACCGGACAGTAGAAATCACATACCAGAATGTTTCTTGCCGTGGATGGAGAAAAAGATAAGAAGAAATGAATGGGACGTAACATATGTGACAAAAAAGTGGGTGGTAAGTGCGTAGATTTGCAAAAAAAATCTACAGAGAAATGCACATGTTTTGTTATCAATGCCAGGAAGCAGCCGGAGGCAAAGGCTGTACAGTAAAAGGTGTTTGCGGCAAAGAGCCCCAGACATCAGCCTTAATGGATGTCCTTATGTATATTGTAAGAGGAGAGGCGACCCTGAACCGCGCTTTGCGTACGCAGGGGATGGCGGATGCGGCAACCAGCCGACGGATTCTGGATGCCCTCTTTTGCACCATCACCAATGCTAATTTCGACAACGAAGCCATCCGCAAACGAATCAGCGAAGGGCTGATCAACAAGAATGAACTCCTCCTGCGTTTACGCAAAGAAGGAATATCGTTCACCCTCACGGACGAAGTATCTTTTTATGTCAAACCGGAACAATACGAGACGGCAGCCGAGGTGTTGGGTATCCTGACTGAAAGCGACGAAGACATCCGTTCGCTCAAGCAACTGATCATCTATGGCCTCAAAGGCGCCGCGGCCTATGCCGAACACGCATTGAACCTGGGATATGAAGAGGAAGCAGTATATATCAGCATAGAGAATGCCCTCGCCGAAGTAAGCCGGAAAGATATTACCGCCAATGAGCTGATCGCCCTTGCCTTATCGGTAGGCGAATGCGGTGTGAAGGCGATGGCCTTGCTCGACAACGCCAACACCTCTTCCTTTGGTCACCCGGAGATCACCAAAGTAAATATCGGCGTAGGGAAAAACCCCGGCATCCTGATCAGCGGCCACGACCTGAAAGATATGGAAGAGCTGCTTGAGCAGACCGCCGGTACGGGCGTGGACGTCTATACCCACAGCGAAATGCTGCCTGCCCACTACTACCCCGCCTTCAAAAAATACACCCACTTTGTCGGCAACTACGGAAACGCCTGGTGGAAGCAACGGGAAGAATTCGAGCATTTCAACGGGGTGATCCTTTTCACCACGAACTGCATCGTTCCCCCGCTGAAAGACGCCGGATACAAAGACCGTATCTATACCACCGGTTCATCGGGTCTTACCGGCGCCAAACACATCCCTGCACGTACGAACGGCCAGCCCAAAGATTTCTCTTCCCTGATCGCGCACGCCAAACAATGCACACCACCGGATGAGATCGAACACGGTGAGATCGTCGGCGGCTTTGCCCACAACCAGGTGTTGGCGCTGGCAGACAAGGTGATCGAAGCGGTTAAAACGGGCGCTATCAAGAAATTTGTCGTCATGGCAGGTTGCGACGGGCGGATGAAATCACGCGCCTATTATTCCGATTTCGCTTCTGCCCTCCCTCAGGATGCCGTGATTCTGACTGCCGGTTGCGCCAAATACCGGTACAACAAACTGCCGCTGGGAGATATCGGCGGTATTCCCCGCGTGCTGGATGCCGGACAATGCAACGACAGCTATTCGCTGGTGAAGATCGCACTGGCATTAAAGGATGCCTTCGGCTTGAAGGATGTGAACGAACTGCCGATCGTGTATAATATCGCCTGGTACGAGCAGAAAGCCGTCATCGTACTGCTGGCGTTGCTGAGCCTCGGTGTGAAGAATATCCACCTGGGACCTACACTGCCCGCTTTCCTCTCACCGAATGTGGTAAGCGTATTGGTGGATGCATTCGGCATCGGCGGTATTTCCGACGTGGAACAGGATATGGGAATGATGATGCACGCCTGATCCGGTAGCATCAATCCGTATGTTACATAAAACGGGCATAAGCAACTGTTTGCTTATGCCCGTTTGAGGTATATCTCCGTTTTAGTTCGTTGTGCCAAACGCCGGTTTCATCCCGATGTTATACATGATGAAGGCGTAGATGTCTGCTTGTTCTTCCAGTACTTTCGCCAACGGTTTACCGCCACCGTGTCCGGCTTTGGTATCGATACGGATCAGGGTGGGGTTGGTTCCGTCGTTGCATGCCTGGAGGGTGGCGGCGAATTTGAAGGAGTGTGCCGGCACAACACGGTCGTCATGGTCGGCTGTCGTCACCAACGTAGCCGGATATTTGACGCCTGGTTTCAGGGTATGCAGGGGTGAATAACCCTTCAGATATTCAAACATTTCCTGGCTGTCATCACTCGTGCCGTAATCGCTTGCCCAGTTCCAACCGATCGTGAACTTGTGGTAACGGAGCATATCCATCACCCCAACCTCGGGAATAGCCACACCAAACAGGTCGGGGCGCTGTGTCATACAGGCGCCGACAAGCAGCCCGCCGTTCGATCCGCCGACAATGGCGATCTCCTTCGGGCTGGTGTATTGCTGGCTGATGAGGTATTCGGCAGAAGCGATAAAATCGTCGAACACGTTCTGTTTCTGCATCTTGGTACCGGCGATATGCCATTCCTCACCATACTCGCCACCACCCCGCAGGTTCACCTGCGCATAGATACCTCCGTTTTCAAGGAAGGGAATGCGTGAGGTGGAGAAGCCCGGGTTAAGACTTACATTGAAACCACCATAGCCATAGAGGTACACCGGGTTCTTTCCGTTCTTCTGCAGCCCTTTCTTATAGGTGAGGAACATCGGGATCTTTGTACCGTCTTTGCTGGTGAAGAACACCTGTTCGGTTTCGAAATCTTCCGGATTGAAGTTAATCTTCGGGGCGCGGAAGAGAGCATAGGTATTATCGTCCATATTATAGGTAAACGTTGAACCCGGGAAGGTGAACGACGTAAAATTGAAGAAACATTCCTTATCATCCTTATCGCCACTAAAACCGACGGAGCCTAATCCCGGCAATTTGATCTCCTGGATCTGCTTCCCATCCAGGCCATACACATAGGCATGGTTGGCGGCGTCTTGGTCGTACGTCAGGAACAACTTATCGCCAATGACCTGTGTGCCGGAGAGTACCGATTCCGATTCGGGAACGATTTCCTTCCAGTTTTCCAGCTTCGGCTGTTTGATTTCGGCCACCATCACACGTCCTTTGGGCGCCTGGTAGTTCGTTTGAAAAAAGATTCTGTCGCCCATCACCTCGATCGGGTAATACTGGTAATTCATGTCCGTAGTCAACTGCACGACGGGGGCATTCGCTTTGGTAAGATCCTGCATATAGATCGTATTCCCGCGTTCGGCGCCGGATTCGAAGAAGAAGAGTACCCGTTCATCTTCGCTCACACTGGCCCGATAGAAACGTTTCGGGAAGGCGGGGTTCTGGTACACCAGTTTGTCGGCTGCCTGCGGTTCGCCCAGTTTGTGGAAATACACCTTATGGTTTTCGTTCATGTTCGAAAACTCCTGTCCGCCAGTGGGAGCATCGTACGCGCTGTAATAAAAGCCGTCGCCTTTCCAGGATGTACCGGTGAACTTCGCCCAGAGCAGGTGGTCGTCGAGCAACTTACCGGTAGCCGCATCCAGCACATAGATCTCCTGCCAGTCGGATCCGCTGCGGGAGATGGTATAGGAGGCGTATTTACCGTCGTTCGAAAACGAGAAGCCGGAAAGCGCCACCGTCCCATCGTCCGACAGTTTGTTCGGATCGAGGAAAACCCGCGGGGTATCCGTCAGCGAATCCTGCACGTACAGTACGCTTTGGTTCTGCAGCCCATCGTTCTTAAAGAAATAATATTTCCCATGCTTCTTGAACGGGGTACCGATCTTTTCATAATCGGCGAGTTTCGTCAGGCGATCCAGCAACTGTGTACGGAAGGGGATACGCGACAGGTATTCGTTCGTCACCTTGTTCTCTGCTTCCACCCAGGCGGCTGTTGCCGCGCTGGTGTCGTTTTCGAGCCAACGATAGGGGTCGGCCACCTGTGTACCGAAGTACGTATCCACTGTGTTATCTTTCGCCGTGTCCGGATACACCAGTTTCGGCTGTCTGGGAGTACAAGCTACTGCCATAATTGCGGTAAGTAATACGATTGTTTTTTTCATGATGTCCTTGTATGAATGGATTATACAGCTACAAAGATAGCGATTGGCGGCAGATGCCGTATGTCATACGCGAACTTTTCAGCGGAAAACAAACAGTCGCCATTTTTCCTGTTTAAAAGAATATATGAAGAATTAATACTACTTTTGTACATATTGAGGAAAACGGGTTCATTCATGGTTGACCAGGGCGTTTTGAGTTTTAGTACACTCTATACAGACTACTTTCGGAAATCATTTCTGTTTGCGAAATCGTATGTCCATGATGAGGTTGCCGCCGAAGATATTGCTTCGGAGGTACTGCTAAAGATGTGGACGATACTGAAAGAAGAGCAAACGGAATTCTCGAAATTACACCTCCTCACCATGCTGAAAAACCGCTCCCTGGATTACCTCCGCCATCAGTTGGTCGTATCGGAAGCCATGCACCAGTTAACAGCCTTGCAGCAACGGGAACTGGAATTCCGGTTAAGTACGCTCGAAGCCTGCGATCCGAAAGAGATACTCTCCGTTGAGGTTGAACGGATCATGCAGCAAACACTGGCATCGCTCCCCCGGCAAACGCGCCGGATATTCGAGATGAGCCGGTTCGACAACAAAAGCAATAAAGAAATCGCCAATGAGCTGGGTGTATCCGTCAAAGCCGTGGAATACCATATCACAAAAACGCTGAAAGTGTTGCGGGTAACCCTCAAAGACTACCTTCCCTGTTATTATCTCCTGTTCCTTTTACACTGATACCTGCATCTTCCACTACCGGGTTGTTGCTTATAGAGGATCCGGGCACTGCGAAAACCTCCGGATAAAAAAAAGGGTGCGCCGTTTGGACACACCCTCTTGTATAAATAACGAAATACGGTTTAATCTTCGGTCTGCGAAGCTTCGTATTCTTTCAGTAACTTGTCCTGTACATCGGTAGGCACCAGTTCATAGCTGGCAAACTTCATGGTGAAGGATGCGCGGCCGCCGGTGATGGAACTCAGCGTAGTGGAATAGTTCGACATTTCTTTCAACGGCACTTTCGCCATCAGTTTCTCGAAACCGTTCTCACTGTTCATCCCCATGATGATAGCGCGGCGTCCCTGCATGTCGCTCATCACGTCGCCCAGATAATCGCCCGGCACAGACACTTCCACATCATAAACCGGTTCGAGGATCTTCGGTCCGGCATTCTTAAAAGCGGTACTGAAGGCGTTACGTCCGGCAAGCATGAAGGAGATTTCATTACTGTCCACCGGGTGCATCTTTCCGTCGTAGATGCAGATTCGTACGTCGCGGGCATATGAGCCGGTCAACGGTCCCTGTTCCATCCGTCCCATGATCCCTTTCATGATAGCCGGGATGAAACGGGTATCGATCGATCCACCTACGATGCTATTGATCAATACGAGTTTACCGCCCCATTCGAGGTCGATGGTCTGCGTATCACGTACGCTCATCTTATACTCCTGTGTACCGAACTTAAACACATCCGGCGCAGGCATACCTTCGTAATACGGCTCGACGATCAGGTGTACTTCGCCAAACTGTCCGGCGCCGCCCGACTGCTTCTTATGGCGGTAATCGGCACGGGCGATCTTCGTGATCGTTTCCCGATAAGGGATCTTCGGTTCGAAAAATTCGATCGCGATCTTGTCGTTGTTTTCAATACGCCATTTCATGGTGCGGAGGTGGAACTCTCCCTGTCCGGAAAGGATGGTCTGTTTCAGTTCCTTGGATTGTTCGATCACCCAGGTCGGGTCTTCCTCATGCATGCGGGTGATGATTTCCATCATCTTTTCCGAATCAGACTCGTTAGCGGCTCTTACCGCACGGCGGTATTTGGGATCCGGGTATTTGATAAAATCGAAGCGGTTATCGCATCCCTTTCCGTTCAGGGTGTTGCCTCGACGTACTTCTTTCAGCTTCACGGTAGCGCCGATATCACCCGCCACCAGCTCGGGTACGGCGGTACGGGTCTGTCCGGCTACGACGAACAACTGGGCGATACGTTCTTTCGAACCACGGTCGGCATTCAGCAGGTCGTCGCCTTCTTTCAGTTTTCCGGAGATCACTTTGAAATAAGAGACTTGTCCGATATGCGGTTCGATCGTTGTCTTGAAGAAGAACACACTGGTCGGCCCGTTCGCATCGGGTTTCACCTGTTCGCCGGATATGGTAGTAAAAGGAGGCATCTTGTCGGCTGTCGGCACTACGTTCCCGAGGAATTCCATCGTACGGCGCACACCCATATCAAGCCTGGAGCAGACACAAAATACGGGGAACATACCGCGGCTGATCAGACCGGCACGAATACCGGCACGCATTTCATCTTCGCTCAGGGCGCCTTCTTCAAAGAACTTCTCCATCAGCGCGTCGTCATGCTCGGCAGCGGCTTCCACCAGGGCGCCGTGCAATTCCGTCGCCTTGTCCATTTCACTGGCAGGGATATCTAGTACTTCAGGAACGCCCCCTTCGGGTTTCCACTTGTACATTTTCATCTTCAGCACATCGACCAGTGCATTAAATCCGGCGCCGGTTGCGATCGGATACTGGATCTGCACAATCTTGCTTCCCCAGCGTTCTTTCAACTGGGCAAGGGTACCTTCAAAATCTGCCTTGTCGTTATCCAGGTGGTTTACCACGAAAAGCAGCGGTTTCTTAAACTGTTCCACGTAGCGGAATTGGTTGATTGTACCTACCTCCACCCCGTACTGGGCATTCAGCACCATTAGGGCGGTATCAGTTACATTCAGTGCCGATACGGCTCCACCGATAAAGTCGTCCGATCCCGGACAGTCAATAAAATTCAGTTTTTTCTCCAGCCATTCCACACTGAAAACGGTTGAGAACACTGAGTATCCATACTCTTTCTCAACCGGGAAATAGTCGCATACCGTATTGCCGGCTTCCACTGTACCGCGACGTTTTATAACTCCACTCTCGAAAAGCATTGCTTCAGCGAGAGTGGTTTTCCCAGAGCCAGAACTTCCCAATAAGGCGATGTTCTTGATTTCATTTGTTTGATACACCTTCATTTTATTCCGTTTTTATTGAGTTTAACATCAAATCGCTGCTATTTTTCATGAGGGCGCAAATTATGGATTGTTATGGTAAAAACCTATTTTCAAAGCCGTGTTTCATAACAATGTTATTCAACATGTTTTCCCTGACTACAGAAGACCTTCTCATTTTTCCCGTGTATATACTTGCTCAATCACTCTCGATCACATAACTTTGTTGGCCAACGGTTTTCATTCAAGTTGACCGAAATGTATTTGAAAAAACGTATAAGAAGTTGTTTTGAATTTGGATCAACCGTCTGAATCCATGAGCCGTCATTATCCCTTCTACACGAAGTTTATTTTTGCAAAACATCTGCCACGGTGCCACGCGGAAGGGTATATCTTATTGTCCATAAATAAGTTAGGTGTGTGGCAGATACCCGTGGCAGATCCGTTTTCCCGCCTTTTTGCTGCCACATCTGCCACGGCTTCCATTCCCTTTCATTATCAGCTACTTACAGTGGAAGGACCCTCGTTTTTGGGCGTCTCCTTCCACACGTCCTTCCACTGGCTGGCTTCCGCCATCTGCCGGGGGCAAAAACGTTGTCAGCATATCAACCTGCATCTGGATGTTGTTCTGTCAACGTCTGGATGTTGGTTGAACAACATATAGACGTTGTTGACACGAGATGTAGATGAAGATTTATCAACATCCGGTTGTTGGAAAAACTGTTAAAAACTACCATAGGTGAACGTTTCAACAAACATAGGTGGATGTTCAAACAAACATAGGTAACAGATTGAACAACCACCTATGATTGTTTTGGCCTTCAAAAGACAATTCGCCACTGGCAGCCAGTCTTTGTGATATACGGC
>JAVBUE010000093.1:0-26865 GCA_031555735.1 Tannerellaceae bacterium
CACAAGGGTGGGAACATCTTCCCACCCTTGTGGGAAGACCTTTCCACCACGGTGGGAACGTTAAACCATCCTAACGCTGACACGACTCCTTCCTCCGGTTGACAATAGAAGGTGCGGTTGTTGACAATAGAAGGTCTGCTGACGTTGACAATGCGCCACCCACGCCACCGCAAGATATTATGTTTGTTGCTGATTATCCGCTAATTAGGGCAATTGAGAAAATAAACTGTCAAAGTCAGGAAAAAAAATACATCCGGAGATAAAAAACCCCTTTTTGGGGGTATTTTTTGTAAGTTGGAATATAGTCATTTGTGTGACGAATTAGCAACTTATTAATCTAACTACTATGGCGGACAACGACAAGGATGTAAGCTCTGTGCTACTCGATATTGCAGGAAAGTTCATTTTAGTTCTCAGCAAGACCAAGGATGCCGTCCTGAACGACCTCATCAACGAGATCGGCAAAGACAAGTTGTATGAAGGGAACAAGCTGAATGAACAAAAGTTTATCGTACAGTTACTGAAACGGCTGGGGTATGATCTGGAATCCGCACAATTCCAGGGATTAGCCTCTCCGTTCATCACGGTGTTTAATAGCGCTACCGCTCTGGCAGACGCCATCAAACCCTTACTGGAAGCTATTCCGGCGTTGGCAGCGCTCCCTTCGCAACTGACAAGCGGAGGAGAGGCGAACGGATCCAATGCCAACGTGGATCCGGCGGAACTGGCCAAACAGGCACAGACGCTGTACTCCTCCGTCAAAACACTGGTGGATGCCATCAAGCAGATTGAACAGACGAATTGGAACAGCGAGATCGCCCAATTCATGCGGGATAGCGGGTTCAATGAAGATTTTGTGAAGCGCTTTTTCGACCATTGTATCGTTGTCTTCCTGCAACAGGCGGTAGCGGTATTTTCACCGGTCGCGAAAGAGCAACTCACATCCCTCATCGGAATGCTGACGGATGTCGCCCGAAAAACAGAAATCACCCAATACCTGGACCATCTGGATGAAGATCCCCGAAAGGTGATCGATACGGTGGTAGAAAAGCTCACCCCCCTGTTGACGCAGGCTGCCGCAAAGCAGGAACTCGAAAAGATCGTCCAACTGAAGAAGGCAGGCATCTATTTTGAATGTATCTATGCCGTGTTCGACTTCCTGAAGATCATCCATACGGAAGCGGTTGAATCGCTCCAATCGAAAGGGGGAACGGATAACATGCAACAAGTGATCCTCACGTCTATCCATGTGATCCACTGGGAGAGGGTGGAAAAACTGGCGACCGATCCCTTGAACTATTGCAAGGAACATTTCCCGGTTACCAATTATACGGAAGCGGAAGCGTTGATCGACAGGCTGATCAAACTGGTCAGGGTCTTTAATCCCGACCTGCTGGACTTCCATTCCATGCAAAGTATGGTGGGTTACCTGTTCTCGCTGCTGATGAAACACATCAAGGAAGCGGCCGCCAAAGCAACCGACAACGACCTGTTCGATACCCTCATGGGACTGCTGGCCGCGCTGAAACAGATGATCGACGACCTGAAAGCCAAACTGGCCAGCCAGATCAATACCGCCTACACGGATGCCCGGAGCCTCCTCCGGGAAATGGTCCGGGAGGTGAACAAAGAAGCAGGAGCAGTGGCTTCGTCTGCCTATACCGAATTAAAAAACGGACTCCGCCTGCCTGTGCTGAATGACAGTACCATGCGCACCATCCTGGCGAAGAGCCTGCTGCCGTTGCTGGTAGAGAAAGCGCAATACCTGGATAAATGCAAGGATATCAGCCGGGACGAATGGGAAAAATTCCTGCAAACGACGGTCCGGAACTTCCAGGCTACGACAGACAAGATTGTTGCCGACATCACCTCGTTCCTCACCAACAGCCTGGATATCGACTCGTTTATCGCGAAACTCAAGGCCGATCTGGAGAAGGAGTTCAGCAAGCAAACCCAACAGATCCCGACCACCCCCGAGGCGTTCAACGCCTGGCTGCATAACCCCACCAATCCGTTCGATTTCAATATCAACGCGTATGTGGATATCCTGATGAAGCATATCCGGCAAGTCAGCCTTCCCGATCCGGAGAAATACTATGCCGACCTGAAAAATTGCGCCCTCAATGCCTATGCCGGGTTTATCAAAACGGCGGAGGGCCAACAGTCGCAATTGAAGAAAGCCGCCCTTACACCGGACGAGTGGAAACAATTGGCCAACCACTTCTTTGCCGCCGCCTGGGAAGAGATCCGGAAACAGTTGATCGACCCGATGCTGAACCCGTTCATCCAACTGATCGAACGGAAGATCAGCGCGATCGCCCGGAACCTCATCAACCAGGTGATCCAAACGGTCAATGCCGGCAATCTCTCGGAAGAGCATATCGCTTTTGCCAAAGCGTTGTTTACGATTGTCTATAAAATATCCACCGGCGCCTATAAAAGCTTTGCCGACTATGTGGGGCTGGCGGATGAACTGTATAAGGCCATCCCGGAAAGGGTCCGGAAAAAGATATCGAACGAGAGCTTCTCCTTCAACCTGCCTCCCTATAAGTTTAACGCAGCCGAAAAATTCATCGCCGTCACCTTGTACGACGACAAAAATATACAGGGCAGTAACGTGAACCTGAAGGTTGACCTGGCGGCGTTTATCGAAAAAAGGAACGGGGTGGACGGCGTACGCCTGATCCCGGTCGTCAAAGGTGATTTCAGCAAAGTATTCTCCCTCGGCGCTATCCATACGCTGAAGCTGGCCTTGTCTGCCGCCCTGAATACGACGGGAGATGATTTGAAATCCGCCGAACAACTGAGCACCGGCACGATTGGTCTGTTCATTTCGAAAAACGGGGTGGAATTATCGTCGGAGACGAAGAAAACCTCCGGGGCAATCGACCTGTCGTTCCAACGGAAAGAGGGACAAAAGAGCCTGGAGGTGATCAAAAGCCCTTACTTCGACTTCACCATTGCCGATTACCCGCAAACGATCAGTACAGGCTATAAAGCGGAAAAGTTCATCTTCACCTATAAAGGCGAAATAAAAGAGGCCCGGATCAAGCTGAAGGTAGGGCAGATCAACGATTTCCTGGCTACGATCATCAAGGATGATATCGAATTCATGCTGAACCTCGCGCTGATCTATGACCTGGAGAAGGGATTATCCTTCGAAGGTAAGCCCAGCCTGAAATTTGAATTGAATATCGACAAAACGATCGGCGCGCTGAAGATCGGCACGCTCGCGTTCGAATTGGGAAGCCTGCCGGGGGCGGGCGACAAAACGTTCGCCGTCAAAGTCACCACGTCCTTCGCCGTCAATTTCAGCGGCGTCGTATTCGCCCTGAAGGGATTGGGAGCCAGACTGGATATGAACTACCTGAAGAAGGACGGTTCGATAGGCGACTTTGCCATCAGTCCCAATTTTGAATTCCCGACAGGCATCGCCCTATCCATTGATTCCAGTGCGGTGAAAGGAACTGGGATATTGACGTACGACAAGGAGAAGGAAGAATTTATGGGCGCCCTGGAAATCATGATCGTGGACCAGATCAAGGTAGGTGCCATCGCTATCCTGTCGATGCGGATGCCCGACGGCAGCAAGGGGTTCAGTTTCATGACCCTCATCAGCGTTTACTTCACACCCGGCATCCAGATCGGGATGGGCTTCTCGCTGACCGGGCTGGGCGGTACCATCGGTATCCACCGGCGTATCAACAACGACATGTTGCTGGTAGGTGTCCGGGAAGGAACGATCACCAACGTATTCTTTGTGGAAGACCTGGATAAGAACCTGGATAAGATGATGATCCAGATCCCTCAGTTCTTCCCCGTGCAGAAAGACCAGTTCTTCTTCGGGATCCTTGCCCGCATCACGTACGCGGAGTTTATCCATATCTGCATCGGATTGCTGGTGCAGTTGCCCAAGCCTACCCAGATACTCATCGTGGGAGGTATCTTCATCAATCTCCCCACGAAAGAAGAGGCGTTGCTGAAGCTCAATGTCTATTTCAGCGGGGGGATCGATTTCGACCAGGGGATCTGGTTCGACGCCTCGATCGTCAATTCGTCGATTGTAGGCTTTGAGATTTATGGCGATATGGCGCTTCGCCTGTTCTGGGGCGGACCGAAGAAAGGATTCCTGTATTCCGCCGGAGGGTTCCATCCCGCCTACACGCCCGACGCCGCGTTCAACCTGGGGAAGATGCGCCGGCTGGGGATGGGTATCCAGGAGGGGCTGCTCAGCATCAAGCTGGAATCGTACTTTGCCATTACATCCAATACGGTACAATTTGGCGCCGACCTGTCGCTGGCCATTGCCTGGGGTAAGTTCGGCCTGTTTGGGTATTTCGGTTTCGATTGCCTGTTCCAGTTCAAACCCTTCTACTTCATGTTTGATGTCAGGGCGGGTGTCGCCGTCAAAGCCTGGGGAAAAAAGATCTGCAGCGTACAGCTGAAGATGAGCTTACAGGGACCCGGCCCGTGGAGGGCTAAAGGAACAGCCTCCATCGAAATATTGTTCTTCAGCGTGGACGTGGACTTCGAACTGGAATGGGGACAAAAGCAGCAAACGGTCCAGAAACGGTTTATCGATATTTATCCCAAACTGGCGGCCGAATACCGGAAGGTGGAAAACTGGAACATCATCCCGTCCAGAAAATCGGACGACCTGGTGAAGATCCTCCAGCTGAACGATCCCAACAACACGTTGAAAGAACTGGTGATGCAGCCCTACGACGGGATCCAGTTCGACCAGCCTGTCGTCCCGCTGAACAAGAGCATCAACCGTTTCGGCGAAGAGAAACCATTGGATTTCTTCAAGATCGAGCTGGAAGAGATGCGGATCGGCAGCTTACACTATACGGCAGGCAGCTATACGGCGGTGGAAACCGATTTCGCACCTACCCTGTTCATCGAGATGAACGACAGCAACAAGCTGAAAGCGCCTTCGTATGAGAAGATGCAGAACGGTGCAAAGCTGATGAACGGGATGAGCGACTGCGTGATATCGACCGCCTGCCATTGTGATTCGGACTACGACACGATGCAGGATGAGCTCTGTTTCTCCAACGACTGTTTCCGGGTAACGGAAACGTTGAGCGCGTACAAGGCGGTGGATCATCTCTACCCCGTTGATTTCAGCGCCATGACACAGAACCCGAAGCTGAATAAGGTCTTGATATTCAATGCCTACTCTGCCTCCCGGGGAATTAAGGTCATCCGTAAAACATTTACGTTCCAGAACCAGCTCGCCCGCCGTTCCGACGTAAGCTTCAGGCGTCATGTGAAGAAGCTGCAACAGCCGCGTGCCACCGGTGTATCCGGCAAGATCGCGGCGATCCACGCGCTGGTATCGCAGGAGGATGGGTTCCGGATCAACTCGAAGGTGGATATCGGAACGTTCGGGGAATTGGAGAAGGTGGGCAGAAGAGGTACGTTTACCTCCCGCATGGAAATCGTGCAACAACTGGAACAACAGCATCCTGAATTGCGGAACAAGCTCTTTGTCGCGTATAGTAAAAAGACGGCGTTAAACACTCAAAAATAACGAATATGGCACTTATCGTTCATCAATATAGTTTCCTGCCCTGGCTGCGCAGAGGGCTGAGCAACCAGATTCCGGACACCGACCGGTTGGGATCAGGAGAAGATGCTTCCGTGTTGAAACGGGCTCATCTCCCCGTGACAGGCTACTTCAAGGGCAGTATCCCGGACCTACAGGCATCTGTCCTCGGGAAAACAGCCCCTTTCCCGGCTGAGCCCCTCACCCGAAAGATGGAAGAACAGATACGGATCCCGCTGATCGGGCCGGGAGATATCGCCGGCATCAACAAACAAGCCATTATCCAGGTGGTTCCCGCCCCGGGAGTCAGTAATTTCGAAAGCAACTATTATGCCTTCATCGACTTCTTTGAAGAGGATTTCCCCTGGCGATATACACCGGCAGCCCCCGCGGGATCAGGCGGTAAACGGTTACGCCCCTGGCTCGCCCTGTTGGTATGCAAACGGGAGGAATACCGGTTGCAATCCACACCCGGGGGAACGATGGTGGTACACCTCGACGTGGACGGACAGGCCGCTTATAAAGCCCTCTTCCCGGATCCGAAAAACACCTGGGCCTGCGCGCATATCCAATACTTCGGCACCTTGAAGGAGGAGGAAGGCGACAGCCTGCCGGTTACCCTGGATAAGGCATTGCAGAAGAATCCGGATGTGGCGTTCTCCCGGTTGCTGTCAACCCGGCATATGGAAGACTACTGTGCCTATACCGCCTTCCTGGTGCCCGCCTTCGAAACCGGACGGTTGGCCGGACTCGGCATGGAAACCGACCGGATACCCGCCCAACGGGCTGCTTGGGAAGAGACGTTCGAGCAACAGAAAAACCGGGGTGAAGCCTGCGCTCCCTTTGATTTCCCGGTCTATCATTCGTGGGAATTTGAGACATCGTCGGGTAACTTCGACGCGTTGGCACGCAAACTGAAAGCCATGGATACGGAAGGATTACCGGTTGACATGGTGGTGGATGTGCAGCAGATGGGAAACGGCTTCTCCTACGAGACACTGGAGGAGAAAGAGAGACCTGCGCGCTCCCTGGTAAATGTTCCCGTCGCCACCCTGCCGATCGCGTATGAAGCCGATCTCCCCTTCCCACAGGAGACAGGGGATGAATCCGTCATCGCCCAACGCTTGCGGGCACTCCTGGATAAAAACCCCGTTCTGCTGGACAACAAACTGGAGACCACCGGCGGCGGTCTTGTCCAGTCCGGTAATGGGACGGTCACCGACGATCCCTGGGTAGTACCTCCCCTCTATGGCGCCAAACACATCATGGGTACGACCCTGGATAAAACCAATCTGGAAAACAGGAGACATCCCTGGTTCACGCAACTGAACCTGGATGTCCGCCATCGAGCCGCTGCCGGCCTGGGGAAGAAAGTGGTGCAGGAAAACCAGGAAACCTTTGTCCACCGCGCCTGGGAGCAGGTCGAACAGATCAACACGCTCAACCAGATGTTGCGGGAATACCTGATGAACCTGCAGGTGAACAAATCGCTGTACGATACGAAATTCAACAGCAACTATGTGGGTAACCTGATCATGTACCTGCAGCCGATGAAACATGTGGAGGTGAATCAGGACTCGCTGAAATTGATCCTCCAACGGCGGGGAATCCCCTCGGCCTACGCCAGCGCCGCATTCCAACAGGTGTCCGCCCGGAAAAGCATCCAACGGGGCATCAACCCGATCGTCACGGTCAAGGCCGGCCAACCGCCCACGGTAGAGGGCCAGCCGCTGATGAGCCGGATGGCGGAAGAGAATATCTACCAGTGGGATCTCCACCAACTGGCTGGGTTAATCACCGTCGAGCAGCTCAGCAACCTGTTGACAGGATCCATTATCGAATGGATTTGCAGGCGGTACGCGACGGTTACCTTCGAGCAGAACAACAAGGATAAAGAGATTCCAGAGAAGACGAAGACGGATAACATCAACAGGATGACAAATGAATTCAAAAAGCATTTAGATGCGAAAGCGGCTTACATCCTTAACAAGCTGACCGCATTCGGGTGCAATATCCAACCCGTGGCAAAGGGTGGGGCGGAAGGATCGACCGAAGCCGATGTAAAGGCGTTGCTGGGAGGATTGGATCCGGGTGAAGACGTGCAAAGCATCCGGAAAGCCATCAATGAATACTATACCGAACTGTTCGGCATGTCGCCAGAAAACCAGCAAGCATACTGGGACAAATACATCGAAGAGCTGACACACAGCCAGTATCCCGTCATGGCGTATCCAATCTATCCGGAGCCGGCTTATTACTACCTCAAACAACTTTCCAACCGCTTTATCCTTCCTTCGGTGGATGAGATACCCATGAACTCCATGATCCTGCTCCAGAACAATCCGGCTTTTGTGGAAGCGTTTCTTTGCGGCATGAACACCGAAATGGGGAAAGAACTACTCTGGCGTGAATTCCCTACCGACACCCGGGGCTCTTATTTCAGGAAATTCTGGGATACGGAAGATGCAGGGGTGGATATCAGCTCCGATTACTTCGATGTCCTCCCCCTGCATAAGTGGGAATCCGGACAGACGTTGGGAAGGCGCACACTGGGTACCAACCATACCGAAGGCAAGGCCAACCTCCTGGTATTCGCCATCAAGGGAGAACTGTTGAAGAAATACCCCGGTACTCTGATCTATCTCCGCAAAGGAGTGGAATCCCCGGATAAAAAGATCGTGATCGACAAAAACGATACGCACACGATCGCCCCCGAGCTGACTGCCTGGCTTACCGACACGGTGTATATTGCAGGCTTTTCCGGCACGCTGGAAGAGTTTGTGGGTAACCCGTCCACAAAAGACGCCGGTTATTTCCTGGTCTTACAGGAACGACCGGGTGATACCCGCTTCATGAACCCGGCCATATCGCAGGACATGAAAGCCTATACTTTCGACCAATACGTGTCCAACCTGGGCGCCGGCCCCCATGCAGGCATGGTAGCTTCGGCACTGATGAACAGGCCGACCTTGTATGGCAAACATGTTTGCCAGTTCCTGAAGAAAAGAGAAAACCCCGTGGTATAATAGCCTGTATAATCGATACTAATAGTTTAGACGTATGAAGAATCATCATCTCATAATGAATGCGGCCCGCATCTCCAGGGTAAACGACCTGGTGACACACAACAGCAGAAAGAACCCGTATCTCCTGTTCCCGTTGCGGTTGGAGACACATTTCCGGGAAGCCGCCGTGCCGGACTACCCCCAGCACGAGACAGAGATCCTGGGCATATTCAAACTCTTCAAATCCGCGCTGGATACGGTTCGCCTGGCCAATAACCCAACGAGGAGCCAAAGCGACAGCGAACAGTTGGCCTCCCTTCCGAAAAAATTGTACGATCTGGAACAGCAAATCCTTCAGATCGATGTCATCTCTGCGGAAGACAAGGATACGATTGTCAACCTGGCTCGTACATTCACGCTTTCCATCCAGCGGTCGATCCCGCCGGTCGTTACCTCCCGCATACTCCCCTATTGCCGGAAGGTGGGAGAGGCAGCCTACGGCATCGTCACCTCCAACGTGCTGAAAGAGAACCGCGCCTCCCGTTTCATGGCCCGGCTGGAAGCCTGCGATACCTCCTTGAAAACCCTGAGTGACATCCGCCATTCTACCTATATCGGCCTGCGGAGATACCAGAATTCAAGAAACATGTCTTTCCGGAACAAGGCGCAAAACGAACGGCTCTACCAATATATCACCGGGCGGCTCATCCGCACCATCACCTTCTTCGAAGAGGCGATCACTGAATTTGACGAGATACCTTCACTAGATACCTTTCAACGGCAGAAAATATATACCCTGATGGGATGCCCTACACGTTCCATCCGGCAAAAGATAGGCAAACCCGGCAGGTTTCAAGGGGAATATGATTATTCGCCCTTCCGGAAAAAATTAGATGCCATCAGCGCAAACCTGGATCAAGTATATAAGAGCGACAGCTTCCGCAAGTCGGAGTTGATGAAACGGTATAAAAACATCTGGGCATCCCGGATCGCCAGCGCACGGAAGGCGTTCAACGCCTTTGAACAGCATTTCCTGAAGCAGATCGTGCGTAAACCGGCCCGGTCGTCGCATTACACCCGGTTGGTAAACAGTTTGTTCCAGTTGAACATGACCCTTTACACCAGCCGGTCCCGCTATCCCGGGCTGAAGGCGCAGGAGCTTACGGCGGCCATTGCGAAACTGAACAAGCTCGCCTCATTCACACGCTTCGGCGTGAACGAGGAAGCAGATTTCTGCCGCGTATTGGCGGACGACCTGGCTGTCCAGCTGAAAGCGTTTATCCAGGCGCAACACGACAAGGGATACGCAGATTACCTGGACGAAAAACGCAACCAGCAACTGGTGGCTTCCCTGTTTGTCCAGTTGATCTACCCCAACCGCACGATAGGGAAGGTCAACCAGCGGCAGTTGTGCGTACGCATTTTCCCCGATGACATCTTTATCAACCGGTTCGACGAGCAGCTGACCCGGCAGGAAGTCCTCGACGGGAAAAAATTCTGGATGCAATGGTATATCGCCAGCGGCAACAAAGTCAGGGAATACGAGGCATGGAAAACCCTCTGCGCCAAGTACCGGGTGCTGCGCGCTTCCTGGATCGTCCGGAAGCTCCGTCCGCCACAACTCAAAGGATACATCGGTGAAACCCTGATCCAGGGAACAGGTGATACCATCGCCTACGACCACCGCCCCTACCTGCAGTGTACCCACTTGGAAGTGCTGCTGAACGAATTTGTCCTCTCCATTTCCGACCTCCCGGTGTCGGTCCATGAAAAGAAGGAAACCAACGAACAAAAGATCCGGGAGGGGATCCGGGACCTCTCCTTCCAGTTGTATGAGATCCGTAACCTGTTGATGGGCTATGAGAAGATCGTGGATTACATCTATCAGCATGCCTATGATACGCTGATGTATGTGGATCGCCGGCTGGACGCCATCCACGAATTCTACGGTACGCATCCGGAGTATAAGGTCCATAAACCGATGGAATACTGGGATATGGATTATTTCCCGCTCACCAATTTCCAACGTGAAGTCAGAGACCTGATACAAACCATGGAACCGCGGTTGATCACGATGGACAACCTGATCGATGACTTCCTGCAGCGGATCGAAACGGAGCCGATCCCTTTCTTCCCGCCGATCACCTCCTACCGCGATCCGGAGCAATTCGCCGTGCCTACCTCGCCGATCCTCCCCGACCGTTTTTTGTTTTTCGGGGATACGACGGTGACCAACGCCATGGGCAGGATCCATGCCAAACGGATTGTCTTTGCCGGCCGCAAAGTCAAAAAAGACCTGCCGATGGGATTCGATCCGAACGAAGACCAGGCCATCGACCCCTATGCCCACAACCTGGCAACGGGCGATCTGGAAGTGCGGGGAGGGATCCGCTGGATGACCGACTACACCGCCGCGGAAGGAGCCGGTATGGCCATCACCGTTCCCCTGCCTCATTCGGCAGCCGAATATAAAAACGTTCGTTTCTCCTCCGTCTATGTCCTCGGCATCAAAGATTGTCCGGACAATACGGAGAAGGCGATTATCCAACGCCTCTTCGACGGCCATATTTACGGCGGTACCGGTATGGACTTGCTGAAGGTTGGAACGCCGACAAACAGCTTCGACGAGGTAGTCTCCGGCTTTAACAGCGACGACTCCCTGATCGAAGTGCGGCGGTATGAGATCGAAGTAGAAGAGATCTTCAAAGGAGTCACCAACGATGCCTCCCGGCTGGCCGAATACCTGGGGATCAATTACGAGCAGACCACCGGCCGCATCTCCCACTTCGACCAACAGGAAATACAGTTGGCGATGGATGTGAACCGCCTGATGTGGAAGGTCATCAAACCGAAAGAGATGTATCACATGGACAAGGTCAACGATTTCATGACACATATCACCCAGTTCCTCAGCGAGTATTGCGCCGGTAGGGGTATCCTGCCGTCCCTACGGATCGGCAACCAGCCATATGGCATCCTGCCTACCTCCGCTTTTTCCTGCTTCGAACTGGATCCTTCCGCCAGCTTCCTCTCGACGGGTACGAACAAACGGAAATGGACGCCCATGTTCACGTTCTGCGTATGGCTGGCCGAGATCCTCCGGCGCCTGTCCGTTGTCTGGAAACAGTTCGGCGACGAGAAGGTGATCTGCTCCGAAAACCTGGTCAACACCGCGACGGGCGACAAAAACAGCCAGGTGAATGAAGCCCAGGAGAGATACATGGAAATGATGGGGCTGACGCCGACCTCCGTCGAGTTCTTCGAACGGCTGATGCTGCACGCCGCCCCCCTCCTCTTCAATGAGCTCAACTATAAAGAGGCGAACGAAGGGTGGAAGCTCCACAAACTGATGAGCGACCTCTTTTACCTGTACGACTCCAGCGGACCCGACGGACGGGAAAAAGGAATGGAGAAACTACCCTTCTTCAACTACCACCCCATCGGGAACAGTGTCAATCAACGGGGTACCGATGCGTTGCCGCTGGATCTGGCGGCGATGTTCAAACACCTGCGAAACCAGTTGACTACCGAGCAAGAGCGCAAACGCTGGGATGAGCTGACCCGGCCGCTGACCGTGAAGGAAGAGATTGTCAACCGCAACATCCTGTTCGCCGAATTCCTCGATTTGTTCACCCACCGGCTGGATGCCTGGTGGCTGGGATTAGTCAACTACCAACGGAAAAGAAGCTGCTCAGACCAGGTACGCATCGGCGCCTTCGGCTGGCTGATGAACCTGGAACGGAAAAAGGAAGAGAACCGCAAGGTGATCCCTGCCGGTACCGAACGGACAAAGGTATGCAACGATATGCAACTGAGTGGCGATAGGCCTATCTACAAAGACGCGAACTTCAACGAATTCATCCTGGCGCCTTCCATCAGCCATGCCATCACCGCGGCCGTGCTGAAGAGCAGCTACGACAACAGCAAACGGACGGGGGTGGAGAGCAACCTCTGCATCAACCTCTCGTCTGCCCGTGTCCGCCAGGCGATCCGTCTGATAGACGGCATGCGTTCGGGCTTATCCGTCGGCGCCATCTTGGGAGCGGATATGGAACGCAACCTGCACGAAGCGTATAAAGTCAATCCCACGTTGGAGATGGACCGGTATATCTACCCGCTGCGGGAACTGTTCCCCTTAAAGATCGAGATCGATTCCGAACAGCAGGATGAGAGCGCGAAAGCATACCACATGACAGTCATCAACGCGGAATTGCTGATCAACAATGTGAAAGCCGGATGGAACGGCGCTTCCACCCTTTTCAGTTACCTGCAGGACACAGCCGCCCATCCCGCCCATTTAAGCTGGCTGAAAGGCATGCCGCTTTCGGCAGAACACCGCACCTATCTCATCCGGCTGATCGAACAGATGGCGGATGCGTTCGACGCCTTGGGCGATGTCGTCCTCTCCGAAGGGGTGTATCAGTTGGTCGAAGGGAACCGCGTAGCCTTCTCCGCCCTGATGGGAAACCTGGAAAAAGGGGTTAACCTCCCCTATCCGAAAGTGACCGAGCTGCCCCTGCACAGTGCCTACGTGCGGCATAAAGTGGCGATCGCCCTGAAGCCGTGCGAACAGGATCCCGAAGGATGGACACCGCTCCGCCAGACCCCATCGGTGATGGACAAGACGGAGCCAGCCCTGAATCAATGGGTGGGACAGGCACTGGGAGACGCCGCGCTGATCCGGTTCGCCATCACCCTGACGGGACGGGACGGGACGGTACGGGAGACCGATTGTTCGCTGCGCGACCTGGATATATCACCCCTGGATTATCTATATCTGTCGTCGGATCCGGAGATGTTTGTCAAGTTCCTCGAACTGGCGTACCGCCTCGACAACAACCGGCTGGAGGAGTCCGTCTGTATCCATCCCAGGAAACGATTGCCGGCATGGGACATGGACTGCCACACCTTATTTGAGAATGAATACCTGTTGAAGGACCTGCGTAACCTGGTCTTGCAGGGCAGCGCCCTGAAGGTCACCGATTTCCTGCCCGAAGGATCGGAAGGGTATGCGGGAGGGAATAAATACCGGATTGATTATGCCGACCTGTTTACCCGGGTGGACAAACTGAAAAACACCCTGGCCTATCTGAAATCGGGCTTGCTGGGTTCGGAGTTGTATGAGTACCTGCAAAATACCACGCTCACCCTGAAGGAGGCACACCGGTCGGATCGCACGATGGTGCAGTTGATGGAGTTCCTGAAAACCTGTTGCCTCTTCGGTTTCAGGGAAGTGATTGCCGCGTTCTCGCCGGAGCTGTTTATCCGCCTGACGGGCAACGGCGCCGACGACGAGGAAAGACGCGCACGCTCCATCCGCAACCAGGACACCCTGCTGAACACCTTGCGGCAAACCTACCGGCAGATCACCGAAAAACTGGATAAGGTGAACGAACTGACAGCCCGGTTCAACCAACCGGGGTATGTACCGGCTGATGGCGACGAAGACAGGTGCGTGGAAGCGATCCAGTGTATCTTCAACGAATCGTTCAGGGTATTGCCGGTGTTCACGATTCCGGACGACCAGCCCGGAACGGGTAGGGATGACCTGACGGTGCAGTTGGATGCCGGCTTCCGGTATGCGAACCTGACTCCGCTCCAACTCGAAAACTGGTTGATGGAAGCCGGCGGTGTGCGTGAACAGGTACAGCAGTTGCAGTCGGTCCGCCAGCTTATGGATATCAACGGGATACCACAAGGAGTACTGTCCGTGATCCAACTGCCGTTCGACCGGGAGAAGGATAAGGAATGGCTGGGTCGCGAAGTATCGTCGGAAGAGCTCCTGGAGGATAAGGAATGTATGGTACTCCTGGAAAAAGACCGGCTCACGGTAGGAAGCCAGGGACGGAACGTGGGGATGGTATTCGACCGATGGATGGAACTCATCCCCTACAAAAACCAGGACGGCGGCGTGGTATTCAACTTCGACCAGCCGAACGCGGAAGCGCCGCAAACGCTGTTGATGGCTGTCTCCCCCCGTATCCGGGAGCGGTACAGACAGCAGGTCCCCCGTATCCGGAACTGGTCGCTGAATGAATTGATCCTCACCCTGAGCGATACGCTGGAGATGGCCAAGATGAGGGCGGTAGAGCCGGATCACCTGTATGGCAACGCCCATACATCGAAGCTCTTCCCCTTACTGCGGTATGGGTTTGAAAATTATCAGTATAATCAACAATAAGAGGAATGGCTATGGCAACAGAAACCGGAAACCTGGAGTTCGCCTCCATGATAGAGAACATACAGAAAGGCGGCAATTTCTATAACAACGCGGTCAGCCGCCATCTATTCAGCCAATTTCCGATCGGCTTCTGCAAGCGGCTGGAGCCACGGACGAGAAAAGAGAACGCGGATACCGCCTTGTCGTTCGCCGTGCATGACCCGCTGTGGATGCTGACGCGCCAGTGGCAGTTCGGCGAATTCAAGGGCGACGACTGCGGATCGGCTATCCTGGCGAAGATCAAGGTGGAAAAGACGGAGTTTGGGGATATAATCTATCATCCGAAAGATAGCGGACAGGCCCGGAAAACAAAGTTCGACCGCACCCAGGCGCTGGAATACGTAGTGGAACGCATGGAGGTGGAGATCACACCGGCCGTACGCGTGGATTCGGCCTGCTATTTCCGGAAAATGCTGGCGTCGTCGGCTTTACAACCGGTGGCGGGCGCTGTCTGCCAATACCTGCTGGAACGCTTCCCGTTGGATAACCCGCTGGCTCCTTCAGGCCATCCGACGGGTGAACCGGAGAAAGACATCACCCTGCGGGAGATACGTACCTCCTGCAACGAACGGCTCGAACAATTCATGTCGTCGTACGGGAACCGGATTTTCGACGGTTGGAAATTATTCGAAGCCTGTAAGAAAAAGGTACAACTGGTGGCCGACATGAGACCGGCCATCGGGAACCGGATCCCGGAAACCGGGGCTTTGATGACGGAATATGCCGCCTGGTTCATGGCGCATTATCCGCAGGAAGCAGACCAGTCCAGTTGCTGGGTGGATGAAAAACTGGGGTACGAATTCGCGCTCACCGTTCCGGATGCGAACAACCAGGGGCAGTCGTACGCGTTGGAAAACTACAGTACGGGGCATATCTCCTGGCATGCGTTCGACAGGGAAAAGGGGAAGGTGTATCCGCTCTCGGACAAAGCCAAACGAAGTACGGAGATGTTTACCTTTATCCCTACACTGGCCAAATTCCCGGACGCGCCGAACAAACGGTTGTGGAAATTCGAAGACGCGCGGGTGAGTATGGGTAATTCGGAAATGGGATCGGCCGCCCTGGCGAATGCTGTCATCCTCCAATTCACTACCATGTATGGCAACGACTGGTTGCTCACGCCCATCGATATCGAGATCGGTACCATCACGGAAGTGAAGGGGATTATCGTGACGGATGTTTTCGGCGAATGGCATTACATCGACCGGCCGGTAGGCGCCGAAACATCGCCTTCCACACCGTACGGAAGCAAATGGGAGATGTACACGATATCCAATAAGCATGCGTACCAGCATCGGGATTTCACGTCCGACGGCCGGCTGTTTTTCCCGCCTTCCCTGGCGCATACGGAAGAGAGCAAGCCGGTGGAAGAGGTACAGTTCCTGCGGGATGAGATGGCGAATATGCTCTGGGGAGTGGAAAACCGGATCAACGACCAGTGCGGACGGTCGATGGATGGGGCTGACTTTGCGACACGGGTGGCGACCAAAGTGGATGAGCTGAATCCAGCCTCGGCGTCGGATGCGGCCTTCGCCGCGGATATGAAAGAAGCGGATTATGCGTACTTGTTGCAAAACCGGGTGGCGCTGAACTGGATCCCGTTTCTCCCTGTGAAATTCAAACCGGATGCGGCGCACGCGATCCGGGAAATTCGCCTCCAACGGGCTGCCATGCCGCTGTTTGTAAAAAAGAACTTCCAACCGGTACGCCCCTGCACGCATTTGCTGCGGACAGGAATCAATGCCAACGACTCGGTGTCTCTCCATCGGTTTATCAATGAAGAAGAAATAATCGGGGTGGGTACCAAATTGATGCTGACGAATCAACAAACACGTTGGCTGAACGGGAGAACGTTCAACTGGCTCGGTGCTAAAAAGCAAACGAGCAAATCGCAGGCTAACAGTGGTTTGCAGTTTGATGAACTGATACAAAAAGTGAAAAAGTCGGCCAATAAAGTGAATTAATCCCTCTGGGGATGGCTATCGGGTTGCCATTGAAATTATTTTAAAGAAAAAGTAAAAAAAAGTGCGAAAATAGTTGGATGGCATTAAAAGATGTTGTATATTTAGATCGTGAATCTAATTCATATTCAACCACCCCTAAAGTGGAAGGATTTGATGCTACCGAGGGAAAAGTGTAAGGGAGAGATTTATTTAGTGAAACGCAACGTAAAATAGTTTTGTGGCGCATGTCACGGTTTTTATGTAGAAGGAGTAATTAAGTATGACATACCTAGAATTCGCTAAGGGGCATCAAGCGGGCGGAGTAGGCCGGATAGCAGTGCTTGCACTGCGTGAAGGCCACGGGATATGCCTGACTAACAATCAGGACTGTTCGCAGGAGTTTAGAGTAGGCTGTAAGAGCTTTCGGGTTAATACGGCTGAAAATGCGGGCAGCAATTCCCCTCGAGTCTTGATTTTCATCTACATGTAGGCGGCGCAAGCCGCCTACGTCATTTAAACTAAATGCTATTTGTTATGCCTTATTATCATCCCCTGAAACAACTGAGTAAAGACGTACGTCTGCGTACGATCGACAACCTGATCACCCTTCGTGCACAACTGGATAGGGACATCCCGCAAAAAACGGCCACCGACACGCTGTTGCTTGCTACCTGGAATATCCGTGAGTTTGGCGACAACCGGCAGAAAGAAAGCCTCTATTACCTGGCGGAAATCATCAACCGGTTCGACCTGATCGCCGTACAGGAAGTGGCGGCCAACCTGAAAGGACTGGAAGACCTCATCGCGCTCCTGGGTCTGAACTGGGATTATTTTGTGACCGACAGTACGGACGGCAGCACGGGCGGCGGCGAACGCATGGCCTTCATTTACGACAAAAGTAAAATCTCCTTCCGAAAAATGGCGGGCGAGATCGTCCTACCCAAAGAGAACCTGGTGGATGGTAATCTGCAATTCGCCCGGACACCTTATGCCATCGCTTTCCAGGCGGGCTGGTTCAAATTTGTGCTGACAACGGTCCATATTTATTACGGCTCCACCGGTTCGGCGGATATGGCGAAACGGGAGAAAGAGATCGATGCCATCACCTCCGTCCTGTCCAAACGGGCGAAAAAAGAAAACACCAGCTATGTGCTGCTGGGCGATTTCAACATCCCGGACGTGAACGATAATACAATGAAAGCGCTGGAAAAATACGGGTTCAAGGTGCCATCGGCTATTCAGGAACATCCCTCCGACCTGGGGCGTACGAAGCATTACGACCAAATCGCATTCAACCTCAAACTGGAACCGACGATGACGGTTTTTTCCGAAAAACAACAAAAGGCGGGCGCCTTTAATTTCACGGAAAGTATTTACCGGGAACAGGATCTGGAAACCTATAAAACCTATTTTCCGGACAAAATAAAAGAGAAAAAAGAAAAAGATATCCTGAAATACTACCTCTCCACCTGGCGCACTTTCCAGATGTCAGACCACCTCCCCCTCTGGGTAGAACTAAAAATCGACTTCAGCAACCAATACCTCCAAAAAATGACTTCCCTATGACATCAAATCCGGCTCATGTCACAAAAATCCCTGCATTGATGCGGATGTGATATGTAAATCGGGAGAGATGCTGAGATGGGGGCATGGAAGGAAGTGTGGAAGGGAAAATGGGGAAAGCGCCCGGGAACGACTGATTGAACCCCCTACTTGTCCGTGTTTCCTTCCTCCGCGGTATCCCCGGGATGAAGGGACAGCTCTTCCCTGTCTTCGAGGTATTCTTCCTTGAAGATATTGACACAGAGGAGGAAGAACGCGATCAGCAACGGGCCGAAGATAATCCCCATGAATCCAAACAGGGAGAGGCCGGTGATGACTCCGAATACCGTGATCAGCGGATGGGTGTCCGCCAGTTTTTTCTGTAGCATGAAGCGGATCATGTTGTCGATATTCGAAATGACCAGGATACCGTACAGCAGCAGGCCGACCGCACTTACCCAGTTTCCGACCAATCCCATATAGATGGCCAGGGGCAACCATACCAAGGTCGTTCCCACCAGTGGGATGATGGTGGCGATACAGGTGAGGAACCCGAAGACTACCGGTTCGGAAACCTGGAATACGAGGTATCCGATAAAGGCGATAACCCCCTGGATGATGGCCAGCAACGGGATACCGATGGCGTTGGACGAGACGATCATGTGTATCTCTTTCAATACCGTTTTTTTGTTCTTCTCACTGAAAGGGAGGAGGGTGTGGAAATAGTCCTCCATTTTCCTTCCGCTGATCAGCATGAAATAAAGGAAGAACAACAGGACTACCAGGTTCACAGCCAGTCCGCTGATGCTTCCCATCAGGAATTGTCCGATCTGCGGCAGGTATGACGCGGCCTTGAGCAGGTTGGTCTTGTCTAAGATATAATAGCCTGTTTTCTGCTGGATCAGGTCGGCCACATGCTGGGCGGTATCGATGATCAGGGTGGTATCGAGATTGATGTGTTGCAACTTACTCACCAGCAGCCAGGCCGTCAGTGAGAGGGGGATCAGGAACAGCAGGATCGTTTCCAGCAATATCAGAAAGGCCGCCCAGCCCTGTTTCATCTGTTTTTTTTCGGTGAGGAAAAGCAGTTGCCGCCTCACCAGTATGTAAATGGTAAAGGCGCCCAGTATGCCGCTGAGAAACGGGGTGAACTCAAAGAACAAGACAATGCCGATGCCGATGATCAGGATGAAAAGTGAAAATTTCCGGTAATGCTCCTGTACGTTACTCATAGGTGTATCTGTGGGGTGATTAAGCGAATGAATGATAAACAAGGCGTCCTTCCACTAAGGTAGCCTGGTTGTGAAGCCTTTCGTCCAGGAAGATGATGTCGGCATCCTTTCCTTTTTCCAGCGTCCCTTTCCGGTCGGCTATGCCCATGATACGCGCCGGAGTTTCGGAGGCCATGCGGACGGCGTCGGTCAACGGGATTTCCGCCTGTTGCACGAGGGTGCGGATCAGCCGGTCGGCGGTAGCGATGCTGCTCGACAGCGCCGATCGGTCGGGTAGTTTACCCACCCCGTCTTCCAGGATCACACGGGGGTCGTGGAACTTCGTGGCGGCATCTTCCCAGGCAGCGGCGCGCATGGCATCGGTTACCAACGCGGTCCGTTCCACCCCTTTGATCTTGTGCACCAGCTTCAGGATAGCGGGGGGCACATGGATCCCGTCGCCTACCAGCTCTACGGTCATCCCATCCGTCAGGTAAATGCTTTCGATGGTTCCTTCGTGCTTGTATTCGCGGTTTTTATGTACGCCGGTCATGGCGTTGTAGAAATGTGTGGCATGGGTATAACCGGCTTCAAAAGCGGCCTTTACCAGGGGATAATCGGCTACGGTATGCGCCAGGGATACCAATACGCCCCGACTGGAGGCATACCGTCCGAATTCCAACGCGCCTGCCAGCTCGGGTGATGCGCTCCACCGTTTGATGCAGTGGGTCTCGTCCAGCAATGCCTTGTATTCGGCGGGATCGGGGAGGAACAGACATTCGGGGAACTGTCCGCCTTTCATCACCGGGTTGAGGTAATTCCCTTCCAGGTGAAGACCCAGGATACGGGCGCCGTTTCCCGGATCGCCCATCACCTCCTCACAGACGCGGAATGCCTGGCGGAATACCGGCAGGGGAGCGGCGGCCAGGGTGGCATAGATCGCCGTCATCCCATAACGGGCATGCGATTCGGCTACCGTACGGAACGCTTCCGTCGTCGCCTCTGTAAAGTCGCGCCCCCCTCCTCCGTGCAGGTGGATATCAATACATCCCGGGGCGATATAGGCGCTATGGGCATCCAATACTTTTGCTTCAGGAATATCGTTGTTTTGGGAGGATATCTCCACGATCTTCCTGTTTTGTACCAGTATATACCCATCGGATAAGATTCCGGAGGGAGTGATGATCCGGCCATTCAGGATCTTCAGCAAATCAGATGTCATAGCCTGTTAGTTATCAACGTTAAAAATGAGTCCTTTGACGCCTCTCCTGTCGAGTGAAGAATAGATCGGTTTCCCGAACGAAGAACCGGTGACTGTGGACGATTTGAGACCGCTGACTCCCATTTGTTTGAGCGCTTCGCCCAGCAACAATTCGTCGGGCGATCCCAGCGGGGCGAGCGACTGCCCGGTATCGGTTTCATCCCGCTCGATATCCGGCAGGAAGCCCCCTTCGTAATCCGCCTTACGGTCTTTGTTATAGATGCGCAGTACGATGGGGTGGATCAGCCAGTCGTATTTCTCTTTCTCGCCGTACGTATTGGAGCCCACGGTTTTGCCGATGGTCTTTTTGCCGATCAGCGTGATATTTGCCCGCCCAAGGTAATCGTCAGGAAGCAGCATGTTGATCACTGCCTCCGAGGCCGACGCTGTCCAGTCGCCCGTCAGCACATATAAACGTTTGAGGTTCAGGTTGCAGTTGGCTACCGACTTGGCCGATTCAAAACGCAAGGTCACATTGTTGGCTGTTTTTTTATCGTTGTATTCCATATACCCGAATACATTGCCCAGCGCCTGGGCGGGCGCCAGGAGTGACGACAGTACCATCGCGCTGGACACCAATCCGCCGCCGTTATAGCGCAAGTCCAGCACGAACTCGTTCACCTGCTTCGATTTGAAGCGGGTAAAGAGCTCTTTCATCTGGTTGTCGTACGATTTGTCGGCATTATTGTTCGGCCCGGAAGAGAAATGGGTATAGGCCAGGTATCCGATCGTTTTTCCGCCGATCGACAAGACCGTATCCTTGAGAAACGGATTATTTTCCATTTTGACAGCCGCCTCGAGGGTGATGGATCCGTTCTTGAAGAGCACGTTACTCTCTACCCTGGCCAGGTTCAATTGGATACTTCCTCCTGTTTCCAGCATCTGATAGTTCGATAGCGTGATGGACGATTCATTCGGTCCCGTACTGGTAATCCAGTCTCCCCGTTTCAGTCCGGCATTGTCAGCCGGCGACCCGGGAAGCACATAAAGCACCTCTACCCACAGGACGTCGGGCTTGGATGAGCGGTATAACAGGAATTCGAAGCCGTAGGTCGGTTCGTTCTCCGAGATGCTTTTGGTGGCGGTTGGTTTCTTTTCGATGGTGGAAAAGTAGATATGGCCGTCCCTGTATGTCGTACCGTCTTTGGGTGAACGCAGGCTGTTGAAGAAATCTTCCGGATCCTGTGAGAAGTCCAACGACGCCCTTGCCGGCAGGTCTTTGTACCACAGGTAATGTTCTTCCATCACTTTATATATCCAGTTGTTGACCTCGTTTCCGGAAGGATCCACAGCGGGATCCGGGTCTTCCTTCACGCAGGAAATAAGAGATAAAACGCAGGAAAAAAGGATGCAGTATAAAACGGAATAAGCTCTCATGCAAATGCTTAATGGTAATTATACAGCAAAGGTAGTATTATATCTTCTTCTCGACGATGGCTTGAACAACATTTAATACATAATCACCTAATTTTTCAAACTCATTGACCATATCCATATAATATACCCCGTTCTGGTATTCATAGACTTTGTTGTCCACATCTTCCAGGTTGCGGTTCGTCAGCTTGCTGCGGTAGTTGTTGATCTCGTTTTCGTAGTCGTACGAAAGGTTGACGTCATCGGGAACCACTTCCGGCATTTTCAGGATCACATTCATGCGCACCACCGTTTTTTCCACCAGTTCGAACATCTTATCGAGGCGTTTGTACTGGTCGTCGGTTAACTGCGCGTTGCTGTCGCTGCGCCGTTTGATGGCGCGGGAGAGGTTGTTGCAGGAGTCGGCGATACTCTCGATCTCGGTCACCGCGCGCAGCATGATACGTACCTCTTCTTTCCCTTCCGAGCTCAACCGCCCTTCGGCCACCTGGGTGAGGTAATTCCCGATCTCTACCTCCATACGGTCGCTGATGTTCTCGTATTTCTGGATGCGGTTATAGGTTTCGAGGAAGGCGTTCTCTTCTTTCTGGTAGAGCAGCTCTCTCACCATTTCCAGCATCCGCGCGCACCGGTCGCCATAAACGGCCATCTCTTTCCGCGCCTGCATCAACGAGAGCTCGGATGTGGACAATAAGCCGGACGAGATATATTTCAACTGGAATTCTTCTTCTCCGGTCACCTTCTTCTGTTTGATCAGGGCCGAACAGATATACACGTAGAACTTTGTAAGCCAGATCATGATACACACGTTGGTGATATTGAATACCGTATGGAAGAGCGAAAGGGAGTAGGAGACGGACACCTGCAACCTCAACAACTGTTCCTGCAACGCGATCAGGTGCGGATCGGTGAGCGTGGTGTTTGAGTTGAGCAACGAAATGGTTTCCGGATCCAACGTGCTGAGGAATTCCGTCATGGCGCGCGGATCGCCCGGCCCGTAGTTGGTGACGATCCAGGCGATCATCTCCGTAAACGGATAAAACAAGGCCATCACCCAGCACACACCGAACACGTTGAACATGAAATGCGCCAGCGCCGCCCGTTTGGCGGATACATTGGCGGAGAGCGCCGCCAGGTTAGCCGTAATGGTGGTTCCGATATTCTCTCCCAAGATCATCGCCGCTGCCATCTCGAAGGGTATCCATCCCTGCGTGCACATGATCAGGGTGATCGCCACCGTGGCGCTCGACGACTGGACAATGATCGTCATGATCGTTCCCAGCAGCAGGAAAATAAACAACGAACCATACCCCATCGTGGTATAATTCTGGAGGAAAGCGAGGACTTCGGGATTGCTCTGCAGGTCAGGCACCGACGATTTCAGGTAGGAGAGCCCGATAAACAATAGGGCGAAACCCATCAGGAACTCACCCCATGACTTGCGGCGGCTCTTGCTGGAGAAGATCAGCGGGATACTCAGCCCGATCAGCGGCAGTGCAAACGCGCTGATGTCCACCTTGAAGCCGAAGAGGGAAATGATCCAGGCGGTCACCGTGGTTCCCACATTGGCGCCCATGATCACGCTGACCGACTGTGCCAGTGTCAGCAGCCCGGCATTCACAAAACTGACGACCATCACGGTCGTGGCGCTTGAGGATTGGATCAGTGCGGTGATCAATACACCTGTCAGTACGCCCGTCACCCGGTTGTTCGTCATGATGGAGAGGAAACCTCTCATTTTATCACCCGCCACTTTCTGCAATCCTTCGCTCATAATCTTCATCCCGTACAGGAATATACCCAGGGCACCGACGAGGGTTAGAAAGTCAAAAAAAGAATAGTCCATGTAAAATTCGTTGTTTGTGAATAGCTATCTGATTATTATTCCTTACTTTAGCCGACGAAAATACGAAAAAGAACAAAGAAACTATGTCAGAAACAATCACTATTTTTTGTAAAAACAATCAGACCCGTCTCGAAGTACCCGTAGGCTCCTCACTGTTGGAGATATACAACCGCTTGGGAGATATCCTGCCCTATCGGCCGATGAACGCGCAGGTGAACAACCGCACGGAGGGTCTGAACTATCGGTGTTGGCACTCGAAAGATGTGGAATATATCGATTATTCCCGTTCGTCCGGGCTGCGTACCTATGCCCGTTCCCTCTGTCATATCTTCTCCAAGGCGGTGAATGATATCCTGCCTACCGCCACGGTTTATCTGGAACATCCCATCTCCAAAGGCTACTACTGCGTGGTGCATAACGGCAAGAACATGGACCTGGAAACGATCGAGAAGATCCGCCACCGGATGCAGGAGATCATCGATGCCGACCTGCCTTTCAAGCCTCATACAGCCCGCACGCAGGATGTCACCGCCATGTTCCGCGAGCGGGGGATGGACGATAAAGTACGCCTGCTCGAATCGTCGGGCATGCTCTATACCTCTTACTATGAACTCGACGGATATGCCAACTTCTTTTACGGATGCCTGGCGCCCTCGACGGGATACGTCCACCTGTTCGGCCTTGTCCCTTATGCCGACGGTATCCTGTTGCGCATCCCGCGGCGTGAAAACCCCTTCGAACTGGAACCGGTTATCCGCCAGGAGAAGATGTTCGAAGCGTACAAGGAACACCTCACCTTGCAACGGACGATGGGACTGGATAATGTGGGCGACCTGAACCTCGCCATCCAGAAAGGACTGGCGCCGGAAGTGATCATGGTATCCGAAGCGCTGCAGGAGAAAAAGGTGGCGCGCATTGCCGAAGAGATCGCCCGCCGCTACCAGCAGGGTGTGCGCCTGGTGATGATCTCGGGGCCTTCGTCCTCGGGTAAGACCACCTTCAGCAAGCGGCTGAATGTCCAGTTGATCACCAACCTGCTCCATCCCGTCGCCATCTCCCTCGACGATTACTTTCTGCCCCGTGAGCAGACACCCCGTGATGAGGAGGGTAACTATGATTTCGAATCGCTCTACGCCCTCGACCTGCCTTATTTCAACAACGACCTCCGGAAGTTGCTTGCCGGGGAAGAGATCGAGCTGCCCAGCTTCAGCTTTACCTCCGGATCCCGTGTGTTCAAAGGGAATAAGCTGAAGTTACGCCACAACTCCGTGCTTGTGATCGAAGGGATCCATGCACTGAATCCCGAGCTGACGGCGTTTGTGGATAACTCCTATAAATATAATGTGTATGTATCGGCGTTGACATCCATCTCGCTCGATAACCATAACTGGATCCCGACGACCGACAACCGCCTGCTCCGGCGTATCATCCGCGACCACCGGTTCCGGGGCTATTCGGCACAGGAGACCATCTCCCGCTGGCCCAGCGTACGCCAGGGGGAAGACAAATGGATCTTCCCTTACCAGGAAAATGCCGACGCCACGTTCAACAGCGCCATGCTGTACGAGTTGGGCGCCATGCGGAAGTTTGCCGAGCCTATCCTGATGGAAGTGCGGGAAGTGGACAAAGAGAATGTAGAGGCGTATCGCCTGTTGCGTTTCCTGCGTTACTTCAACTATATCCCCGAAGAGGCGTTACCTGGCACTTCGCTGCTGCGTGAATTCCTGGGGGGCGGCAGTTTCAAGTATTGAGATGAAACAAGAGGCGTTTATCAAATTACACCTCTCGATCCTGCTGGCCGGTTTCACGGGATTGTTCGGTAAACTGGTCTCTTTGAATGAGGGGTTGCTGGTATGCTACCGGATGTTGTTCGCCAGCCTGTTGCTGTTTCCCATCCTCTGGTTCAGTCGCCGTCTGGCGCCTGTCCCCTGGCGTGAAATCCGGAAGATCGGCGCCACCGGTATCGTGCTCGGGCTGCACTGGGTGTTGTTCTACGGCAGCATCAAGGCGGCGAATGTGTCGATAGGCGTCGTGTGTTTCTCCCTCGTGGGATTCTTTACGGCAATCCTCGAACCGCTTATTTTCCGGCGGAAGCTGTCCGTACGTGAACTGCTGTACAGCTGTATCACGGTATGCGGTATCCTACTCATCTTCCAGTTTGATACGCGTTACCGGTTGGGGATTACCCTGGGGATCCTCTCTACGGCGTTGGCCGCGCTCTTCACGATCATTAATAAGCAGGTGGGCGCCCGTTATCCGTCGGGCACTATCCTGTGGTATGAGATGACCGGCGGCTGCCTCGGGCTGCTCTGCCTTCTGCCGTTGTACCTGCATTTTTTTCCGGTGGAATCGGTGTTTCCCGGTATCAGCGACCTGGGGTGGCTGTTGTCGTTGGCCTTTTTCTGTACCATTGGCTTGTACCTGTTGCAGATCGATGCGCTGAAAAGCATTTCCGCCTTTACGTTGAATCTCAGCTATAACCTTGAACCTGTTTATAGCATTATCCTTGCCATGCTTTTCTTTGGTGAAGCCCGTGAGCTGAGTTGGGCGTTTTACGTCGGCCTTGCCCTGATCATCCTCTCCGTCTGCCTGCAAACCCGGCAGGTTATGCGGGAACAGCCGACGCCTTCGGAGGGATGACGAACGGGGGGGGGATAATGATTAATGATTAAGAAGCTGTTTTGAAGTTCGATAAACAGTCTGATTCCATGAGCCGTCCGTATCCCCTACACGAAGTTTGTTTTTGCAAAACATCTGCCACGGTTCCACGCAACAGGCGTTATCTTATTGTTCATGAATAGGTTAGGTGCGTGGCAGATACCTGTGGCAGATCCGTTTTCCCGCCTTTTTGCTGCCACATCTGCCACGCGATGACTAAAAAGTTTCATCCTGATGGCACAAAAAGTTCCATT
>JAVBUE010000038.1:0-21458 GCA_031555735.1 Tannerellaceae bacterium
AACTCGATCCACTTCTTCAGTTCTTTTACTATTTTCATCTGGGCTTCGGCACGCTTGGCGTCTTCCCAGAATACGGGGTCTTGTGTGCGGAGTTCTTCCTCTTCTAAACGGATGGTCTTACCATCTATGTCAAAGGTACCCCCTCAGCGCTGACTCGCGCTCCAACAAACTGTGTAGTTGGTCTGATGTAATCATTTCTTGTCGTCTTTTAAAATTCCCGGCAAAGATATATAATTAAGCTGAGAATAGTCGATAGGATTCTCTTCAATGTACATTTCTTCGATCAGATCGGCATATTTCTGGAGGATCACGGGGCGTTTCAATTTCAGTGTGCTGGTCAGCTCGCCACCATCGATAGAGAAGGCTTCGGGGAGGAGGACGAACTTCTTGATCTTCTCGTACGAAGCCAGGTCTTTCTGGTGTTCTTCCACATGGGAGGCGATCACGCGTCGGATCTCATCCTGCGCCAGCAGTTCTGTACGGGTGGAATAGGTGATCCCTTTTTTGGCAGCTATGCTTTCCAGCGCTACGAAATTGGGGACGATCAGGGCGCTCACGAATTTCCGTTTGTCGCCGAGCACGGCGATCTGTTCGATCAGCAGGTCGCTGCTCAGGCGTATTTCGATCGCTTGCGGGGCGATATACTTCCCGTTGGATGTTTTATACAGGTCTTTGATGCGTTCTTTGAAATACAGGGTGTCGTCTTCGATCCATCCCGCATCGCCCGTACGGAAGAAACCGTCTTCGGTGAATGCCCGGGCGTTCTCTTCCGGCCGGTTGTAATAGCCGGAGGTTACTGTTTTTCCTTTCACCAGGATTTCACTGTTGGTGGGGTCGATCTTCACCTGTACGTCGGGCATGATCGTGCCGATGGAGCCGAGGATGAATTCATATTCGGGACAGAAGCAGACGGTGGCGGTAGTTTCGCTAAGCCCGTAGCCATACACGATCGGGATATTGACCGAGCGCATGAAGTCATAAATATCATCCGACAGTGGCGCGCCGGCGACGGGGAAGAGCACCCCTTTATCCAATCCCAGTACTTTCTTCAGCAGGGTAAAGACGATCTTATTGGACAGGATATATTGGATCTTCAGTCCCAGCGGCGGTATGATCCCCTCATTCAGGAAGAGCATGTTGTGCCGTCTCCCCACAAAGATCGCTCTCTTGAAAATCTTTTGCATCAGCGGGGAGGAGGTGTTGATTTTCTCCAGTACGCCCACATATACTTTCTCCCAGAAGCGGGGTACATTACACATCACGGTGGGTCGTATTTCGCTCAACGCTTTCAGGATGATCTTCGGATCCGAGAGGATGGCTATCACCACCCCGTTCTGCAGGCAGAGCGAAGTCCAGGCTTTCTCGAAGATATGGGTAAGCGGAAGGAAACACATGGATGTGTCTTTTTCCGTGATATGCAGGCGGATATCGTGGATGCGCATGGCTTCCAGGAAGTTGTAATGGTGGAGGACCACCCCTTTCGAGTCGCCCGTCGTCCCGGAGGTGTACATGATGGTTGCGACGTCGTCGGCCGATGCCTCGTTCATCCGTACCTTGACGCGGCTTTCCGCAAGGGTGTTGTCGCCGAGGCGGATGAAGTCGTTGAAATAAATGGAGGTCTTATCTTCCGGATTCATGATCACGGCCGGATCGAAGATGATGATCCGTTTCAGCACATCCGATTCCTTCGATACGATGTACGCGTTATTATACTGTACCTGCTCGCCTACAAACAATGTTTGGATATGCGCATCGTGGATGATGAACTTAATCTGTGCCGGCGAGCTGGTGGCATACATCGGGACCGGTACGATCCGGTTGGCATACGCGCCGAAATCGGTATAAAGCATCTGCGGCATGTTCTGGGAATATACCCCGATGTTTTCCTGTACGCCTATGCCCGACTCGTTCATGGCCTTGGCCGTGAGCATCACATGCTCGCTTAACTCCCTCCAGGAGATATTCGACCATGTACCGGTTGCGTTATCTCGTTGTTTCAATGCGGTACGGGTACCGTATTTCTCTGCCTGCCGGTGGATCATCTCGGCAAAATGATAGTAGGCCATAGCTATACATTATTATATTAGATGATGCAAAGGTATAGTTTTCGGGTAAGATCAATCTAAAAAAGCCCTTTTTTTTACACAAAGAAGACAATTATGTGCAATTAATACAGGAAAGAGGACTTTCTTTGTTAAATAAGTGTAAATCACAGTAGCATGTTATACATAGTACACAGGCATTGCATATATTTGTGGCATTAAATACGACGAAGTATGAATGCAGAGAATGTTAAATCACAAATGCGCAAGGGAACGCTTGAATACTGTATCCTTTTGTTGCTGAAAAAAGAGCCTGCCTATACATCAGACATTATCCAGAAATTGCAGGAAGCGCAACTGATCGTAGTGGAAGGCACCTTGTATCCTCTGTTGACCCGCTTGAAGAATAGTGAGCTGTTAGGGTACAAGTGGATAGAATCAACCCAGGGTCCGCCCCGGAAGTACTACGAACTGACCGAGATGGGAGCCGTGTTCCTCAGTGAACTCGAGACTTCCTGGCAGGAGCTGAACGACACCATCAACCACATTAAAAACAATTAATACCTATCATAATGAAAAAGACGCTTACGGTTAATCTGGGAGGCACAGTTTTCCACATTGACGAAGATGCATACCAGTTGCTCGACAAATACCTCTCCAACCTCCGGCTCCATTTCCGGAAGGAAGAAGGGTCGGATGAGATCATGAACGATTTCGAACTCCGCATATCCGAGCTGTTCAGCGAAAAAGTGCGGTTGGGATACAGCGTGATCACGATCGAACATGCCGAAGAAGTAATCAAACGGATGGGCAAGCCCGAAGAGATTTTCGGTGAAAGCGCTTCCGGTGAAGAGGCAAAGGAAGAATACAAAGCCAAGGTGGAGGCCGGCAATACCAAAAGACGCCTGTTCCGCAACCCCGACGACCGGATACTCGGTGGCGTGGCCAGTGGTTTTGCCGCCTATATGGGATGGGATCCGACGGCTGTCCGTATCGCCCTCATCCTGTTGATGTTCTTCTATGGCGTAACGATACCGGTTTACCTGATCCTCTGGCTGGTAGTCCCCATGGCGAATACCGCCGCCGAGAAACTACAGATGCGGGGTGAAAGCGTGACGATCGAGAATATCGGCAAAACGGTGACCGACGGGTTTGAGAAGGTCACCAGCAATGTCAACGATTATATCCATTCGGATAAACCCCGCACCACGCTACAGAAGTTGGGCGATGCGTTCGTTACCATCTTCGGCGCCATCATCAAGGTATTGGCGATACTGATCAGTATCGTATTATTTCCACCCTTATTGTTGATTTTATTCATTTTGTTCGTGGTGTTGATTGCGCTGATCGCCGGTTTACTCGGGGGAGGGTTCGGGTTGTTGTACCATTTCATGCCCTTTGCCCACTGGGATTCCCTGACTATTTATCCCGGCGGATGGCTGGTGGTGAGCAGTATCTGTTGCATCCTCGTGGTAGGTATCCCGGTGATCGGACTGGTGTATGCCCTCTGCGGAAGCTTGTTCAAGTGGAACCCGATGTCGGCTACCGCCCGGTGGATTTTGGTTATCCTGTGGATCGTGTCCGTGATCGGCGTGGTGGCGATCGGTATCAACTACGGTTTGCCGCTCCTGAATGAGCATGGATGGGGCTGGAATACCTCCTTTCCGCTTACCCGGATCCATTAATGGGATAAAAATTAGCATGTGTTTTGTGTGTTTTGTGTGTTTAAAAAAAGAAGGCCGCTCTGTCTCAGAGGGGCCTTTCTTCTAAGGTTAACAAATTTATGAGTAAAAACCACTAATGAATCAAATATACGGTTACGTATATTTTTACAAATATCGCAATGTTTTTTAACGCAACCTTAGCGGTTAACATTATTTATATTCTTTTCTGATTCGGGAGGCTATCTCGTTCAGCTCTTCGATACTTATTGTCAATTTTTCTTTCCCGAAATAGATGTCTGATTCCCGGTTCAGGGGAACAAGGTGGATGTGGGCGTGCGGCACTTCCATGCCGATCACCGCCACTCCCACCCGTTTGCAGGGGATGGCTTCCCGGATAGCGGCGGCCACCCGTTTGGCGAATACCATCATCCGTCCCAGCTTACCGTCTTCCAGGTCGAAAAGGTAGTCTGTTTCTTCCCGGGGGATCACCAACGTATGCCCCGGAGCCAGCGGGTTGATGTCTAAGAAGGCGAAGAACTCTTCGTTTTCGGCGATCTTACAGCAGGGTATCTCGCCTGCCGCGATGCGGCTGAATAGCGTTGCCATCGTGTGTATCCTCCCGTGTTAGATGGATATTTCCAGGATCTCGAACGACATCATGCCCGAGGGAACCTTGATCTCCACCACATCGCCTACCTTTTTACCCAGCAGGCCTTGTGCGATCGGGGTGCTCACGGCGATCTTCCCTTCTTTCAGGTTGGCTTCCGTTTCCGCCACCAGGGTGTAGGTCATCACGGCGTTGTTCTTCGTGTTCCGGATCTTCACCTTGTTCAGGATCTGTACTTCTTCGGTTTGTACGCGCGAGGCGTCGATCAGCCGTGCGTTGGCGATCAATTCCTTCAGTTGCGCCAGCTTGCCTTCCATCAGGCCCTGTGCTTCTTTGGCGGCATCATACTCGGCGTTTTCGGATAAATCTCCTTTGTCCCGCGCTTCGGCTATCAGGGCCGAGATCTCAGGACGTTTGACTGTTTCAAGATAGTTTATTTCTGCTAAAATCTTGTTGTAGCCGTCTTCTGTCATGTAGCTAACTGCCATCACTCAATCCTCCTGTTTGATTTACTAAGTTTAATCATATAATAAAAAAAGAATCCCGGCCATTCCGGCCGGAACTCCTATGTATCATTATGTTATATCGTTGCAAATATAGCGTTTATAACCGGTATGTCCAAGTTTATCCGCGTGCTTTACAACATATAATCCGGCTAAAGAATCGCTTTTACCTCTTTTTCCAGTTGGGCAATGTCTTCCACGCGTTTCACCATATTCCCGTTTTTGTCTAAGAGGAAGATGGCGGGCAACTGTTTCACGTTATACAGCGCGGCGATCTGCGAATAGACCGATTGCGGATCGTGCACGCAGACCCAGGGCAGGTTGGAGGCGCGGTTACGCCACAGGTGCGTATCGGAGTCGAGCGATACCTGGTAGATCCGCAGGCCGTTTCCGGTGTATTTCGTGTAGAGGTCGCCCAGTTCGAGGTTCAGCGCGGCCGACCATTCGGTCTGGAACGCCGTGAAGTTGATCAGCGTCACATGTCCGTTGGCCACATCCGACAGTTTTTCCGTGACGCCTTTTACGTCCGGCAGCTCGATATCGAGGAAGTTCACTTCTTTCACGTTCATCTTTTCCAGGTTGACTTCCCGTTGGGCGCGGATCACTTTCAGCGATTGCAGGGTGAGGTCGTGCAGGTGTTTCGCCCGTGTGCTTTCGGGGTAGTTATGATCCAGGCTGGTGGCCACGGCGCCGAACGCCTTGGAGTCGTTCTTGTCGTACAGGTCGAAAAACAGCAACCCGTCTATCTGCTGGAACAGGGCGAAATAAGCAGCCGTTGACATGGGGGCGGCATAGATATACTTGCGTGCCAGTTCCTTGTAGTCATCCACCGCTTCATTCACCAGGCGGGCGTAGGTGGTATCGGGGATCTGCCGGCCCTCGTATTCCTTGCGCAGCCGGCTGATGGCCTGATAGGCGTCCAGTTGTGCGAGGGTGATGGTCTTGATGGCGGTATTATTCTCCGATCCTTCCACGGTATAGGTGGTGGAGAACGTACCGGCATCGGCGGTAATCGACACCGTTTCGGTCGAGTCCACAGCGAAATTGATCTTGTGGTTGTTCAGCCGCAGCCGGTAAAATTCGGGTGATGAGGGGCGATGCTTTTTGAATTTGAACGTACCGGCGGCCGTCAGCCGGGCCGAATCGAGTACCTCTGTGGACATTACGCCTACATTTTCCAGGTACAACACCTGTCCGTCGGCGCCGGAAACAACTCCCTTTACGGTAAAGTCCGTACTCTTGCTGCAAGAAGTACAGGCCCACAAGCAAATGCCGGCAAGCAATACTACTGGTAGAAAATGCAATTGTCTTTTCATCGCGATGTCTTTTTTTCAAAATTTGATGCAAATATACATTATTTTACAATTGGGCGGCGGGCGGTTCGCATTTTCTTTTGGATAAACCGGATTTAATCCATCCGCTTGATGCCTGATAAGCCCGAAATGCCGTTCTCGTTGAACGATTTCGATCGCAAAATAATAGGTCTGCTGTGTATCTAACGCTTTCAATAGCAATTTATTGTCGTCCTACACCCTTCCGGAAAAAAGATGTCCTGATTTTGACAATGCGCCACCCTGTGAAGATTTGGGGTTCCTGCTTCCTGTTGCGGTGTGGTGTAATGTGTTTGTGTAAGTAGTACTGCCAACATCAGGTAGAAGAATCGGCATCAGTAGGATCGTCTGTTACCGGCATCAGTATCCTCTCTTCTTTCCACCACGGTAGGAACATTAAACCATCCTAACGCAGACACGACTTCTTCCTAATGATGTCAACTGAAGATACGGATGTTGACAATAGAAGGTCTTTTTAATGCGGTGATACCCGTTTATTTTTTCTTTTTAGCAGGGACGACGCTTTTTTTACGGAGGGCGAAGATGGGGAGGAAGAAGAAGATGCCGATCACCGACATGCTCAGTCCGCCGATCGTACCGGCGGCCAGCGGGAACCAGAACGCTTCCTTGTCTGTTCCCACCATGAACGGGATGAAGCCGAGGATGGTGGAGACCACCGTCAGGAAGATCGGTGTGATCTTGGCGTTCCAGGCTTTGAGGTAGAGGCGGAGGGGAGCCATTCGCGGGTGGCTTTCCCGCAAGGTATTGTATTCGTTCAGCACATAGATGCTCGCGTTTACCGTCACGCCGCAGAGCAGCACGAAGGATGCGAACCCTCCCTGGTCGAAGTTCAGCTTGAACCAGTAGAACGTCAGGAACACGCCGATATACGAGATCGGGATCACGAAGATCACCGCCAGCGGCTGCTTCAGCGAGTTGAACAGGATACTGGTGGTGACGAAGATGATCACGATCACCAGTACCAGCAGCAGGTACTGCTTATTCTCTTTCTTCCCCCAGTACCACCACGAGGTTTCCGCCGCCGCGCTGTAGCCCATCGGCAGCAGGGCGTTGAACTCTTTCAGCGTCCGTTCCTGTACTTTGCTGCCCTGCTTGGAGGCGCCTACGTATTCGTATTGCAGGCAGAGGCGGTATTGCTGGTTCTCTTTCCCCACTTTCTGCGGCATCTGTCCTTTTTCCACGGTGGCAAGCTCGGTCAGCTTATACTGTTTATCTTTGATGAACTGGGGTACATACTGCATGCTCCATATGTCGAATTCGTGCGACTGGCGGGAGGTGAGCTTCAGGCGTTCGGACTCGTTGTCCACCACGATCGCTCCCGTGGCGATATCTTTCCCGAATACCGGCCGCAGGGAGGCGAACAGCTCATAGGGCTGGATTTGTTCCTGTGCCAGGCGCGCTTTGTTGAGGTCGAAATAGAATTCCTGGTAATCGTCCTTGAACCATGAAAACTCGGAGTTGATCAGCACTTCCTTGATACGCCGGTTGGTGAGCAGGCTGGCTCTGAGCTGCTCGGCCCAATCGAACAGTTCGTCGTAGTTGTAGCCATACATCTCGATCCGGTACGATCCGGCGTTTTCACGCACGTCGTTGCTGAATCCCTGGTCCTGCAACCCCCATACGCCCCAGCTTCCGCCCCCGAGTTCGAGCGCTTTGCTGATGATTTGGCTCTTCAGCGTATAGGGGAATCCGCTCCGTTCGCTTTCGCGGGTGAAATAAATATAGATGCTTGCCTGGCGGGCGCTGGAGATACGTGTCTGGAACTGCCGGATCTCTTTATACGAGGTGAGGTACGACTCCATCCGCTTGATGAGGTGGTTCATCTGGTCGAGCGTCGTCCCGTTGGGCATCGAGGCGGTAACGGTAAGCACCACCTCATCGTTGCGCGTGAAGTAACTGCCCGCATATACCTTCTGTACGAACAGGCGGAGCGTGCCGCCCAATCCCTTGTCGAGATACGGCTTGATATCCTCTTTATAGACATCGCTGGTGACTACCGTATTATACAGCGTCTTGGCCTGCCAGACCAATTTTTCCTTCCGGGTGGAGGTGGTATCGGCGGCGATCTCCTCTTCCGTCTTTTTCTCTACGTCGATCTTGTCGGGCAGCATGAATACCGGCAGGCCGAAGCACAACACCAGCAGGATACAGGCCGGTACCCGCCAGCGTACGAGGAAACGGATCTGCGCCTGGTAATACCTCGTAAACCAGACCGGGAACCGGCGGATGAACCGTTTCAGGCGGGGATAGCGGGGCGGGCGTACCGGTTTGTGACCGTTCTGCTGCCGGATCAGCCCCATCTTTTCGATCAATGCCGGCACGAGGAACAGCGCCACGAACAGCGATATGCCGAGGTTGATGATCACCACGGCGGCGAAGTCCTGCAGGTTGAGCCGGATCTTTTCATCCAGGAAGAAGATGATCACCAGCGCGCCCATGGTTGTTACCGTGGCCGTCAGGATCGCCAGGAACGCCTTGCGGTTGTGCCGGTTGCGGATATGGTCGGTCATCACAATCGTGTTGTCGATCACCAGGCTGATCGATATCGTGATCCCCGCCAGGGAGTATAGCTGTATCTCCAGTTTCAGCAGGTAATACAGGATAAAGGCGATGCCGATGTTCACGGCGATGCTGATGGTGATCAGGAACAGGTAGCGGATGTTGCGCGTGATCAGCAGCACGAACAGCAGGAGGATGAGCACGGTCAGCCCCGTACGGAGATAGATCTTGTCCAGTTCGGTCTGGATATATTCCGTGGCGTCGTAGCTCGTATGGATCTCATAACCGGCGGGGAGCATCGCGCGGATATGCTCCATCTCCTCCTTCACCTTCCGCGCCAGTTCGAGCTGGTTGGCCATATCCTCCGCCCGGATGGTGAGGTAGATCGAGTTGAGGCCGTTGATGCGGTAGTAGCTGCGGGGCGCTTCTTCCTGTCGGGTCACTTTGAGGAGTTGGTCCAGCCGGATCTGTTTGCCGTCGTTGCCCGTCACTTCGATCAGCGACGGGTCGAAGCCGTTCTGTTCCGTTTCCGGTACCAGCGCCAGGCGTATCCATTCGCCCTTCTCGCTTCCGGAGTCGGCGATGCCGAGAAATTCCTTGTGGTAGAACTGGGAGATGGCCGTCTGAATGTCGGCGAGCGATACGCCGAGGAGCACCAGCTGGCGGCTGTCGTATTCCAACCGCCATTCCATCGGTGTGGCGCCGCTCACGTCGATCCGGTAGATCCCCGGGATACTGGCCAGCCGCGGCTTGATCTGGTCTTCGGCATAGCGCTGGATGAAGATGGGTGTGGCGGCGGCGTTCAGGGTATAGTTCATGAACGGGCGCGACTCTTCCTCGTCGTCCGGCCGGCTCATCTCCAGAATGGGATAACTCAGTCCGTCGGGCAGGCTGGGCCAGGTCTGCCGGATGATGGTGGAGGCTTCGAAGCGGGCGGCGTCGATATTGGTATGCTTGTCCAGTTCGAGGGTGATGGATCCCCATCCGTTGCCGGAGGTCGAGCTGATCTTCTTCGTCCCCTTGATACGTGTCAGCATGGATTCGAGGCGGGAGGTAACCTCCATCTCGATCACCCGCGCCGAGTTGCCCGGCATGTTGTAGCTGATATACAACTGGGGCAGGGTGCGCGACGGCGACAGCTTGATCGGCAGCAGCGGGATAAAAGCGAGACCCGCCAGCGCCACGCAGAGGAAGCTGATGATAATGCTGAACGACGATATTTTAGGCGAAGCGCTCATCTATCTCATTGGATATGGTGCGAATAATCAAATAGGGTGCTGAGTGACACGTCCTTCTCGAAATCATGGAGCGTGAGCTTGCGTATCTTGTAATAGCTCTGCCAGTAGTTGCGGAGCGCGGAGATATAGTTGCGCTGCGCCTCCTGCTGGCGGTTGAGCGAGAGGGTGAGGCTGTTGATGTCGGCCTTGCCGATCATGAACCGCTGCTTGGTCTCGCTGTATGCCATGACCGCCAGGTCGAGGGCTTCTTCGGCGCTGCCGATCAGGTTCTGCTGGATATTGAAGTCGCCCACGGTCATGATCACGTCTTCTTCCACCGTCAGCTCATCCTGGCGCACGGAGATTTGGGTGACGGCGAGGTTGTTCTTCGCCACATTGAACTTCCCTTTGCGTACGCCCCAGTCGATGAGCGGGATGGAGAGGGAGATGGATACGATATCCTGTTGCAGCGGGTTGCGGTAGGCATCATTGAAGTTGTTGGCCACCTGGTTAAACCCGACACTGGCCTGGAACGAGGCGTTGAAGAGCGACTCTTTCCGCGTCTTGTCCACCTGCTGTTCGGCTTCGAGCACCTGCTGGCGGAGGTCGAGGAACTTCGGGTTGTTCTCCCGGGCGGCTGTCAGCGCCTGGTCCACGGAGATCACCATATCCCGCGGGCGGCTGGGCAGCTGGAGCCGTATCTCCGTATTCTTGTCGAAGTTGAGGTAGGAGGCGAGGCCGAACATGGCGCGTTTCAACGCGATATCGGCATTCTGCAACGCGTTGCGGGCGTTCACCGCATCGAGACGGAGCGTCAGCAGGTCGGCCTGCGTGATGGCGGCGATCTTATGCCGCTGTTCGCCCGTGCGGTAGAGCGTGTCGGAGGAGGCGACGTTGTCTTTCGCCAGGTCGTATTCCGCCTGCGCCATCGCCAGTTGGAAGAAGTAGGTGGTGGCTTCTTCGCTCACCTTCTCCAGGTTGAACAGCAGTTCTTTCTTGGCCTTTTCATACTTGAGCGGCTCGATCTTCCGTTCCCAGCGGAACGGGTTGTAGCCGAGCAGGTCCTGAAAGTATCCTACACGTATGGGAACGGTGGTGAATTGGTTATAGGTGTTATCCCCGAAGTTACGCATATACCCCAGGTCCGAATCCAGGTAGAAGCTACCTCCCAGCAGGTCGAAGTTCTGCTTCACCCGCAGGTTGCCGCCGGCGTAAAACGATTGCTGCTCGCGGAAGATGTCCATGTTCTGTTCCGAGTCGTACCGCTTGGTGATGTCGCGGTAGTACTGCGCCGGTGTCATGTTCAGCGTGAGGCTGGGCAAGCGTCCCGCCTGGAAGGTGCGGTACTGCCAGTAACCCGCCAGGTAGAGGTTCTTGTTCCGGAACGACTCCAGCGAGCTGTCGGCCGCCAGTTCGATGGTCCGTTCGAGCGAGAGCACCAACTGTTGCGCCCGGAGGCCGCCTGCCCCGAGGACAAGCAGGAGTATGAAGATCTTTACGCGTTTCATATCGTATCGTGTTTTCTATAGATGTACCAGTAAACAAGGGGGATCAGGAAGAGGCTGACGATCGTACCGATAATCATGGCGGCGATCATCCCGATAGCCAGTGGCTTCTCCAGTTCGCTGCCGAGGTCGGATGAGAACAGCAGCGGCATCATCCCCGAGATCGACGTGAGCGACGTCATCACGATCGGGCGTAAGCGCCTCCTGCCGGCTTCGTGGATCGCCTCAAGCAACGGGGTGCCTTCTTTCCGCATCTCATTGATCGCATCGAGCTTGAGGATGGAGTCGTTGATGATGATCCCGCAGGTCACCACGATCCCGATGGCGCTCATCAGGTTGAGCGTATGCCCGCATAGCCAGAGCACCAGCAGGGCGAACGCCACATCGACCGGAATCTCGAAGAGCACGATCAGCGGTTGGAGGAAACTCTCGAACTGCGCCGCCAGGATGAAATACATCAGCAGGATCGACACGAAGAGGATCACCACCAGCTCGTTCAGCATCTTTTTGTTGGAGAAGAAGCTGCCGCTGAAATCCATGTCCCAAAGCGACGCGCGGCTGGATCCGACAGCCTGGGTGAGGCCGCTTTCGTCGGTCGCCCGGCGGATGTTTTCCATCAACTGTTCCGGACTGCGGATATCGTAAAAGCTGTAGGGGATGAACTCGCCGTTCTTCCCGGCGGTGATTGTTTTCAGGTCTTCTCCCGGCGTGATACGCACCAGCGCCTGGAGGGGGACGTACTGTGCCTGTTTGTTTTCGCCGCCGCCCATTGTACGCACCAGCGTTTGCCCCATGATCTCCCTCACGCTCTGCTCCTTGCCGGCGATGGCGATGGGCAGGTATTGCTGGTAGGAACGGAGCGTCGCCACTTCGTTCTCTTTGAAGGCGGTCTTGAGCAGCCGATATACCTCGTCGTAGCTTACATTATATAAGAGCAGTTTTTGCCGGTCGATGGAGATGTTGAGCTGGCTGTCGAAGGCCACGCCCACCGGGTTTTCCCCGGAAGCGTCCACCAGCATCGACTCGATCTCGCGCAGCCGGGTAGCGTCGGGCGCTTCGGCTTTGTTGCGGGAATAAAACTCGGCCACGATATCGGCTTCACCGGTGACGAACAGTTTTTCATACACCGTTTCCGGCGGGGCGAACGAGAAGACGGCTCCCGGATGGTGCGCCTGCAGCCAGCGGGTGACCCGTTCCTGCAAGGGCGCGATCTCGTCGGTGGTGGCCGTCTTGAAATACAGTTCGGCTTCGGAGACCGACAGTTCCTTGTCGCGCTTGAGGATGAACTGCTGCTGGCCGATATAGGCGGTGTATTGCGCGCCTGCCTCGTCGGCATCGGTGAAGAGGCGGGCGATGCGGTCCCTGTTCTCATCGAGGTGGATGTTCTCGTTCCATTCGATATGCGCCAGCAATTCGTTCTGTTCCACCTCCGGCATGCGGCTTTTGGGGATCACGTAAAACATCGCCACGCACATCGGCAGGGATACCAGCAGGAAGAGGAGGGAGCTTGTTTTATGGCGAAACACGAAGTCCACGCCGGCATCGTAGAAGCGGTCCATCGTATGGGCCTTGACCAGGTTGTTGAAGTTGGCGTTGAGCCACCTGAACTTCCCTTCCGGCAGGCTGTACATCAGTTTGAAGAGGACGGGCAGCAGCATGATCCCCGTCATGTAGGATACGAGCAGCCCGATCGTCACCGAGAAAGCCTGGTCGAAGAAGATCGCCCCGGCGATCCCGCTCATGAATACCAGCGGCACGAACACGGCGATGGTGGTCAGCGTGGAGCTGAGCATCGGCGTGATCACCTCGTTCGTCCCCAGGATACACGCCTCTTCCAGCGAATGGCCCCGCAGCCGGTATTGGGTGATGTTCTCGGTCACGATGATCGAGCTGTCGATCATCATCCCCAGCGCCAGGATCAGCCCGGACAGGGAGATCACATTCAGCGACATCCGGAACAGGTAGAAGAAAAAGAAACATACCACGAGGCTGGAGATCATACTGATCGCGATCACCGCCGGGCTTTTCACGTCGCCCAGGAAGAAGATCGCCACGATAAAGATGAAGATGAATGCCAGCAGCAGGTTCTGCTTCAGGTTGGTGATGGTATAGCTGAGCAGTTCGGTCTGGTCGCGGGTGATGGTAAATTCGATGTCGGGGTAGATCGTTTGGAAATACCCGGTCACTTCTTCCAGCGCCACCTTCATCTTGTCCATGTTCTCGTCGGCCTGTTTGATGATGGAGAGGGTGACGGCGCGTTTGCCGTTGGTCATGGCCAGCCCGCTCTCTTTCTCCGCCACCTCGGAGATGGCGGCGAGGTCTTTGAGCTGGAAGATGCGGTCGTTCTTCCGGATATAGATGTTTTCCACATCTTCTTCCGTACGGAGGAGGGTGGAGAATTTGATGTTGTATTCGTAGTATCCGTCGCGCACCATCATGCTGCCCGGCTCGATGTTGTTCGAGGTAAGGGCGGTTTCCAGGTCGTCGAGGGTGATGCCGGCCATCTCCAGCCCGTTCATGTCGGGCACGATCTGCAACTGCCGGCTGACCATCCCGGTGATATCCACCATCGCCACTTCGGGGAGCTGTTCGATGCGCCGTTTGATCACTGTCTCGGCAAACTGGCAGAGATCCAGGAATCCCGTTTCGTTCTCTTTCTCCCCTTTGGTATCGCTCTTGAGGGTGAGGTTGAGGCAGAACACGGGGATGTCGGTAGCGCTGGCTTTCACCACCCGCGGACGTTCGATCTCACGGGGGAGGTAGTTCATCGCCACGTCGATCTTCTCGTTCACTTCGATAAAGGCGAGGTCGGTGTTCGTGCCGAAGTCGAAGTTCAGGCGGATGATGCCCGCCCCGTCGCGTGTTTCGCTCTGGATATCGCGCAGGCGGGCTACCTGCATCAGTTGCTGGCGGATGGGCTTGATCACGGTATTCTCCAGCTCGCGCGCCGAGGTGTTCTTCCCCGACACCTGTACGGTGATTTCCGGGATGGCGATATCGGGCAGGAGGGAGACCGGAATGGTGAAATACGTCACCAACCCGATGATGAAGCACGCCGTGAAGGCCATCAGCACGGCGATCGGACGTTGTAAGAGGAATTTAATCATTGCCGGACGTGATTACCACCGGCGATTCGTGTGCGAGGTTGATATTTCCGCCGGTGATGACGATATCTCCCTCCTTCAATCCTTCCTCAATGGTAAAGTAGCCGGCGTTCTCCAGTCCCGTGCGTACATAGTTCCAGTAGGCTTTGTTGTCCACCAGCGTGAACACCACCTGTTTGCCCGAGCGGAGTACCAGCGCGCTTTTGGGGATTACCAGTTGTTTGCCCAGCGCGCGTTGTACGCTCACGCGTACATTCATTCCCTCGAACAGGTTGCTTTTGCCTGTTACGGCGGCTTTTACCTGTACCATCCCGTTGGCGTCCACCAGGGGGTTGATCTCCGTGATACGTCCTTCGGTATGCAGGTCGGCGGCGGCGAAGGGGCTTACCTGTACGCGGTCGCCGTTCTTGATCAGCGGCAGTTCGCTCTCCAGCACGGTGAAGGCGGCTTCGAGGCTCGCCGGGTCGATAACGGTACAGAACACCTCGGACGTGGAGGCTGTATTGAATGGCTTGGCAAAGAGGTTGGCCACGATCCCGTCGAAAGGTGCGGTAAGCGCCGCCCGTTCCTGTTCATACAAGGCGAGGCGATACTGCGCCTCGGCCTGGTCGTATCCGCTCTTCACGCGTACCAGTTGCATGGTGGCGGGGGGGACCTTGGCTGAATCTTCCAGCAGATAGCCCTGTCCGATCAGTACATCCTGCAGCTCCAGCCGGGCGCGTTCGAGGGCGTCTTTGGCCTGCGCTGTCTTGTTGGCAAGCCGGAAAGGGGATAGCTCCGCCAGTTTCTGCCCTTTCGTCACCCGGTCGCCGTTCCTGACGTGGATAGCCGCGATCGGCTCTGCCGACTCGAAGCGGATATCCACAGAGCGGCGGGCAGACAATTTCCCGTTACTGATCAGTTCGTGATTGAAGTCGGAAGCATGCAGGTTCATGATCGTCACCTCGTTGGCTTCGTCGGGCAGGACGGTTTCCACGTTCCCTTCTTCCGTTGCGGAAGGGTTTTTGCTTCCGGTGCAGGCTGTCGTCATGCCTGCCAGGATCAAAAGCGTAAACAGGTAATACTTCATATAGTGTCTAATTTCAGGTTTCTTTTATGGAATCGTTTCCGGTTCTCGCAAATGTAAGAGAATTTTGTTACGAAGGAATCATAAAAAGATAATTTTTATCCTCCTTTCTTGAAAATCGTTTGTTTTTATGGTTTTTTTGCAGAGTGGCGGTCAACTATATACCGGAGGACAAGTCACATCTTTACCTTCCCTATCTTATTGTTCAAATTCCTTCTTCAACCAAATCCTCATCACAGGATCGGGAATGATAACCTGCTGTTTCTCGATCTCAATCAATTCCTTCTTGATAAGCGCATGCTTAACGATGGAGACATTCGCCGAGGAACCGAGTTGATACTTCTGCAGCACCTCTTGCGTAGTAAACTCTTTATGAACGCCGTTGACAATAGCGCGCAGGAAGTTCATCTGATAGGTGGTCAGGCTTTCTGTTTGTTTCTCAAACAAAGGGGTATTCTGATCGACAATATCCTGACAGGCATCTTCGAAATGCTGATCGGCAGCCACTTCCTTCGTCTGAATCCACACCAACCAAGCTAATTGTTGTACATACGACGAATGGTTGTCCACTGTCCGGCAGATCTTTTCGGCCAGTTCTTTTGCAATCTGTTTGCCCGTTGCTTCGAAACGGCCACAGATATATTCTACCCAATCGGAGGTGCTAATCTTAGGCAGATAGACAGCATCGCCAAATTTATAGAACGGCAGGCTTTTCTTCTCAAAGAGTTCGTTCATCAAATGTTTCTTGCTGCCGAACAGGCAATAGGATACCGACTGCTGCAGCTGCCATACCGCACGCAAACGTTTTTGAAATGTCTTCGAATCTTTAAATTCTGCTATCTGCTGGAATTCGTCGATGCACACTACGATGTTGATCCCCTTTTTCTGTGCTATCTTTTCGGGTAATTGAAGAATTTCGTCCATATCATCACTTTTGGGATTCAGTTCCAGCGAGAGGGAGAAATCCGTCATTGGGTCAGGGCCAAATGAAATCCTGGGGCTGATACGTGAGAGGAACAATTTTGCGTTCTCTACCCATTCGTCCCATTTTGATGATGTCTGTTTAAGCACGGCAGCCGCAAATGCATGATAGAACTCCCCATCACTGCGGCACGAAAAGATATCTAAATAGACGATCTTCAGCTTATCGGATTGAGCCAGGCGACAGACCTTCTGCACCAGCGATGTTTTTCCCCAGCGGCGGGGTGAGATCAGCACAGTATTGACACCATGCTGAAAGTTAGACAACAGACGTGCCGTCTCCTTCTTCCGGTCTGTGAAATGATCACCTGACGTTGCCACTCCAAAGATAAAAGGCTTGTTTTCCATAACCCAACTACTATTTGATGCAAAAATAAGTAATTACCCGATTAGTAATAACTTTATTACTAATAAACTTGTTATAAACCCGAATTATTCCTGGTTCGATGGTCTTTTTGCAGAGTGGTTGGTTTCATTTTGCCGGCAATCGGAACAAACACACCGGATGATCGCTGTTGGAAGTTATCCCAATGATCAGGCTTCCCTTTTTGTCGATTGTGAATCCTTCGAGGTAGGTGTCCAGTACATACATTTCCTCTTTGTTCCCCTCCTGGTCGAATACCTGGATAATATTTCCGCCGCTAATCCTTTTTTCGGGAGAAGCGGGTTCATTTCCCGTTTCCTTTTTCCAGTCGGAACACAATGCGAAAATCTTGTTGTCACACCATTTCACATCGAAGTAGCCTTTCTTCTGCCGGGTTGACGACGCTGGCACTCCTCCTTCCCCAATGATCCGTTGGGTTGTATTACCGGCGATGTCATAGATTTCCAACACATCTCCAAATTGCGTCACCATTGCTATCTTCTTTAATTCGTGGTGGATATCCATATAGCTTCGCCACAAGAATCCCCCTTTGTTGTCTTCATCCGTTAATTCTTCCGGGAGGCTATAAAGTCCTTTCCGAATGGAGGGAGTGACAAGCAATAAACGGTATTGCCCGTTCATATCGCCGATGAAGAAAGTGGTATCATTCATGCACACGTAGTCGATCGAACTTGCCTGGTTGTTTAAATGGATTGCATGCGTTAATCCTTGTCCGGCATACGTTGCCAAATTTACCTTGAAGAGGATGGAACGTGCCCCATCCATGATAAGCAGCTCATCCCCTCTCAGCCGGAACGGAGTAGGGAGGACGATTTCATTCGGGCTCTCTCCTCTTTTCCCCAGCGAATATTCAGGGTTAAAATCCGGATAACTTACCACATGATAGAAGCAACTATCTGCCGCCAGGTCGAGCATGACCAGATGTGAACCGGTAAGCCCTATCCGCTGTGGAAAGCGCATAAAAGGCAATTCGGCTGTTACTGTTTCTGCAGTCAACGTGTAAGTTTCCGTACTTTCCTTGTCGGCACAGGAAAATAGCGATACACAAAACAGAAGGAAGGATACTTTTTTCATTATTTTCTTTTTTGAAGTTATTCATTGCCTTTACGGATGTTGTTTTTAATTTTCATAAAAACTAAAATATAGTGGTAAAATCGTAAATAAGTAGCCGGGTTTTTTGATTTTATTTTTTTGTTACCTTTGCTTCCTGTCGCCTCCTTTTCTAATTGTTAGTACTGGTGGGACAAACCAGGGGAGATTGCTTTGAGTTTGAAGGGCACAGAGCATCTCCCTTTCCTTATTTCAGTTGGCTTGTCCTCTTATCTTCAGTTTCATTTGTTTTTCTGTGTTGCATTTTACGGTGATGGTTTCATCAAAGAAACCGGTCGCCTTGGGTGTCATGTCAATAGTTACCTTTACGGATGAGCCTGGTGAGGCCGGTTCTTTATCGAAACTGACGGCTGCACATCCACAGGTAGTTGACGTATCGAGTATGACCAAGGGCTGGTCGCCGGTATTCACGAGTGTAAACACAGCCCGTTTGGTTGTTGAAACAGGAAAGATTCCGAGGTTGATTTCCGGTTCACTGACCGAAGCTGTTGTTTGCATACTGTTCCCCACAGGGCTTCCTCCCCTGGTAATTTGCTTGATGTACAATTCTTTAATGGCGATGTTATGGATGGGATTACCTATAACCACCACCTTGTTTGTCCGATCCAACAGGAAGGTTTGGAAGTTCCCATTGGATGGAAAATGGTTCTTTCTGTCCAGTTCATCTTCTATGTCCACGCATACTGGGAAGTTAAACTTATCACGCCGCAATATATACCGGATTTCTTTTATGTCTTTCGACTGGAAGAAGACGAGAAACGAGACCCTGCCCGGCGCAATTGAGTCCATTTCTTTAATCCACTTTCCCCACTTTGGCAACTGTAGCTTGCAACTGGTACAGCCAATGGAGTCTACATATACCAATATCTTAAAATCCGTTTGCGGAACCTCCCAATCCACCGTATCTTTTCCATACAGAGTAAAGACCGGATTCGGCGGAAACAGTATCTCCTTCCCCTGCCATTCGGCAACGAGCCGGGTGATTTCCGCTTTGTTGTCTTTCCCGTTCCGGCAGGAAGCAAGGCAAAGCACGCATAACAATATGGATAGGTTAACTGATTTCATTTTGTTTCCTGATTGGCAAGCAACACAAAGGCGAAACAGGCTCTGCCTTTGTGACTGCTTGCTGTTCAAAGCTACTATTCATACTATATGCAAAACATCTATTCTACAGTAAAGCTACCTCCTACGTATCCATAGGATGCGTGTTGTAGGAGCAACTGGTAAGTGCCGGGTATGGCTTCCCAGTCCAAGTCGCAGGTGTAATTACTAACTGATGAGGAAATGACAGTTTGATACACGATCTCTCCATTTTCATCCATTACATACACCTGGAGGCCAGAAATGGCGGAAAGGAAATGAATAGATAATGTAGTATCGTTGATCGAGGCTTCCGGCGGTGCAGGGAGGAGAGTACGTTTGCCTTTACCATCCCATTTACCATCAATGGGAATTAGACTTGCATACAACTGTAAAGAGAATACGATGCCGGCAAAAATGTACAAGGCAATAATTTTGAGGTGTTTCATAATGGGTTATTTTTGAGCATTAACATGAATGCAAAGTAAGAGGGTAAAAAGCTATTCGCCAAATATATGTTTTAACTTTGTTTTAACCCAACATATTTTTCGTGTAAAAATGTGAAAATCGTGAATGATTTTGTCTTAATCCTTAAAAAGAACGAACCAGTTCGTCCACTCCTTTGGCCGTATCATTTGTTCTTGTGAGGCGAAGGTGCAACTCTCTTTTCCACTCCGAGACTGTTTTCGAGGTTACCTGGTATAGCGTTTTGATGGATTTTGAACTATAGCCAAGCCAGATCAGGCAGGCGATTGTTTTCATCTCGTCGCTTAGTGTGGGGCAGCGCTTCTCCATTTCCCGGTTAAAATAGGGATGCGTTTCATCTACCCATTTTCGTAGTATAAGCCGGTCCGTTTCTCCCCAAATCTTTTGTTTGTCTTGAATCAAAGTGAGGTTTTCGTATAACGATGAAGCTTTAAAACTTGCAATAAGGGACAATCTCATTGTTTTATTTTCCTGCAATACTTGTTTGTTTTCTGCTTCCAGGCGTTCCATTTCTTCTCTGATCGCATTTTTTTGCTCCGGTGTCTTTGAGGCATCAGCCTGTTTTGTCTTCAAATCGGCGATTATACGTTCGTTTTTATGGAGAAGATCAGCCTGCAATTTGTATTGCAGTTCTTTTTGTTTTTTCCATTTCCGGAAATAAAAATACAAGCCAACCAACCCAACCAGTACAAGCAAAAGAATTAGTGTTAATAGAAAGGCGTTTCGTTCGTTGGTCGTATTTTTCAGTTTATAGCTTTCGGCTTGCTTATAATGGTAAAGTTCATTGGCTGCCAGAATCTGATCCGTTTCCATGTGATGCAGAATAGAATCACTCAGTTCCTCATACTTCTGTTGCATCCGCGCGTAGGCAGCCCAGTCTTGTTCGTCCAGGCTCAGGTGGTAAAGGTGATAATAGCTTCCGGCCCGGGTATCCGGATTCCGGCTATCTATACATTTATATAAATAGTAGCGCGCGGAATCGTTTTCTCCCATTTGCCGGAATACATCGCCGAGTGTCAGATAAAGCGTGGTAGGTTCTTCTGTCGATTCCACTAATTGCAGGGATTCATGCAGGCAGGCAAGAGCTTGTTTGAATTTTTTTTTAAGGGCATAGATATCTCCTAATTCGCTCAATACCGATTGCCTGCTATTGGGATGAACATATTCCAGCGCTTCCTGATAGGCGTCAAATGATGCGTCAATACTATCCAACTGGTGATAGATGCGGCCGATATCCCGTTTGGCGAACGACATGCCTTCGATGTCGTTTGTCTGTTTATAGAGTTCGAACGCCTGTTCCAGGTATGGGATGGCCGAATGATAGACATGTTGCCGGGTGTATAGTTCACCTAATTGATTATTTATAAGCGCCTTTAGGGGAATATCGCGTGATGATTCCCCGGCTTCCAGTGCTTTCAGGAAATATTCCTGCGCCTGGTGGGTATGGCCGAGATCATACGTTACCCGTCCCATATAGAAATACGCCATTGGCAGCCGTTCCGGATCCGGATGGTTCTCATAGTATGCACAGGCGATGCGGATCAGCGAATCGGACGTGTGTTCCACCCAATTCTTATCCCGTGCTTGGGTTATCAGCAGGCACCAGTTGGCGCGGGCTTTGCCCGAAAGGGTGGAAGGTAGGATGCTGTCTTCAAGCAGGTTAAGCGCGCTGTCCGGATGCGCAGGCATTAATTGCTCCGCCCGTTGCAAGACGGAAAAAGCAGGGTTTCGTTGGCACGAAATAACTGCCAGCAGTGCAAGAATGGAGAAAACTCCGGTATATATTGGTCTTAACATAGCACGCACTTGTTTGTTTATTTGTTTGGTTAACCACTTATGCTGCGAAGATACTGAAAA
>JAVBUE010000049.1:0-33579 GCA_031555735.1 Tannerellaceae bacterium
CGGAGTTTTCCAACAACCGGATGTTGATAAATCTTCATCTACATCTCGTGTCCACAACGTCTGGATGTTGTTCAGCCAACATCCAGACGTTGACAGCACAACATCCAGATGCGGATTGATATACTGACAACGTTTTTGCCCCCGGCAAATGGCGGTAGCCAGCCAGTGGAAGGACGTGTGGAAGGAAACGCCCAAAAACGAGGGTCCTTCCACAATAAGTTGCTGATTATCATAGGGAGTGGAAGCAGTGGAAGGAAAAAAGGGCAAATCCCCTGTATATATAGCAAGAGGGTGTGCCAATAAAAGTACACCATAACTTGCGGCAAATAACCTTCTGTCAGATCAAGCTTGAGAAAATCAGAAAATAAATTCAAAACAGTTTCTTATAATAGTTTTATATTTGCATAAACTACTGTTTTAGTATGGAAGGACAACAAAAACAATCGTTCCCCCTTTACCTGCAAATCCTGTTCGGGATGATAGCCGGTATAGGGATGGGTTTGCTGGCGTTATGGTTGGATGGGACGGTATTGGTGACGCACTGGATCCGTCCCTGGGGGCAGTTGTTTATCCGCTTATTGCAACTGATCGCCATCCCCCTGGTATTTACATCCCTCATCAAAGGGGTGACCGGCCTGAAAGATGTCAGCACTTTTTCGCGGATAGGCGGGAAGACAGTTCTGTTCTATCTGGGAACGACCACGGTAGCCGTCCTGCTGGGGCTGGCGCTTGGCTTACTCGTAAGGCCCGGCGCGCTGGTAAACCGGGATCAGGTGGCGGAGATGGAAGAAAGCTACCGTTCGATCGTTGCGGAGAAGAAACAGACGGCCGAACAAACGCACGACCAAGGCCCCCTGACATTTCTGAATGATATCGTACCCGCCAATATTGTCGATGCCGCCGGGGATAACTCGAAAATGCTGCAGGTGATCTTCTTTGCCCTCTTTTTCGGTGTGGCGGCCATTACATTGCCGTCGGAAAAAGTGCGGCCGGTGATCGCAGTGATCGATGGGCTGAATGATATTATCCTGAAGATGGTGGACTATATCATCCGGCTGGCTCCCTATGGTGTGGCGGCGCTGATGGCGGCGCTGATCGTCGATTTTCAGGGAGACGCCAGTATATTCGGTGCGCTGGCCGTCTATGCGTTGACGGTGGCGACGGGCTTGTTCCTGGTTGCCTACCTGTTTTACCCGGCATTGATCCGGTGCTTCACAAGGATGCCCATCCGTCATTTCGTGCGCGTCATGTTCCCCGTCCAACTGTTTGCGTTTACCACGAGCAGCAGCGCGGTCACCCTGCCCGTCACCCTGGATGCGGTGGAGCATAAGCTGGGTGTTTCGCGCGATGTGGCTTCGTTTGTCCTGCCCGTCGGCACAACGATCAATATGGATGGCACGTCCTGCTACCAGGCCATCGCGATCTTGTTCATTGCCCAGGTGCTGGGGATAGACCTGACGATTGGACAGATGGGCGTGGTTTTGATCATGACAATCCTTTCGTCTATCGGTACCCCGGCCATTCCCGGTGGCAGTTATGTGATCCTGACGATGGTACTGACATCGGTGGGTATTCCTCCCGAAGGCCTGGCCTTGATATTGGGCATCGACCGGCCGCTGGATATGTTACGTACGTCGGTCAACGTGACGGGCGACGCGGCTGTTGCCACCATTGTGGATACATATAATTCAAAAAGCAGGTGAAAAAGGGTATTTGTTTCCTTTTTTATTCTATTTTTGACCTTGAAAAGCAACTATATAATTACCTTTTAAATTAATAAAATGATGAGAAGAAACATGGTTGTATGCGGCTTATTAGCCTGTACGTTAACTGTATCCGCCCAATGGAAGCCTGTGGGGGATAAGATTAAAACCCAATGGGCGGAACAAATAAACCCGAAGACTGTATTGCCCGAATACCCGCGTCCCCTGCTGGAACGTGCCGAATGGCTGAACCTGAACGGGGAGTGGGAATATGCCATCAAACCCCGTGGAGGCATGGAACCGGCCGCTTTCGATGGAAAGATACTGGTGCCCTTTGCCGTGGAATCGTCGCTCTCGGGTGTGCAGAAATTGGTAGGCCCCGACAATGAGCTGTGGTATAAATCAACCTTCTCCGTTCCCTCGTCCTGGAAGGATAAGGATGTGGTATTGAATTTCGGTGCCGTTGACTGGTTGGCCGACGTGTTTGTGAACGACATCCTGATCGGTTCGCACAAAGGAGGCTTCACGCCGTTCTCTTTCAACATTACCCCTTACCTGCAAGGGAAAACCAATCAGAAACTTGTGGTACGCGTATGGGACCCGAGTGAAAAAGGCTATCAGCCGAGAGGAAAACAAACATCCAAGCCGGAAGGTATCTGGTACACCCCCGTGACAGGTATCTGGCAGACCGTATGGTTGGAACCGGTCGCTCCGGCGCATGTGACTTCCATCAAGTCTATTCCCGATATCGACAAGGGTACACTGTCTGTTACCGTCGGTACATCTGCCTGCTGCATGGGCGGGGGCATCGTGGAAGTACAATTGCTGGATAAAGGAAAGGTGCTGGCCACAGCCAAAGGCATCCAGGGTAAAGAACTGCGCCTGGGTGTTCAGAATCCTACCTTATGGGATACATCCAACCCTTATCTGTACGACGTGAAAGTGTTGCTGATCCAAAACGGGAAGAAAGTGGACGAAGTTAAATCATACACCGCTTTCCGCAAAATCTCCGCGAAGAAAGATGCCAACGGCATCATGCGCATGCAACTGAACAACAAGAATCTCTTCCAATATGGTCCGCTGGATCAGGGATGGTGGCCTGACGGATTATATACGGCGCCGACCGATGAAGCGTTGCTATATGATATCGTAAAAACAAAGGCATGGGGATTCAACATGATCCGCAAGCATGTGAAAGTGGAACCGGCACGCTGGTATTATCATTGCGACAAGGAAGGGATCCTCGTATGGCAGGATATGCCGAGTGGCGATATGGGCAACCAATGGGCTCCGCATGTGTATAACGGCGGGACAGATAAAAAACGTACGGCCGAGTCGGTAGCCAACTACTATCAGGAATGGAAAGAAATCATGGATTTCTGTGTATCTAATCCCTCTGTGGTTGTCTGGGTGCCGTTCAACGAAGCCTGGGGACAGTTTGATACCGAAAAGGTGACCGAATGGACAAAAGCCTATGATCCTTCCCGCTTGGTCAATCCGGCCAGTGGCGGTAACCATCGTGCGACAGGTGATATCCTCGACCTGCATAACTACCCGGGTCCGAATATGTTCCTCTTCGACGCCTTGCGGGTGAATGTGTTGGGTGAATATGGCGGTATCGGCCTTCCGTTGCAGGGACACCTGTGGCAGCCCGACCGCAACTGGGGATATGTCCAGTTTAAGAACAGCGACGAGGTGACGGCCGAATACGTCAAGTATGCCAACGAACTGAAAGGCATGGTGGATCGTGGCTTCTCCGCCGCTGTCTATACCCAGACTACCGACGTGGAAGGTGAAGTAAACGGCCTGATGACGTACGACCGCAAACAGATCAAGATCAACGAAGCCGCTGTCCGTAAGGTAAACCAGGAAGTGATCAATCAATTAAAATAATAACGAATGATGAATGATTAGTGATTAATTATTCATGTATATTTGCAGGTGAGAAGCCGGGTACTGGATGGTATCCGGCTTCTTTGAATAAAAACATACAGTTATGCTGGAAAGACTATTTAAATTGCAGGCGCACCGGACGACGGTGCGGAAAGAACTGATCGCCGGACTGGTTACCTTCCTGACCATGTCGTACGTGCTGGTGGTTATTCCCAATATGATGGGGGAGACGGGTATGGACAAAGCCGCTTTGTTCACGGCTACGGCGTTGGCGTGTATCGCCGGAACCCTGCTGCTGGCTTTCCTGGCCAATATCCCGGTGGCACAGGCGCCAGGGCTGGGGCTGAACAGTTTTTTTGTGGTGACTATCGTGCAGACGATGGGTTACTCCTGGCAATTCGCCCTGACGGCGGTCTTTTTAGGAGGGCTGGTTTTTATCCTGCTTACGTTGTTTAATGTACGCGAGATCATCGTCAACAGTATCCCGTCTGTACTGAAACACGCGATACCTGTCGGGATCGGTTTATATATTACCCTGATCGGCTTGCAACTGGCGGGGATCATCACCGCCAATCCGCATACGATGGTGGGCTTGGGAGATATGGGCGATAAAGGGGTGTGGGTAGCCTTGCTGGGACTCTTCCTGATCTGCGCCCTGATGGCGAAGAATGTGCCCGGTGCGATGCTGATCGGTATGCTGGTGTCCACCGGCGTGGCGGTAGCCCTCGGCATCACGTCTTTCCCTCAGAATGAAGTGGTTGCTGTCCCGCCGGGGATTGCTCCGGTATTCGCTCAATTTGAATGGGATCATATACTGAGTATGGATATGCTCATCGTCGTTTTTACCCTGGTGATGGTTAACCTCTTCGACTCATTAGGTACCTTGCTGGGGGTGGCGATGAAAGCCGGACTGATGGATAAGGACGGCAATTTTCCCCAGATCCGGAAGGCGTTGTTGTCGGACGCACTGGGTAGTACGTTGGGCGCCATCTTGGGTGTCAGCACGATGACGGTGTATGTGGAAAGCGCTTCGGGAGTGGCTGCCGGTGGACGAACGGGTCTGGCATCGGTCGGTACTGCCCTGCTGTTTGCTGTCGCCCTGTTTTTTTCTCCCTTGTTTCTGATCGTTCCCGCGCAGGCCACGGCGCCGGCTTTGATCATTGTAGGGCTGCTGATGCTTACGTCTATCGTGAATGTCAATTTTGATGATTGGACCGAATCTCTGCCGGCATTCCTCACTATCATCATGATGCCCTTCGCGTTTAGTATTTCCCAGGGGATCGTGTTTGGCATCCTTGGATATATCTGTATGAAGTTGCTGACCGGCAAGGTAAAAGAGGTCTCTCTACCATTGTATATTATAGGCGCCCTGTTCCTGTTGAAAATGATGCTCGAATAAGTCGCCTCTGTCCGGTGAAAATGATCCTGATGATCATTGAAAACGATCATCAGGATCATTTTTATACCCGTTTCATCCGGATCAGTTCAGGTATGCCGCCAGGCTTGTCGGCAGGTAGAAGGTTTGGTTCTGATCCACATAGACTACGACAGAGTTCAGGCGGATCTCTTCGTTGGCTTTACGTCCCGCCTTCACGATGTTGGAGAACGGGGTGATGGTCAACTGTTTGTTTTTGTTCTTTTTATTCTTTACCACCAGGGTAGGCATGCTCTTGCTGTCGGCCGGTTGCACGATCTCGCAGCTATAATCCTTGAACACGTCCGTGTGGCGGGCAAACACCTGGTTGCTCAACTCATCCAGGCCGACGGGTAAACCCAGTGCGGCGCAGAGGTAATGGTTGAGTTCCACGTTCGTAAGGTTTCCAACCGGGCGGGTTCCCTGCGGATGATAGGCAGCCAGGAATACTTCCTCGCCGGTATGTCCGCCGGTGGTAAAGCCGATACATGTTTTAGCCGTGATCAGCTTAGCCATGAATGAGGTAAGGGAGCCGCTGTACAACGAAGGCTCGATGCCTTCCGACGAACGTTGATCTGCCGGAACCGGACTGTTCTTATAATCCTTGCAATGGTTCAGGGCGTTCAGTTCCGCCGGTGTCAGTTCGAAACCGCCATAGGTACGGAAGATGTTCTGTACAGCCGAATTGGGCTCGCTGTTTACTTTCTTCGCAAAACCTTCAGCCGTGAGTTTGATTTGGGAGAGGCTATGGAAGAGTTGGTCTTTGGTCAGCTTGTCGTAACCGGCACAATCCCTCCGTCCCAGGCTGATACCGCTGTTGCCGTGGTCGGGCAGGATCACCACCACCGTCTCACCGTTCTGGCGGGCAAATTCCAACGCGGCGCCACAGGCGCGGTCGAATGCGAGGAAATCCGAGGTAATCCCTACCGGATCGTTTCCGTGGGCGGCCCAGTCCACTTTGCTGCCTTCCACCATCAGGAAGAATCCTTCCGGATCTTTCGACAGTTTGCTGATAGCCAGGCGGGTCATCTCTTCGATCGACGGTTGTTCGTTCGGGTTGCGGTCGATGTCATACGCCATTTCCTTGTCGCCGTACAACGCCCACATTTTGTTGCCCTGCTCGGCGCGCATCCCTTTCAGGTCGTTTTTATATACGCCGTAGCCATTGGCTTTCAGGTACGCTTCGTCGGATGCCGGCAACAGGGATACACCACCACCGATTACCACATCCAGGTCGTTGTGCGCCATCTGCGGTGCGATCCATTCATATTTGCCGCGGTTGTAGCTATGTGCGGAGCAATCGGCGGGAGTAGCGTGCGGAAATTCGCAGGTGAACACCAGTCCGGTAGCCTTTCCCTGCGTCATTTTAGCTGCTTCGAGCACGGTCACCAGCGGTTGGTAGGCACGTGCCGGATCGCGCGGGAAGATATCGTTGTTTCCATCAGCCACCGGATAGGTGGATACATACCCCGTACGGCTGGGATGTCCCGTCATATAACAGGACGTAGTGGGAGCAGAGTCGCCGATAGGAGCGTTCGACGAGAAGGTCGATACCGTTCCGCACAGGTACGGGTCGATATTCAGATCGGGCTTACCCGGATTCGAATACCATTGCAACCAGCGTGAGATGGACACGACAGGCAGTGAAGTACCATCAGGGATCATCACGATCAGGTTCTTCACCGGTTTCACATTTTGTACATCGGCAGCATAGCCAGGCAGGATAAACGCTGCCATCAAGAGCAGAAAACACAGACTTTTTTTCATGATACATTGTATTTATAGTAATTGAATAATCTCTTCCGGGAAGATCGTCAGCTTTTCCACCCCGGTATCGGTTACCAGGTAGCTGTTCTCTATCCCAACGGCGCCCGTTCCGGGAATAACGAACTTGGGTTCGAGGGCGAACACCATGCGGGGCGCCAGTATCTCTTTCGAACGGGGCGCCAGTACCGGCAGCTCATTGATTTGCAGGCCGATGCCATGACCTACGAATCCCGCCTGTTGCTTGGTTCCCATGAAGTAATCACCCAGTCCTTCTTCTTGCGCGATGGAAAGGGCGGTGTTATACAATTCCGCACAGGGAATGCCGGGGCGTGCCGATTGTTCGATGGTGTGCTGGATGGAGAGCGCTACCTGATGCGCCCGGCAGGCCATCTCCGGCAGTTGCCCCACGGCAAAGACACGTGTCATATCCGTCATATACGGCGTATAATTGCCTGCCATATCTACCATCACGGCAGTCCCTTCTGTCAGCCGCGTGCCGTTTGCCCCGATCGGCAGCGATTCCACGCCTCCTCCGCCCAGGGCGAAGTCGAAAGGAGAAGGCGTTTCCGCATTCTCCCCCGCCAGCAGGCTGCCCATATAGATATCCATGTTCGCACCGAAGGTACGGAAAAGCCCCATCGATCCGTTCAGGCGCATCCGCCGTTCGATCTCCGCCTGGAAGGCCATATCCGTCATGCCGGGACGAAAGCAGCCGCGCACCTCGGCATAGGTCAGCGCATGTTGCCTGGCGGATTGGTGGAAGCGGGATATCTCCCAATCCGTCTTCACGCTACGGAGGGTACGCAACAGGGGTGTGGCGTTGACTGTTTCCGCCGGTTGGAATACGGCTTGGAGGCGAAGATAATCGGTATAGGTCAGCTCCTCGGCTTCCATCAACAGTTTCTTTGGCATGGGGAGGCTATATTCCGGGAACAGCTCCGCCATTTGTTCCGGTTTGCGGATCGCGGCAATCCGTTCCCCGCTCAGGGTGTTCGGCCGTTTGACAAACAGGCAGGGATCACCTTCCAGCGGCAGGTAGTAGTAGCCGTTGAACAGATCGCCCGTCATGTATATCAGGTTGACATCCACACTCAGCAGGCAACCGTCGGCGCCTGCCTGTTTCATCGCTTCCCGGAGACGTGTCCGGGTTTGTAAAATATGTTCGTTTAACAACACGTTTGTCATTGTTCTTTCCTATTTGGTCACTCAATCTAACAGCGGTAAAATTTCTTTCTCGTAGATATCACGGCTGATGATCCGGTAGTGCGGCTCATACGCTTTCTCGAAGGCTTCGCTGTGATGGCCTACATACTCGCCGCGGTTCAGCCGGTCGGTGATCTCCGCCTTGTCAGTGGCATATCCCGGCAGCGCCGGTTGTATGGAGGAGATGATGGCTTCGATCCGGTTCCACTCGTCCGCCCATTCGGATACCGGCATGGGTCGGATACTGTTGACGCTGCGCACGAAGGCGTCGAAGAAGACAGGGTAGGGCACCTTCCCTTCTTTGATCACCGACAGGTTGACGCGGAGGTAATGGCCTTCCCATCCGAGCGGTTCGGCTGTCTCACCCCGGATCGTAGCATAAGAGCCGAGCTCCCGCCTGAGATAACTCCCGGCCGCCGCCGTGTCGCCGACAAGATGACCGGGTCCGTACCTGTCCTGGAAGAAATTCTTATACAGGTCTTTCAGGGTGGACAGGGGATACTGTTTCATCTGCCGTTCCACCGACGCACGGACAGCCGTTCCAAACGGGTCTTTCCCTTGCTTGCAACCGGTAATAAACAGCATCAGGCCACACGCCGCTATCAGTAAATACTTCATTTGATGTGTGTTTTCAGTGCATTGGCAAGGTCTTCGCCCATTACATTTTTGGCGAGGATCACGCCGTTGGGATCCAGCAGCATATTCGATGGGATACCACGTACGCCATACAGGGCGGGTATTTCCGAATCCCAGTATTTGAGGTCGGATACATGTGTCCAGGCCAGGTGGTCGTCGGCAATCCCTTTCAGCCAGTTGTCGCGGTTATAATCCAATGAGATACCGATGATGGTGAAGTTCTTATCCTTATATTCGTTGAACAGCTTCACCACGTTCGGGTTTTCTTTCCGGCAGGGCGGACACCAGGAAGCCCAGAAATCCAACAGCACGTATTTACCGCGGAAGTCTTGCAGGGATACCGCCACACCGGCCGTATCGGGCAGGCTGAAACCGGGCGCCGTTTGGCCGATCTCCACGTTTTCAAGCCGTTGGATGATTGCATCCAGATCCACCACATACGGGCAGTTGTTCAGTTCCTGCGCCAAATGGGCGCGTACGGCCTTCAGTTCTTCCAACGGAAGCTGGTAGGTGAAATACCGGTACAGGTAGAAGGCTGCCACGGGGGAGTTGGTATGGGATGCTACGAAATCCGTGATGCTGAATCCCGGCTCATGTACCTTCTCCGCGTATTTGAGGAAGAGGTCGTTGATGGGTGAATTACTGACGGTAAACAGGTCGTCCTGCGCATTCAGGGCGATGTCCATCGTTTTGTTCTCTACAAAAAAGGGCTTGGGATAGCTCATCCCATCGGTAGCCAAACCGTAGAGCAAGGGCTGGTCCACCTTGCCGGTGAATGTGAATTTGCCATCGGCCAATTGTGCAGAGTCAACCGTAAAGAACATTTTGTTCCGGAATGATTTCAGATAAACCATTCCTTCTTTCTGGTCGTTGACAACCCCGTTGATCACATAACCTTTCGGTTTTTCCTGACAGCCGGCCAAGGTGGCTACGGCCATGCAAAGCGCAAAAAAATACTGTAACTTCATAGCTTTATAAGATTATAATTGAGGATGATGATAGCGTCCTTTCTTCCAGGTGAAACTGCCGTATTCGATGGCGCGCACCGGGCAACGGTGGATACAGGCCGTACATTGCACGCAGGTCTTGCCCCATACCGGACGCCCGTCTTCCATGGTGATGGTATGGGTCGGACAGACACGTTGGCAAAGCCCGCAGGAGGTACAGACATCCATCGCGACGAATGAGGTACGGTGGGCGAAGGCAGCAAACAACGGATAGATGAGCCGGCTTTTGACGAAGGGCATCGGACCGGTGGTATATAGCGGGTCTTCCTGCGAGCGGCGGATCGCTTCCGTGATGGAGGCTATCCTTCCGGCGGCATTTGCCAATTTCTCTTCTTCCATCGGCTTAGGATCCACATCGAACAGGTCGAAATCCATCAGGATATAGTTGTTTGGCATCTGTACCGAATAACCGGCACTCAGCAGCAGGTTGCGTTTGAACAGGAGCCTGTACATGATCCGGTCCGTATAGCCGCATTCATCCCCGCAGGTGCATACGGAATAGATCGGATGGCCTGCGTAGCCTTCGAGGGTAAGGCGGGCGATGAACCGCCGGATCAGCAGCGCCGGACCCCAGGAATGGACAGGGAAGACGAAAAATACGTGTTCGCCTTTCCGCAAGGTGTATCTGTATTCTTTTTTATCCTGCTTCAGTTCGTCCGCCACAGAAATCAATGGCTCCTGAAAGGCCTCCCCCAACTGTTTGGCCACCCACAGTGAATTGCCTGTACCCGAAAAATAGAAGATCATTACGATTATGACTTGATTCTGTCACAAAAATAGGGAATTAATTCAGTATAAACATTTACATTTGTGTTTTTGTGATTGGAGTAGTCATTATCTTTATTCAATTCTAATTAGACGGATTCATGAAACGCACTGTTTGTACCGGCATGGTGTTAGCCTGCCTGTTCTTTTCGAATGTGGCCGCGCAGGATGCGGCAGTCAACAAAATCATTGAGATCGGGCAGACCGATAACCGTACCATGCACCACCTCGACATCCTGACGAACCGTTTCGGCGGGCGCCTGGTGGGCTCCAACGCCTATGAGAACGCGGCCGAATGGATGGTGCGTGAGTTTAAAAGCTGGGGACTGGAGGTAGAGCTTCAGGAAGCCGGCAGCGTGCCGATGGGCTTTAACCGCGGTCCGTGGTTCGGACGGATGCTGAGTGATAACGGGATGATCCTGCATTTCGCCACCCCGTCTTATACCTCGGGTACGAAAGGGCTGCAACGGGGTCATGTCGTGATGGAACCGCGTACGCAGGATGAGTTCAACCGGATCAAAGGAAAGCTGAAAGGTGCATGGGTGTTGCTCTACGGGCAGAGCACCGGTTTCCCGATCGACCGTACGGCGAAAGCCGATTCCATACGGGGCGCGATCAAAACGGAAAACGTTCGGTTGACGGCTGAAAACCGGGAGATCTCCCGCCGCAATAACAGCGGCGGCGCGCAGGAACCGTTGAAGCCTTACCGTGAATTTACGGCCTTGTTTTACCGGGAAATGTGTGAGGCGGGTGCGTTGGGTTTCATCCAGTCGTCCACGGTACCCATCCGTGCCTTGTACGACCGGAATATGCTCGACCACATGCCCGGCGCTACGTTCGACAACCTGCCCGAACAACCGGATATCAAACTGGATGAACATCAGTTTGCCGTCGTCGAACAAATGGTGAAAGAACGGCGTGAGTTCCTGCTGGAATTCGATATCCGTAACCATTTCCGCCTCGGGCCGGTGAAATACCACAGCGTAGTGGCTTCGATCAAAGGAAGCAAATATCCGGACGAATATGTGATCATCAGCGGACACCTTGATGCCTATGATGTGGCTACGGGAGGTATCGACTGCGGCACCGGCATCGGGCCGATGATGGAAGCTGCCCGGATGATCGCCCTGTCGGGAGCCAAACCCAAACGTACGATCCTCTTCATCGGTTTTGCGGCCGAAGAGTTTGGACTGCTGGGCGCCCAGGCGTGGGTGAAAGCCAATGCGTCGAAAATGCCGAAGATCGTGAATGTGTTTAACCGCGACGGCGGTCCGCTGCCTCCGACAGGTATCTCCGTGCCGCAAAGCTGGTATAAAGAGATGGTAAAGATTTGCGAACCTGTTCGCCGGATACGTCCCGATTATCCGTTTGAAGTGCGGCAGATGACGGCGCCGGCCAATAAACCGAAGGCGCCGGGCGGCCACGACGGTACCGTTTTTGCCATGCAGGGCGTACCTATCATCAGCTTCATCCAGGAAGATTTCAAGGGATATGATTTTAATTATGGGGAGATCTGGCATACGGAACGCGACCTCTATACCAAGAATATCCCCGAATACCAGGAGCAGACGGCTACGGTGACTGCCCTCGTCGCCCTGGGCATCGCCAACCTCGACAAACCGCTTCCCCGTGAAGGGGTCTATGCCGTGGATGAAAAGTGATAGCGAGGCGTTGTCAGCCCTTGCTATTCCTTACCAGTGTGCCTCGTATGCATAATTTGCTGCATATTATCCAGCGCCCAACCCACCAGGCTGTTGAGGTGTGGCAGGAGACTGTATCCGGAATCCGTTAGCGTATATTCTACCTTGGGGGGAACCACGGGATATACCTTACGGCTGATCAGCCCGTCTGCTTCCAACGATTTTAAGGTAACCGCCAGCATGCGTGACGATATATCCCCAATGGATTTCTGGATATCACTGAAACGCATCACACCGTTGGCGCTTAGCGTGGTGATGACGAGCAACGACCATTTATCACCCAGGCGACTGATAATATCCCGGATGGGGCATATGCCGACACTAAAAAAAGTTTTCATTTTTTTCTTATATTATGGAGTTGTTAATCAGCATTACTAACTTTTTTGTAACTTCATTACCAGGGTGTTAGTTCTTGCATAACTGAATGAAGTACTTTATTTTTACTGCCCAAAGGTAATAAAGTTATGATAAGTAACGATTGAGTAACAATTAAAATCTAAAGTTATGGCAAAGAAAGTGGCAGTTTTAGTGGTTAACCCGGTAAATGGCGCCGGCTTGTTCCAGTATCTGGAAGCGTTTTATGAGAATGGAATTGCATATAAGACCTATGCAGTGGCGGAAACTATTCATGTTAAAACCAACTCGGGAATAGCCCTGCAGACAGACGATGTAGTGGCCCATCTGAAAGGACATGAGGAAGAGTATGACGCGTTAGTGTTTGCTTGTGGGGATGCGATTCCAACCTATATGGAAAATACGGATAAACCATATAACCTGGACATGTTGGCTGTTATAAAGACTTTCGACGAGAAAGGAAAGATATTGGTTGGCCATTGTGGCGGGGGCTGGCTGTTTGGTATGGCTGGAGCCGGAGCCGGGAAACAGGTAGCATTACATCCGTATGTGAAACCGTACGTGCAGGGTTGTATCGGAACGGATGCGAAAGTGATGGTGGATGGTCATCTCTTCACGGCCCAGGATGAAAATAATGTGGCAGCCTTAGTCCCGGAATTACTAAAGGCATTGGCGTGAGGATGTAAAAGATCCGGCAAATGAGCCATCATATACTACAGGGGATTTGCCTTTTTTCCTTCCACTGCTTCCACTCCCTATGATAATCAGCGACTTATTGTGGAAGGAGCCTCATTTTTGGGCGTTTCCTTCCACACTTCCTTCCACTGGCTGGCTACCGCCATTTGCCGGGGCAAAAACGTTGTCAGAATCTCAATCTGCATCTGGATGTTGTGCTGTCAACGTCTGGATGTAGGTTGAACAACATCCAGACGTTGTTGACACGAGATGTAGATGAAGATTTATCAACATCCGGTTGTTGGAAAAACGCCTGAGAGTTGTCAGCGCAACTCCCGGGTGTGTTCAGTGCGAATTCTTAAGCGCTGATAAAGAGGGTCATAGGTGTTGAAATCTTCCATAGGTGAACGTTTCAACAAACATAGGTGGATGTTCAAACAAACATAGGTAGATGTTTGAACATCCACCTATGATTGTTTTTGCCTTCAAATTGCGTTAATAGAAAAAGAGCTGCCTCTATTTTTGAGACAGCTCCTTGTTATTAGCATGTATTACGGTGATCTTATTCCGCCGGTTGCTTTTTGACTACTTCAGTAGTGATCTTTTGTTCGTCCGGATTGAAGCCGACGATGATCTGGTCGCCTTCTCCAACGGAGGCGCGGATGATCATTTCAGCCAGTTCGTCTTCCAGGTACTTCTGGATGGCGCGCTTCAACGGGCGGGCGCCGAACTGCACATCGTAGCCTTTGGAGGCGATGAAGTCTTTGGCTTCATCCGTGATCAGCAGCTCATAACCCAGTGTAGCCACACGCTGGTAGAATCCTTTCAGTTCGATGTCGATGATCTTATGGATTGCCACCTTGTCGAGCTGGTCGAACATGATGATATCGTCCACACGGTTCAGGAACTCCGGTGCGAAGGCTTTGTTGAGCGCTTTCTGGATCACGCTGCGGGAGAAATCTTTGTCGGTCTCCGTGGCGGAGGGGGTGCTGAATCCCACGCCTCGTCCGAAGTCTTTCAACTGGCGGGTACCGATATTCGAGGTCATGATCAGGATGGTGTTCTTGAAATCGATCCGGCGACCGAGACTATCTGTCAGCCGTCCTTCATCCAATACTTGCAGGAGGATGTTGAATACGTCCGGGTGGGCTTTCTCGATCTCGTCGAGCAAGACTACGGAATAGGGTTTGCGGCGTACCTTTTCGGTGAGTTGTCCGCCTTCTTCATACCCTACATATCCCGGAGGCGCTCCGATCAGGCGGGATACGGCAAACTTTTCAAGGTACTCACTCATGTCGATACGCACTAACGCGTCGGCCGAATCAAAGAGGTATTCGGCCAGTTTCTTGGCCAGGTACGTTTTACCTACCCCTGTAGGACCGAGGAACATGAAGGTGCCGATGGGCTTATTCGGATCTTTCAACCCTACCCGGTTACGTTGGATGGCTTTGACGATTTTCCCCACGGCTTCGTCCTGTCCGATCACTTTGGTCTTGAGCAGGTCGCCCATTTCGAGCAGGCGGACATTTTCGGTGGTGGCGATACGTTGCACGGGTACTCCTGACATCATGGCAACCACTTCGGCCACCTTTTCTTCGTCCACCGTTTCACGTTGTTCCTGCAGTTCCTGTTCCCATTTGGTCTTGGCGGCTTCAAGCTGCAACAGGAATTGCCGTTCTTTATCTCGGAAACTGGCGGCCAGTTCGAAGTTCTGTGATTTGACGGCCGCGAGCTTATCCGTCTTGGTGCCTTCTATTTTGGCTTCGAGCTCTTCGATGCTTTTGGGGACGATGATGTTGGATATATGTACGCGTGAGCCGGCTTCGTCGAGGGCGTCGATGGCCTTGTCCGGGAAGTTGCGGTCGCTTATATACCGTTCTGTCAGCTTTACACAGGCTTCGAGCGCTTTATCGGTGTAAGTCACGTTATGGTGCTCCTCGTACCGAGGTTTGATGTTCCGGAGTATCTGCATCGTTTCTTCGGCGGTGGTGGGATCGACGATTACTTTCTGGAAACGGCGTTCGAGGGCGCCGTCTTTCTCGATATTCTTCCGGTACTCGTCGAGGGTGGTGGCGCCGATGCATTGGATCTCTCCCCGTGCCAGCGCCGGCTTCAACATATTGGCGGCATCCATCGATCCCGAGGCGGAACCGGCTCCTACAATGGTATGGATCTCGTCGATAAACAGGATGATATTCGGATTTTTGGATAGTTCGTTCAGGATGGCTTTGATACGTTCTTCAAACTGTCCGCGGTATTTGGTGCCCGCTACGATAGAAGCCATATCGAGGCTGATTACCCGTTTGTCGAACAGGATACGGGATACTTTGCGCTGGGTGATGCGCAGGGCGAGCCCTTCCACGATCGCCGATTTACCTACACCAGGCTCACCGATAAGGACGGGGTTGTTTTTCTTGCGGCGGCTGAGTATCTGGGCGAGGCGTTCGATCTCTTTCTCCCGTCCGACGATGGGGTCGAGGCGGTTTTCGGCGGCTGCCCGCGTCATGTCGGTGCCGAAGTTATCGAGCACGGGCGTGTCGTTGGGTGACTTTGGCTGGCCGGTACTCTGTTGTCCGGAGCGGGGATTGTCTTTGCGGGAGGAGAAGTTGTCGTCTTCTTCATCATCGTCGTCGGTATAACCGTCGGTGATGCCGTTTTCTTCTTCTTCCAGTTGCTTCAGTCCGGTATCGCTTACCAGGTAGTTGTAAGCCATCCGGTAGTCGATATGGTATCCGGACAGTTCCATATGTACACTGTTGGTATCTTCTTTCAGCATGGCCAGCAGCACGTGCTCGGTATCTGTTTCTTCACTCTTGAACATCCGCGCTTCCAGCATGCTGATACGCAGGATACGTTCGGTTAATTTACTGATGGCGATCTCCTGTTGCAGGAACTCCTCGTTGTCGATCGGAGGGCGTAATCCTTTCTCAATGGCACTTTTCAGGTCTGGCAGAAAGACGTTAAAGTCCCGCAGTATCTGGATGGCTTTGTTGTCGTTATCCCGAATCATCCCCAGTAACAAGTGTTCGGGACCTACAAAGTTGTTTTGCAGGCGCGCGGCTTCTTCCCGTCCGTAACCGACCACTTCCATCAACTTCTTCGAATAATTGTATTTCATATCATTTTATATGTGTATGGCTATGCAAATGTAGTAAACTCTATGATCTTAACATCAAAATCTATGCCATTGTTTGCTTTTTAGGTTTGAAAAGGGCTGTGAAGAAATTTTTAGCCTCAAATCCTTTCGTGATAAGTAGAAAACCCTTACCTTAGTGCGGTTTTTCAGTGATGAGGAAAAGTGTGTAATTAATAAAAGGTTAAATGATTGAGCAAGACAGAATTATAAAGATAAACATCGAGGAAGAAATGAAGTCGGCGTACATTGATTATTCAATGTCCGTAATCGTATCTCGTGCCCTCCCTGATGTACGGGATGGTTTCAAACCTGTTCACCGCCGTGTGCTGTTCGGGATGAACGAACTGGGGAATACCTCCGATAAACCTTATAAGAAATCTGCCAGAATTGTGGGAGAGGTATTAGGTAAGTACCATCCCCACGGCGACTCGTCGGTGTATTTCGCGATGGTTCGTATGGCGCAGACCTGGTCGTTACGCTATCCGTTGGTTGACGGGCAGGGTAACTTCGGATCGGTGGATGGCGACAGCCCTGCCGCCATGCGTTATACGGAAGCCCGGCTAAGCAAGCTGGCTGAAGAGATGTTGCAGGATATCGACAAAGAAACGGTTGATTTCCAGTTGAACTTCGATGATACCCTGAAAGAACCGACCGTATTACCCACGCGTATCCCGAACCTGCTGATCAACGGCACCTCGGGTATTGCCGTCGGTATGGCCACCAATATGCCGCCCCACAATATGTCGGAAGTGATCGACGCCTGCGTGGCTTATATCGATACCCGTGGCGAGATCGGTGTGGACGGATTGATCGAATATGTGAAAGCCCCCGACTTCCCCACCGGTGCTACGATCTATGGCTATGCCGGCGTACGGGAAGCGTTTGAGACGGGACGCGGACGGGTCATCCTGCGTGGTAAAGCAGAGATCGAAGTGGAAAACCACCACGAGAAGATCGTGATCTCGGAAATACCTTATTTGGTTAATAAAGCGGAACTGATCAAACATATCGCCGACCTGGTCAACGAGAAACGGCTTGAAGGCGTATCGAACGTGAACGATGAGTCCGACCGCCGCGGGATGCGTATCGTGGTGGACGTGAAACGCGACGCCAATGCCAATGTGGTATTGAATAAACTGTATAAGCTGACCGCCCTGCAGTCGTCGTTCAGCGTGAACAATATCGCGCTGGTGAACGGACGCCCGCAACAACTGAACCTCTACCAGCTGATTAAATACTTCGTGGATCACCGGAAAGATGTAGTCATGCGCCGTACGCGTTACGACCTGCGGAAGGCGGAAGAACGCGCCCATATCCTGGAAGGACTGATCATTGCTTCCGATAATATCGACGAGGTGATCGCCATCATCAAAGCCTCCCGCAATCCACAGGAAGCCATCGAGCAATTGCAGGAACGGTTCTCCCTGTCGGAAATACAGGCGCGCGCCATCGTTGAGATGCGTCTCCGCCAGTTGACGGGACTCGAACAAAACAAGCTGCGTGCCGAATTTGAAGAAATCGAAAAACTGATCGCCTATTTGAAAGAGGTTCTGGAAAATGAAGAGCTGCTGATGACAGTGATCAAAGACGAACTGACCGAGATCAAAGACAAGTATGGCGATGTCCGGAAAACAGATATCGTCTATGCATCGGAAGAGCTGAACCCGGAAGACTTTTATGCCGACGACGAAATGATTATCACCATCTCACACATGGGATACATCAAACGTACGCCGCTTACCGAGTTCCGCGCGCAAGGACGTGGTGGTGTAGGCGCCAGGGGATCGGAGACCCGGGATGAGGATTTCGTGGAATATATTTACCCGGCATCCATGCATGCCTTCCTGCTGATATTCACGGCGAAAGGGAAATGCTACTGGCTGCGTGTGTTTGAAATACCGGAAGGGGCGAAGAATGCCAAAGGGCGCGCTATCCAGAACCTGCTCAATATCGAGCCGGACGATAAGATACAGGCCTTTATCCGCGTGAAGAAACTGACGTCGGATGCCGCATTCATCAATTCGCATTACCTCTTGTTCTGTACGAAGAAGGGGATCATTAAGAAAACATTGCTGGAAGCATATTCGCGTCCGCGCCAGAACGGGGTGAACGCCATCGTCCTGCGTGAAGACGACGGTCTGATCCAGGTGAAGATGACCAATGGCGACAATGAGGTGATCATCGCCAACCGCAACGGTCGTGCCATCCGTTTCCATGAAAGTAAGGTACGCGTAATGGGACGTACCACCTCGGGTGTGATCGGTATGACACTCGATGAAGATGGCGTGGATGAAGTAGTGGGTATGATCTGCATCAAAGATAAGGAAGCCGAAAGCGTACTGGTGGTATCCGAACAGGGATATGGCAAGCGTACGCATATAGACGACTACCGGATCACCAACCGTGGCGGGAAGGGGGTAAAAACCATCAACATCACCGAGAAGACCGGGAAGCTGGTGGCTATCAAGACCGTGACGGATGATAACGACCTGATGATCATCAATAAGTCGGGTATCGCCATCCGTATGAAGGTGGATGCGATCAATGTGATCGGACGTGCTACGCAAGGGGTTCGCCTGATCAACCTGGAAAAACGGAACGACGAGATCGCTTCGGTATGCAAAGTCCTGTCGGAGGCCGAAGAGAAGGAAGCCGAAGAGAAAGCCGAACGGGAAGCGATGCAGGAGCATGCCACCCATGAGGTGCCCCTGATGGATGGAACTTTTGCCTTCGCTCCGGATGAAGATGAGGAAGAGGAACCGGACACAACGGATCCTGATACACAGGAAGAATTATGAAGAAGAACGTTTAAATATTAATCACAAATTAGAATTTGCATGAAACGAGTATTATTAGTAGTAGCATTATGCATTGCCGCATCTGCCTCTTTCGCTCAGAAGAAAGCGGTTAGCCAGGCACAGAATCTGGCCAAGGGAGATAAGGCATACGACGAGGCAAGAGCACTGATCAAAGGTGCGTTGCAGGATCCTGAAACAAAGGATATGGCGCAGACCTGGTTTGTTGCCGGTTTCATTGAAGACCAACAGTTTAGTACGGAAAGAACCAAACAGATTCTGGGACAACAACCGAATGAACCGGTCATGTACCAGGCGTTAATGGGTATTCTTCCTTATTTCACGAAATCGTATGAACTGGATCAGCTACCGGATGAAAAAGGCAAGGTGAAACCGAAGTACACGAAAGATATCAAGAGTATCCTTTCGGCCGACCATATCTATTATATCAACGCTGGCGCGTATTACTTCGATGCCAGAGAATATAAGAAAGCGTATGATGCGTTCGACCAATACCTGACCATTTCGGATCTGCCCATGTTCAAAGGCGAGCAGGTGGCTGCCCGGGACTCAAACTTCATGATGGTTCAGTTCTATGCCGCCATGGCCGCTACGCTGATGGAAGATTCCAAACTGGCTGTCGCTTCTTTGGAACGCGCCAAACAGTACGATTACAGAACCAACGACGTGTATCAGTACCTGTGTGAAGAATACAAAACGGCAGAAGATACCGTCAATTTGGAAAAGACCCTGCTGGAAGGGATGACTAAATTCCCGACAGAATCTTATTACCTGCTGACGCTGATCAACAACTACATCTATTCTAACCGCAACGACGAAGCCATCGGTTATCTGAACAAAGCGATTGCCGCCGACCCGAACAATGCCCAGTTGTATGATGTAATGGGACGCGTCTATGAAACAGGTAAGAGCGACCCCGTGAATGCGGAAAAATATTTCCAGAAAGCATTGGATATTGATCCGAACTACACCGACGCACTGTCCAACCTCGGTCGTGTTTATTACAACCAGGGAGTAAACAAACAGGCAGAAGCCAATGCGTTGAGTGATAACAAGCAATACAACGAAGAAATTGCGAAAGCAAGAGATCTGTTCAAGAAAGCATTGCCTTATTTCGAAAAAGCCCGTCAGTCGAAACCGGATGAAAGAGAAATCCTGATCGCCTTACGTGGTATTTACTACAACCTGAATATGGGTAAGGAGTTTGAAGAAATTGAAGCGATCATGAATAAATAAAGGTTGATACAACCGATAAAAAAAGGAGCTGTCTCAAAACCCGAGACAGCTCCTTTTTTTTGTGCGTTTCCAGCGAAATAGCCTTTATATGCAGGGCTTATTTCTTGCGGAAAGGAGTTTTTACCACTTCGGCCTTCAGGTTTTTGTTACGCACCTGGATATAGATTCCGGATCCGACAGCAGTATAGGCCGGTTGCAGATAACCCATGCCGATACCCACCTTGAGGAAGGGCGACATGGTTCCTGATGTGACGACCCCGATCTTATTCCCTTCGCCATCCACGATATCATATCCATGGCGGGGAATCCCTTTTTCCTGGAGGACGAACGCGGCCAGCTTACGGGCGACGCCTTCTTTCTTCTGGCGTTCCAGTTCGGCGCGGTTCGTGAAGTTCTTTCCCTCCGTAAATTTGGTGATCCATCCCAAGCCTGCTTCAATGGGAGAAGTCTCGTCGTCCAGGTCGTTGCCATACAGGCAGAACCCGGCTTCCAGGCGAAGGGTGTCACGGGCGCCCAGACCGATAGGCTTGATCCCTTCCGGTTGTCCGCTTTCAAAGATGGCATTCCAGATTGTCATGGCATCGCTCAGGTAAAAGTATAACTCAAAACCGCCACATCCGGTATAGCCGGTGTTCGAGATGATCACGTTCGGGCATCCGGCAAACGCACCGGTCACGAACGTATAATAGGGAACGGTCGATAAGTCCACCTCTGTCAGGCGTTGCAATATTTCCTGTGCTTTCGGTCCCTGAATCGCCAACTGTCCGATATGGTCGGATGCGTTTTCAAGTTCAGCACCGAACGTGTTGTGTGAAACACACCAGTCCCAGTCTTTGGCCAGGTTGCCGGCATTGACCACCAACAGGTACTTCTCGTCTTCATAACGATACACCAGCAGGTCGTCCACAATGCCGCCGTTCTCGTTCGGGAAGCAGGAATACTGGATTTTGCCAACCGCCAGTTGCGCCACATCATTGGAGGTGATGGATTGCAGGTAAGGCAATGCGTTTGGCCCTTTCACCCAGAACTCACCCATGTGGGATACGTCGAATACACCGACGCCGTTCACCACCGTCAGGTGTTCGTCAATGATTCCGCTGTATTCGATCGGCATATTAAAACCGGCAAATTCATGCATCTTGGCACCTAACGCGATATGTACGTCGGTAAATGGAGTTGTCTTCATGTTGTATAGTTTTACTGTTATGATTTGATTGTTACTAATTCTGTAATCCGGATAATCGTTTCCATGCTTTTCAGCAGGGAATGTACGGGCAGGAATTCATACCGTCCGTGGAAGTTCAGCCCGCCTGCGAAGATATTCGGACAGGGGAGTCCCATGAACGAGAGGCGTGCGCCGTCCGTCCCGCCGCGGATCGGCTTCACGATCGGATGCACACCCACGGATGTCATGGCTTCAAAGGCCAGTTGGGTGATATGCTTTTTCGGTTCCACCACTTCGCGCATGTTGTAGTACTGGTCGCGTATATCCAGGGTGGTACTGTTCGGATACTTCGCGTTCAGGCGATGCACGAGCGTTTGTATGTAGTTCTTCTTTTCCTGGAAGAGCGTGCGCGAATGGTCGCGGATGATGTAGGAGAGCGTCGCTTCTTCCACCGTCCCGCTCATGCCGGTGAGGTGGTAGAATCCCTCATACCCTTCCGTCGTTTCCGGGCGGTCGGATGCCGGCAGCCACGAAGCAAATTCCATGGCCAGCAGGGAGGCGTTCACCATCTTGTTCTTCGCTGTTCCCGGATGGACGTTCAGCCCTTTGAAGTGGATCTTCGCCGCCGCCGCGTTGAAGTTTTCATACTCCAGCTCGCCCATCTGCCCGCCATCGATGGTATAGGCCCATTCGCACCCGAAGGCCGCCACGTCGAAATGATCGGCGCCCTGTCCAATTTCCTCATCGGGGGTAAAGGCGATACGGATCTTGCCGTGTTTGATCTCCGGGTGTTCCTTCAGGTATTGCATGGCGGAAATGATTGCCGCCACGCCCCCTTTATCGTCGGCGCCGAGGAGTGTATGCCCGTCGGTCACGATGAGGTCTTGTCCTTCGTAATCCACCAGTTCGGGAAACATGGTGGGGGAAAGCCGGATGTTGTCGGCTTCCGACAACACGATATCGCCTCCCTGGTAATGTACGATGCGCGGTTTCACATCCTTGCCCGACATGTCCGGGCTGGTATCCAGGTGGGCGATAAAACCGATCACCGGCACTTTCTTCTCCGTATTGGCAGGGAGAGTGGCCATCAGGTAGGAGTTGTCGTCCAACGTGATGTCTTCCAGGCCGATCGCCTGTAGTTCTTTTACCAGCTCGAGGGCGAACATACGCTGGCCGGGTGTGCTGGGTGTCGTACCCGTCTCTTCACTCGACCGGGTATCGAAGGTGACATAATGTAAAAACCGTTCCGTCAGTTGCATAAGGTATATCCATTAAAAGTAACTGGTTCCATTGTAACAATGTGTACATACACATTCCTGAGGGAGGCCGATGGAAGAGATCAGGTCTTCCACCGTATTAAACCGGAGGGTGGTGATATTCAGTTGGCGGCGGATGCAATCCACCATCTTCGTGTATTCGGGTGAATCGGTCTGCGCGTATTTGTCCAGGTTCTTGGTGTCGTCACCCTCCAGTTCTTTCACAAACTGCCGGGCGATCAGTTCGAGCGGAGAACGCGAGTTCGAGAAACCGAGAAAAGGACAGGCATGCAGGATCGGCGGACACCCCAGGCGCATGTGTACTTCTTTGGCGCCATAGCCGTACAGGATACTGACGTTGTCGTGCAACTGTGTGCCGCGTACAATCGAGTCGTCGCAGAAGATCACCCGTTTCTCCCGCAGCAGGTGGCGGTTGGGGATGAGTTTCATTTTGGCTACCAGCTTACGCACATCCTGATTGGCGGGTGTGAAACTGCGTGGCCAGGTAGGCGTGTATTTAATGATCGCGCGACGGTAGGGGATCCCTTTTCCTTCGGCATACCCCAACCCCATGCCGATACCCGAATCGGGGATGGCAGCCACATAGTCGGCTTCCACATCGTCTTTCTTCGCCATGGCTAATCCGCTGGCGTAACGCACGGCATCCACATTCACTCCTTCGTAGTCGGACACCGGATAGCCGTAATATACCCACAGGAAGGAGCATACCTGCATTTTGTTGTTCGGCGCCCGCAGCCGGGTGATTGTCTCCGCTGTCAACAACATGATCTCCCCGGGGCCGACATTATAATCCAGTTCATAGTCCAGGTTCGGGAAGCTGCACGGTTCGCTGGATACGGCATACGCGCCTTCTTTTTTGCCGATCATGACCGGCGTACGGCCATACTTGTCACGGGCGGCGATGATCCCTTCTTCGGTAAGCAGGAGCAGGGAACAGGATCCTTTGATTTTATTATACACATTTTCGATGCCTTCCACGAATGTTTTACCCTGTACGATCAGGAGGGCGATCAGTTCGGTCTGGTTGGTTTCCCCGGAGCTGAGCTCGGTGAAATTGCTTCCCTGCGCGAGCAGTTCGGACTCCAGTTCATTCAGGTTATTCACTTTGGCAACGGTAACGATCGCGAACTTACCCAGGTGTGAATTCATAAAGATCGGTTGCGGATCCGTATCGCTGATGATCCCGATGCCGGAGTTCCCTTCGAATTTCGACAGTTCCCTTTCAAAACGGGTACGGAAATACGAGTTTTCGAGATTATGGATTGAACGGTTGAACACGCCCTTATGCAGGGTTGCCATCCCCCCCCTGCGTGTTCCTAAATGTGAGTTGTAATCAGTGCCATAGAAAAGATCGGTAGCACAGGCCGATGTAGAAATAGTTCCGAAAAAACCACCCATTGTACGTAGTAAATTTTTGTTTTGTTTATGGAAAACAAAGTTACACGTTTATTTAGACAAATACCGTATGCAGGGAGATAATTTCGCGTACAGATCCGTATTACCGTACGCAGATGACGCAGAAAACGCAGATAAACGCAGACTTTATTAATATATCTGCGTTCATCTGCGTCATCTGCGTGCGATAATAGACGAATCTGCTGTTCCCTGTTGCTATTACAGCCCGCTGAAATCCACTCCATCAAACAGCAACGAAGGAATGCGCCAACTGGAAGAGAGGCGCGGATCGTTGCCGGCTTCCACCAGGTTGTTCCACAACGTGAGCAGGTTGCCGGTAATATTCATCTCGGAGATCGGTTGTGTCAGCTTGCCCTTTTCGATCAGGAACCCTTCCACGCCGAACGAGAAATCACCTGTTGTGCTGTTGCTGTTGCCGCCGTTGAATCCCGTAACCAGGATCCCTTTGTCCACCGAAGCGACCAGTCCTTCCGTATCTTTGTTGCCCATCTGCATGGTCAGGATGGAAGGTCCGGAGATGGTGGGAGAAACACCCATCTTATTGGCTGAATAGATATCGAAGAAATAGGTTTTCAATACCCCGTTCTCAAAGACAGGCATCTTTCTGGTCGCAACGCCTTCGCCGTCGAAATAGCGTGCGCCCTGTGCCTTCACGATATGCGGGTCATCCATCAGGGTGATGTTGGCGCCGAGCACCTGCTGGTCCAGTTTGTTCAACAGGAACGAGTTGTTCTGCTGGATATTCGCTCCGTACAATGCGCCGATAACGGGCGACAACAACCGGGTACTGTTCATATTGTCCAGGATCATCTGGTATTTACCCGATGCCACCTTCTTTTGCCCCAGTTTGCGCAGGGCGCGGTCGAGGGCTTTCCCACCGATACCCGTCTTGATCAGCGTATCATAATACATGGCCGAATCATACCAGTACGATTCCGGGCGCGCTTCGCCATCCCCTTTGATGCTGGCGCTGGCGGAAATACTGTAGTATGTCCCCATGGATTCGCCTTCGAACCCGTTGCTGGCAATCATATACCGTGCTTCCCGTCCGTCGTTGAAAGAGGAGTTGGCTGAGATCAGCCGTTCGTTCTTCCCCATGATCTCCCCGCATGTTTCCATGGCGATCTTCACCTTATCGTCGGGCTGTACCTTGTCGAAGGCGGGATCGTTCAGTTGCAGGTCCGCGCCGCCGCCTTTGTAGTAGAGCGAAGGATCGGGCAGTGTACGCGCCTTGTCTTCCGCCAGGTAGCGGGTGGTATCGATGCCTTCTTTGATGAATTTCTCCAGTTCTTTCTTATCCAGCCGGTTGGTGGAGTAGGAGCCGTACCGACCGTCCACGTACAGTTGGATGCTCAATCCGTTTTCGGATGCTTGCTGCAGGCGGTCTATTTTCATGTCGCGGATCTCGAACGAGGTGTTCGAACCGGCATACAGATTGATGCGGGATGACTGGCATCCGTTCTTCAATGCATAATCCATCGCCCATTGGGCCAGTTTTTTGTTTTCGTTCGTTATCATATCAACTTTCTCCTCCTACTGTAAGTTTACTCACTAAAGCCGACGGCATGCCGCAGGTCACCGGACAACTCTGTCCGTCTTTGCCGCAGGTCCAGGTGCCGTTGTCCATCTTATAATTATTCCCTACCATGGTGATATCGGCCAGCGCTTTCGGGCCGTTACCGATGATATTCACGTCTTTGATCGGCTGGGTCAGTTTCCCGTTTTCGATCAGGTAACCGTCTTTCACAAAGAAGGTGAAGTCGCCGGCGCCGATCTGTACCTGCCCGTTCGTGAAGTTGGCGGCATAAATCCCTTTCTTCACGGTGGAGATCATTTCTTCTTCCGATACATTACCGGCTTCCATATAGGTGGAACGCATGCGCGGGATCGGCATCATGCGGAACGATTCGCGGCGTCCGTTGCCAGTGGACGGGATACCGTAATGTTTGGCGCTGATGCGGTCGTGCAGGTAACTGGTCAGCACCCCTTCTTTCACGATATACGTTTTCTGTCCATACACCCCTTCATCGTCGATATTCACCGAGCCGCGGTTGAACGGAATGGTTCCGTCGTCCACCACATTGATATGCTCGTTGCAGATCTTCTTGTTCAACTGGTCGGAGAAGATAGAGGTGTTCTTCCGGTTGAAGTCGGCTTCAAACGCATGCCCGATCGCCTCGTGCAGCAGGATACCCGATCCACCGGCACCCATCACCACCGGCATTTCACCGCCTTTGGGTTTGATGGCCTGGAACAGGATCGCCGTTTTATCCACCGCCTCTTTGGCCAGCGTATTGATCACATCCTCTGTCAGGAACTCAGCTCCCATCCGGTAGGAACGGGCGGAGTACGAGTTTTCTATCTTCCCGTTATCCTGCATGATGCAGGTGGCGCTGAGCGCGATCATCGGGCGATAGTCGTAATACATCAACCCTTCGGAGTTGCAGAAGAAGATATGCGACGTGGCATCGTTCATCGATGCCATCACCTTATTCACCCGGTTGTCGAGGGCGAATATCTTGTCGTTCAGTTGTTGCAGGTACGGCATCTTTTCTTTGATGGCGAACTCATCCCATGGCGTGGAGATGCCGTAGTAGTTGTGTTGGATCACCTCTTCGGTCAGGTCAACCGGTGTGTGTACGGCCGATGTGCCCGACGCGATACGGGCAGCCGTGCGGGCTGCTTTCAGCATCTCTTCCAGCGACACATTTTCCACATACGCATAACCGGTCTGGTCGCCGGATAAAACACGTACGCCTACACCAAAGTCGATGTTCGAGGAAGCGCGGTTCACCGCTCCGTCTTGCAGGCCGATGTTGTTACGATACGAATGTTCGAAGAATAGGTCGGCATAATCGCCACCCTTTTCCAGCGCTGCTTCCAGCACTTTTTTCAGATTGCTTTCGCTCACCCCGAAATGGTTCAGGGCGAACAAGATACCGGTAGCCTGATCAATCTTACCGTCGGCACAACTTCCCAGCAGAGAAGGAGCCGCTATCGAGCCAAGCATAACCATACCTCCTGTTTTAATAAAATCACGTCTGTTGTATTTCATAAATAATCAAAGAATTGACGATTGTGTTTATCTGCCTGACTTCGCCCACGCCATCACATTGGCAGGCGGGCGTTGTGCCAGCAGTTCTTTTTTCATAAAGTCCATATAGGGAGCCACATGTTCGAAGAACTGTTTATACCCTTTGCATAGATAGTTTACACCCGGTTCACCGTCGGCCGTATGCAGGAAGCGGTTCTTGGGACATTCGCCGTTGCAGGCAAACAGGTACTCGCAGGCTTTGCAGGATGCGGGCAGCTTATCCTGTTTGTCGGATCCGAATCGCAGTTGGCGCTCACTGTACATCATCCCGGTCAGCGTCTGCGTATGGATATTCCCCAGCTTATATTCGGGGAACACAAAATGGTCGCAGGCATATACGTCGCCATTGAACTCCATCACACCAGCATGGCCGCAATGGCGGGCAAGCGTACAAACGCCGGGCTGTTCGCCTACCCAGTTGGCGAGTGTGGCGTCGAACAATTGGATATAATAGGTGCCTACATCTTCTTTCAGCCATTCGTCGAACAGGGTGCACAGGAAGTCGCCCCATTGGCCGGCATCCACGGAGAAAGGCGCCAGCCTGACCTCGCTGTCCGGTTGGGAAGGGGTGGCGAGCTGCCTCCCGTCGGCATGCGTATGCAGCCGTTCCACAATCGGGGCGAATTGGATATAATGACATTCGATCTCTTTGAAAAAGTGGTAGAACGCCAGGGGATCTTCTACGTTGTAATCGTTTACCACGGCCATCGCGTTGTATTCCACCTGGTACTTCTTCAGCAGTTCAATCCCTTTCATTACTTTGTGGAAAGAGGGGAGCCCCTGTTTGTTGCGCCGGTATTCATCGTGATACTCCTGCGGGCCGTCGATGGAGATCCCTACCAGGAAATGGTTGTCTTTCAGGAAGCGGCACCATTCGTCGTTCAGCAGCGTGCCGTTCGTCTGGATGCAGTTATCGATCTGCCGTCCGCGCCCATACCGGCGTTGGAGTTCGAGCGCTTTCTTGTAGAAGCCGATGGGGCGCATCAGCGTTTCACCGCCATGCCAGGTGAACAGCACCTCCGGCATGGTCTGGCTTTCGAGGTATTCCTGAATGAACTTTTCCAGCAGTTGTTCGGACATCACCTGGTTCTTCTCGTCCGGATACAATTTCCCTTTCTCGAGATAATAGCAATAGTCGCAAGCCAGGTTACACACAGCCCCTACAGGTTTCAACATCACATAGACGGGCTTAGCAAAGGGAGAAACAAACGTATTGTTCATTCTGTCAGTTACACGTACGTATTATTACTATACAAAAGTAAATAAAACTACGGAATACGCAGGTTTTGAGCGAAATAAAATCAAAATGCCGGCAAATTATTTTTTATGCGACTTATAATCGGTGATAAACCCTTCGCACAGCCAGTTCGCCAACGCCTGCCGGTTGTTGCTGAGGATGATACGCTGCTGGTCGAAGCTGTTCTGGATATTCCCTAATTCGATATACACGCCGGGCGGCGTGGTGTTCTTCAGCACATACAACTCACGGTGGCTGATGGTGCCGGTGAAGCCGCGTCCCGGCTGGTTTTTATTGTATTTATGGACAAAGGTTTTCTTCATGGTTTCGGTCAGCTTTTTACTGGCCTTCGTGTTGTTGTGGTAGAAGAAGACATCCGTTTGTTTGCCTTTGCTCCGGCTGTCCACATGGATGAATACCGAACGCGCATACCGCGGTTTGTCCCTTTTGTACAAAGCGTTGATCTTGTTGCTGCGTTGTTTCAACCGTTCTACCTGGTTCAGGGGAATCGATGTACCCATGCATGTTTCCCGTTTGCTGCCTTTCAGGATCCGTTCGTCGCGGATACCATCCACCGCGTCCTGGATGATGATATGGACGGTGGCGCCACGCATCAGCAGGTTGCGGGCAAGGCGCAGGGCGATATCATACGCGTATTCGTCTTCATGCAGTTGAGAGCTTCCCATCCTGCCGATGGCGCCCGGATCAGGTCCGCCATGCCCGCTGACTACATAAAAACAGGCGCCCGCCAGCTCGGTGGACACGATATCATAGGATGCCAACTGCTTGCCGAACAGCGGCTCATAGTCGGCCTTTGGCGAGGCTGTCCTGTTGCCTGTATTTTTCTTCTGTGCTTCCATCGCCTCTGAAGAAAAGACAAACAGAAGCAGGCATAAAAGGGTTCGGAACCAACGGCTCATAACGTTCCGAATAAACCGGGGGCCAGCTTGCCTCCGATGCGTTGGTAAATCTCTTTCGTCAGCACGATATCATACGACGCGTCGTGCAGTTTGTCCGGTTCGATCGGGATACCCAGTTGGCGCGCCACCGTCTCCTGTTTGAAGTCGCTCATCAGGTGCCGTTGCTGCATCAGGTGTTGGGTGGCGAGCACCATCACGTCGATCGAATTGATCCAGAACCAGGAGTAGAAATAGTCGTCGCCATTCTGCACGAAGAATGCTTTCAGGAAATAATTGTCGAACGAAGCGTTGTTGTAGCCCACCAGGAAAAACTTATCCTTCCTGTCGTACTTGTCCACATACCTGGACAGCATGCGGATGAAATCCCGATAGACCTCTTCCATCGGCGGATATGCCATGATCTGCGCCTTCGTCACATGGCATACGCGCAAGGCTTCCTCCTCGATATCGCATTGCGCGTGGGGGCGTACGTTATAATTGAATGATTCTTTTGTCACGCCGTCGATCACCACCTCGCCGCTGATCTGGTGAATGCCGTTCCGCCAATACTTGATACCGGTTGTTTCGAGGTCGAAGAAGAGTAGTTTCATGGAGGCGTTGTTAGGGTTATTTTTTGATGAAATCTTCCGGGAAGGTTACCTGCTGGCTAATCACGCCGCCCTGCTGGCGGATCCAGGTGCGGAAGCCCCGCACACCTTCGGTCAGCTCGATCACGCGGGCGCCGTTTGGCAGGTGGTTATAGACGGTATTCCCGCCGGTATAGCGTCCGTAGGCGAGGAGGATGCCTTTCCAGCAGACGGCGTAATCGTTGTCGTGGTCGTGTCCGACAAAGGTTCCCATCACATCACCCAGTTCGCGCATGGAGGCAAACATCCCGGTGTTCAGTTCCGGCGCGCAGGCTTTCTCCCGGCGGATGCCGTACAACTGGGCGTTCTCATCAGCCGCCGCCTGGTTATATTCGGGCAGGGGGATATGGAAGAAGGCCAGCGAGGGCAGTGGAGCGCCTCCGTTCCGGCGGGTATAGGCGGCGCTCATCTCCCGGTACCATGCCACCTGGTCGAAGTGGATGTAATCATATCCTTCCACGCCCTGGAGTTGGGAATAGGCATTGGAGTCGAAACCGTACAGGATGGCGGCAGGCTTCCCACCGTCTTTCGACAGGATGGGCAGGGTGAAGTTTGTCACGCCCGACAAACCGTCAACGGTAGCCGTGAGGTTGCCCGGAATGGTTCGGAGGATGTCGAACAACTGACGGCGCGTCAGTCCCTGTTCGTCGTCGTGGTTGCCGAAGACTACGGCAAAGGGTATGTTCCGTTTCGCCACGAGCCCCAGCACATGGCGAAGTCCTTCTTCCGCCGGTTTGCCGAAGATGATATCGCCCGTCAGCATCACCAGGTCGGGTTTCTCGGCGTCCAGCACTTCGTTGATCCGTTCGGTGGAGGCATCCGATTTCGGATCTCCATAGATATAATGTACATCGGTGAACTGGACGATCCTGAATGTCCCCGCCGCATCGAACCGTAAAGGCGGTTGTTGCGCCCTTCCTGCCTGCAACAGGCATGCCAGGATGGCGACGCATAGTACGAGCCTTCTGCTGTATCTCTCTTTCATACGCATGATTCTTTTTTTTGTCCTGCAAATATATTCCTTTCCCGGAAAACGGACGCGTAAATTCGTATCTTTGTTGCATATTAAAATAACCTGTAAACGGATAGCAACGATGTTTACCTACCTCCTGATCGGCCTCACGGCCCTTGTTTCCTGGTTCTGTTTTTCCAACCAAACGTTGTTTCTGAAACTGGCGCTTGTCCCGTACCGGGTGGCGCAAAACAAGGAATGGTACCGGGTGGTCACGCATGGGTTCGTGCATGCGGATATGATGCACCTGTTTGTCAACCTGTTCACGTTCTGGTCGTTCGGTACGTATATCGAACAAACGTTCGGTATGTTGGGCTACGGCGCAGGCGCTTTTGCCGGGCTTTACTTCGGCGGGATGGTGGTAGCCTCCATATCCGACCTGGTGAAGCGGCGCAGGGATCCGTATTACCTCTCCATCGGAGCGTCGGGCGCCGTATCGGCGGTTCTTTTCTCGTATATCCTGTTCAAGCCGCTGGGGATGATCTATTTCTTTGCCGTCCTGCCGGTGCCTGCTGTCCTGTTCGGGGTGCTTTACCTGGTGTATTGCCAGTATATGGGCAAACGGGGAGGCGACAATATCAACCATAACGCGCATTTCTACGGCGCCATCTACGGCTTCCTGTATCCGCTCCTGCTCGATCCGTCGCTGATCCGTGCGTTTATCCACGGCTTCGGCTTCTAACCGGATCACCTCCCATGCGGGGGCTGTTGAAAGATATTCCCGGCTGATAACTTTTTTTAGGGAATCCGATTCGGCTGCCCGCCGGATTTTTACCTAAGTTTGTACCGTTGGGAAATCAATACATGGAGCACAACGTTCTGTCGGATCATTTTCAGCCGAAGCAAAGTAAGACGTCTTTCACACCTTCGGTGTTCTGTATCATCGGATGCATGATTGTTTTCGCCCCGTATTGGATACGTGGTGCTGAACGCATATTCTCCTCCCTGCGTAACAAAAGTTCATTCTTCATCCCGATCGATTCCTGTCTGTCGGATATCTCCGTGCCGGTGACCGAATCGCTTTGCGCGGTGAGCGACCCTTCGCACAGCCTGGATCCTTTTTACCGGGAGCTTGACCGGTTGCAGGATGGCGACGACCGGGTGATCAACATCATCCATCTCGGCGATTCGCATATCCAGGCGGGCTATTTCAGCGGCCGGGTGATGCGGCTGCTCCAGGAACAATTCGGCAATGCCGGGCGCGGATGGATATCACCCTACAAACTGGGTAAGGTAAACGAACCCAACGATTATTTCATCACTTCTTCCATCCGTACGTGGGAAGCGGGACGGACGAACCATAACGACCGGCATGTGCCGATCGGCATCGGGGGGATCGGTATCCGGACAACGGCGCCGACGGTGGATCTCGATGTGGCAATCGCACCGAACAACGGCGTGGGGTATCAGTTTAACAAAGCTATCCTGTATCGCGGCGCCGACGCCCTGCCTTTGCTGCCGGATACCGACGAGGCGGAGATCAGCCTGGGAGAAGAACCGCTTGTCCCGAACCTGAAAGCCGATACCTTTGTGCTGGCCGCCCTGGCAGACGGACTGCACCTGCAGAGCGACCGGCACCGGCGGGGAACATCCAACGTCTATTACGGGCTGAACCTCACGAACGGCCGTGCAGGTGTGCTCTATCATTCGGTCGGGGTGAACGGTTCCATGTATGTGAACTATACCGACCCTGATTATGTGCGACAACTGGCATTGCTCGAGCCCTCCCTGCTCATCGTGTCGCTCGGCACGAATGAAACATTCGGGAAAAATTTCTCCGGAACGGATTTCGGAGAACAGATACGGGATTTCCTTTCCTTAGTGAAAACATACCTGCCGGGTACGGCGATTGTGCTTACCACACCGGCCGGTTGTTATAAGTCGTCCTGGCATAAACGGAAACGTGTCTTTGTGCGCAACGCAAATACCGAAGTGGCTGCCAAAACCATTGCGGCGGTAGCCACTGAAGAAGGAGTGGCGTGCTGGGATCTCTTTGCCGCCACCGGTGGCCAGGACTCGTACAAGAGTTGGTACAAACACAACCTCATGGGTAAAGACCGTATCCATTTTACCCGCGAAGGCTATGAAGTGCAGGGCACCCTCCTCTATTACGCCCTCATGCGGCAATACAACGATTTCCATTGATATGTAATCCTCCCCCTTTCTTCCAGTCTCTCCCTCTCAGTGGCTCTTCTTTTTTTGCAGTGTCACATGTCACGCCCGCATGAATACAGGAATTTTTGTGACATGATGACATGGTGACATGGCAAACCGGAAGACGCTCCCTGGAGATATGGAAAGTGGTATTAGAAGTATTGGTTTTTCACCATAGGTAGATGATCTGACAATCATAGGTAGATGTTTGAACTACCATAGGTAGATGATTACACAATCATAGGTGGAAGTTTTGAGCTTTGCGACAAATGGAAGAGCAAAAAAAGATGTCAACATTTCAATCTTCGTCTGGATGTTGTGCGGACAAGATCCGGATATTGTGCGGACAACGTCTGGATGTTGTCAGCACAAC
>JAVBUE010000030.1:0-104495 GCA_031555735.1 Tannerellaceae bacterium
CGCTATTCTAAAAATTGGTTCATTTTTTGAACAAGAAAATTCTTATTCCAAAAAAGTGCTTTATTTTTAGAATAACGCTATTTTTGTTCCAACTTTATTAGAATAAGTCATGAACAGCTACAAATCAGGTACATTTATCAACGAGGGCTACTATAAGAGCTTTCACCCTACGCCATTATGCCGGAAATGGGTTATAGACAACATGGATGTGATATCCTTACTAAGTAAGGCTGATCGACATCTTGGACGTTTGGATATGTATTCCGAATACGTGGATATTGACATGTTTATCCAAATGCACATTGCAAAAGAGGCTACAGAATCCTCAAAGATTGAAGGAACTCAAACCAATATGGAGGAGGCTTTTCTAAACAAGGCTGATATTTCCTCTGAAAAACGGAATGACTGGGAAGAGGTGCAAAATTATATTGAAGCAATGAATCATGCTGTTATGCAGTTGCATACCTTACCATTTTCTTCTCGTCTTATCCGAGCGACGCATAAAATACTATTGCAAGGTGTCAGAGGGGAGCATAAGCAGCCAGGCGAGTTTAGAACAAGTCAAAACTGGATAGGCGGTGCAACAATAAACGATGCGGTTTTCGTTCCCCCTGTCCATACTTTGGTGAGTGAGCTGATCTCTGATATCGAGAAATTTGCCAATATGGAGGAGTATAATATACCTGATCTTATTAAGATCGCATTAATACATTATCAGTTTGAAACTATTCACCCGTTCTTAGATGGTAATGGCCGAGTTGGCCGTTTGCTCATTACGCTGTATCTCGTGAGTAAAGGGATATTAAAGCAGCCTATTTTGTACCTTTCAGACTTTTTCGAAAGGAATCGAACATTGTATTACGATAACCTTACGAAGGTAAGGAAACATAACGATATCAATCAGTGGCTAAAATTCTTTCTCACCGGTGTAATAGAGACATCTAAAAAAGGTGTTACCACTTTGGATGGTATCCTGCAGCTACAAAAGCATGTGGATGCCTGCATAGAGCAACTCGGCAAAAGAGGAGCAGATGCCCGGAAGGTGATAAGCGTCCTATACAAAAGGCCTATTATAACGGCTGTTGAGATAGAGCAGATTATCGAGAAATCGCCTCAAACAGTGTATAATCTTATTGGCGATATGGAAAAAGCCGGTTTGATAAAAGAGATGACAGGGGCACAGCGAAACAGAATTTATGTGTTCCATGAGTACATAGACTTGTTCAAGGAGTGATATGTGACGCTTTGCTGTGCAGTTTGTTGGTTAATATCTGTATCTTTGTAACACAAAGACGCCATGAGCGTTTTTGATATGCAAAATATAAGCATCTTGGGACGTGAGTTTCGGGATGCTTTTTTATTAAGTCGGCAAAATATCGGCAATAATACAAAAGAAAAAACGCTAACCGTCTGATAATTCAACGATTAGCGTTTCTAAAGGTACTCGAAGCGGGACTTGAACCCGCACAGCCGTTATGGCCAAAGGATTTTAAGTCCTTCGTGTCTACCATTCCACCATTCGAGCATCTCTTCGCATAGAGAAGAGCGAAAGACGGGACTCGAACCCGCGACCCTAACCTTGGCAAGGTTATGCTCTACCAACTGAGCTACTTTCGCGAATGTTGCTTTTGGCGTGTGCAAAGGTAGATAATTCTTTGAGTTGTGCAAAGAGATTAAAAGAAAAAGTACAAGTTAGTACTGGATGATCAGGCGCTGGCCGACCGGTGACACGTTGAAACGTACCAACGCAAAGTGCGACGGGCCGGAAGTGGGATGTCCGGAGCCCCTGGAAATATCATATACCGTACCACATTCGGGACATACGGCCGTACCCACATCGGTAGGCTCAACCTTGATAGCACGTTTCGCTTCGAAAGGGCAGCAGAGGTCGTACGCATAATGACCATCAAAACCACTGACAACCAGGATACCCGAATAACCGGTCGCTTCACCGGCATTACGCGCCTGGGTAAATGTTTTGCATATCAATGTGCCCGGCGCGGAGAGCTCCTTGTCTTTAAACTGCAGATCCACTTCGAAAAACACCCGGGCATAAGGAATGTCGGACATTTCGACTTTGTTGCAGGAAAAGACCAGCATCAGGAGGAGGAGGGAATAATATCGTTTCATAACACAGCGTTGATTCCCGGATCGGATCATGCAGGGATATCTGTATTAATAACCTGTTTTCCTCGGAAATATTGTATGCCTGCGTGTCTTATCAGACGCTTCCGAGCAATTTTTTTTCCGCTTCCGCCACCCGGTCGAAAGCGAAGCCGTCGAGGATCGACTGCATATACAGGGAGATGGCTTCGTTGCAAAGGTTGCCGATACTGCCTTCATGCGTGTGGTGTACGCAGGCGGTTGTCTCGAATTTACCTGCTTCGATCTCCAGTCCTACCTGTTTGTACGCATCCCGGAAGGGGATGCCTTCGAGCACGAGGCGGTTTACTTCTTCCACGCTGAAGAGCAGGGCGTATTTGTCGTCGGCCAGGATATGGTCGTTCACCTTCACTTCATGCATCATGTGCGTGACCATCCGCAGGCAGTCTTTCAACTCGTCGAAAGCCGGGAGGAACACTTCCTTGATGATCTGGAGGTCGCGGAAATAGCCCGAGGGCAGGTTGTTGCTGATCAGTGTGATCTGCTGGGGCAGCGCTTGCAGTTTGTTGCATTTGGCGCGGGTCAGCTCAAACACGTCGGGGTTTTTCTTATGCGGCATGATGCTGGAGCCGGTAGTGAACTGGTCGGGAAGCTTGATGAATCCGAAGTTCTGGCTGTTGAACAGGCAGGCGTCGAAAGCCAGCTTGGACAAGGTAGCGGCGATGCCCGCCAGGGCGAAAGCCACCGTGCGTTCCATCTTGCCCCGTCCCATCTGGGCATATACCACATTATAATTGAGTGAGTCGAATCCGAGCAACTCGGTCGTCATGCTCCGGTTCAGGGGGAACGACGAGCCGTATCCGGCTGCCGAACCCAGCGGGTTGCGGTTGCATACCCGGTAAGCCGCCTGCAACAATTGCAGGTCGTCGGCCAGGCTCTCGGCGTAAGCGGCAAACCACAAGCCGAACGAAGAAGGCATGGCAATCTGCAGGTGTGTATATCCCGGCAGCAGTACTTCCTTGTACCGGTTGCTCTGGCTGATCAGCACATCGAAAAGGTCGGAAACCTCTTCCGTGATCTTCCGCAGTTCCGTCCGGGTAAACAGTTTAAGGTCGAGCAGTACCTGGTCGTTGCGCGATCGTCCGCTGTGGATCTTTTTCCCTTTGTCGCCCAGGCGGCGGGTGAGCATGGATTCCACTTGCGAATGGACATCCTCGATTCCCTCTTCGATCACGAACTCTCCGCTTGCCGCGATGGTATAAATGTTTTTCAGTTCGGCCAGCAACTCTTTCAGCTCTTCCCCGGTGAGCAGTCCGATACTTTCCAGCATCGTGATATGCGCCATCGAGCCGAGCACGTCATACCGGGCGAGGTAAAGATCCATCTCACGGTCTTTCCCCACGGTGAAACGCTCTACTTCGCGATCCACCTGCACATTCTTTTGCCACAGTTTCATTTGAATGATGAATGATTAATGATGAATGAGTAATGGGGGAGCGCCCGCATTAATACGGCAGACTGGCGATGAGGTCGGATATTTTGTTGAGCGCATCCTGCAAGGGCTTCGATACCATCGGTTTGAGGAACGGGTTGAGATCGGCTTTCACCGTCATTTTCATCCGTGTATCTCCTTCTTCCACCTGTTTGAGTTGGATCCAGAGGAAGAGGGGGACGGGAGACTGGACGGTAGTGAACTTTATGGTCTTGTTCGGTTCGCGTTCCACGATTTGAAAGCGGATCTTCCCCACCGGATCGACAGCGAAACTGCAGGAGTCGCTGTCGAATTCAAAACCTTTGACCTTATCTTCCGGGATACGGTCGCGTACCCGCTCGAGGTTGGACAGGTCGGATAACATCGCAAAGACGCGGTCTTCGTTGAACGGGATCGCTTTTACGTCGCTGGTAAATTCAGTCATCCTTTTATTTATTAGGATTCCAGTTGGCAGGGTCTTTGCGCCATTCCTGCAGGGTGGCGATCTCAGACTGGCTGATATAGTTGGTGCGCAGCGCCTCTTCGATCACGGCGTCGTAATTGCTCAGTGTGGTGAGAGGTACCTGCGCCTCCTTGAACTGTTGTGTAGATACAGGGAATCCATGGGTGAAGATCGCTACCATACCGATCACATCGCAGCCGAAATTGCGTACGGCCTGAACCGCTTTGAGGCTGCTGCCGCCGGTGGATACGAGGTCTTCCACAACGACTACTTTGGAGCCCGGTTTGAGTTCGCCTTCGATCAGGTTTTCCAGTCCATGATCTTTCGGGGTAGAGCGGATATATACAAACGGCAGTCCCAGCAGGTCGGCAACCAGCGCTCCCTGAGCGATGGCACCTGTGGCAACACCTGCGATGGCATCGGCTTCTTCATATTTCTCGCTGATGACGCGAGCCAATTCCAACTTGATAAAGGTACGGATACCCGGGTATGAAAGTGTTTTGCGGTTGTCGCAATAGATGGGTGATTTCCAACCGGAAGCCCAGGTGAACGGATTGGCCGGTTGCAGCTTTACCGCTTTAATTTTCAATAATTTTTCTGCTACTAATCTTTCCAGTGTTTTCATACTTTGTGATGTAAACTATTCGTGTCGTTCGCAAAAGTAGGTAAAGTAACCGATATAATCAGCCGTACGGGGATACTTTTTCTTGCGAATTTTCACAAACGTTATACAATCGAGAGTACGAGGATGCTCAGCCGGATATCCGGTATTCCCCGGAGTGCGTCCATACAGGCGCCGAGTGTGGCGCCGGTGGTCATCACATCATCCACCAGTAACACGTGCCGACCGGCGCAGGTGCCAGGGTCGGACACCGTGATGACGCCGGGTGATGCCATGGTGAGGAAGCGCTCATAAACCGATCTCCGTGTTTGGGTGTCCGCCTTGCCGGATCGTTTCAGGCAGTGGACGACGGGCAGGTGGCAAACCGACGCGATCCCCCGGGCGATCCATTCGGCCTGGTTGTACCCGCGTTTCCATTGCTTGATCCGGGTGATGGGTACAGGGACAATCGCCTCTACGTGTTGCAGCATGTCTCCGCAGTGGGCGGCTTCCCGGGCAGCGAGTTGCCCCAGGACGTATGCCAGCTCTTTCTTTCCTTTGTATTTGAAGGCGTGGATCAACTGTTGGATATCCCCTCCTTTGACGTACTGGAGGAATACGAACGTATCCTGCACCTGTCCGTGCCAGGCAAGCAGCCCGCCGACACGGTTAGTACCTTCCGGGGTGTGTTGCCCGGCACGGGGAAGATGGGTTATGCAACGGATACAGAGCTGCGACTCACCTGTCGTAAGCACATCACCACAGAGGCGGCAGCAGTTCGGGTAGAAAAGGCCGAGCAGATCATTCCATATCGTCGGTCCAGGTCTCTTCATCGGCAGGTTCCATGCCGGCAGACTGCAGGCAGGCGATCGCTTCGCGCAGTGTAAATCCCCTGCCGGCAGCGAAACGGATCAGGCGGTTGGCTGTGTCTTGTTTGTTCTTCCCTTTGACAGATCGGGCTTTTTGTGCGAGCAGGTTGCGCAGGATGGTTTGGTATTCGGTGGTATCGATCGCATCCAACGCATCGGCGATACAAGCGGCAGGGAGCTGCTTTCTCCGCAGTTCGTTGCTTATTTTGATCCGTCCCCAGTGGTTGAAGCGCAGTTTGTCGTTCACGAAACATCGCGCATAACGTGCTTCATCCACAAACTTTTCGTCCAGGAGGCGGTCGATGATACGTGTACATGCATCGGGAGGAAGGTCGGCGCCGGCGAGTTTTTGCCGTACGTCGCTGAGGCAACGTTCGCAGGCGGAGCAGTAGGCCGCCATGCGGTGCATCATTTCGGTTTCGGTGCGCCCGGTCATATTTCGGCTTTGATGATCCGGTCGCGTCCGGATAAATCGCGGATCACTTCCACTTTCTTATACCGGTGGCGGCGGAAGAGATCGAACGTTTGCTTGCCGAAGAGGGAGTGGATCTCCACATACAACCGTCCTCCCCGGCGTAGCTTCCGTTTACCGAAGTGGGCAATATGTTGATAAAACAGCAGGGGCTCTTCGTCGGGAACAAAGAGGGCTGTCGCCGGTTCATAATCGGCTACGTTGCGGTCCATGCTGTCGCGCTCACTTTGTTGCACATAAGGGGGATTGCTCACGATGATATCCAATCCGAACGGGATCTCCGGATGCGCCATACGGGAAGTGAGGATATCCATCTCGAGGAATTGCACCGTGGCATGCAACCGCTTGGCGTTCTTTTGCGCAGTGTCAAGGGCTTCGGGTGAGATATCCACGGCAGTCACATGCGCCTGCTTCAGCCTGCGTGCCAGGGATATGGCGATGCAGCCACTGCCGGTGCCGATGTCAAGCACGCGCAGGTCGGGCTGTTCCTTGAAATCAGCAAGGACGCGTTCCACCAATTCTTCTGTTTCCGGGCGGGGAATGAGTACGGAAGGGTTCACTTTAAACTTCATCCCGTAAAATTCCGTATGTCCCAGTACGTATTGGATTGGTTCATGCAGGGTAAGTCGATGGACAATATCCTCTATTTCTTTCCGTTCACGTTCGGATATTTCTTTATCTTTGTCCGTCAGCAACTGATGGGCATGGAGATGGCAAACGTGTTCCACAATGAGGCGCGTGACCGACGCGATCTCATTGGCCGGATAGATGTCGTGAAGCGACTGTTGTATATATGAAATGGCGGTTGTCATACGTTTTTTGCGTGGTGCAAAATTAATAGAAAAAAATAAATGGGCATATAAAACGAGATGAAGGTAGAAGAAAAATACATGCGACGTTGCATCACCCTGGCCCGCAGTGGGATGGGGGAGACTCGTCCGAATCCGATGGTAGGTGCCGTGATCGTAAATGAGGGGAAGATTATCGGTGAAGGTTTTCATCAACGCATCGGTGAACCGCATGCCGAAGTAAACGCCATCGCATCCGTCAGGGAGGAGAGCCTGCTCCCGTATTCAACAATGTACGTAAGTCTTGAACCCTGTTCGCATTATGGCAAAACCCCCCCCTGTGCCGAACTGATCATCCGTAAGCGTATTCCCCGGGTGGTGGTAGGATGCCTGGATCCGTATCCCGAAGTAAGCGGAAGGGGTATCCGCCTGTTGAGGGATGCCGGTGTGGAAGTTGTTACCGGCGTCCTTGAAAAAGAAGCCCGCACCCTGAACAAAGCCTTCATGGCGATGCAGGAGAAGCGGCGTCCCTATGTTGTACTGAAATGGGCGCAGAGCGCGGATGGGTATATCGACCGCTTCCGATCCGACCCGTCCCTGCCGCCTGTCCAATTCTCTACCTCCGAAACGCGGCGGTATGTACATAAGTTACGCGCGGAGATGGCGGCGATCATGGTGGGTACACGGACGGCGTTGCTTGATAACCCGTCGCTTACCGTGCGTCATTGGGTCGGCCCTTCGCCCGTACGTATAGTAGTGGATCGTGCGTTGAAGATCCCCGCATCCCATCATTTGTTCGATGGGAGTGTGCAAACGTTGGTATTTACCTCGGATCCTTTTATCGGTGCGGATAAGCGGGTGGCGTATGTGGCTACGGACTTCTCGCGTCCTCTGCCGCAACAGGTGCTTGACGAACTGTATCGCCGCCGGTTGGAGTCGTTGCTTGTTGAGGGGGGTAGTTCCCTCCTCAGCCAGTTCCTGGCCGAAGGGTTGTGGGACGAGATCCAGGTGGAGACGGCTTCCTTTTCCCTGGGCGACGGCGTGAAAGCTCCTGCTCTTCCGGAAGGGCTCCCGTTTATGGAGGTATCTCCCAACCAGCGCGTTTACTATCAAAGAAACCTTTTGTGATGAATCCATACGAACTCCTTTCCACATACTACCCAGAAGCGTCGGATGCTTCCGCTATCCTGCTCTCCCATAGCCGCAGTGTGGCCGACAAAGCCTTGTCGATTGCCCGTATGCATCCCGAAATACCCTGGGATATGGCGTTTATCGAAGAAGCGGCGATGTTGCATGATATCGGTGTTTTCCGCTGCTATGCTCCGGAGATCGGTTGCTATGGCGAAGCTCCCTATATCTGCCACGGTTACCTGGGAGCCGACCTTCTGCGGAAAGAAGGATTTCCGCGTCATGCTCTGGTGAGCGAACGGCATACAGGTACGGGCCTCTCCCTTCGGATGATTGAAAGCCAGCACCTCCCGTTGCCTCAACGGGACATGCTACCGGTGACAGACGAAGAACAGTTGATCTGCTTCGCGGATAAATTTTTCAGCAAAACGCAGTTGCAAAAAGAGAAGCCGGTAGAGAAAATCCATAAGAGCCTCGAACGTTACGGCCCCGAGACGGTCGCCCGTTTTGAAAGCTGGTGCAAACGCTTTTTAGGGAAATAAACAAAGGGTGGTTACTAAATTATTATACCTTTGCATTTCCTAAACATCGTATGGACAGAAAACTGATTATCCTGCTGTTGACCCTGACGGGAGTTTTATGTGCCTTTGCACAGGAGGTTACCCCTTCTGCCGCGAATGTGGCGCGTACCGATTCGGTATCTGTCCTGCCTTCGGATTCCATCCCTGCCGATTCCGCCACTATACGGAAAAACCCGCTGGAAGCGCCGGTTATCTATTCGGCTTCCGACTCTGTGGTGATGACGGGTAAGAACTGGGCTTACCTCTATGGCGAGGGAAACGTGAAATATATGAACATCGAATTGCAGAGCGAGCTGATCGAGATGAACATGGACAGCAGCCTTGTCATTGCCAAATTCGGTCTCGACTCCGTGGGGCAGGAGTTCGGCTACCCGCTGTTCAAGAATGGCGACGAAGATTATGAGTCGAAAGTAATGCGCTATAATTTCAAGTCGAAGAAAGGGTATATCACCGATGTGATCACCCAGCAGGGTGAAGGTTATGTGACAGCCGGGCAAACCAAGAAAATGGACGACGACGTGATGAATATGGTGGGAGGAAAATATACCACCTGCGATGAGCACGACCATCCCCACTTCTATATCCAGATGACGAAAGCCAAAGTACGTCCGGGAAAGAATATCGTGACGGGACCCGTCTATCTGGTGATCGAAGATGTGCCGCTGCCGCTTGCCCTGCCTTTCTGTTTCTTCCCGTTCTCCGACTCCTATTCGTCGGGGATCATCATGCCTACTTTCGGCGACGAATCAACCCGTGGGTATTTCCTGCGTGACGGGGGGTATTATTTCGCCCTCAGCGATTATGTGGACCTGGCTTTGCTGGGAGAAATCTATACCAAGGGATCGTGGGGAATCAGTGCGGATTCAAATTACAAGAAACGGTATAAGTTTTCAGGCAAGTTCAACGCCTCTTACCTGGTGACCCGCCTGGGGGATAAGATTCCCAACCTGCCCGAAGGGAAGACAAGCGATTATAGCCTGACGAAAGACTTCAAACTGCAATGGACACATACGCAGGATCCGAAAGCCAATCCCTTCCTGAACTTCTCGGCCAGTGTAAACTTCGCCACTTCGAGCTACGACCGCAACAATACGCAGAGCCATTATAACGGCAACATGACCCAGAACACGAAGAGTTCTTCGGTCAATATCACCAAGCGTTTTCCCAACAGCCCGTTCTCCATTTCCGCCACTGCGAACGTCAACCAGGTGGCAAAAGATACGATGATCTCGCTTACATTGCCGAATGTATCGATCACCATGAACCGTATCTATCCCTTCAAACGGAAGAACGCCGTCGGTAGTGAACGGTGGTATGAGAAGATCAGCATGTCTTATACCGGTTATTTCAATAATAGCATCCAGACGAAGGAATACCTCCTGATGAAGTCGAATCTTATCAAGGACTGGAAGAATTCCATGGAGCATTCGATCCCTGTGCAGGCCACTTTCTCGCTCTTCAATTATCTGAATGTGACACCGTCGTTCAACTATAAAGAACGGTGGTACACCAGCAGTATCGAGCAGCAATGGGATCCGCAGGCGAACCGGTTGATGCCCTCGGATACCACCTACGGCTTCTATCGGATATACGATTATAACATGTCGGTTTCGGCATCGACCACCGTCTATGGTTTCTTTAAGCCGGTGATTCCGCTGTTTGGTCTGGATATGATCCGCCATCGTTTCGAACCGTCGGTGAGCTTCAGCGCTACGCCCGACTTTGGCGATTCCCGCTATGGCTACTGGCAACCCTATTCGTATATGGATGCGAACGGGGAGGTGCAGTTCGGGACATATTCACCCTTTGCGCATAACGGAAGTATCCCGGGACAGTCCGGCAAATCCGGAAGCCTGAATTTCAGTATTGCCAACAACCTCGAAGCGAAGATCAAATCCAAGTCGGACTCGACCGGGATGAAGAAAATAAGCCTGATCGATAACCTGTCCGGGGGGATGAGTTATAACCTGGCCGCCGATTCGTTGAAATGGAGCGACTTGTCGATGAGCCTGCGTATGAAACTGACCAAGAGTTACACCCTGCAGTTACAGGCTACGTTCGATACCTATCGCTATGGCCTCGACAAAAACAACAATCCGGTGCGCATCGACGTGCCCCGATGGAGCAGCGGCGGGATGCCCCGGTTGAAATCCACCTCTTTCAACTTCGCCTATACATTCAACAACAGTACGTTCAAGACGCTTTTCGGCGGCAAGGCGGAAGGGGATACGTCAGGTGCAACGCCGCCGCCCCCCGACGATCCGTTTGCCGAAGATAACGGTGATTTAGACGAACTACAGGACAATATGCCCGAAAAAGCGACGCGGATGCGTACTGGAGAGAAGAAGGAGACCGGTGAATACGATGCGGATGGGTATATGGCGACTACCATACCCTGGAGTTTGTCGCTCAGTTATACATTGTCGGTAGGCTACGGCTCGTTCGACAGGGAAAAGATGGAATACCGTTACAGCTTCGGCGACCCGATCGTTTCGCTGAACGGGAATATCCAACCGACGAAAAACTGGCGGATCAACTTCAACTCTTCCTTCAATTTCAAGACGAAATCGTTCCCGTTCATGACGTTGAATATTACGCGTAACATGCACTGTTTCCAGATGACGGCGAGCGTGGTTCCTGTGGGGCCGTATAAATCGTATTCATTCTCTATCTCCGTAAGCTCCGCCTTGTTGAAAGACCTCAAATACGACAAGAGCAGCAACTACCGCGACGCCCAACAGTGGTATTAATCCCTTACCATTCGATCGGGGCTTGCCCCGTAGCTGCAAGGTAGGCATTGGCCTGGCTGAAATGCCTGCATCCGAAAAAGCCGCGATAGGAAGAAAGCGGAGAGGGATGGGGTGAGCGGAGAACCAGGTTGCGCGATGGATTGACGATGGCGCCCTTTCGTTGCGCATACGATCCCCAGAGGATATACACGATCCGGTCGCGACCGGCTGCCAGCCGTTGGACTACGGCGTCGGTGAAGGTTTCCCATCCTTTGTTCTGGTGTGATCCGGCCTGATGGGCGCGGACGGTGAGTGTGGCGTTTAGCAACAACACGCCCTGGTCAGCCCAGCGGGTGAGGTTTCCGGAGCGGGGAACAGGTTTACCCAGGTCGCTTTATATTTACTTGAAGATATTCACCAGTGACGGGGGGAAGGGTGTTCCATCCTGAACCGAGAAGCACAGGCCGTGTGCCTGGCCCGGTTCATGGTAGGGATCCTGTCCGAGGATCACGACCTTCACTTTATCGAATGGACAGTGGTCAAACGCGTTGAAGATATACGATCCCGGAGGATATACCTGTGTGGTAGCGTATTCCTGACGTACAAAGTGGGTCAGTTGGCGGAAATAGTCTTTCTCGAATTCTCCTGCCAACTGATCTTTCCAGCTTTGTTCGATCTTTACGTCTGTCATGAAAGGGTAGGGTTACTGAATCAGCAGCATGCCTGCCTGATGTGCTTCACGCCGCATGTCTTCGGGCCAGATGCTGGCCTGTATCTCGCCGATATGGGCTTTACGCAGGTAGAACATACAGAGGCGGCTCTGTCCGATGCCGCCGCCGATGCTTTGGGGCAGTTCGCCGCTCAGCAGCCGTTTGTGGAAATAGAGTTCCTTGCGGTCTTCCGATCCGGTCAGTGTCAGCTGGCGTAACAGGGCTTCCTTGTTTACCCGGATACCCATGGAGGATATTTCCATGCTGCGGTTCAGGATATCATCCCATACCAGCAGGTCGCCGTTCAACCCGGTTTGTCCGTTCTCGGCAACAGTGGACCAGTCGTCGTAGTCGGGCGCCCGTCCGTCGTGCTTTTCCCCGTTACTTAACAGGCAGCCGATGCCGATGATAAATACGGCGCCATGTTCTTTCGCGATGGCGTCTTCGCGTTCTTTCGGGGTATAACCGGGGTACTTGCGGAGCAGGTCGTCGGCATGGATAAAATGGATGTATTGGGGAAGGATCGGCTTGATATCGGGAAACATTTCATACACCATATATTCGGTACGTACCATGGCGGCATAGATGCGGCGGACAATTTCTTTGAGGAATTCCACGTTACGCTCGCTCTCGCACATCACCCGTTCCCAGTCCCATTGATCGACATACAACGAATGGAGGTTGCCCAGTTCTTCGTCGGAACGGATGGCGTTCATGTCGGTGTAAATGCCGAAGCCGGATTCCACCTCGTAATCCGAGAGGGTGAGGCGTTTCCATTTGGCCAGTGAATGAACGATCTCCGCTTTCGTGTCGTTCAGGTCTTTGATCGGGAAGGTGACGGCTCGTTCGGTGCCGTTCAGGTCGTCGTTGATGCCCATCCCTTTCAGGACGAACAGCGGCGCAGTAATCCGGCGGAGGCGTAACTCCGATGAGAGGTTCTGCTGGAAGAAGTCTTTGATCTTCTTAATTCCCAGCTCTGTCTGGGGAAGATTCAGGATCGCTTTGTATCCGGCAGGCTTGATCAGGTAACTCATACGATATATAATGTAGTTTATTATCAGGCTGATATGACCGGCAAAGTTACACCTTTCCGCAAAAAAAGCAATAAAACACCTGGTTTAATTTGCAAAATGCCAGTGTAACAGCCGTATCCGGTGCAAAATATCAGATCAGATTATTTTGTCCAACCATTTGCTAAACTAAATGATTATATGTATTTTTGCACCGTCTTTGGCTCGGTAGCTTAGTGAATAGAGCGTCAGATTCCGGTTCTGAAGGTCGTGGGTTTGACTCCCACCCGGGTCACAAGTAAAAGGAGCTGTCTCGTGTTTTGAGACAGCTCCTTTTTATGTATTGGGAAAAAGGTTATTTAGATACCTGAAGGAACATCTTATCGAAGTTGATGATCACTTCCCCGAATTGTTTCAGGAAATCAGCTCCTATCGAGCCGTCTTCCTGTCGTTGCAGGGCATCGGCGCTTTGGGTGGCAACGGAAATGTCCGGCAACACTGCGCTTACTGATCCGACGGTCAGGCTGATTTTGGGAAGACGATAGCCTTCCACCTCAAAGATACCACCGAATCCGCCACCGCGGATTGTTTCTTTAACACCTGTAGCCTCAATCTCCGTCTTGTACTTCTGGTAGTACGGGGCGAACATGCTCGTCCGGGCATTGCCGGTATCAAAGTGGAATACCAACCGATCACCGTTTGAAGAGGCTTTCAGGTAGGGTTGCTTATTTTGCAGCAACAGGTTCCGGCCGGTTGAAGGCTGTGGAGACTGTTTGTGCGGGAATACGATTTTACCTGCCGACGGGAATATCCGGGTTTCACCGGCCAGCCTGATCAGATCTGATCCGAATACGGCATCTATCTGATAAAGCGTGTCAATTGTAGGGTTGGCAGGAGCGACATAGATCAGCGGATACCTGAATACCATCTCTCCGACAACCAGGCTGTCGATTGTACCCACTCTACTCGTGCCTTCCTGAATACCGGCGATCGTCACCGAATCCTGGATAATCCGTATTCCGATCTCTTTGGCAAATCGTTCGGATACGAGCGAAGCGCTTGCACCGGTATCGAAGATGAATGAATGTTGTCGTCCGCCTGCTGTGACGGGTATGAACATCAGTTCGCCTTTGCCTGCTTTTTCAAAGCTGACAGTTACTTCGACGTCTTTGTCGGGACGCGTGATGGTTGGTGCCGGCTGTGAACGCAGGGGACCGTAAAGATCGACAATCTCCAGATGCCCCGGGAAGTCTGTCTTACTGGCAAATGCGGTTACCTGATCAAGAAAGTTATTCAGGTCATCGGCGCTTTTGGCATATTGCCCCTGGTCGCCCAATATGACGCTTTTCATCAGTACCAGATTGCTGATATTGCCAAAACCCAGTTGATCCTGGCTGTTGGCGAGCAGGGAGTCGATCAGGCTCAGCGCCCGTTCGGGCTGATTGAAATAGAAGGAAAGCATGGTTTCCGACAGTCCTTTGATGATTGGTGTCTGGATTTGATCCTTTACTTTGGGATATGCTTCATCCAATGCAAACCAATCGGCATTGTTCAGTAAGTCGCCAATTTGTTGGTCAGCGACCTGCGCCTTCATACCTGCCAGGGACGACAGGCACAGCGCGCTAATAATCAACTTTGTTTTCATGTTCATCTTGTGTTTGTTCAACAGTGTTTACTATTTTACGGTATACAAAGCAACCAGCTTCCGAGGGATGGTCTTCCACCAGTGTGTCAGGTTTTTCTTTTCGTATGGTGTATATGATCAGGAAATCGCCGCCTGCAGCCAGGGTAAAGAACATACCGAAAACAAGTAGAGCAGCGTTCCCGATGGCGATGGCGACAATCGACGGAATGATTCCCAACAGGAGAGCGGGCATGATGGCACCTAATACATAGTGCCGTACCTGCATCGGCTCATCGCAATGGCAATAGGGCGTAAGCATTTTCCACAATATGCCGAAGCTGATCGACCGGAATCCCTTTTTAGCAAAAATAGCCCAGGTGATACCGTGGATCCCTTCATGCACAATAATGCCGATAATCAATGCCAATACTACTGTCAATGCCGACATGACAGGGTTGGATGCAATACCGGAAAGGCTAAACCACGGCTTGCTTCCCCAGATCAGGCAGTATGGGAGCGCAAACAGAATGCCAATCGGGATAATCATCAGCATTGCGATGACATTAGCCTTTTCAATACTGATAGTCAACTTCTCTTTGTGGCATTCTTTAGATATGTCCATACATGAGCTATTTAGAAAGTTAATATAATTTCGTCGCCCGGTTGGAGCGTTACCGTCAGCGTTCCGTTTTCTACCGGGAAGGATGTCCCTTTGCCGTTTTTGCGTATTTGCATGTTGGTAGAGTTGGCTGGTAGTTTGATGGTAAAGGTACCGGGGATGGTGGCTTTGAGACTGGCCTCTTTCAGTAAGCCATTTGCCCAGGTTGCGCCTGCTTCCCCGCCGCCGCGGACTTTCAGTCCGCTGAAGCTGCCTGTCTTCCATGCCGAAGGCAGTGCCGGCAGAAACTCGATCTGTCCCGCCTGGCATTGCACCAGCATTTCGGCCATACCTGCTGTTCCGCCGAAGTTGCCATCGATCTGGAAAGGAGGATGTGCGCAGAAAAGGTTGGGAAGCGTACCGCTGCCCTTCGCTTTGTTTTCACCCAGGGGCACACAGGGATGCAGGAGATCCCCCAGCAGTTTATGCGCATGGTCGCCATCCTGCAGCCGCGCCCAGAAGCAGATCTTCCAGGCCATCGACCAACCGGTGCTCTTATCGCCACGCACTTCCAGCGACTTACGTGCCGCCTCCGCCAGGGCAGGGGTACGGGTTACCGATATTTCGTTCCCCGGATACAGCCCATAGAGGTGTGATACATGCCGGTGTGTCGGCTCGGCTTCGGCATAGGGTTCGAGCCACTCCATGATACGTCCGTCGGCGCCGATAGTGGTCGGCATCAGGCGGGTGCGTTTGGTTTCGAGGGTTGCAACGAATGCCGTATCCACACCCAGGATACCTGCGGCTTCGATGGTATGGGTGAATAGTTCGCGTACGATCTGGTTGTCCATCGTCGATCCTGCGCAGATGCTCACCTCCGTGCCGTTCGGTATCCGGTAGGCATTCTCCGGCGAGGTGGTAGGCGCCGTTACCAGGTAACCATTGCGTGGGTCTTCCACCAGCATATCAACGAAAAACAGCGCCGCTTCCTTCATCACCGGATACACATCCGCCAGGTACTTCTTATCCAATGTATATTGATAATGTGTATAGAGATGTTCACACAGCCAGGCAGCCGAGGTGTTGGTTGCTCCCCACGACGGATGCTCGCCCGGTGCGGTAAACTCCCACACATTGCCGAGGATATGTGTCACCCAGCCCCGCGCGTTGTAATAGGCTTTGGCCGTACGCTGGCCGCTTGCCACCTGCTGCTTCGTCCATTCCACCAGGGGCAGGTGCAGTTCGGAGAGGTTGGTCACTTCCGCCGGCCACAGGTTCATCTGGAGGTTGATGTTCAGGTGATAATCACCGTTCCAGGGTGTCTGGATCGTTCGGCACCACAACCCTTGCAAGTTGGGCGGTAATAATCCCACCCGTGTGGAAGATACCAGCAGGTAACGGCCAAACTGGAAGTACAGGGCTTCGAGCGAAGGATCGTTCCGGTCGGCATCGTACGCATGCAAACGTTCGTCCATCGGCAACGCCTCCCGTCCGGATGTTCCGAGATCGAGGCGTACACGTCCGAACAAATGGCCGAAAGCCTTCGTATGTTCCTTTTTCAATGCAGGGTAGCTTTTCTTTTCGGCCGCTGCCAGGCGGGAAAGGATGTCGTCTTTGTACGAGTCTTTGGCGAAATAATCGGTACCGAGGCTAACCAGGATAATCGCTTCGGAGGCATCTTTCACCGTCAGTCCGGCGTCGGATGCCGATTGTGTACCCCCTTTCGGCAGCACCACACGTACCCGGGCGGCAAACTGCATCCCTTTCATCTCCAGCGTATCCACACCATCAGGCAGGCGGCCTTGCAGGACGAGGTCGTTGCCTTCAACCAGCTGCGTGGCGTGTTCCGGACGGTTCATGCCGATCGTGAAGCTGAGCGCCTTCTCCGTATCCGCCGTCAGCCGTATCACGCCGACATCTTCTCCGAAGGAAGTAAAACTTTCGCGTGTATAATGTGTATTCCCTTTCTGATAGGAAACGGTGGCGATGGCGTTGTTCAGGCTGAGTGCGCGGCGGTAGCCGGTCGGTTCCGTTTTTGCATCGGGATAGGTATAGTCCAGGGTGAGGTTGCCGAAGAGCTGGTAACTGCCATACGGCACATTGGCGCCGTTCCCTTGTCCGCTGCCTGCGCCTTTGCATACGAAGGTTTCATACATCAGCGTCTGGGCTTCATCGTTCTTCCCTTCGAAGAGCAGTTGGCGGATGCGGCCAAGCGAAGCGTATGCCTGCGGATTGTCGGTCTCCTGCCGGCTGCCCGACCACATTGATATCTCGTTCAGTACAACTTGTTCCCGGTCTATTCCCCCGTCGGGCATCATGCCGATCCGGCCGTTGCCGAGCGGAAAGGATTCTTCCCACAGCCGGGCGGGCTGGTTGAAATGATAAGATAGATCCTTTTCCTGTGGTTGGGAAGTACATCCGGCGCACAGGAGCAGGAGGCTGTACAGAGCCACTGCAAAATGGTTGCGTATTCGTTTCGGTGTCATGGTATATCGTATAATAATGTGTAATCAGAAACTCTGCATATCGCACAGCCGCTTGTAGTAGCCGTCGAGGGCGAGTAGCTCGTCGTGCCGTCCGCGCTCGACGATCTGTCCTTCATGCATCACGCAGATGATGTCGGCATTTTTGATGGTAGAGAGGCGGTGGGCGATGACGATCGTGGTACGGTTGCGCATCAGTTTTTCGAGCGCATCCTGCACCAGGCGTTCGGATTCGGTGTCGAGCGCCGAGGTCGCTTCGTCGAGGATCAGGATCGGCGGGTTCTTCAGGATGGCGCGGGCGATACTGATCCGTTGCCGCTGTCCGCCGGAGAGCTTCCCGCCCCGGTCGCCGATATTGGTATTGTATCCTTCTTCGGTTGCCAGGATAAACTCATGGGCGTTGGCGATGCGCGCCGCCTCTTCCACCTGTTGCTGCGTGGCGTTATCCACACCGAAGGAGATATTGTTGAAGAAGGTATCGTTGAACAGGATCGCTTCCTGGTTCACGTTCCCCATCAGGCTGCGGAGGTCGAGCAGGGTGGCATGGCGCACATCCGTACGATCCAGGGTGATGCTTCCCTGATCCACGTCGTAAAAACGGGGCAGCAGGTCCACCATCGTGCTCTTGCCCGAGCCCGACTGTCCGACCAGGGCTACCGTCTTTCCTTTCGGTATTTCCAGGTTGATACCCTTCAGTACCCATTCGCTCTGGTATTTAAACCACACATCGTTGTACGTGATCTTCTCCGTGAGTGCGATCGGCTGCGGATGTTCGGGGTTGGTGATATTCGTTTCGGCGGAGAGTATCTTGTCCACGCGCTCCATCGAGGCAAGTCCTTTCTGGATGGCATAGGAAGCCTTGCTCAGGTCTTTCGCCGGATTGATGATGCTGTAAAAGATCACCAGGTAGTAGATAAAGGTAGATGCGTCGATCGAGCTGTTGTTACCCAGGATCAGTGTGCCTCCATACCAGAGGACGATGGCGATCGTTGCCGTACCGAGGAACTCACTCATCGGATGCGCCATCTGCTGGCGGCGGTAGATGCGGTTGGTAATACGGCGGAACTCTTCGTTGGAACGTTCGAACCGGTCTTGTATCTTCTTCTCGGCGTTGAAGGCTTTGATGATGCGAAGGCCGCTCAGCGTCTCTTCGATCTGGCTCATCAGCAGTCCCCACTGTTGTTGTCCGAGCAGCGATTTGCGTTTCAGTTTCTTTCCCACCTGCCCCATCAGGTAACCGGCCAGCGGCAGGAGGATCAGCACGAATATGGTGAGCTGCCAACTGATCACGATCATTCCCACGAGATAGATCAGGATCAGGATCGGGTTCTTGAACAGCATATCGAGCGAGGCCATGATCGAGTTCTCGATCTCGTTCACGTCGCCGGATACACGGGCGATAATATCTCCTTTCCGCTCTTCGGAGAAGAAACCCAGAGGCAGTTGGGTGATCTTGCGGTTGATCCTGTTGCGGATATCGCGCACCACGCCTGTGCGGATCGGGATCATGGTGAAGAAGGCGAGGTACATGGTGGCTACCTTCAGGAACGTCATCACCACCAAGAACAACCCCAGCATGACGAGGGTGAATGATCCGCCTTCGGTATCGATCAGGTTGTTTACATACCAGAAGAAATTGTTCTGCAGCACTTCCGGCAATCCTTTCCATGATTCCCACGAAAGGGGATTGAATGCCGTATCCATATAGGTATAGACCGTCTCGTCGAGCTTGAACAGCAGGTTCAGGATCGGTATGATCAGCGCGAAGGAGAAGAGGTTGAGGATAGCCGAGAGAATGTTGAACACAATGTTCAGCACCAGGTATTTCTTATAGGGAGGTACAAAGCGCCGGAGTATGCGGATGAAGTCTTTCATGAGTAATGCGATGTCTGTATTGCTTTTGAGGCCGCAAGGTACGGATTATCCGGCAAAAAGGAGCAAGAAGGCGTTGACATTCTGTCGGCTACACCTCCGTCCGGCTGACATTTTTCTTCCATCCGGCTTTTCCGGCTACCGGCTTTTTCTTCCGGAACGGCCCATTTAGATGGGAAAAGGATGCTTATGCAGGTGTTTTTGACGCTTTTACCCGTGGTTTCTGCCGGATTCAGGGGTGAATACCGGCATAACCATAGGCGGATGAGTGAACATCCACCTATGATTGCCTGATCATCTGCCTATGATTGTTGAAACATCCACCTATGGATGTTCCCGTATCCTCCCGGAAGTGATGGGTAAAACCACGCAAGGCTTCCCGGATAGGCCGTTATTTCTTCCGGATGGGCTACGGATGCATGTGCGGACGGATCCTCATTTTGTCGGCAGAAAGTGGCTGTGGCTTGCATTTTGACGGTGAACGGGCGGTGTCCACCCTATGTCTCCGGGAGAACAAGCACGCGAATCCTTTTCTTCCTTTCTTTTTGATAATCGTCCACCCCGCTACCGGGCGATCATTGAAACCGGCTTCGCATCTGCCTGCGGATACGGCCTTGTAGCGGGGCTTCGGTTGACATTTTGTCAATATGATCATTTTGACTTTGCCGTGCAGCGTTTTCTCTTTTCACGGCATCTTCCTGTGTATATGCATAAATCGTCTGCACATGAAAAAACGGTATCGACCCTTACTCAAAGGAACCGTTATTACAGCTAACTTCACCCTTCGGGAAGAAAAAACGGAGGGCAAATAAAGTACATGTGATGATTATCCATATATTTGTATGTTTGCTTAAATTTTAAACGTGATGAAGAAGATTTACAGGCCGTTGTTGAAGGGGGCCAATTGGGTGCTTGCAGGATTGATGGGATTGATCGGCGGGGTTGTTTCCTGCGATTCGGAAGAGAATATGGTGTGTATGTATGGTACACCCCATGCTTCCTACGATCTCAAAGGGAAGGTGGTAAACAATGCGGGTGCCCCAATTTCCGGTATTGAAGTCAAAGCCGGTACAAAATGGTCCCGGGAAGAACTCAATATGACGGATTACCCTTACAAGACCCTCACCGATGCGAAAGGGGAGTATGCGTTCACCCTGCATACTGTCGGTAAGAACGATTTTACCGTCTATGCGTCGGATATAGACGGTGAAGCCAACGGCGCCTGGCAAAAAGATTCGATTGCCGTGAAGGGTAGCGAGATCAACATGACGGGAGAAAAAGGTGCCTGGGAAGATGGAAAAGGATCGGCCACGGTCAACTTCACGCTGAGAGAAGAAACCAAATAGGAGGATAACGAATGGATAAACGCCCCGGATGGCGTAAACGTATTGCTCTGGAACTTTTCAGGGGACTGAAAAGGAACCGGGCTAAACTGCATGAGATGCGTACCCTGTTCTGGGAATGTACGCTCCGGTGTAACCTGTCGTGCCGCCATTGCGGCAGCGACTGCCATGTCTGCGCCGGCACACCGGATATGCCGGTGGACGATTTTCTGAAAGTAATCGACGACCTCGCCCCGCATGTGGATCCGAACGAACTGCTGGTGATCTTTACCGGCGGCGAAGCGCTGATGCGCAGGGATATCGAACAATGCGGGATCGAACTCTATACCCGCGGATTCCCCTGGGGGATCGTTTCCAACGGGATGCTGCTCGATCGCAAACGGCTCGATTCGCTGTTGGCCGCCGGTATGCATACCGCCACCATCAGCCTCGATGGCTTTGAGGAGGCGCACAACTGGATGCGCAGTCACCCGAAGAGCTTCGAGCGCGCCCTCAACGCCATCTGCATGCTGGCGGAAGAGCAGGAAGTGGTCTGGGATGTGGTGACCTGTGTGAACCAACGCAACTTCAACGACCTCCAGCTCTTCCGGAAATTCCTGATAGAGATGGGGGTGAAGCAGTGGCGGTTGTTCACCATCTTCCCGGTGGGAAGGGCGGCTGCCGATCCGGACCTGCAACTCAGCGACAAACAGTTTACCGAGCTGCTCCACTTCATCCGCTACTGCCGGAGGGAGGGGGGCATACAGGTGAACTACGGTTGTGAAGGATTCCTGGGTAACTACGAGGGTGAAGTGCGTGATTCGATCTTCCAATGCAATGCCGGGGTATCGGTAGCCTCGGTGCTGGCCGACGGTTCCATCTCCGGATGTCCCAGTATCCGCGCCAACTTCCACCAGGGAAATATTTACCGGGATCACCTGTTCGATGTATGGGAACAGAAGTTCGAGCCGTTCCGTAACCGGCAATGGACGAAAAAGGGGCAGTGCGCCGCCTGTGACCTGTATCGCTACTGCGAAGGAAACGGGATGCATTTGTACGACGACAACGGCGATCTTTTGCTTTGCCATTACAAACGGATCCAATAATTGGCCTATCTTTATCCCCAATACCGGGCGCTACCGGGTTATTTTACGAACGAAACAATACAATTACATGAAAAAGACAATCCTCCTTTACGCCATCTTACTGCTTGGCTGTACGGCTATGGCACAGCAAACCGGCACGCTCAGGCCGGGCGACTTCATCGAACTGACCGATACGAAACCGTTCGACGGCCCGGACGTGTGGAGCCGGATGCCGCAGGCTGTCCGTTTCAGTTGGGCAACCACCGATGTGCGGTATCCGAAGAGGAGCATCCCCGCTATCCAACCCACTGCCCGCTGGCAAACGAAAGCCTGGAAAGGCGAACGGGTCAACGCCCAGGCATTGCTCTGGACCAAAAGGGATATCGTGGACGCGACGCTCACGGTGAGCGATCTCAGGAACGGTTCGTCCGTGATCCCCGCCGCGGATGCCAACGCGTATTTCATGCGCTATGTGATGACCGACGAGTTGAGTAAAGACGGAAAGACGGGGTGCGGCCACCGGCCGGACAAAGCGGATTGGGACTCTACCGCCGTGGCGGATATGCTCGATATCCTTCCCCTGCGTGATATCCCGGCTTGTACCACCCAGCCGGTATGGCTCACGATCCGGGTGCCGCGCGATGTGAAGGCGGGAACGTATAAAGGTACGCTGACGGTGTCTGGCAAAAGCTTCGCCCCGATGACGTTGCAGGTAGCGGTGGATGTCCTCAACCGTACACTGCCTGATCCGAAAGAATGGGCGTTCCATCTCGATTTCTGGCAGAACCCGTATGCCATCGCCCGTTATTATAACGTACCGTTATGGAGCAGGGAGCATTTCGACGCCATGCGCCCGGTCATGCAGATGCTGGCGGATATGGGGCAGAAGGTGATCACCACTACCATCATGCATAAGCCCTGGGCGGGACAAACTTACGACCATTTCGACAGCATGGTGGGGAAGATGAAGAAACTCGACGGCTCGTGGGCGTATGATTATACGGTATTCGACCAATGGGTGGAGTTTATGATGAACGAGATCGGTATCGACCGGCAGATCAGTTGCTATACGATGATCCCCTGGGCGCTCAGCTTCGATTATTACGACCAGGCCACCAGTCGCGTGTTATACGTGGAGGCGAAGCCGGGTGACGCGTTGTATAATAGCTACTGGGGCAGTTTCCTCAAGGATTTTGCCCGGCACCTGAAACAGAAAGGGTGGTTTGATAAAACGGTGATCTCTATGGACGAACGGGGACTGAAACCGATGCAGGAGGCGATCAAGGTTATAAAGGACGCCGATCCCGCGTTCAAAATATCCCTGGCAGGCAACTATCACAAAGAGATCGAAGCCGACCTGTACGACTACTGCCTGGCATACGGACAGAACTTCACCCCCGAAGAAAAAGCCCGGCGCGAGAAGGAGGGCAAGATCAGTACGGTCTATACCTGCTGCTCCGAACCGCTGCCCAATTTCTTCACCTTCTCTCCGCCTGCGGAAGCCGCCTGGACGATCTGGCATGCGGCGGGTGGCGGCTACGACGGTTATCTCCGCTGGTCGTTTAACGCGTGGACAGATGATCCCTTGCGCGACACCCGCTTCCGTACCTGGGCGGCAGGCGACTGCTTCCTGGTTTATCCGGGTCCCCAACCGGGAACCGTCCGCAGCAGCATGCGCTATGAACGCATCGCCGAAGGGGTGCAGGATATGGAGAAGATACGTATCCTCCGCGCGGAATTCGCGGCCAACGGGCAACAGGCGAAACTGGACAAGCTGAACCAGATGGTAGCCCGCTTCGTCCCCGACCAGCTCACACCCGACAATGCCGCCCAGATGGTGAACGAAGCCCGCCGCCTGCTAAACAGTTTCTGATGGGAGAGGCAATGAATAAGGGAGAGAACATCCGACATCGGATATTCTCTCCCTTATTCTATCTAAGCGGTGGAATTACCGGAATAGCGGGGCGATCTCTTCGTCCTTCCCATCGTTGGGCGCCGGTTCGATGCCGAGTAGGCGGGCGATCAGGAGATAGAGGTTCACGTTCGGCATGATGGGGGCGACGGCGCCTTGTTTGAAGGATGGCCCGGCGGCGTAGAAGATCGCTTCCATCTCAGGCGAGAAGTTATCGTACCCATGCGAAGCGCCGAACCGTGGATTGGACGACGAACGGAATTGGAGGTAGGTGCCGATGTCGGGCATGACGATGATCTCACCGATGCGCGGGTTCGTGCCATAGACATATTTCGCCGGCATCTCTCCTTTGCGGTAGGCGGTAACGTGGGGCACGGTTTTCAGTATCTCCATCGCCTTGTCGGCATAGTTGCCTTTGGGATAAAGGGTGGTGGGGATACCGTCGAATGCGAATTGGAAACTGTCACGCGGCAGGTAGTCGTTCAGGTTGACATAGTTTTCCGGATAGTAGCTGGCCATCCCGTGATCGGACAACACGATGAAGTCGATGCGGTCGAATACCGGAACCTCGCGTACCTTCGTAAAGAAATCATGCAACACCTTATCCAGTTCTTCCACCTTTTGGAAGGTGGCGATGGAATCCGGGCCGGCGGCATGACCGATGGCGTCGGGCTCTTCGATATACCACATGATCAGGTGCGGACGGATGTCTTCGGGCAGTTGCAGCCAGGCGATCACGGAGTCGGCGCGGTCGTTATACGGTACCGTATTGTCGAATGGTTTCCAGATCGAAGGTTGCATGCCCTGGATGGCCGTTTCGCTGCCTACCCAGAAGAACGAGGCGGCTTTTACGCCTTGTTTCTGCGCCGTGTTCCAGATCGGTTCGCCGCCGTAGTACGACGGGTTGGCTACGGCTTTCCGGTTACCGATGGAATAGATGCTGTCCAGGTCGGGCGCATAGAACGAGTTGTTTACCAATCCGTGATGGTCGGGGTGCAATCCCGTAGCCATGGAGTAATGGTTGGGGAATGTGTTGCTCGGGTAGGAGGGACGGAAAGACGCTTTCACGCCCACGGCGGCTAATGAATCCAGGGTAGGCGTATGGGCTTTGACCGTGTAGTCGGGGCGGAACCCATCCATGGATAACACAACCACGTAGCGGTCGTCTGCTACGGCCGACGGGGCATCACTCTGAGGCTTGCAGGCATTAAAAAAAGTTAATGTTACTGCAAAAAGAAAACAATTTTTTAATTGTAACACCTTTTTCATACAGAATCTTTATATTTGCATCAAAGGTACACATTTCTCTCAGGATATTTGTGCCGGGATAGCAGGATTGTTTATACGTATTTGAGTGGTGCTGTCGATGAATTGTTTGAACCTGATAAGTATAAGCCCTCAAGGCTGCCATATCCCGTATGGTGGAAGTGTTTTTTGCCATACGGTTGTTTTAACCGGATGCAACATGTTAAATGAGGCGTGTAAGTGTTGGTGTATGCAAATACTCACGTATCTTTGCCGCAAAATTATAAAATAATAGTAACTTTTATTCGCTAATTTTTACACAATAGTATAATTATGAGAAAGCATGTGTTTTGTTTCTTTTTAATGAGTGTACTGGCCGTTTGGTGTCCGGCGATCATTGCCCAGACAACGGTGACAGGAACAGTGGTGGATGCCGTAAACAACGAGTCGGTAATCGGCGCGGCTGTTATCCAAAGTGGGACAACGAATGGTGTGGTAACCGATGTGGACGGAAAGTTTACCATCACACTGCCGTCAGCAGGCGCCACGCTCATCTTCAAATCTCTTGGTTATAAGGAACTGCAGAAAAGAATTACCGGGACAGGCCGTCAGGACCTGGGCGTGATCGCGTTGGAAGAAGATGCGGTAGCGCTGGCTGACGTCACGATCACCTCTTCGATCGCCGTCGCGCGTGAAACGCCGGTTGCGCTGACCAACCTCTCGCCGGTCTTCATCGAAGAACGGATCGGGGTGAAAGAGTTTCCCGAACTGCTGAAAGCTACCCCGGGGGTGACCGTGATCCGGAAAGGAGGCGGTTTTGGTGATTCCGAGCTGTATATGCGCGGGTTCAAACCGGAGAACGTGGCCGTTATGGTGAACGGTGTCCCGATGAACGACATGGAATGGGGCGGCGTGTACTGGAGCAACTGGCTCGGTATGCAGGATGTGGTACGCGTGATGCAGACACAACGCGGTATCGGCGCTTCACAGGTGTCCGCTCCTTCGGTAGGCGGCTCGGTCAATATCGTGACCCGCACGACGGATATCCAGAAAGGCGGCTCGATCAGCTATGGGATCGGCGAAAACGGATTCAATAAATTACTCTTCTCCGTTTCCACCGGGCTGACGAAAAACGGTTGGGCATTCACCTTATTAGGTGGTAAGACCTGGGGAGACGGCTATGTCCAGGGTACGGAATTCGAAGGATACGATTATTTTGTGAATATCACCAAACGGATCAACAATGTACACCAGCTTTCGCTGACGGCTTTCGGCGCTCCGCAGTGGCACAACCAACGGAATGCTAACGACGGCTTGACCATCCAGGGATGGCAGGATGTACAGCAATACATGAAACCGGATCAGAACTATCGATACAACCCGACGTATGGATTCGGGAAAAACGGCGAACGCAAGACTTCTTCCCGTAACGAATACCATAAACCGCAGATATCGCTCAACCATATGTGGGATATCAATGAAACTTCGTCGTTGAGTACGGCCGTGTATCTCTCGATCGGGAATGGCTTCGGATACAGCGGGCAGGGCTCGCAGGGATACAGCAACAGCAGTTGGTACGGATCGACCAACGGCAAGCTGAACTGGACATTCCGCAAACCCGACGGTACGTTCGCCTATGATGAAGTGCAGCAGATGAACGAAGAGAGCACCGTCGGTTCCAAGATGGTGATGTCGGTCTCCAAAAACAACCACAAATGGGTCGGCCTCTTGTCCACCTATAAGAAAGACCTGAGCGAACAACTCAATATCATGGGGGGGATCGACGGACGCTATTATATAGGTACGCACACGAACGAGATCATCGACCTCTACAACGGCTCGTATTTCATCGACGGATCACGCGCCAATGTGAAGGCGGAGAATAATGCCGCCGCTGCCAATCCGGACTGGAAGAACCAGAAGCTGACCGTCGGTGATGTGGTGTATCGCGACTACGACGGCTATGTAGCCCAGATCGGCGTTTTCGGACAGGGTGAATACAAAATGGAAAAACTCACCGCCACCGTTGCCGGGTCGTTGAACAACGTGAGCCAGTGGAGATACGACCGTTACTACTACGATAAGGATCATGCCAAGTCGGATGTGGTGAGTAAAATCGGTTATACGGTCAAAGGAGGCGCCAACTACAACCTGAACGAATCCCACAACGTATTTGCCAATATCGGGTACATCAGCCGCGCCCCGTTCTTCTCGGGAGGTATCTTCCTGCAATCAACCACCAGCAACGTGGTGAATACGGACGCGGTGAACGAAAAGATATTCACGGTGGAAGCCGGTTATGGTTTCCGCAGCCGTTACCTGAGCGTGAATCTGAATGCCTACCACACCGAGTGGAAAGACAAGACGATGGCCAACTCGATCACCAGCAGTGCGACCGGCGACCGGGGTACAATCAATATGACCGGTGTGAACGCAACGCACGAAGGGGTTGAAGTTGACCTCATCGCCAATCCGCTTCCCTGGCTGGACCTGAACGGGATGGTGTCTGTGGGCAACTGGCGATGGACGAACGACCCCGTGGGTTATTTCTATAACTCATCCGGCCAGCCGATCACGAAAGACTGGACCGTGGCTTCAGGGATCGAAGCGGCCGACCATGCGAAGATGAAATTAGACCTCGATGACGTCAAGGTGGGCGGATCGGCGCAGACAACGGGAGCGCTCGGCGCGAAATTCCGGATCGACAAGCATATCTATGTGGGTATCGACTGGACGATCGTGGCTCGCATCTATGCCGACTGGAGCCTCACAAGCAGCGATATCAAGATGGATGGGGAGAAAAAGTTCGAAACGCCCTGGCGTGTACCGACTTACAACACGTTCGACTTGAATGCCGGTTACAATTTCAAGATCGGTTCGTTGAATGCGTTCCTCAGCGGAAACATCTCCAACCTCTTCGATCAGGAATATGTGGAAAGCGCTTACGACGGCAGTAGCCACGACTGGGATACGGCTTACCGGGTATTCTACGGCCTGGGACGCCAGATGTCCATGCGATTGAAAGTTAATTTCTAATTCATTCAACAAAGTAAGATTATGAAGAAGATCAATATATTCGGATTGTTGGTTGCCCTCCTCTGCCTGGCGGGTTGTGATTACAACGAAGATAATTTCGGCGAACTGTCGCCGACAATCACCGATAAGGTGACGGCCGAACTGGCGTACGATGGCAGCAAGTATCCGGCAGCCGGCTATTTCTCCGATAAAACAGCGGTAGAGACGGCGATGAACGACTTCCTGAAGAAGAAATATACTTTCTGTGAAGCCGGATCGACGGCTAAGGTGAGCGACGTGCTCTTTGGGGATGTCACGCCGGGTTTTGCAGCGGCCGATGCCAAATATACGCTGACCGACGATGATTATGTGGCCATGGGTACCGATGCCGGACAACCGGGCAAGTATAAGAATTTCGATGCCAACATGGATATCGATGCGTACCTGGAAGCTTTTTGCACCACCAAATATGCATCGATGGCCAATGGGAAGGTGGTGAGTATCACGTATAAGTTTTATGCCTCCGGCGCAGGAACGACCACGCAGGTGAGATCGTATAAGAAAGAGGGCGGCAACTGGGTTCCTGTCCAATTACAGGCGTATGCGGCGGATATCAACTATGTAATGGTGGGTGCGGATACGAACTACTCGCTCAAGGACGACGACTATGTTTCCATGGGTACGGGAGCCGGAGAACCGGGGAAATTCAAGAATTTCGACAGTAGCATGAACGTGGATCAGTACCTGGCCACTTTCTGTACTACGAAATACGCCTCTTCGGCGGTGGGGAGTATCGTGTGTGTTACCTATAAGTATTATGCGGCGGGTGTGACTACTGATCAGTTTAAGTACCTGAAGAAAATGCCTGCTACCTGGACGGTGATCGATTTCATCAGCGACTACCGCGCCATGGGAACGGAATCGGGACGGCCGGGACGGTACGATAACTTTGATGCCAATATGGACATCGATCTGTACCTGACTACTTTCCTGAAACAGAAGTATCCCTATACCGCCGCCGGGAAAACCGCCGAGGTGACGTATAAGTATTACGCCAGCGGGGTGACATCCGCTCCTTCCCGGATCTATAAGTACGACGGAGGGGTGTGGACCGCTTTCAACCCCTATGCCGATGTGGTGGCTGTCAGTGCGAAGATCGCCGAAATGGCTTACGACGGCAAGGTGTGGACGTTGAAGCGCCTGCTGGGCGGAAGCACCGGCTATAAACTGGAACCGGCCGACTATGCCGAACTGGTGGCCTGGGTGAAGAAAAACAAACCGGAATACGCCAGTACGAACAGCCCAACGGAAGAGTTCTATTTCGGAGCGGCTGCCGGAACGTACAACAACATCAACAACAACTACAATACCTGGCGGAACTACTACAACATCGGCGGGGCTTATACCGGTAAGTCGGATGGGGATATGCAGGTGATCATGGATACACGCATTGCCGAAGGGATTGCTGTTGTGATCCTTCCCAAAAACATCGCCACCCCCGACCCGGGCATCAGCTATGTGGTTACCTATGCGGTGTATGGCGGACGAGCCACCGGAAACTATTCCATGAACTTCATGTTCAACCAGGATACCAACAAATACGAACGGGTATCGGATCCGGTAACGGCGAAGTAGAAGGAATAAGGGTTAATGATGTCCGCATTTCATTCTGCATCTGGATGATGTTCTAACAACGTCTGGATGTTGTTCCAACAACGTGTAGATGTTGATGGTACAACATCCAGACGTTGTTTCAACAACATCCAGATGCAGATTTGAATTTTGGCAATGATTATTGATGGTATCAGAGTGATATGAAGCCCGGTTCATGTCACAAAAATTCCTGATTTGAAGCGGGCGTGACATGTGACATTGCAAACGGGAAGATCTGCTGAGTTTCTTTCACAGCGGAAAGAGATTTAATCATCGTTGCTTTTATCCCGGAGGTTTTCCGCGATTTCCCGGTGCTTTTCCGCCTGTTGTTCATCGCCGAGGCCGGTGTAGATTTCGGCCAGGTAGTCGTGGGCGGGTGCATGTTTGGGTTTGAGTGAGACGGCTTTTTGCATATCGGAGAGGGCTTCGTCCCAGTTCTTCAGCAGGAGGTGGCATTTACCGCGGTTGTACCGCGTTTTGAAGGAGTGCGGGCTGATCTTAACCGCCGTATTCAGGCAGGTAAGCGCCTCGAAACACAGGTTGATATCCAACAGGGTAACGGCCTTGCGCACCCAGGCGTCCACAAAAACGGGATCAAGTGTGAGCGCCTTGTCGAAGTTGCGTAGGGCGGCATGGGGATCACGGGCGGAGGTGATACATTCGTTGCCCATCAGGTAGTATTCGCGGGCATATTCTTTCTGCGCTTTCCGCAGTTCGTGCAGTTCGTCTTTGAGCGCCCGGATAGCCGCCTGTTGGGCGTTGATCCGTTCCAGTTTGCGACTGATCAGGCGTAGCACGAGCGGGTTCTCCAGTTCGTTCCGCAACCCGACGGCTTTCGCGAACGCTTCCGCCGCTTCCTTGAAATCACCCTCTTCGAAGGCGTTGATGGTGCGGATGTAATGGTGTTCGGCTTCATGCTCGCGCAGGCTTTGCTCGATCAGCCGCTGGTCGTTGAACTCCCGGCTGAAGGCGACGATCTCTTTCCTGACGAAGATATCATGCAAGGAGATGCGGCTCTTCAGTACCAATCCTTCCAGCGATGTACACCGGCTGAGCGCCACATACGTCTGTCCCCCGGCAAAGACCCCGCCGCTCAGATCTACTACTACCCGGCTGAAGGTCAGCCCCTGGCTCTTATGGACGGTGATCGCCCAGGCCAGGCGGATAGGCAGTTGCTCGAAGGTGCCGATGATCTCTTCTTCGATCCGCCGTTCCTTCTCGTTATATTTATACCGGTAGTTCCGCCAGGAGGTGCGTTCCACCAGGTGTTCCTTGCCTGATTCGAGGAGGACATATACGTTGCCGTTCTCCTCGTCGATGCCCGAAATCATGCCGATGGTGCCGTTCACCCAGCGCCGTTCGTGGTCGTTGTCGATAAAGATCACCTGCGCCTGTTCCTTGAGGGAGAGGCGTAGCTGGGTGGGGAGCGACGATTCGGGGAAATCACCCGATATCACTCCTTCGGAGATAAACTCAGGTGCGGGCAGCTCGCCCAGTTTCTTTTCGTTGATGTAGTCCACCTGGTCGCGGCGTGTGGCGAGGGTGATATACATATCTTCGTTTTTCGGTTCGAAGGCGGGGAAATGGCGCTGGTTCAGCACCTCCAGCTCTTGTTGGAGGGCGGCATTGCTGCGTATCTTATCCAGGATATCGATAAAGACGATATCGGTTTGCCGATACACTTTCCGCAGTTCGATCGGCACGAGGCTGATCTCGCTGAACACCCGCGCGGAGAAGAAGAACGGGCTGGCGTAAAACAGGCCCAGTATCTCTTTCTGATCCGACGGCACTACCGGTTCGAGCTGGAACACATCGCCTACGAACAGCAACTGCTTCCCACCGAACGGCAACCGCGCATTGCCCGAATAGACCCGCAGGATCTTATCCACGCAATCGATCGTGTCTGCCCGTACCATCGATATCTCGTCGATGATGATCAGTTCCACCTGTTCGATGATCTTCCGGTGTCTCTTCTGGTATTTGAAGAAGTCGAAGATACGCCCCTTCTGCGTACTCAGGTCGGGGTCGTCGGGCAACATCGGCCGGAATGGGAGTTTGAAGAACGAGTGCAGCGTCACCCCGCCCGCGTTGATGGCGGCGATACCCGTAGGCGCCAGCACCACATGTTTCTTTTTCGTGTGCGCGCAGATGTATTTGAGGAAGGTGGACTTACCCGTCCCGGCTTTACCGGTGAGGAACACCGACTGGCGTGTCTGTGTGATCAGCCGGAGGGCATCCTGGAATTCCAGGTTGTCGGTGTCTAATTGGAAATCCGGGGGTGCACTCATTGAAAAGAAGGACGAAAGGGATGGTTACCGTGCGATGAACAACCAGGCACTGTCGTATTTGGCGTTTCGCCGGACGGTTGCCAGTTGCGCTTCGGCTGTTTCCCGGTTATCGAATACATCGGAATAGACCCTGTACTGCCCGTCGCGCATTACGGTGGACAGGTGGCCGAATTCTTCCTGGCTGACACCGGCGATGAATACATTCGCCAACGTTTCGGCAGGGAAGCTGGCGATCACGATGTAGTACTTCTTGGTATTCACCGGCGTGGTCTGCCCGGTTGTTTCGGGCGTACCGGCTGTTACCGGCAAGGCTTCTTCCGTAGCTTCCGGCAGGGTGATGTCTGTGGCTTCATCCGTTGCGCTGCCGGCGGCTTGGCCGGTATCCGTCGCCTGTATCACCCGTTCGGTCGGGATAAAGCTGGCGGTGTAGGCGGAGATGTTCACCTCTTTCACCGGCGTGGATATCAGCAGGAAGAGGGCGACGGCGGCGGCCGAGGCGATCACGCCCCGTACCAGCCGGCGGTTGACGGGGATATAGAAGATGTCGGCTTTCGGCGATACCGCGCTTCCCGGCAGTGCCTGGGGAATGGCTGCGGGGAGGACGGGGAAATGAAATGTCTCCAATCCGTAGAAACCGGCATCAAATACCGGCGTGTTGCCGGGATGGAATACCGTCTGTCCTGCTTTGCCGGTGGTGAACGAACCGATCGAACCGAAAGCCAGCTTGCCGTAGCGGGCGAGTGAGGCTTTCATCTCTTCCACATCACTGTCTATCATCTGCTGCGCCAGGCGGAACTCCACCTCGTAGGCCTGCATGTACGACATGGCCAGCAGGCCGTCGGTATGTTGCAGGGCGGCATTGAAAACGACCTCTTTACGCATGGGGGTAAAGGCGTGTTCCTCTTTCCGGATGCCGGCCGGAACGGTTTGCAGGACAAAGCCTCCCCAGTGGGGGATGAGGACGCAATCGTGAAGAGCCAGCAGCCGTTCGATGTGTGATGTGATTCGTAGCATGACACAAAGATAGCGATTATGGCATGTCTTCATAGGTTTCTACGGAAATATTTTTTAGTTTTGTACGTTCATTCATTGAAATATAGTGTAATAGAGATATGAAACAGTTGATTATCATAGCCGGTCTCCTGCTGGGCATGCCGCTGGCGGCGCAAACAAAAGTAGTGAAGAAGACGGCCGTCAAAGCTAACAATTACGGTATCACGTACTCGCTCCCCAAAACGACGCTGGTGGTTGATGCCGAAGTGACCCGGATCACCTGCAAAGCGGGACCCTATTACCCCTACGCCGAAAAGTACCTGGGCGTGAAGAACGCCGTCGCCGAAGACAAGACTTACTACGAACTGGGCAGGATCCAACTCTTCAATAAGGGGATTCCCGATCCCGACAACTCCTATGTGGTGGAATTCAAAGCCGGTACGGTGGCGCCTTATGCGTTCCTTACGGAAGACGGGCTCCTCTGTACCATTAACGCCGACTATACGCCGGTGGAGTCCGCCCTTGAACTGAGCAAGAAGAATAAGCCGGCGACGCCTACGGCTACCGACGCTTCCGTCTTTTCCGAAGAACTGCTGATGGCAGGCTCCGTGGCCAAGCAGGCGGAAGTGGCCGCCAAGCAGATCTACCGTATCCGCGAAAGCCGGATGAATATCCTGACCGGTGAAGCCGATAACCTGCCGCCCGACGGACAGGCGATGAAGATCGTGATCGAACAACTGGAGGCGCAGGAACTGGCGCTGACCAACCTGTTCACGGGTGTCGTCACCCGTACGACGGAAAACTATGAAACAACGGTTGTGCCGGCAGACAATATGGAAAAGGTTGTCCTTTTCCGTTTCTCCCCGCAGTTGGGTATTGTGCCGGCCGACGACCTGGGGGGCGCTCCCGTCTATATCAACCTGAAAGCTACCGAGCGGGCCACGGCCATCCTCGATCCCAAAGAAGCCGAAAAGAAGGAAAAAGGAATGAAAGGGATTATCTATAACGTGCCGGGTAAGGCAAGCGTGGAGGTCCTGATGAACCAGAAAACGCTGTACAAAGGCGAGGTGCAGGTCACCCAGTTCGGCTCCACGGAAAACCTGGCTCCCGCCATGTTCGAAGACAAGAAGATGCCTGTGAAGGTGTACTTCTATCCGGAAACAGGCGCGATCAAACAGATCATTCAATAACTATTCATCCTTTAATACTAACACAAACATGTTCAAAAATCATCCCAAAGGTCTGCTGGGTGCAGCGCTGTCCAATATGGGCGAACGTTTCGGATTCTACATCATGATGGCTATCCTGCTGTTGTTCCTGAATAACAAATTCGGGTTTACCGGCTCACAAGGATCCCTAATCTATTCCGTTTTTTACGCCTCGATCTACTTCCTGGCATTAGCCGGTGGAATCATTGCCGACAGGACGAAGAAGTATAAACAAACCATCCTGATCGGGCTGGTGCTGATGTCTGTCGGATATTTGTTACTCGCCATACCTACACCTACGCCGGTTGAGAACAAGGCGCTTATCATGTCGCTTACTTGTTTGGGGCTGTTCTCGATCGCTTTTGGTAATGGTTTATTCAAAGGGAACCTGCAGGCCGTAGTCGGTCAGTTGTACGACGATCCGAAGTATGCCGACAAACGGGAGACCGGTTTCCAGATTTTCTATATGTTCATCAACATAGGAGCGATGTTTGCTCCGTTGATGGCTGTGGGACTGCGTAACTGGTATGTGCAAAGCAAGGGCTTCCAGTTCAATGCCGACCTGCCCGCGTTGTGTAACCAGTTCCTCAGCGGCAATATCACGACCGAAGCTTCCGCCCGTTTTACCGAGCTGGCTGCACAGGTGGGAAACACGTCGGCCGACCTGACGGTGTTTGCCAAAGATTACCTGAATGTATTCATGACCGGATACCACTACTCCTTCGGTATCGCCATCTTCGCCATGTTGATCTCGCTGGTGATCTTCCTGAACAACAAGGCGAAATTGCCCGATCCGGGACTGAAAGTACAATCCAAACACGCGGCTGCCGAAGTGAAGATGGATGTGGCCGAGATCAGACAGCGCGTTTATGCCCTGTTCGCCGTTTTTGCCGTGGTGATCTTCTTCTGGTTCTCTTTCCACCAGAACGGGCAGACGCTGACCTTGTTTGCCAACGACTATACCCGCCTGTTGAAACTTGACCTGGGCTTCACCACGCTGGAAGGCGCGGAGGTGTTCCAGGCATTCAATCCTTTCTTCGTGGTGTTCCTCACTCCGGTGGTGATCGCTTTCCTGGCCTGGCTTAAGGCAAGAGGTATCGAAATTTCGACACCGAAGAAGATCGCGATCGGTATGGGTATCGCCGCACTTGCTTTTGTTGTAATGACATTGGGCTCACTCAGTTTGCCGACTGATGCTGAAAGAATAGCTATGGGTGGTCTGGACAATACCCTGCGTGTAACACCGTGGTTACTGATCGGAACCTATTTGATCCTCACCATTGCCGAGCTCTTCATCAGCCCGCTGGGTATCGCGTTCGTGTCTAAGGTGGCTCCTCCCCATCTCCAGGGTATTATGCAGGGATGCTGGCTGAGCGCCACAGCACTGGGAAACCAATTGCTGTTTGTCGGTGTAATCCTGTACAACAGTATCCCCATCTGGGCTACATGGACGGTATTCGTAGTGGCCTGTCTCTTCTCCATGTCAGTCATGCTCTTCATGCTGAAATGGCTCGAACGGGTAGCGAAATAAAAGGGTACTGAAGGCAGGCTAAGGCCTGCGAGCGGTTCGTATGGCTAACTGGTAGCCGGATTTGGGGATGGTTAGCAGTTGGATGTCCGGATCGACAGACATCATTTTGCGCAGCCTGGATATGTAATTATTCAGGCTGTGTTCACTTCCTTTTCCTATCCACACTTCTTTTTCAATGCTTTTGCGCGTGACCGTTTGGTTCGTAAAGGCGATGAGCAATCTCAGGAGTTTGCACTCGAGGAGGGTTAATTGGGTGATCACGGTATCTCCTTTCAGCAAGAGGTTTTTCCGGATCTGAAGGGTTAGGGAGCCGAAGTCGATGTGGTCGCTGGTCAGGGGGGATGCGTGGCGGTTGATATATGCGATCAACTCTACAATATCAATCGGTTTTTTCAGGTAGGCAGTTCCTCCGGCATTGATAGCTTTCGCCGCCACCTCGCCGTCCACATGGGAAGAGATGAACAGGATCGGGACATCCGATACGATCGTCTTGAGTTGAGGCACGATTTCGATGCCGTTCTTATCTCCGATTTCCACATCCAGGATAATGATATCCGGACATACTTCCATAGCCACATCCTGGATCGCAGCCAGGGAGTTCTGGTAATGGATGACGAAACCCGACTCCTCCAGTGCCATTGTAACGATTCTGCCTAAGACCAGATCGTCGTCCACAAACAATACCTTGATTTTATTCATCTGATGCTGTTTTTAGGTGATGAGCGGAAGACGGAGGGTGATGATACTTCCCTGGTTTTCAGTACTCTTTATCTGAATAGTCCCTCCATGTGCCTGTATGATATTCCGGGATTGCGCCAGCCCGATCCCGTATCCTTTCTGATCGCGATCGCCCCGGGGCACCTGGTAGAACGGAGTGAATAACTTCCGTTGGTATTTCCGGGGGATACCCCAGCCGGTGTCTTTTACCGATACCTCCACTGTATGCTCCTGCTGCTCCAGGGTGATGGTGATGGCCACGCCGTCGTCCGAATATTTCAACGCGTTTTCCAGCAGGTTGCGGATCACGTTTTCGATATATATCGGGTCGGCATGGACAACCGTTGAAGCGGGCAACCGGTTGATCACTTCAAGGGTATGCTGCTTTGTGTGATATACCGTCGATAATTCTCTGTCCACGCATCCGACGATTTGCGGCAGGTCGATCTCTGACTTGACCAGTACAATCCGTTGCTTTTCCTTCCGGGCTGTCGTCAGGAGTGATTCAACTTGGCTGGACAAACGTTTCAGGCCGGCCCGGCTTTCGGCAATCAGCGTTTTCAGCCTGGCATCCTGTTCGATGGGCTCCATCCAACCCAGGAGGGTGATCATGCTATTCAACGGCGATTTGAGGTCGTGTATGATTCCGTTCACATTGACTTCTCTTTTCAGCAGTAATTGGTCTCTTTTCCGGATGCCCGTCATCTGGTACAGCAGGCAAGCCAGCACAATACCGATCATGCCGGCGGAAAGCGCCAGGGAAACGAATTGTTGTTTGATGAATTGGCTGCGCGGGATATCCGCTTTCAATTGCACGTATTGCAATCCCTTGGTACCAATTGGCAAAAGGGCAGAGGCATATTCCGGATTTCTGCTTTTCAAGGCTCCGCTCGAATCGGTAACCGTTTTGTGTTTTCCATAGAGCAAAATCGTGTGTGCGTAAGGCTTCTCCGACAGGTCCATGAAAAGGCTGTCTAAGGCATGCAGGTCGATCGGGAATTTTTTAAACAACGCCCTGTCCTGGGTTAACTGTCGCTCAATTTCTTCATTTGTCCTTCCAATACCTGCTTTCCGGGCTTCATCTACATTGATGGTATCGCCGGGTTGGGTGATTTTTATGAGGCTGTCTCTTTCCTGGGGGGACATGTCTTCCAACCACCTCATATACAACTTTTCCTGCCAGGGTGTATAATCCGGAAAGGTGTTGATCCGATGATTCCGCAGGGATAATTCCCGGCTTATCGATGTCCGGAACAACTCTTCCAGGTCAACGGATACTCTGTAGATATACTCTTCATACAGCCTGTTTATATAGCCTGCCTGCAACCCGATCAGTGCGATAGCGGCGATGATGGTGATGATGTGGTATTTCTTCATGCGGCAAATCTACACTTTTCCCGTAAAAAAACAACAATCTAATTGAATTATTAGATAAATATTATATTTCTGTTATAAATGCATCCAAAAGAACGGTGTTACTTTGTAGAAACTTTAAAAATAATCACTGATATGGAAAATAAAAAAATCAAACGGTTATCCGATGCCGAAATGGCTAAACTAAAAGGAAAAGGTGTTGGACGCTGGGTGTATGAAGATGGAAAGTGGGTTTGGAAAGAGGATACTCGTTGAGTAAAATCATGAAAAAGCGTTTGGTTGTTTTCTGTCTGTTGGCATTTGCCCATTCCTGGCATATGAAGGGGGATGGGGAAGCATTCATGGCATTTAAGACAACAAAATATGAACTTGGAAGCATTGATGCGGCAAAAGATTCGGTGATCACGGTGAAGTGCCTGTTTACGAATACCGGCAACAGCCCGTTAACCGTGACAAATGTAAAAACATCGTGCGATTGCACGGCATCCAAATGGTCTCGTACAGCCGTCAAAGCCGGAGGGGAAGGTATGGAGCTGAGCGGCGAAGTCAAACCGGCGGAATAAGAAAGGAGAGGAAATACCCGCCAAGAATGTGTGAAATGATTCTCAATAAAAAGCTAAATTAGATAAGTTATGAAAAAACATTATTTATTTCTAATCAGTTTTGCCTTCTTGGGTATGTTGGGCTGTCAGGACAACCTGAATATGCCGGAAGAAAGCAACGAAGAGGCTGTTGCCGGCTTTATCGTATCCCAAAACGAGGCCAGGACGATAGCTGAGGGAATGCTTCTGCCTTTTGAGGATACAGCCACAAAGAGCAAGAGTAAAAAAGTGAAGTCTGCCAAATCGATCAATCGTGGTGCAAAAGATCCCTATTTCCATATTATCAATTTTGACGAGGGCGGTTTTGTGATCGTCTCGGGAGATAAGCGGGTGGCGCCCCTTATGGCTTATTCGGAAGAAGGAAGCTTCTCTTTCGACGAAACCGCCTATCCCGAAGGGCTTTGTTTGTGGATGGATAATGCCGTGGATTCAATCACCGGCCTCCGGAAAAGAAATGCAGCTCAAGATGAGGTGACGAAAGTACTATGAGATAACTGGGATAAGAAAGCAATGACAAAGGCTATCACGCCACCTCCAGGCCCGGATCCGATTGCAACTGCAATGTGTGAAGGCAATGGGCATGGTACATATTATCCGAATTACGAAGTGATAAGGTATGGCCCTTATTTGCAAACCACATGGCATAATATAGATGGATACAACGATGCTTTGCCATTTGAAGGATGTAGTTCTACCATTAATCAAAAACTCCCTCATAGTCGTGCGACTATTGCTGCTGGTCAATTAATGAAGTATTTTGGACGTCCCACATCTATCAGTTGATCAAGTATGCCAAACAGTTCAGGTACATCTGCAACACAAACATTTCTGAAAAATCTCAGCGATAATATTGGTGTTTATCTGGATTGTGATGGTAGTATGTTCGCGATAGAAGATATTGCATATGCGTTGAAAAATAATTATGGATACTCTTATGCGCAAATCCAAAATTATAATTCAGAAATTGCATGTTCTTATTTAGTTGCAGGGAGACCTTTTATTATGAGTGGAGATGCAGGTGGGGGATATAGTTTTGTGTGGGTGTGTGATGGCATTGATTTGCTGTATGATTATTATTGTGTCAATACAATAGGTACTCAATATATATTTGATAAGGTTTTAAAAAGAAAATTTCTTCACTTCAATTGGGGAACAGATGATGATTCAGTTGGGTATTATGAAGAAGGGTTTAGTAATTACTCTCCAATCAGAGGGTCGAATTATGGATATAATGGCAATTTAGTAACAATATTAGTTAAACCATAAAATAAATAGAAATGAAACATTTTATTTATGTAATTTTGGCCTTTGTGCTTATCTCGTCCTGTACAAAGGAGGAGGCTTTTGTTCAAGATTTGACAGTGGGTCAGCCTACTAAATCTGATGAGAAAGAAAATCAACGAGATACGATGTGGTGTTTTTCTGGTTTCTATGATTATGCACATATTTTGTTTACTGATAAAAACAATGTCAGTGTATTTGATAAATCAGGTTATAATTGGAATGTAGATGATATAAAACAATCTTATCTGATTGATGGGAAGGAGGTTCCGTTGATCGAAAATGCTGAACCTTATATAGTAGATTATAGTGATATACGTTACTTTCCTAATTATATACGAAATGATTTTTTCAATCCAAAATGGGTTTACATATTTAATGACAGCACCCAAAATGGGATTGAATTCGTGATCCGGATACTCAAATTTCCAGATCAATCCGTCGATACAATGACCTGGCAAGTGAAATCTTATTATACAGACGGAAGGTATGGTACAATTGCTAATTATTATGCTAGTTTTAGTGTGTTAAAAATATGGTATAACAGTGAGGTGAGATTCGACTTTAAGAACCATGCGCTCAATCCGGATGTATTTCCGGATGGAAGAAAAAAAGTGTATCATGATTTCCAGGTCATAAAGTAGCTGCCGGGCAAGTATATTTTCGACAAAGTTATTGCGCAGCGGTATATGCATATGCTTTGGGGATGGTCCAATACTTCAGTAAACAGCTTTTATCAAGAAGGATATTTTAATGTAGCAGGAACTCATTTTAATAATAGCCTCCAAATTGTATTGGCTCATCCATAAAATAGATCCCCCTCCGACACACTTTTTTTCTTGTATATATATATGTAGCCCGGGCAGATTCCGTCTGTCCGGGCTTGTTTATGGTGTGTTTCTATCAGATATGCAGTTGCAATCCGATGGATACCGGTTGTATTTCCGGGCCTTTGTTGCTTTCGAAGAGGCTCATGGGGGAGTATTTGAGATAGAGGCCGATCCAGTCGTAGCCCGCCTGGAAGAGGAAGTCCATCGTTACCGGGCGGAGATTCATGCCGGTGTCCACCTTTTCTTTTTGTTTATGGCCTGCGGCATCCCGGAAGGATACGCGGGATGAGGAGGCCGTCTTGATCACCCCTACCACGCCGAGCGAGAGGAAGAAGCCGTCGTCGCATCGTTTCCGCGACTGCCATTCGAGCAGGAGAGGGAGGGTGAGGCTGGTGATGTTGAGCTTGGAGGATTGGTAGGTGATCCCTTCGGGAGCGGGCACCAGCGAGGTGATGCCATCTACTTCCTGGAAACAGGCATTGGTGTCGATGCGATACCGGCTCCAGCGCATCCCGGCGCCGGTCACCACCGCCCAGTTGTGATAGCGCGACAGGCGGAAACTGTGCTCGAAGACGTTGAGGTTGTATTCCAGCGAGTTGCCGCTGTCTAAAGAAACGCCGTTGATATCGTTGATATCCGTCCCGTCGGCGATATTGGCGAATCCCATGCCGAAGCCCGCCCAGTGTCCGGAGAATCCCCTGTTCCAGGAGGGAAGCGGGATGGTGATGGCATTGGCCGACCGCCGGCGTTCGAAGCTTTTCCCATCCTGGTAGTGTCCTTCGAATACAAGCTCGTCTTCCGCCAGTCCGTCGTTGTCTGTTATGTCATAGACTTTGACCTTCATACGGTCGCCCTCTTCCCTGATCTCAATCCGTTTGCCTTCGATGGTGAGCGTGGTATCAGGTAATGCAGGTTCTATGGCTGCGGCCTGGCTTACGAAGGCGATGCAAAGCATGATGCAACAAAGTAACTTTTTCATTTTCATATGTTTTTGATGTTTATAAACAGGATTATTGGGCGAAGAGGAGCGTGATGAGGTCGTCGCTGTCGAGATCCCCTTCGATATAGACCAGGGTGATCACCCCTTTCTTGCTCACTTTGAAGAGGATGAAGCGGTTGACGTCGGCATCCTTGCCGGGAAGTTGGTAATAGGCGGAGATGAGCCCTCCGTCGTCGGTCACTTCCTTGATCTTCCGCGCCCCTTTCTGATCCGCTTCAAGGCATTTGCGGATAAATTGCAGGGCTTCGGGATCGTCTTTGATGGTGATACTCCTGTAATGCTTCATGTTATAGGTCTCCAGCATTTCGTTGGAGAGCTCCACCATGGTGACGTTGCGTTTCCTGCCATAGCGGCTGAATACTTCCTGGATGCTCAGGTCTTTCTGGTTCTCTATGGCCTGTAGCTCTACCGGCAGCATGGCACCGATGATAAACAGGCATGCGAGTGTATATACGAACTTCTTCATATTGTACAGCTATTATTGATTGTCTTCGTTGAATAAGGATCCCAATTCTTTGAGTTGGTTTTTGATGAGCTCGTTGTCTTCCGTATGTTCCGCTTTCGGGAGATAGTCGCTTGCCGGTTCGGCCACGTCCTGGAGGGCATCGAAGGCCATTTTGCGCACCGTATGGATATCGGTATAGCAGCGGCCGTTGATCACCACGTAGTTGCCCGCACAGAAACGCGGACTGGCGGGGTTGAACCAGTAGTTGAGCCCCAGCAAAAGCAACAGAGAGGCCGCCATACCCGACAAGGCAAGCACTATCCTGCGTGCCGGGTGCTGCTTCTTTATGGGCGCGGGCGTTTCCGCCTTTTCTTTGTCGGCAGCGATCTCCTGGTCGAAGTAGGCAAACAGCGGGCGATAGGCTTCGCAGGCCGGCGGAACCTGTCCGTTGGCGAAGCAGGAGCGGAGCTGCTGTTCTTCGGCGGCAGAGGTTTCCCCCTCAAAGTATTTCGTAAGTAATGCTTCTATATTCATCTTTTTATGCGATAATGGCGAGGTATTGTTCCCTTATTTTCTTTCGTGCCCGGGAGAGGTTGGAGCGCACGGCCTCGACGGTTGAGCCGGTGATCTCCGCGATCTCGTTCAGTTCGTAGCCTTCCACGTCTTTCATCCGGATGATGGTTTGCTGCAGCGAAGGCAGTTGTCCGATCAGGCGGCGGATAAGTGCGACGGCGTCGGTCTGTTCCAGTTGCTCGGCGGGATCGCGTCCTCCCGCGTCGAGGCGCAGGAGCTCGTCGGTATCACCGTGCGGTTTCCGCGCTTTCCGCTTGTCGAGGGCGAGGTTCTTTGTCATCGTCACCGCCAGCGCCTCCACGCTTGCATAGCCATCGAGGGTATCGCGGATATGCCAGAGTCTGAGGAAGATTTCCTGCACCACATCCTCGGCATCTGCTTCGTTATCGAGCAGCCTGCAGGCGATATGCGTCAATCTTTCCCGGAGTGGTACGACCTTTATTTTAAACCCTTCGAGCTCCATGTTACCGAATAGACGACAAAGGAAAGAAAACATCACATGTATTACCCCATTTGTATAAGAATTGTTTTTTTGTTCTGTTATTTGCGAATACACGGGAAGGTTCCGTATCTTTGTGATGAAAATAAAGCAATATGATTGTTGTTTTTGATAAGGAATACCTACGCGACTTGTATGAAACCGGTAAGACTACAGAAAAAAAGCACCGTTTTCAGCCGGAAGTGGTGAAAAAGTACAGAGCGCGTATCAAAATCTTCCATCAGGGTAAACGATCAATACCGGATTGAGTTTACTGTCACAGGTAATGGGACAGAGCCAGTCATAACGATATGCACTATTTTAGAGTTGTCAAATCATTACAAATAGAAGGGTATGAATTCAATAAATGGAATTGAACCCCGCATGCTGGCAAACAACCTCACGCCCTATGAACCCATACATCCGGGGGAGGTTCTGAAGGAAGAAATGGAATACCGTGTCATCTCCCAACGGAAAATGGCTACGCAAATGGGTGTGTCGTATTCCGTCCTGAATGAAATATTGAATGGTAAACGTCCGGTTACCACAGAATATGCGTTGCTGTTTGAAGCTGTTTTGGGAATTGAAGCCGGTATATTCATTCGGATGCAAGCCGATTATAATCTGCAAATGGCACGGAAAGACAAATCATTTGCTGAGCGACTGGCAGCCATACGCACTATGGCATCCATGCTCTGATACCCCATTTGTTTCAGGATTTTGACAGAATCTTTCCATAGCTTTGCGCTTTAAGTTGTTTGTATGAAGATACTGATTGTGGAAGATGAGGCTTCGTTGCGGGAGGTGATGTGCCGTTCGCTGGAGAAGGAACGGTTTGTCGTTGAAACCGCCTCCCATTACCAGGAGGCGCTGTTCCGGATAAACGATTACGATTACGATTGCGTGATACTCGATATCATGCTACCCGGCGGCAGTGGCCTGTCTGTCCTCGAGGAACTGAAGCGGATGCACAAGAAAGAAAGTGTGCTCATCATCTCCGCCAAAGATTCGGTGGACGACAAAGTGGCGGGGCTCAACCTCGGCGCCGACGATTACCTCACCAAGCCCTTTCACCTGGCCGAGCTGCACGCCCGGGTCAAGTCCCTGATCCGCCGCAAACAGCAGGACGGGGAGCTTTCCCTCTCCGTTGAGAACCTCACCATCTGGCCCGACCGCCACGCCGTCTGTGTGGAAGGCGATGAGCTGGCGCTGAACCGCAAGGAATTCGACCTGCTTTATTACTTTGTGGCCAATCCCGACCGGCTGATCAGTAAATCCAGCCTTGCCGAATCCGTGTGGGGCGATTATATCGACCAGGCCGACAGCTACGACTTTATTTACAGCCAGGTGAAGAACCTGCGTAAGAAGCTCAAAGCGGCGGGCGCCCATGTCGAGATCAGGGCGGTATATGGTTTCGGCTACAAAATGACACGCGACGACGGATGAAATTAGCCTCCCACACCTCCCGTAACCTGGCGCTTCCCTTGTTGCTGCTCATGGCCGTCTGGGCATGCGCATTCTACTTCCTCATCCTCCATGAGGTAAACGATGAGACGAACGACAGCCTGCGGAATTATAAAGAGCTGATTATCCGGAAAGCCTTGTCGGACAGTACATCCCTGCGGGGGAACGACGATCTGATGACCCGTTATGCCATCCGTGAGATACCGGCCGGACAGGCGCGTTTGTGGGAAGATGAGCTTTTCGATTCCACCCAATACATCGAGATGGAACGGGAAGACGAGCCGGTTCGTGTGCTGCGGACCCATTTCAGGGCTTCGGATGGACGGTGTTATGAGCTCACCCTCTCGCTCTCCACGCTGGAGAAAGAAGACCTGATGGAGAAAGTCCTATGGGCGATACTTGGCCTGTATATCCTGCTGTTGATGTGTATCCTGGCTGTTACCCACAGCGTATTCCGCAAAAGCCTGCGGCCGCTGTACCGCCTGCTCGATTGGGTGAACCGCTTTCATCCCGCCCATCCGCTGCCTCCGTTGCAGAACGATACGGCGGTAGATGAGTTCAATGCCCTCAACATCGCTTTCCAGGAAGCCGCGCAACGCAACGCCCGGGTCTATGAACAACAGAAGCAGTTGATCGAAAACGCCTCGCATGAACTACAGACGCCCCTGGCTGTCTGCCTGAACAAACTGGAGTTGCTGAGCGAACATCCCGGCTGTACGGAATCCCAACTGGCGGAGATCGACGGGTTGAACCGCACCTTGCAGGGGATCGTCCGGATGAACCGTTCGCTGCTGTTGCTGTCGCGCATCGAGAACGGGCAGTATCCCGACACGGCTGATGTATCCATTACCCAACAGGCTGCTCTTCTGCTGGACGAATTTGCGGGGATATACGAAGAAAAACAGATCCGGGTGCATCTGCAGCAACAAGCCGACCTCCGCTGGCGGATGAATGAGGAACTGGCGGGCGTCCTGCTGCGCAACTTGCTCAAAAACGCGTTTGTACATAATCTCCCGCATGGGGAGATCCGGGTGGAGATCACATCCCGCAGCCTGCGTATCGAGAATACGGGGGAGGGCGGGGAACTGGACCGTGACCGGCTCTTCCGCCGTTTCGGCCGTCAATGCAACCGCCCGGAATCGACGGGATTGGGATTGGCGCTGGTACAATCGATCGCCTCGTTATATGGCATACGTGTCACCTATTCGTATCCGGGGAAGCATTGTTTTACGCTGGCTTTTTAAGCATTTAGGCGCTTGCCGGATCCGTCCGGACGGGAGTCTGATGCACTACCGACAACGTCAGGTGGGTCTATTGCAAACATCCTAATGAAGTAATACCTGCATGCTATCGTTTTTCGCTCTCCACCATAGCGGAGGGATAACTCCACATGGGTGGCGCTTTCTCTTCACCCGGGTGGCGCTTTCTCTTCGCCAAGGTGAAGAAAAAACTCCACCCGGGTGAAGAGAAGGCTCCGCCAAGGTGGAGAGAAGGCTCCACCCGGGTGAAGAGAACTGAACATACAAATGTTGACAACAGATCTTCTATATGTTGACAACAGAGGCTCAGGTAGTTGACGGCAGATCTTCTTATGCTGAAATTTTTGTCCGCGTCCTGCCATACAAAATACCTGCCTGTTTGGGTGGTTATTCCCAATTCTTTCCCGAATGGCGGCGTATTTTTGCATCATAATCAAGGAAAAAATGAAACAGTTCGTATGTATATTGATCGGATTATGGATGGCAGTCCCGGTGGGAGCCATCGGCGACAAGGTTACCCAGGACCAAACCCTCCTGCCGGATACCTGCCGCTCTTTTCTGCAAACGTACTACCGGGGTATGCCGGTAGCGCATATCGAGATCGACCGTTTCCTGGGATGGGATACCGGATATGAGGTGATCCTGACCGACGGCACCAACATCGAATTCTCTTCCTCCGGAATCTGGCACGACATCGAAGGCAGGAAGGCTGTCCCTACCGCCCTCATTCCCGGATTTATCCGCGCCTACGTACAATCGAATTATCCGGCGGAGAGCATTCGCTCGATTGAAAAGGAACGCAGGGAATACAGCATCGAACTCTCCAACGGGATCGAACTGACGTTCAACCATAAAGGGAAATTAATAGAAGTGGATTAGTATTTATGTATAAACAAAAAACAGGAAGAAATGAAAACAAACATGCTTTTTTCAGTGTTAATAGCCGGTAGCCTGCTGGCAGGTACAAGCTGTGACAACGACGACGATTACCTGCCCGAACAAACGGTGATCGCCTCATTCAACACCAAATATCCCGAAGCGAAACGGGTGGAGTGGGAAAATAAGAAAGGATATAAGGTGGTTGATTTTACCTTGAACGGCAAAGAATCCGAAGCCTGGTTCGATACTAACGGCAACTGGTTGCTGACCGAAACAGATATCCGGTTTGAAGATCTGCCCATGCCGGTGCAGGGTGTGTTCGTAGTCAGCCCCTATGGCGCCTGGCGGGTGGAAGATGTGGATATGCTGACACGCCCCGATGCCGATGTGGTCTATGTGATTGAAGTGGAAAAAGGCGAGCAGGAGAAGGACCTGTATTATGCGGAAGACGGCACGCTGCTTAGGGAGTCTGACGATGACAACGGAAACGGCTACGAGCCATCGGCTATCCCGGTGGCCGTGACGGAAAAACTGCAGGCGCTCTATCCGGGTGCTACCGTCCTGGAGTATGATCGTGAAGGCGCCTTTCTGGAAATAGATATACGCGACGCAGGCATTCATAAGGAAGTGCGGTTCGATAGCGCCAACAACTGGGTGAGTACGGAATGGGATATTCCGGTAAGCAATGTGCCGGTTGTCATAAAAGACGCGATCAAAGCGTCGCCATACGCCAACTATTCAATCGACGATGTGGAAATCAGGGAAACTCCCGAAGGACAGTTTTTCGTCTTTGAACTGGAATCCGGTGAAAAAGAAGCATATCTGACCATCCAGTCCGACGGCACGATTGTATAATACATGCCGGGCGAATGATCACATTACGCTTTTCATGGCTAAATGCAAACAATTCTCTGAATAATTCCTTATTTTTGCACTTTATACCCAAACCGGCGGCCAACGAATAGCCGCCGGTATCATATATAAAGTACGACATGGATTTCAAATCAGATAAAGGCAGTTGCTGCATGGGTTCGAAAGGGTGCAGCAAACGGCAAAACAATAAATTGAACACATACGACTGGCTGTGCGACGTGCCCGACTCCCCCACCGCCACCGACTATGTAGAGGTGCAGTTCAAGAATACCCGCAAAGGGTATTATCTCAACAATGCAAAAATACCCCTGGAAAAAGGGGATGTGGTAGCGGTGGAAGCCAGTCCGGGACATGATATCGGGACGGTTACCCTCACCGGTAAACTGGTGTTGTTCCAGATGAAAAAGACCAACGCCCGTACCGAAGGGGTGGAGCCGAAGAAGATCTACCGGAAAGCACGGCAGGCCGACCTCGACAAGTTCGAGGAGGCCAAAGCCAAGGAACATGCCACCATGATCAAATCGCGCCAGATCGCGGCCGACCTCGGATTGAATATGAAGATCGGCGACGTGGAATACCAGGGCGATGGTAACAAAGCGATCTTCTATTATATCGCCGACGACCGGGTGGACTTCCGCCAACTCATCAAGGTGCTGGCCGAAGCGTTCCGCGTACGGATCGAGATGAAACAGATCGGCGCCCGGCAGGAAGCCGGACGTATCGGCGGGATCGGCCCCTGCGGACGAGAACTTTGCTGCTCAAGCTGGGTGTCGAGTTTCGTGTCGGTGGCCACCGGCGCCGCACGCTACCAGGATATCTCCATGAACCCGCAGAAACTGGCCGGACAATGCGCCAAGCTGAAATGCTGTATCAACTACGAAGTGGATACGTATGTGGAAGCACAGAAACGCCTGCCCTCGCGTGAGATCGTGCTCGAAACGAAAGACAACAACTACTACCATTTCAAGACGGACGTGTTCAAACGGGAGATCACGTATTCGACCGATAAATCATTCGCCGCCAACCTGGTGACGATTTCCGCCGACCGCGCCTTCGAAGTGATCGGGATGAATAAAAAGGGCTCGAAACCCGTCGCCCTGGAAGCCGATACCAAGCCGCAACCGCCGAAACGCGACGCACAGGATATCCTCGGACAAGACAGCCTCACCCGTTTCGACGGCGTGAAGAAGAAGAAAAAGAAACGTCCCGCCGATAGCAACCCGCGTGCCGAAGGCGAAAAGAACCCGCAGGCATCAACGCCACGCGCACCGGAACGGGAACGCGAAAACGGAGGTAGGAACAGGGACGAAAACCGGAATGAAAACCGGAACGAGAACCGGAACAATCCGGCTAACCGTCATCGGAACGACCAGCGGAATAAGTCGAAGAAACCGAACAACCATCATGATAAAGGATCGCAAGACAACCGCTCCGGACAGCAGCCTACCCACCCGAAACCGCCGCATACGGAACAGTAAGCAATGCCTGTTGTTCGTTTTCGCCTGTCTGGTAGCCTTTGCCTGCGACCGACCCGCCTTTGAACAATACCAGGCGATCGAACAAGGCGTGTGGGAGAAAGACCGGGCGTATCAGTTTATCTTTGAGATAAAAGATACGACCGTGGCCTATGATATTTCCTTAGAGATACGGAATAACAACCTCTATCCTTACCAGAACCTGTGGATCCTCAGCCAGACGGTCTTTCCGGACAGTACCCTGCGACGGGATACGACGGAGTGTATGCTGGCGGATGATTACGGGAAATGGTACGGGCAGGGTATCTCCGTATTCGAAATCAGCCAACCGGTGCAGACGCGTTTCCATTTTCCCCGTTCCGGACATTATACGGTAAGCGTACGGCAGGGCATGCGGCAGGATGAACTGCCGGGTATCCAGGGTATCGGCCTCCGGGTGCAGCCGTCGTGGTGAAGCTGGCGCCTCTTACCGCTCTTTCCGGGAGGCATCCAGCCGCAGGAAGATAAACAGCAGGATCGTGAAGCCCCAGAGCGAGGAGCCTCCGTAGCTGAAGAAGGGCAACGGAATACCGATCACGGGTGTCAGCCCCGTTACCATCCCGATATTGATCACCAGGTGGAAGAAGAAGATAGACGCCACACTGTAGCCATATACCCTCCCGAAGGTGTTTCGCTGGCGCTCGGCCAGGGAGATCAGCCGCAGGATGAATACGGCAAAGATGATCAGTACGGCGGCCGATCCGGCAAACCCCTGCTCTTCGCCCACGGTACAGAAGATAAAGTCGGTATCCTGTTCGGGTACGTATTTGAGTTTGGTCTGCGTGCCGTTCAGGAACCCCTTCCCCAATAACCCGCCCGATCCGATGGCGATCTTCGACTGGTTGACGTTATAACCGGCGCCGGTGGGATCGTCTTCCAACCCCAGGATCACTTTGATGCGTGTCTGGTGGTGGGGCTCCAGCATGTGGTCGAATACATAGTCGGCGGAAAACAGGAATCCCAGCGATACCAACGCAAAGACGCCGATCAGGGCATACGACCACAGGTGCCTGATGAATGACACGAATAAGAGGTACAACGTGATGAGGCCGATCAGGCTGAACGAGATCCAGACAAAATTGACCGGTATGGAGAAGGAGATTATATAACTGGTCAGAAAAGCGGCGGCGATGGCAATCAGTACTGCCTTTCCTGTCCGGTAGTCTTTCCGGGAAAAGAACAGCAGGCCGGTGGTGATGGCGAGTATCAGGCAGGACACGATCAGTTCGCCCATCGGGGTGATGCCGATCATCTCGTCGCCGAATTTCATGGCGGAAACGAAGAAGACGATGGCGCATATCCCCGACAGCAACACATACCCCGACATCCCCTCGCGGTATAATACCAGGAAAAAGGCCAGATAGACCAGGGCGGAGCCTGTTTCTTTCTGCAGGAGGATGAGGACCATCGGCAGTAGGATAAGCCCCAGCGTCGTAGCGAAATTACGGAACGTGGTGAGTTTGAAGCCGTAGCCGTTCATCAGCTTCGCCACCGCCAGCGCTGTGGCGAACTTGGCGAACTCGGCGGGCTGCAACCGGATCGTGTCGGTAATCACCAGCCACGATCGGGATCCCTTGATATCGGGCGCCAGGAAGATCGTGGCAACCAGTAAGGCGATGATCGCTCCATAGATCAGGTAGGCGAACACATCGTAAATGTCTTTCTCCAGCATCATGATCACGAAGATGAGGAAAACCGACAACCCGATCCAGATCAGTTGGGATCCGGGACGGCCGCCGGGATCGAACAATCCCATGTTCTCAAACTCATAACTGGCGCCGCAGATGCTGAACCATCCGCCGATGATCATGACGGCATACAGCAACACCGTCAGCCAGTCGATTGTGGACCATATACTGGTGCCCTTAGTATCCATGGCCGGGCATGATTACGGCGTTCAACATGTTCTCTTCGACGTATTTGCTGGCGTCGGATATCTGGCCGGTCAGGTATTTCTCCATCATCAGTTTGCCGATGGGTACACCGTAGTAGGCGCCGAACCCGCCGTTTTCCACATATACGCAGATGGCCACTTTCGGCATATCGCGGGGAGCGAAGCCGATGAAGGCGGAGTGGTCTTTCCCATGCGGGTTCTCCGCCGTACCGGTTTTACCGCACACCTGGATACCGGGTATGGCGGCCTGCCGGCAGGTGCCTGCCAGTACTGCCTGGGTCATTCCTTCCACCACCTCTTCATAGTGCCTCTTGTCGATGGAGGTATAATGGCGGGTGGTATAGAGCGAGTCGAGGGAGGTTGCTTCAATCTCCTTCACCACATGCGGGGCGATGTAGTAGCCCCGGTTGGCGATGGTTGCCGCCAGGTTGCATATCTGCAATGGGGTAGCCAATATTTCACCCTGACCGATCCCGATTGAGATGATCGTGCTGGATGTCCATCGGTTGCCGTAGTATTTGTTATAGAATTTGCTGTCGGGGATAAAGCCGCGTTTCTCACTGGGCAGATCCACCCCGAGCCGGTAGCCGTAGCCCATCGATACCATGTGGTTCTTCCATACTTCGAAACCCTCCTGGATGGACGGATAACGGCGGCGGTTGTCCAGCATATCGTGGAGTCCCCAGCAGAAATAGGAGTTACAGGATGTGGCCAGCGCCGGGATCAGGGAGAGTGGTGAAGGATGTGCGTGGCAGGCGGGCTTTCCGCCGCGGAAGGTATATCCCATGGCGCAGGAATACGATGTCTGGGGGGTGATCACCCCTTCCTGCAGATAGACAAGCCCCTGTGCCGGTTTGTAGGTGGATCCCGGGGGATACGTCCCCATGATGGTACGGTTGATCTGCGGTTTAAGCGGGTCTTTCTCCAGGATGGCGTAGTTGTTCCCGCGCTGGCGTCCTACCAGTAACCGGGGGTCATACGTGGGTGAAGACACCATGCAGAGGACCTCTCCGGTGGACGGTTCGATCATGACGATGCTCCCGATCTTGTTTTGCATCAGCCTCTCGCCATACGCCTGCAGTTCGATATCGATGGCCATGGTGAGTTTCTTACCGGAAACAGGCGCTTTGTCGTGGGCGCCGTTCTCATACTTCCCTTTCACCCGTCCGTGGGCGTCGCGCAGCAGGATCTCGACCCCTTTATCACCACGCAGTACTTTCTCGTACGCCTTTTCCACACCGGAGCGACCGGCGTAGTCTCCTTGTACATAATAATTGTCATCCAGGATATCTCTCTTATCCACTTCGCCCACATCACCCAATACATGGGCGGCATTGGAATATTCGTAGTCGCGGATGGTCCGGCTCTGAATATAGAATCCAGGGTATTTATACAGTTTTTCCTGTAGCACGCCGTATTCACGGGCGCCCAGTTGGTTCATAAAAAGCTGGGGAACGTAGGAAGAGTAACCGGGGTTCTTGCGCCGGTCTTTGATCTCCAGGATGCGTTTGTCGAAAATCTCTTTGGTGATCCCCAGCGTACGGCAGAAGTCAAGGGTGTCGAAAGCCTGTACCTCGCGCATGATCATCATTACGTCGTAGGCGGGTTGGTTGACTACCAGCAACCGCCCTTCGCGGTCGTAAATCATCCCGCGCGACGGGTAGAGTGTTTTCTTCAGGAACGCATTGCTGTCGGCCCACTGCTTATACTCCTCGCTGGATATCTGCAGGAGGAAGAGGCGGATGATGTAGATCACCACCACGGCGACGACGGCTCCGCTCAGGACGTACCGCCGGTTGCCTAATATGAATTTCGTGTCACTCTCCACTTTTTGGGGTCTCCAGATTGAATGCTTCTACGGTACATACCAGCAGGATGGTCAGTATGACGCTGGATAGGATGCGGAGGACAAGGAACAGCGGATCAAACAGCGAGAAAGATTCGATCAGGAAGAGGGCGGTGTGATGGATCAGCACGAAGGTCACCGCATACCGCAGGAACCCCCCCGGCCCAAAGGAGTGGAACGAAGGCGTGATGCCTTCCGCCAGATCCCTTCCCATAAACAAACGGATCAGGGGATCACGTACAAAGCCGGCCAGGGTACAGGCTGCCGCATGCATCCCCGGCGTATTGGAAAAGGAGTCGATTACCAGGCCGGTCAGGAACGAGAGGATCAGCACATGCGTACGGGAGATGCCCACCGGTAGCTTGAGCAGGAAATACAGATACAGGAAAGGGGTGGCAATGCGGAAGAAGTGGATGTTGTTCAGGATCAGTACCTGAAGGGATACAAATACCACGAAATAGATCGCACCTTTCAATACATTATTAATCATGACGTTTGGCCTCCTGTTCGATGAGCTGTTGTTCGTCCGAATTGTTATAGCGGATCACGCGTACATAATTTAATGCGTGGAAATCTGTTGCCAGTTCCACTTCCAATGAATTGAAGTTGTCGTCGTGCTGGCGTTCGTACTTATGGATCGTCCCGATGATGATGTTCTCGGGGAATGCCCTCGAATAGCCGCTCGTCACGATGGTATCGCCCTGTTGGAATTCCACATGGCGCGCCAGCTCGTTCAGGCTGACATAACGGGGACTGCGTCCGTTCCAGTGCAAAGACCCGAAGTAGTTGCTTCCCAACACCTTCCCGCTCAGTTTGAACTTGGGGTTGATGGGCGGTATCACTACGGAGAAATGGTCGAAGGCCGTCGTGACGATACCCACAATTCCCCGCTCGGAAACCACTCCCATATCCGGGGCGACACCGTCTTTCCTCCCTTTGTTGATCGTGATATAGTTGGATACCCGCGCCACTGAATTATTCACCACCTTCGCGATGATCGTGCTGTAGGGGAATACCCCGGTGGAATCCACGAACCCGGTGAAGGTGATGGTGTCGGCCGTCAGCTGGTCCAGGTGTTGCCGCAATTGCAGCAGTTGCATCTCCAGCTCGTCGTTCCGTTCCAGCAGGGCGCGGTTGGTTTTCTGCAGGCTCAGGTACGCGGTTACCGCTCCCGAGATGCGGGAGATATTCCCGGTCACCACATTGGCCGAACTGATCATGGCATTCCGCTGGTAGGCGTTGTCCCGGAAGATCAGCATAAACGATAAGATCTCCAGCAAGAGAAAAAGCCACCAATGCCTCTTCCGGATCAGGAAATCGATGAGTTTACGCATAGCCGGTACGTATGGTTACAACAGGTTATCGAATCAGGAAATTGAATTTGTCGATGTTCTTCAATGCCACACCCGTACCTTTGGCAACCGCGTGCAAGGGATCTTCGGCAATAAGGAATTTGATGTTGATCTTATCCGTTAACCGTTTGTCGAGACCACGCAGTAAAGCGCCGCCGCCGGCCAGGTAAATCCCGTTGCGGACGATATCGGCATACAGCTCGGGAGGTGTCTGTTCCAACGCGCTCAGGATAGCGGCTTCCATTTTTGAGATCGATTTCTCCATGCAATGGGCGATCTCCTGGTAGGATACGGGCACTTCCATCGGCAGGGCCGTCATCTGGTTCGGACCGTGTACGATGAAATCTTCCGGCGGGTTATCCAGGGAGGTGAGGGCTGATCCTACGTTGATCTTGATCGATTCGGCCGTCCGTTCACCCACCTTCACGTTGTGCTGGCGACGCATGTATTCCATGATGTCGGCCGTCAGGTCGTCGCCGGCAATGCGGATCGACTTGTTGGACACGATACCACCCAGCGATATCACGGCGATCTCAGTCGTTCCCCCGCCTATATCCACGATCATATTCCCTTCGGGCGCTTCCACATTGATGCCGATCCCGATAGCGGCGGCCATCGGTTCGTAGATCATATATACGTCGCGTCCCCCGGCATGTTCGGCCGAGTCGCGTACGGCACGTATCTCCACCTCCGTACTGCCCGAAGGGATACAGATAACGATCCGCAGGGAGGGGGAGAACAGGCGGCTTTTCGGATTGATCATTTTGATCATACCCCGGATCATCTGCTCCGCGGCGAAGAAATCGGCGATCACGCCATCTCTCAGGGGGCGGATCGTCCGGATGTTTTCGTGTGTCTTGCCATGCATCTGGCGCGCTTTTTCGCCGACAGCCAGCACCCTGTCCGACCGGCGGTCGAGGGCAACGACGGAAGGTTGGTCCACCACCACTTTCCCATTACTGATAATGATGGTGTTGGCCGTTCCAAGGTCGATCGCCAGTTCTTGTGTGAAAGAGAATAATCCCATATACTTTTGTTGATTTTTTAATGTTTAAAATGACGGACGCCCGTCTTTACCATCGCCAGGTTGTGCGCGTTGCAGTACTCGGTGGACAACTGGTCGTTCACCGATCCGCCCGGTTGTATAACGGCGGTGATACCCGCCTTATCGGCAATCTCCACACAGTCGGGGAAGGGGAAGAAGGCATCCGAAGCCATCACCGCGCCGTTGAGGTCGAATGCAAACGAACGGGCTTTCTCGATCGCCTGCTTCAACGCGTCCACACGGGAGGTTTGTCCCACGCCGCTGGCGCATAGTTGTTTGTTCTTCACCAGTGTGATGGCGTTCGATTTGCTGTGTTTCACCAGTTTGTTGGCAAACAGCAGGTCGTCCACCTCCTGTGCCGACGGTTGGCGGTTGGTCACCGGTTCCAGGTCGGCCGCCTGTTGGATACTGAGGTCTTTTTCCTGCACCAATACGCCGTTCAGCAGCGAACGGAACTGTGTGCCCGGTGTCTGGCCGGGTTTGCGTACCAGGATGATACGGTTTTTCTTCTGCATCAGCACCTCCAGCGCCTCCGGGTCGTATGCCGGGGCGATGACGACTTCGAAGAAGATCTTGTGCATCTCTTCGGCCGCTTCTTTATCGATCGTCGTGTTGGTCACCAGGATACCGCCGAAAGCCGAGACAGGGTCGCCGGCCAGGGCGTCTTTCCACGCTTCGGTCACCGTCGGACGTGAAGCGATCCCGCAGGCATTGTTATGCTTGAGGATGGCGAAGGTCAGCTCGTCGAATTCATCGATCAGCGTCACCGCGGCATCGATATCCAGCAGGTTGTTATAGGAGATTTCCTTGCCGTTCAGTTGTTCGAACATCGCCGCGAAGTCGCCGAAGAACTGGGCTGCCTGGTGCGGGTTCTCCCCGTAACGCAGGTGCATCGGCTGTTCGGCAGCCACACGCAGGTGCGAGCCTCCGGCTTGGTCGAAGTACGTGAAGATGGCGCTGTCGTAGCCCGAAGAAACGGCAAACGCTTCTTTGGCAAACCAGCGGCGGTCTTCCACGGTCGATTCGGCGCCTTTGTCATTCAGCAACTGCATCAACGGCTGGTACTGTCCTTTGGAGGCTACGATGATCACATCTTTGTAGTTCTTTGCCGCCGCACGGATCAGCGAGATACCGCCGATATCGATCTTTTCGATGATGTCGGCATCCGGAGCGCCGGAGGCAACCGTTTCTTCAAACGGGTAAAGATCCACGATCACGAGGTCTATCTCCGGTATGTCGTATGTCTGGATTTGTTCATTGTCCTGCGGGTTGTCGCGGCGTGTCAGGATGCCGCCGAATACTTTCGGGTGGAGTGTTTTTACGCGTCCGCCCAGGATGGAAGGATAACCGGTCAGGTCTTCCACCGCGTCACAGGGGATACCCAGTGATTCGATAAACGTCTGTGTGCCGCCGGTGGATACGAAGGTCACTCCTTCGCTATGTAGTTTCCTGAGAATATCATCCAAGCCTTCTTTGTAGTAAACAGACACCAACGCCCGTTTAATCCTTTTCGTTGTAACCATGTTATGGAAGTCGTTTATAATGTTTTAGAGCACAAAAGTAGCTATATTATTTAGATACGCCCCAAAGAAAACGATGAAAAAACAGCCTCATTTGTCAGTAGTTGCATTTATCCAGCCCGTGGCGGGCGAATAAATCGGTTCTGTTCTAAACAAAAGTTTCTTCAATACAGTTAAAACAATAGAAAGTATCTGATAATGTAAACAGCAAACCGATGAAACATCAACCTATTTTAATGAATATATGTGCCACGTTGGGGATCTCCATTGTGGCCGCCCTCGCGGCATGTAAAGGGACAGGAAGCCCCAAAGGGGGCGATGCGGGAGCCCCCCCGCCCGACAGTATTCCCGAACCCGTCATGGTATGGATACCCGGAGGCGGGTTTACGATGGGTACCGATGACCTGCGCAGCATGCCGAACGAACGACCGGCGCATACCGTCAGCGTGGAAGGGTTCTGGATGGACGAACACGCGGTGACCAATGCCGAGTTCCGCCGCTTTGTGGAGGCTACCGGCTACCAGACCACCGCCGAGCTGCCCGTTGACTGGGAAGAGCTCAGCCTCCAACTGCCTGCCGGTACGCAGAAGCCCGACGATGCGATGCTCCAACCCGGATCGATGGTTTTCACCCCGCCTGCGCATCCCGTTGACCTGAAAGATATGTCGGGCTGGTGGCAGTGGACGCCCGGCGCCGACTGGCAACACCCCGAAGGCCCCGGCAGCTCGATCGAAGGCAAAGACAACTACCCCGTGACGCAGGTCTCTTGGGATGATGCCGCCGCCTATGCCGCCTGGGCGGGCAAGCGTCTCCCCACAGAAGCCGAATGGGAATTTGCCGCCTGGGGCGGCAGGCAGGGGACGCGTTATTACTGGGGCGACCAACTGGTGGTGGACGGACAGTATATGGCGAATACCTTCACCGGTGAGTTCCCCTATAAAAATACAGGAACGGATGGGTTCGACAAGCTCGCCCCTGTGAAATCGTTCCCCGCCAACGGCTTCGGATTGTACGACATGGCAGGCAATGTATGGAACTGGACGGCTGACCTCTACAACGAAGCCAACCACGCCGAACTATCGGCCGCCTGCTACGCGCCGTCGGATAACCCCCGCCAGATGATCGCCGCGCCCGGTGAACAGCGCCGGGTTACCAAAGGAGGTTCTTTCCTCTGTAACCCCTCCTACTGCGAAAGCTACCGTCCCACCGCCCGGCGGGGTACACCGCACGACACGGGGATGGAACATATCGGTTTCCGATGCGTGAAGAGCGCCACCCATACCTGATACCCATTTCTTCTAAACAGTATAAAACCCGAATGCAAATGAAAAAGTACAGTTTGATCCTCCTCATCCTGTCCGGTACCACCTTGTGGTCGTGTACCGGGGTGATGAAAGAAAAAGTAGTAAAACAAGACGAGAAGCAGGCCGAACAGGATAAGCTTGCCCAGACCGATCCGCTGCCGTCGTGGAACAACACCCCGGCCAGGCAGGCTATCATCGACTTCGTGACGAAGGTGACCGTGCCCGGTGGCGAAGACTATATCCCGGATGCCGACCGGATCGCTACCTTCGACAACGACGGCACCCTCTGGTGTGAACAACCCCTCTATTTTGAGTTCGTCTATTCGCTCGACGCCCTTAAGGCTATCGTTCGGGAGAAGCCCGAGCTACAGAAGAAGCCTGAGCTGAAAGCCCTGGCGGCCGGCGATCCCACCCTGCTGCTCAAGGGTGGCGAGAAAGGGATGCTGGAGGCTTTTGCCATCTCGCATGTGGCGGTATTGCCCGATGAGTTCGACCGGATGGCTACCGCCTGGCTCGACACTGCCACGCACAAACGGTTCAACCGGAAATATACGGAGCTGATCTACCAGCCGATGGTGGAGTTGCTGTTGTATCTGCAGGATCATCATTTCAAGACGTTTATCGTCTCCGGCGGTTCCTCCATGTTTATCCGGCAGTTCAGCGAAGACTTGTACGGAATCCCCGCGGAACGGGTGATCGGCACCATGTTCAAAGCCTCCTGGGTGGCCGAAAGCAAGTCGGTAATCTATACCCCTGAGTTATGGCATAACGACGACAATGTGGGTAAACCCGAAGGGATCCTCCAGTTGATCGGCCGTAAGCCGGTCCTGGCGTTCGGTAATTCCGACGGCGACCGGCAGATGCTCGAATGGACGGCTACGGATAATCCTTATGCTTCTCTCTCCCTCCTGTTGCATCATACCGATGCCGAGCGGGAATATGCCTACGACAGAGATTCCAGGATAGGCAAGCTTGATGAAGCCCTCACCGAAGGGAAGGCCAACGGCTGGATCATCGTGGACATGAAGAAAGATTTCAACAAAATATTCTCTTTTGAATAAACAGAACGTATGACTACCCTGGAACAAATCCTGACCCTGCGCGATAACATCGGACAACGCATTATCGGGCAGGAAGAGGTGGTGTCGAAGATACTCATCGCCCTGCTGACCGATGGCAATGTCCTCCTCGAAGGATTGCCCGGACTGGCAAAGACACGGGCGGTGAAGGCGCTGGCGGCCAACCTCAGTTGCAAGCTGAGCCGGATCCAGTTCACACCCGACCTGCTGCCGTCCGACGTCACCGGTACGGATATCTACCAGCCACAGAATGAAGAGAAATTCGTTTTCCAGCCCGGCCCCATCTTCAGTAACCTGGTGCTGGCCGACGAGATCAACCGCGCCCCGGCGAAGGTACAGGCCGCCCTGCTCGAAGCGATGGAAGAGCGGCAGGTGTCCGTAGCCGGGCGAACGTACCGGATGGAGCCGCTCTTCATGGTGCTCGCCACGCAGAACCCGATCGAACAGGAGGGCACCTACCCGCTGCCCGAAGCCCAGCTCGACCGTTTTGTGATGAAGATCGAGATCACCTATCCCAAGCCCGAAGAGGAAGGGAAGATCCTCGGCCTGGTGCGTGAAGAAAGCAAAGGTGAAGGCGAAAAGCCGAAACCTACCGACCCGAAGGTGATCTTCGACGCCCGCAAAGAAATCAACCAGGTGGAAGTGACTGATGCCGCCCAACGCTATATGGTCGATCTTATCACCGCCACCCGTACGCCGGGCAACGTGAGTACAGACCTGGCGCGCTGGATCAGCTACGGCGCCAGCCCACGCGGGACGATCGCCCTCGACCGCTGCTCGCGGGTGGTAGCCTGGCTCGACGGCCGCAACAGCGTGACGCCTGATGATACCCGTTATGTGGTGCACGACGTGTTGCGCCACCGGCTCATCCTCTCGTACGAAGCCAATGCCGACCGGGTAGGGGCGAATGCCGTGATCGACACGTTGCTGAAAAACGTGCCTGTCGTATAATCATATAATAAATGTATCCGTGTACGATGAAGCCTTCTTCACACCCTTGCCCCGTTGAGGTAGCCACCACGCTGGACGACCTGATGCGGTTCGAATACATGGTGCAGGCCGGGCAGATCCTGCCCAACCGCCCGATCTATTCGCTCCTGGCCGGCCGCCATGCCGCGCGGATGCGGGGAAGGGGACTCGATTTTGAAGAGGTGCGCCTCTATGTGCCCGGCGACGATATCCGGAATATCGACTGGAAAGTCACGGCGCGTAACATCAACACCTACTCCAAGGTGTTCAACGAAGAGAAAGAACGGCCCACCTTCACGCTGCTCGACCAGAGCGCCGTGATGTTCTTCGGGTCCGGGCGATATGTAAAGTCAGTCACCGCCGCCCATGTCGCCGCCCTGACAGCCTTCTATACGCTGAAGCGCGGCGACCGTTTCGGCGGGATCATCTTCAATGAGGAGGGCTACGATTATGTGGCGCCCAAACGGAACAAGGTGGTGGTCGAGCATTTCCTGCAGCAGGTGGTGGCACGTAACAACGCTTTGCCCCGACGTACGGTGATGACGGCCAATACCCCGCTAATCAATGAGATGCTGGGGCGGGTGCAACGGCTGGTGACGCACGATTATGTGGTGACCGTCATCACCAACGCCCTCATGCTCGACACCGACGGCAAGCACCTGCTCCGCAGCCTGTCGTACCGCAACGACCTCATCCTCGTGCATGTGGAAGATCCGATGGATCGTGTCCTGCCGCCGGGCAAGCTGGTGCTTTCCGACGGACGGCGGCAGATCAACTGGAACAGCGCCCGCCGCCGCTGGGGGGAGGAATATACGGCCGACTACGACCGCCGGATCGGCAGCCTCACTGAAGAGTTCCGTCCTTACGGTATCCCCGTCTCCATCCTGTCCACGGCCTCGCCTGTGGAAGAACAACTGAAAGAAAAAATCGGAAATCGCCTGCGCTCATGAACGACTCGATCCCCGCATTCGCTTCCTATATCGAACCGGCGCCGGTAGCCTTCACGCCCGATGCCCCGGGATGGTATGTCGTCGGCTGCCTGCTGGCACTGGCGCTGCTGGCCGTGGCTTTCTTTGCCGGGAGGCGCTACCGCCGTAACCGCTACCGCCGTGTCGCCCTCGGCTGGTTGGAAGGCGAAGAACGGCGATTGCTGGCTGCTGCCGACTATCCGCGCCTCGTCTATGTGGCTGACATGCTTCTCAAGCGGATCCTGATCCGGCTGCATAAGCAGGAGGAGGCGGTCTCCCTGCGAGGCGTTGCCTGGGTGGATTACCTCAACCGCCACTGCCCTGCCGTGGCTTTCACGCCGGGCGATGCCGAAACGATCAGCGCCCTGTACGACAGCCGCCGCACGATGGACAGGCAACAGGCGGTGGCCTTTACCTCCCGGGCGAAACGTTGGATCCGTAAACACCGTGTCGGCGTATGAACCACCTGTTTCCCGATATGGCTCCGGGCATGCATTTCGTGATCGCCTGTACATGGGTGTTCTTCCTGCTGCCTCTTCCGTTGCTGGTCTATTTCCTGCTGCCGCCCTTCCGTAAGCGGAGAGCGGCCTTGCTGGCTCCCTTTTTCCGGCGGGCCGCCGCTGTATCCGGCCAGCATGCCCGCCGCAGCTCGTGGATCAGCCGCCGCAGCTTCCCGGCATTGCTCACCCTTAGCCTTTGTTGGGTGTTGCTGCTTGCCGCCGCGTCGTCGCCCCGCTTCGAGGGGGAGCCGGGGAAGAAGACGCGTACGGTGCGCAGCTTCCTTATCGCCGCCGATATCTCATTCAGCATGGCGCAACGCGACTGGACGGTGGACCAGCATGCGATGACGCGCTGGGAAGCGGTGCGATTCCTCCTGAAAGATTTTATCCGGGAACGGAAGAGCGACCAGATCGGCCTCGAAATGTTCGCCACCCATGCCTATCTCCAGGCGCCGCTGACGACCGACCTTGAAACGGTGAACTGGCTCCTCGACCAGACCGAAGTGGGTATGGCGGGGCAGATGACCAGCATCGGCGAAGCCATCGCGTTCGGCATCAAAATATTCCGGCAGGATACGGTGAAGCAGCGGGTCATGCTGCTGATGACCGACGGCGTGGATGGCGGGACGGATATCTCACCGCTCGATGCCGCCGTTGCTGCCAAACGCGACAGTGTGACCATTTATACCCTCGGCATCGGCAATACCACCACCGGCGGATATGCCATCGACGAGAAACTGCTCACGCAGATTGCCGCGACTACCGGAGGAACGTATTTCCGTGCCGACAGCCCGCAGGAGATGCAGGCCGTCTATGCGGAACTGAACAAACTGCAACCCGTCGTGTATGAGGAGAATACGTATAAGCCGATCGTGCTGTTGTATATGTATCCCCTCGGACTGGCGCTGCTGCTTTCCCTGGCCTATTACCTGCTGAGCGGCCTTTTCCGCCTGCTGCGGGAGTGGCCTTTCAGGGGAGGACGCCGTATTCCGCATACGAATAATAATATTCTTCCTTCCGTCTTCCTGCCTGCCATCGACTGGCATGCGTTCCATTTCCTGCGCCCGTGGGCGTTGTGGTTGTTTATCCCGCTGGCTGTGGTGCTGCTGGTGTTGGTGCTGGGCAATATCGAGCAGCGGCAGTGGAAGAAGATCATTGCCCCGGCGTTGCGTCCTTTTATGTTCACTAAGGGGAACGCGAAGGCGATCGTCCTGCCGCTGGTGTTCCTGGCGGCCGGCCTCAGCAGCATGATCCTTTCCCTGGCGGGACCCACGTGGAAGATGCGGCAGATACCGGGTGAGAAGATCCCGTCGGTGGTGATGATCTCGCTCGACCTGTCGAAGTCGATGCTTGCCACCGATATCCAGCCTTCCCGCCTGGAACGGGCGAAGATGAAGATCGCCGACTTTACGGAGGCCGATCCCCGCGCCCGTACGGGTCTGATCGCCTTTGCCGGCACGCCGCATATGGTGTTGCCCTTTACGGCCGATTATAAGCTGATCCGCCACCAGGCTGCCAGCTTAGACAACCGCATCATGCCGGTGCAGGGAACGGATATGGCGCTCAACCTCGCGCTGATCGATACGATGATGCGCCCGCTGGAAGCGCCGGGTACGATCCTGCTGATGACCGACGTGATCGACGATGCCGAAGCGGTGGCGCTGACCGATTTCATCCGCAATTCCATCCACCGGCTGGAGATCTTGCTGTTTGCCACCCCCGGCGGCGCTCCCGTACCGGGTGAGGCGGGTGTGGTGTCGAAGCAGTCGCCCGCCGTCATCGGCAACCTCCGGCAGAACGAAAAAATACGTATCACCCCCATCACCCTCGACAAATCGGATGTGGAAGGCATCGCCCAACGGGTACGCGACAACCTCCTGTTTGATAAGGATGCGAAAGAGCAGGCGAAAGATTGGGACGACAAGGGGTGGTGGCTGCTGGTTCCCGCGCTCCTGGTGGCCCTCTGCTGGTTCCGCAGGGGATGGGCGGTGTTCTGGAGCCTGGCTCCGTTCATGTGCTTGTCTGTCAGCTCCTGTAGCGTGGACAGCCGGCATGCGGACTGGTGGTACTCCGCCAATTACCAGGGCGAGCTGTGGGAGAAGAAGGGCGACTATACGAAGGCGGCCGTCCTTTATACCGGCGATGCCCACAAGGCGATGGCTTTTTACAAGGCGGGCGATTACCAGTCGGCAGCCATCGTCCTGGCGGACGACAGCACCGCCACCGGTCGTTACAACTACGGCCTCACCCTCACCCGGCTGGGGTTGTACGACGATGCCATCGCCGCCTTCAACCAGGCGGCCGGGGCGGATCCTTCGCTGGGAGAGAAGGTGGCGCACAACATTGATGCCGCCCGGTTGATGAAAGACCAGGCGCATAGCGTGTTGCAGTTTCAGCCGCATGCGAACCCCCTCGACAGTATCCTCCGGCATACGGAGAAAGGCAAGCTGAAGGAGCACAAGCCGCAGTCGCAAGACGAGCAGTTGTCGTCCGACACCGAAGTGAAAAAGATGCCGGCAACGGGCAACCGCGCCTCCGACGAGGTGGCCAGCGATATCCACCGGGCGAAGGAACAGAAGTTCCCGCCCAAAGACTTTCACATGGAGAAACCCGAATCGGTGGAGACCAATGTGTTGATGCAGAAGACCAATGCCGATCCGGGCGAATTCCTGCATCGCCGCTTCGAGATCCAGAAACAGAAGTATTACCCGGATGTCAAACAGGGAAAAGAAACATGGTAACAGTGTAACGAAGATGAAACGGAATCTGATCTTATCAATCATCCTTTGCCTCCTCCTGCCGCTTGCGCGTGAGGCGGCGGCAACGGCGTATGTCAGTGTGGAGCTGAACCGCAAGTCGGTGTTTGTGCAGCAGCCTTTCCATGTCACCCTCACGGTATATACCACCACCTGGTTCACGGCTCCGCCCGAATTCGGCAACCTGCAGATTCCGAACGCCTTTATCGTGCCTTTCGACCAGTCGCAGCCCGGTATGTTCACCCGCGGCGGCAAGCAGTATCCCGGCGTGCAGTTTTACTATATTGTCTTTCCCTACAGTGCGGGCAGCTATACCGTCCCGCCGGTTGAGGTGACGGTGGAAAGTCCTCCCGAAGGCAGTACCGCCGGACAGAAGCAAACGCTCCGGACGGCTCCGCAACCTTTTACCGTGAACGATGTGCCTGCTTCGCTGAAGAAACAGGGCGCCTGGTTCGTGGCCCGCAACGTCGTCGTGCACGAGCAGTGGGATCCGGCGTTGGAGGCGCCCAAGGTGGGCGACGTGATCCGCCGCACACTTACCATCGACGCACAGGGTACATTGCCCCAGTTCATCCCCAACCTCACCGGGAAGGAGAAGGTGGAGTGGGCGGGTACCTATCCGCAGGAGCCTGTCCTCACCGACACCCGTGGGGGAGGCGACGCCAATGGACGGAGCGTGCAGACGGTTACCTACCTGCTGGAGAAAGCCGGCAGCTTCACCCTTCCCGGCGTGCAGTTGTCGTACTGGAATCCTTATACGGCGCGTATCGAAAGCCGGTCGGTCGAAGCGCGCCACATACAGGTGGCCGATAACCCCGACCTCGGTATCCTGACTACGCTGAAAGACAGCCTCAGCGCCACGGTCTCGCCTGCTGTCGCCGCCGCGCAACCCCGGGAATCGTTCACGATCCTCGGGATGGCGTGGTATGTGTTCGCGGCTGTGGCGATGGCATCCGCAGGTGTCTTGTGGCTCCTGGTCCGCAGCGTCGTCCGCCTCCGTCGTGCCTGGCGCCTTAGGCGGGAGAACGCGCTCCGCAGTGAGCGGCATCTCTTCGCCCTCTTCCGGCAATCGGGCGACAGCCCTTACCTCTTCCTCCATACTTTATATCATTGGTGGGATAGCTATGCCTCCCGTCCTTCGCCTTCGGTAGGCGCTTCTCTGGCGGCAAAACCGGGACAGGCTGCGGCCTTCAGCCGTTACTTCGACCGCTTCCTCCATCAGCAGGCCCCCAGTGATACCGCCTCCGTCAAAGCTTCCCTCGAACAACTCCGCCAGGAGATCCAGGCCGCCGAATCCCACCGGGACGATTATTTCCCGTTGTGAAGCGCGAACGGATTTATGTCACATGTCACGCCCGCTTGACACAGGATTTTGGGGTTCTTCGTCATTTTAGGTGCACATAAACGAAGTGCTTATCCCTATACACGGAGTTGGGGGAAAACTGCTTCCACCTTCCATTAATCATGTTAATTCATTGGCTGATAATAATATACGTAGTGGATGGTGCTTTATTTTTCCTTCCATTACCTCTTTTTCCTTCCACTCGAACAAGGGGTACACAATCATAGGTAAACGATCTGACAATCATAGGTAGATGTTTGAACTACCATAGGTGGATGATTACACAATCATAGGTGGATGTTTTGAGCTTTGTAAACCTGAAATCAGTTTACAGTTTGGAAAGCGGAAAAAGAGGTCAACATCTACACGCAGATTGAAATGCAGGGTGTCCCATTTCGAAATGGGACAGAATACGTAATTGTCGGAGTAATTACCACACTGTGGAGGCAGAGTGGAAGGAAAGTGGAAGGAAAAACACGCCTCCTTCCACTGTCTATCTTGTTGTTTATCTGCACGATAACACCCCTTAGTGGAAGGTGGAAGCAGTTTCTCCCAAACTTCGTGTATAGGGACAGCTCTTCGTTTATGTGCATCAAAAATGACGAAGAACCATTTGTTGTGACATGAGGTGGATTTGATGTCACCACATGGTTAAATCTGCATGTGGATGTTGATCCATCTGCATCTAAATGTCGTTCCAACAACATCTAAACGTTGTTCGTGCAACATCCAGACGTTGTTAGCACAACATCCAGAAGCAGATTGGGATTCTGACATCTTTTTAAAGCTTGTCCTTCGCAAAACACCACGATCCCATATACAATAAACCGGAGGGGGTGTGAGCCTCTCCGGTTGTCTCAAATAATGCCCGTTTCAATGCAAGAATTTCTGTGACATAAACCGGACTTGATGTCTCCAAATACTAATTGTGGATGGTCACTTGTAAGAAAATTCAACTACATGGTATTCAGGATTGTTGCTGATTCCATATATTTTTTTCTTTCTTGCATCAACGGTAATGGGATAAACATCTTGGTCGAGCTTAAATATTTGCTTTGGCTTTCCATTCCAATCGAACACAAATATTTGATTCGAAAATATATTATAATCAGTATCATTGGCAGATTTTCCATTAAATAGAATGAATAATTCATTTCCTGCACTAACAGGGCTGTAATAGGCTGCTCTTTGTGTTTGTTTTACAGACTTTGAAGTGATGATATTTCCATCGTTATATTCTTTGAATTGAGTTTCAAAATTTTCGGGGCCATGTATTCTTTTTTCTAATGTTCCATCTATATTGTATATCTCAATAAGATCAGTCCAGATGTAGCATGCTGCAAATTTATCTGAATAATTTGTGGCTAAAATTGATTGAAATGCATCCAGCTTTTCTGTCTCTGATTGATTTAGATCAGAATGAGGGAATGATCCTAATTCGTTTATTTTTTCTCCATTCATATTGAAAACATAAAACTGACTACCCGGCTGATAGGGTGATCCTATGATATTATTTCCGATCATGGAAATTTCGCTAAATATGTGTTCATTAAGAGTTGTCTGATTGAATGGCTTTGGATTCGGATTATTTATAAATTCGTCCAATTTGTATTTTGATATTTTCGAAGTTGCCATATCGAATATGACAACCTCATTTTTGTTGGTTTTTACAAAATAGGGTTGTATCATTTCGGTTGGCCCTTGTCCTATAGATATACATTCTCCTGTTTTTTTCAAAGTATTTAAATTGAAAATATGAAATAATTTTTCTTCTTTAGGATTATATGTGATTAATATTGAATCGTAAACACATAACTGTTTGGGTTGCATAATCATCGAATCAAACTCAATTTCTATTCCGTTTAATATTTGTGTAGTTTCAAAATCACTCCTGTCGAATACTACTGTGTTTTCGATTTTTGATCCATTTTTGCAAGATATGATTATTGCAAGTAATAAAAATGTGATTATTTTTGCGATATTTTTCATTGTGTGTATTTTATAAATGTTGTTTATTAAAAAGGAGTGCATTTTTGATTGATTCTCAGTAAATTCATCTTGAAAATTTCTCCACTGCACTCCTTTTTGAGTGAATTAATAATTAATTTAATTATTTCCAACTATCAGGGCAAGAAGTTGATGCGCCGTTTGAATATTTAATTATGCACATGTATCCAGGGCTTGCGCATAATGTAGCGCAATCTCCTACTGGTGGCTTGATATTAGCTAATGCTTTTATATTACCTATGGCAGTATCTGGTAATTGCATGGAATTGTTATTTTGATAGGTATTCCATCCTATGAATAAAGCGAATAAGCAAATGAATGCTATACTTATTATTTTCTTCATTGCGTTGTGTGAATTGTAATTTGTAATGATTGTTTTGTTTTGCATTTTGCATGTACTGTTCTTTCATGCAAAAAAATGTGAAGAGCAATTGTTATATCTATTTATTTATCACCTCCTCTCTTTTATAAGAAGTAATCATTAATGAGGCGCTTTTTATATTCAATTGTGTAGTGAATATATATTTTTCTATATTGATTGTCCATATATTTTTAATTTTAAAAGATTTTCCGTGTTGCATTTTACCGTTATTGTTTCACTAAAAAAGCCACTTATTTTTGGAGTCATATCAACGGTTATCTGCAGTTCTTCTCCAGGATTAACAGGTTTTTTCTCAAAAGAGGGAGATGCGCAACCGCAGGTTGTCGATACATCAGTGATAACCAATGGGTTCCTTCCTGTATTCTTTACTGTAAAGACAGCCTTTTTAGTTTCAGTTTTCCACTTGTTTGTTTACTCTTGCATTCAGCCCGAAAGGCCGATTGCCCTTTTACCTTTCTCTCTTGTGCAAATATGCAGTATTCTTTTGGAAGCATCTATAATAAAAATCTACTATTTTTCTACTATTTTTCGTTCATTTAATTACCTTTGCGATTATGTGATTAGAGGAACAGATATCGACTATGAACTACGTCTGGTTGCTCCCGACATTCCCATTCTGTTTATCTCCTCACACGCCCACCCGGATATTGAAACCGGAGCCATATAGGCTGGCGGCATCAACTATATCAAAAAGCCGATTACGCTGGATCTGCTTATTGTTCCCATAGACGGGCTACCGCCCACTGCCTATCCATGTCCCTTTCTTCCAGAGATATTCCAGCGGACCTTGTGCGTGCCGGGATAACCACCAGTGGCTGAAGAGCCATTGGATGGCGAAGATGGCCAGTCCGATCAACAGGCAGGAGGTGGCTCCTGTCACGTTGTACAGGGAGAGCCCGAATCCGTAGTAAACGGATACGCCGATGATGGATTGGGTGATGTAGTTCGTCAGGCTCATCCTGCCGTAGGGGATAAGCAACCGTTGGAAGGAGTATCCGCCGCTTTTGAACCACAGCAGGGTAAATCCCGATACGAGGATGGCCATAAAGGCAAAGTTGGCCAGCGAGGGGAAGATGATTTTCACCGGCGCTTTCAGGGAGGCTGTTTCTACCCATCCGGGTATGTATGTTTTCAGCAGGTAGAGGGGGATAAAGGCAATGGCAGCCCAGGTGAGTACTTTTTTCCACATCGCCAGGGATTCCTTGCTGCATACAAAGTACTCTTTGCGTCCAAGCAGCATGCCGAACATGAACAGGGAGGCGGTTTGGAACAGCCGTCCGTTTTCTACCTGCCACAGGTTGCTGTACAGTTGTCCATGCCAGCTATTGGAACGGAGTAGCTCCCCGAACGACCCTTCCGTCATGGCGGGAGCCGCCAGCCGGTAATACCGCATGAAGTAATTGCCGTAGCTGGTAAATTCCGGATCGATGCAGGCATACGCGATGCGTATCAGTTCCAGGGGTTGCAGCAGGCAGCCGATGGCAATCAGGAGTACGGTGCGGTCTTTCAGGTTGCATACGGCGATGAGCACCAGTCCCACTACCGCGTACAACAGCAAGATATCGCCGTTGTAAAATAACGCGTGGAGTTGGGAGAAGAGGAAGAGCAGGAACAGCCGCCAGGCAAACCTTCCCCGGAAAGACTCACCCCTCCGCTGCGCATTCCTCCACTGGATGGAAAAACTAAACCCGAACAGGAGGGAGAAGGTGGCATAGGCTTTGCCGGCAAACAGGAAGAACAGGGTGTCCCATACTCCTTTGTCCAGTATGTTGAGCCATTCGGGTTGCTCTTTGGGGAAATAAATGGCGTTGTAATGTTCGAGGTTATGCAACAGTACGATGGCCAGTAAAGCGAATCCCCGCAGGGAATCAACGACAGCAAGCCGTTCGCTTGCTGTCGTATTCAGATTGGATGCCATGGTTTGCCTGTATCGGTTATTCCGTGGTGATTACTAACTCTTTCCCTTTGGCCAGTTCGGCGTGCGCGATGAAATACCCGTCGATCGGCTGGCCGTCGTAAGTGATGCGGCTGATCTTCCTGCCGGTGTTTTCCCTGCGGATGGTAAACGGTGTACCGTCCAGGTTGAAGACCACCTTTTCGAAAAGGGGTACCGTCACGATATACTCCGGATCGGCCGGTGAAAGGGTATAAAGGCCGATGGCATTCAGCACGTACCAGGCCGACAATCCGCCGGCATCATCCATCCCTGCATACGCCAGACCGTCCTTGCCCATGGCGTAGTAGTCGGCCAGGATCCGGTCGATAATGGCCTGTCCTTTTTCCTGTTTGCCGATAAAATAGTACATGTAAGGCACGCCATGCGACGGTTGGTTGCCGTGGCAGTACTGTCCGATAAACGAGGTGAAGTTATACGCCTCATACCCTCCCCAGGGGATGATAAACATGGAGTCGAGTTTTTGTTCGAACGCCTGCTTGTCGGGATACAGGGATACCAGCCCCTGCGGATCGTGCGGTGCGAAGAACGTGGATTGCCATCCATTGGCTTCGCGGTACATAAAGACATAATAGGGATAGCAGGGGTCGAAGGGTGTGACCCATTCGCCGGTGGCCAATCGTCCGCGCATGAAGCCGGTGGACGGATCGAAGGCGTTCTTATAGTTGCCCGAGCGTTGCATCAACATCGTGTAATGAGCCGTATCACCCAACTCTTTGGCCAGGAGGGCGACGGCATAATCGTCGTAGGCATATTCAAGCGTTTTGGTTACAGCCGCCTTGGCCTCATCCACTTCGGTTCCCGTAACCGGGTTTTTCACATCATTCTCGGCGATCCATCCGTTTTGGATGTATTCGTCGAGGTACAGCCGCGCCCGGGGGCTTTCGATGGTGGCGTTGCGCAGCATGTAATGGTAGGCGCTGTCCACTTCAAAGTCGCGCAGTCCGCGCAGGTACGATCCGGTGATAAACGGCGAAGCATGGTCGCCATGGAAATACATCGGCATGAATCCCGTGTGTTTGGCCCTTTCGATGAGGGAACTGATCACATCGTTGGTCACCTGAGGCGAAAGCATGGCGAGCAAAACCAGCTTGTTGCGGTAGTCGTCCCACAGGGCGGGCGTCGTGTAGTAATGAAACCCTTTGTTCACCCGGTTGCGGGCGGGATCGATAAATTCGCCATCCGCGTCGCTGCGCAGGGCAGGCCACAGGAACGAGCGGTAGAGGCAGGTGTAGAACTGCTTTCTTTGTTTGTCTGTCCCGCCGGTAGCCTGTACTTTCGAGAGCAGCGCCTCCCAGGTGTGGTCAGCCTCATCGCATACCTGTGCGAAGGTTTTGCCGCTTATCTCCGTTTCCAGGTTTTTCTTCGCCTTTTCCACGCTGACATACGAGAAGCCGATTTGCAGTTCCAACGGTTCCGGTTGGTCGGCGAAGTGTATGACGGTGATCTTTTCCCGGTCGTTGGTTACGGAATCGACGCGTTGGATCGCGTGGTTGGCTACCGCATAGAAGTATATTGCGTCGCGGTTGCCCTGGGAGCCGGAGAAGGTGTGGTTGTCGATCCGGTTGAATTCCCATGCCGACCCGGGACGCTTGCTGTTGGTGCGCGACAGGTTGAGCAACAGGTTTTTCGCATCCCCGCTGCGGTAGGTGTACCGGTGATAGGCGCAGCGTTGGGTGGACGTCATCTCGGCATTGATGTGGTAACGGTCGAGGAACACCTGGTAGTAGCCGGGACGTGCCGATTCGTTGCCGTGGCTGTATCCCGATTGGTAATCATCCGCCGTGATCCCGCCGGTAAAAGGCAGGATTGGTACGTTTCCTAAGTTCCAATGCCCCATACTGGTATGGAAAAAGGCATAGATCACCGTGTCTTCATACTGGTAGCCCGACCCACTGCCGAAGAGGGTGACGGGTGTCACCTGCACCATCGCGTTGGGCAGGGATGCGCCGGGAAATACTTCGGCTCCCCAGGCGCGGTGGGTGGGGTTATAGCCAAGATCGATGCTGTCCCACAGGGTCGCTGTGCCTGAAAAGGGATTAACTAAATCAGTCAGCCGTCTGGGTGCCGTAGAGCACCCGATCAGCAACGCCATCAAAAGCACGACAGGGAGAAGTGTTGATTTGTTCATGGTGATGTATTTGTTTGTTGTTATTCTGTTTGTATTCCTAATCCGTTACTCACCTGGATGGCTGTTGGGGTAAGCCTCCATGAGTTTCATGGCTTCCTCCGGGGTGAGGATGGACACGCAGCCATGCCGCGCTTCATCCGGGAAGCTTACGTTCTCTTCCACCGACCAGTGGATCAGGTCGGGTGAGGAAGACACGCCGAAGCGGTTTGTCATACAGTAGTCGTAGAACAGTAGCCATCCGGGGGTTACCAGGTCTTTTGCCACAGAGGGGCCTTCGGTGATGACCGGGACGATCTGGCCACGGTTCAAAGGCCCTTCAATCACCGTATAGGGGCCTTCCGGCGACGGGGATGTGGCTACGCGGATCGCCCTTCGTTCGCCGGTAGCCGGACTAAATTCTTCTTCTTTGTGAAACAGGTAGTAGGTGCCGTTGTTTTCCTGCAAGGTGCCGTCGATCACGGAATAAGGTGGGGCGAACAACTGTCTGGCAGGGGTGAATGTCTTCCAGTCGCGGGTTTTACAGTACCACAGCCGGCTTTGATTCCAGCCTTCTGGTTGGAAGGAGGACGACCAGAACAACATATATTCGCCCGTCTTTTCATCGTAGAACCATTCCGGCGCCCAGATATTCCTGGCCAGGGCGCCGGCTTCATTCCTGGCCTCTTTCATCAACGGCAGGGAACTTTCAACCTGCCAGTTGGCCAGGTCTTTCGAGGTGGCATAGAGGCAGACGGGTCCTGTTTTTTCACGGTCAACGCCTTTGCCGCCGCCGGTAGCCAGGATGCGCCAAAGCCCGTCGGGTCCCCGACGGACGTATGGATCACGCATTTGCTGTTCCCATACCGGGTCGTTGTTGTTCAGCGGCGTCCAATGCCGTCCGTCTGTGGAGAGGGCGATATGCAATTTCGCGATCAGCATCGGATCGGGCAGGGGGACTTCAATGATGTTTCCCGCCGCATCGATCTCAATGCGTGTCGGATAACGCTGCCGGAAATAGGTGAGCATATACACCCCTTTATCTCCCTGGATAATAAGCTGTTTCTGCGTTCCGGGCTTGTCTGAAACATTCCTTTCTCCGGATTGCGCCAACGCTCCGGATACCAAGACAAATACTAACAGGATCACTGATCGTTTCATGGCATATATTTTTTAAAGTAGAGACACAACTGGTATCGACCTTTCGTTGCACGATGTCAAAATCAGGCACAAGATACATATTAAATTGAATAATCCATTCTTCCGTATAGGCTTGTTTCCCCAAAGTGTAGGCTTGAAACCGAACACTGTGTTCGATAATGAACAGTCGCTTTGTGGTTATTTTTCATAAAATCAGTTGGTTATCTTTTTGGCACAGCTTTTGCCAACGGGAGGGAAAAGCTATATCAGGATGAAGAAAATCGCTATATGTTTCCTTTGCCTGGCGGGAATGGGGATGACTGTTACCGCGCAGGGAGTGTCGGATACGATCCGGCTGACACTGAAAGAAGCCATTCTGCTGGCGCAGACCCAGTCGGTGGATGCCGCCGTGGCCTTGAATGAATTAAAAACGGCCTATTGGGAATACCGTACCCACCGGGCCGACCAGTTGCCGGAAGTCACTTTCAACGGCTCGTTGCCTACCTACTACCAGCGTTACAACAAATACCAGCAGAACGATGGTTCCTATACCTATGTGCGCAACAATTCCCTGGGGTTGAGCGGCGAACTGGCGGTGTCGCAAAACATCGCCCTGACGGGTGGTAAGATCGCCCTCACCTCGTCGCTGGATTATACCCGGCAGTTGGGGGCGGGCGCTTTCAATGAGTTTATGAGTATCCCCGTGGGACTGACGCTTTCGCAGCCCATCTTCGGGGTGAATAACCAGAAGTGGCACCGCCGGATCGAACCGGTGCGTTACGAAGAAGCCAAGGCCGCCTATATGGAGAGCGTGGAAGGGGTGACCCTGTCCACCATCAGCCATTTCTTCAACCTCCTGCTGGCGCAGGCGAACCATGCCACGGCGGAACAGAACTTCGGGAACGCCACCAAGCTGCATGAGATTGCCGTGGCTAAACGCGGCATCGGGCACATCTCCGAAAGCGAACTGATGCGCCTCCAACAGTCGGCTTTACAGGCGAAGGCCAACCTGACGGACGCCCAGTCCAACCTCAACGCCCGGATGTTCCAGCTCCGCGCCTTCCTGGGGCTGAGTGAACAGGATATCATCTCCCCCCTTGTTCCCGAATCGGCGCCCGAAGTGCGGATGGAATACCAGGCGGTATTGCAGAAAGCGCGGGAGAACAATTCGTTCGCGAAAAATATCCTGCGCCGGCAGTTGGAAGCCGATTATGACGTGGCTACCGCCAAGGGAAACCAACGTAACATCAGCCTCTTCGCGTCGGTCGGATATACAGGCACGGATCGGGTGCTGAGCAGCGCCTATAACCAGCTTAAAGACAACCAGGTGGTGGAAGTGGGCGTCAGTATCCCGCTCCTCGACTGGGGCAAACGGAAGGGGAAGGTGAAGGTGGCGGAGTCGAACCGTGAAGTGGTCCTCTCCAAAACACGCCAGGAGGAGATGAATTTCAACCAGGATATCTTCCTGCTGGTGGAGAAGTTCAACAACCAGGCCAACCAGTTGGATATCGCTACTGATGTGGATGATCTGGCAGCCAAACGGTATCATACATCCATCGAAACATTCATGATCGGCAAGATCGATATCCTCGACCTGAATGATGCGCAGAACTCCAAAGACAATGCCCGGCAAAAGCATATCCAGGAACTGTATTACTACTGGAACTACTATTACAATATCCGCAGCATCACCCTCTACGACTTTCTCAACAACCGCACGCTGGATGCCGATTTTGAGGAAATTGTAAGAAGATAAGTGCCTGAATACGATAGAATGAATTTATTTCGTACGTTTGTACGATACGTAGAAGAGTCTGTGTCAAAAGCCCGTAGGGGGCGGTGTCATGTCTGTAGCTTTGAAGCCCGTAGGGCTGTCACGTCTGTAGCCGTGGCGCGCAGGCGAAAGCAAAGCCGAGACCAGCCCACGGTTAAGATACATCTATTTGGGTTAGCTCCGTAGGTGCGGATATATTCACATTGTTTATGTTGTTTATCAGCACCTACGGAGCTGAATTACAAACTCTTTACCTACCGTGGGTTTCACCCACGGCTACAGACGTGACAGCCCTACGGGCTTTAAAGCTAGCCTTAGCCACACTCGAAAAGATGTGTATAAAGAATAGCTTCAAAGTCAGGGAATCGAGATGAATTTATGTTAAGAAATAGTATACTATCTATGATATTAATCGTTGACGACGACGCCGGTGTGCGTTCTTCACTCACCTTCCTGCTGAAGCGGGCGGGATATGAACCCGAAGCGGTTCCGGGGCCGCAGGAGGCGCTGGCCGTGGTTCGTGCAGTTACCCCGCAACTGATTCTGCTGGATATGAACTTCACGCTCACGACAACGGGCGAGGAGGGTATCCAGTTGCTCCGGCAGATCAAGATATTCCATCCGGATGTACCGGTGATATTGATGACGGCATGGGGCTCGATCTCCCTGGCTGTACAGGGTATGCAGGCGGGAGCGTTCGATTTTATCACCAAACCGTGGAATAATCTGATGCTGCTTAACTCGATCCAGACAGCCCTCGAACTAAGTCAGCAAAAGAAGGAGAAGGAAAAACCACTCAACCGTACCGAAGCAAATACCAAATTTCATTTTAATAAAATAGTGGGACAGAGCACGGCACTGATGGAGGTGTTGGGCACCGTGTCGCGTATTGCACCTACGAATGCGTCTGTACTGATCACCGGCGAGAGCGGGACAGGGAAGGAACTGATCGCTGAGGCGATCCACGTGAACAGTCCCCGCCATCAGGATGCGTTTGTGAAGGTCAACCTTGGCGGCTTGTCGCAGAGCTTGTTCGAGAGTGAGATGTTCGGTCATAAGAAAGGCGCTTTTACGGATGCGTATATGGACCGGATGGGACGGTTTGAGATGGCGAACAAAGGCACGATCTTCCTCGATGAAATAGGCGATCTGGAACTGTCGAGCCAGGTGAAGCTGCTGCGGGTATTACAGGATCAGACGTTTGAGGTGTTGGGCGACAGTCGTCCCCGTAAGGTGGATGTACGTGTGGTAAGCGCCACGAACTGTAACCTGCGCGAGATGGTGACGTTGCGTACATTCCGCGAAGATTTGTTCTACCGCATCAACCTTATCACCATACACCTGCCAGCGCTGCGTGAGCGGCGGGAGGATATTCCGTTGTTGGCACGTTACTTTGCCGATCAGCAAACGGTACAGAACGGACTGACACGGGTAGAATTCGCTTCGGATGCTGTTGTTTACCTGCAACAACTGCCTTTCCCTGGCAATATCCGTGAATTGAAAAATTTGGTGGAGCGTACCATGCTTGTCTCGGGCAAGTCAGTGCTGGATGCTGCTGATTTCAAACGGCAGAGTATGCATACGGATGAAGCGCCAGCTAAACAGGGCGTACAGCTCGGAGGACTATCACTGGATGAATTGGAAAAGCAATCTATCATGCAGGCACTCGAAACCTATAAGGGTAATCTTTCGCATGTGGCAAATGCGTTGGGTATCAGCCGGGCGGCTTTATACCGCCGGTTGGAGAAATATGGTATTCCGGTAGATAAATAAGGAGAGATGATATGCGGTTGAGGTGGTCATTTTGGATATTGACGGCGTTGTTGCTCAGCATTTTGGGTGTATTGAGTTACTATGTGCTGTATGGACTGCCGACAGATGCGATTGAAGCAGCCAACAAGGCCGCAATTGAGTCGGCTGAGGCAGCTAACAGGGCCGCAGTTGAGATGGCTGAAGCGGCTAAGGCCGCGGCGGTAGCTGCCGCAGAAACTGCTGCAGCGAATGGAGAGGTGAGTAGTGAAGCGATTACAAAAGTGGATACTGAAGCGAGTAGTGAAGTGATTACTGAAATAGTTCCGCAATTGTTCGTAGAACCAAAGAACCTCTTTTTTCTGGTGGAAGGCTTACTGTTAGTCACCGTGATCTATCTCATTATCTTTTACCGCCGGATCGTAATGCCGCTCTATATTATCGGTAACGGGATGGAACTGCTGCGCGAACAGGATTTTAGTTCGCGTCTTGGTTATGTGGGACAAGCCGAAGCCGACAAGGTAGTAGAGGTGTTCAACAAGATGATGGAACAGTTAAAGAACGAGCGTCTGCTGCTGCGCGAACAGAACCATTTCCTCGACCTGCTAATTAATGCCTCGCCGATGGGTGTGCTGATTCTCGACCTTGATGGAAAGATACAGTCGGCCAATGCTTCGATGCTGCGTATTTTCAATGTGCGAACAGACAACCAACTGGTAGGCTTGGAACTGCGTGAACTTGATGCACCGCTGGCTGCTGAACTGGGCGCTATCGAACTGTATGAATCGCCGACTATCCGGCTGAATGATGCCAATATATATAAATGTACACACTCGTCGTTTATCGACCGGGGTTTTCATCATTCGTTCTATCTGGTGGAATCGCTTACGCAGGAAGTGTTCAAGGCCGAGAAGAAGGCTTATGAGAAGGTGATCCGCATGATCTCTCACGAAGTAAACAATACGACGGCGGGTATCACTTCCACGCTGGATACGCTCGAAGCTTCATTCCGGGATACAGACGATATGGAAGATGTATGCGATGTGTTGCGCGTACTGGTGGAACGTTGTTACGGTATGAGCCGTTTCATTACCAATTTTGCTGATGTGGTACGGATACCCGAACCACAACTGGAACGGCGTGATCTGAATCAGGTAGTGGCTCTTTCCAAGCGTTTCATGGAAACCATCTGCCGGGATCGACAGATCCGGTTGGTGACAGAACGCGACGCGATGCCGCTTTTTGTCATGCTCGACAATGCACTCTTTGAACAGGTACTCGTCAATATTATCAAGAACGCAGCCGAATCCATCGGTCGAGACGGTACCATCTTTATCCGTACCTATCACAATCCTTCAACCCTCGAGATAGCCGATACCGGCAAGGGCATCGACAAGGATGCGGAGGCCAAACTCTTCAGTCCCTTCTTCTCCACCAAACCCAACGGGCAGGGTATCGGCCTTATCTTCATCCGTGAAGTCCTTCAGAAGCACAACTGTACCTTTTCGTTGCGGACGTATCCTGACGGGCTGACGCGGTTCAGGATTGTTTTTGAGTAGGATATACAACCTGAGACAGGTGAAAAGTGTTATATTTGTGCAATCGAATATGTCTCAATAACGCCTCCTATGAATACAAAAACACAACTTATTATCATCATCCTTTTGGTTTTTTATGGTGCCGGGTCTGCTTATGCCCAGCAATGTGCTGTTACCCTCTCGGGTACTTATCAACTCGATCCTGCATCAGATAAGGGCTTCTATGATGCTTTCGTCTTCGATGGAGCAGGGAAAGTCGTGATTAATTCCGGTCTTGAATTTAAAGGTGATTTCTTTCAGGTAGGGGATACCGTGGTGGTTTATCCCGATAAGAGCATTTTTACTTTTCTGAAGAAAGACGAGCAGACACTCGTAGGGATCAACTCGTGGGTGGAAGGTCAGGTGTTCAGGAAGATGGAGAATGACACGGTAGTTGTTCCCACTCAGAAACCGGGGCCGGATTATGCCGCTCAGTTTTACAGGTATTATGTGCTTACGGGAAGAGACGGGCCTTCTTTGGTTACTTACATGAATCTATCTATGGACCCCAACCTGCAAAACGCGATGAAGAAACTCTGCGATGAGGGTTTCCCTAAAGCATGTCTCGTTATGGCAGGTACGTTAATGATGGGAGGGCCTGAATTAACGGCATTCTTATCGGGGGATTCCGGTGAAGGCAAGAAGACGGAACCAAATAAGGATATTGTGGCTTATTACATGAAAGCAATCGAATTAGGTGAATTGGATGCATATGCCCAACTGGGTGCTTATTACCTGATGCTCGGAGATATGGAGGAGGCGCGCAAAACATTTGAGAAAGGATGCGATCTGGGAAATCTCGGATGCTGCCTGTCTCTTGCCGGACCTGAATGGGAAGCAGAGGAGGAATAATCAGTTAAAAAACTACTCCCCCGTAGTTCAGGCGGGTTTTTAAGAAAAATTGTTTTTTTCTTGCAATTGTGCTGGAAAAAATGCATATTTGTAGAATAAACGCCAACGCATCAGACGTATGAATGCGAATGCCTTTCATAACGCTGAAGAAATGGGGGATCGATACCATGTAGATATCGGCTACTTCCAATGTAATCACGAGGGAGAGAAGATTTGTGGCGACGTGATCCAGTCGAAACGCCTCCCGGATGAAGATCGTATTTTGTGTGTCTTATCGGATGGGATGGGGCACGGGGTGAAAGCGAATGTCTTCGCTACGCTTACTTCCACTATTTTATTGAATCTCTCGCAGGAACAGAAAGATGCCGGACGTATGGCCGGTGTCCTCATGAAGGCATTACCGATCTACAGCGATGGCGACATCAGCTATGCCACGTATACGATCGTGGATATTTCGCTGAGTGAAGGCGCTGTCTCCCTGCTGGAATATGATAATCCGGCTACGTTTGTCTTACGTGGTACTCACATGTATGACCCGGACTGGCGGCACATTCGCTATAAAGGCGAGGCCTCCGTCAGGGGTAATCCCGATCTGCGTACTTGTTTATTTGTTCCCCAAATAGAAGACCGTATCATCTTTTGTACAGACGGGATTACCCAATCCGGCATGGGTCGGGGGTTGGCGATGGGATGGGGACGAAATGACCTGATCCGCTACGTGCGCGAGATCGTAGAAGCGGAACCTGATATTGCGTCGGCCGAGTTGTCGAAGAAGATTGTCCGCCAGGCATCGGCACACGACCTGTATCAACCAAAAGATGATCTGACCTGTGCCGTGGCTTACTTCCGCCGTCCGCGCTGTACGATCTTGTGTACCGGTCCGCCTTTTCATACAGAGCGCGATACGGAATTTGCGCTGCTCCTGAACCGCTTTGATGGGAGAAAGATCATCTGCGGCGCCACCACGGCCATGATTATCGCCCGCGAATTGCGCCGGGAAATAACGGATGAAAAGATCACTGATTCCACACTGCCTCCAAGCTCGGCGATGGAGGGGATCGATCTCGTAACGGAGGGGATACTGACCCTCACCAAGGTAACAAACTTATTGAACAATATACACCGTAGCCCAACGGCACAGTTGGGAAAAGGACCGGCCGACCGGATCGTGCGCCTGTTGCTTGACAGCGACGATATACACATTCTGGTAGGTACCAAAATAAATGAATGCCATCATGACCCTACGCTGCCTGTAGAAATAGAAATGCGGAGGAATCTGGTGAGACGGTTGGCACACGTGCTGACCGGACACTTTATGAAGGCGGTAACTATCAGCTATATGTGAAAGATCATTCTTACTTAACTCGCTAAACAATGCTTGTAAACAATGAAGAATTTATCGCCCAACTGGCCGATAAATACGGGAGGAAGCGCAACAGTCTGTTGCCTGTCATGCAAGAGGTGGTAGAACAGAACTACTACCTGGATGAAGAATGTATGGTGCTGATTGCAAAAGAACTGAGTCTGTCTCCGGCGGATGTGTACGGCACAGCCTCGTTTTATTCCTTCCTTCCCACAGAAAAGCAGGGAAAACACGTGATCCGTGTGTGCCAAACCATCGTGTGTGATATGAAACGAAAGGAAGACGTGGTGGATGCCATCACAGAACTGCTCGGTATTCGTCCCGGAGAAACCACTTCAGACTGGAAATTCACCCTCTGCTACACCAACTGCCTCGGTTCCTGCCACCAGGGACCGGCCATGTTGATTAACGATGAACTCTATGGCGAACTAACACCGGAGAAGGTGAAGGATATCCTCATTAGCTACATGAAAAAATAACCCACGAATGACAATCGACGAATTATGGTAACACAACTGAGACGAGCGGACCTGATCTTCCGCGAGAACATCGACTATCCGGTTATTATGCGGCACGTCATGAAGATGGGTAAAGAAGAATTTCTGCAGGAAATGATCGACTCGGGACTACGCGGACGCGGTGGCGCCGGTTTCCCGACAGGACTGAAATGGAAAGCGGTGATGGGAAATCCGGAACCGGAAAAATATATTATCTGTAATGCCGACGAAGGAGAACCGGGTACTTTCAAGGACAGGGAGATACTGGAAAAGGCTTCCGAGAAAGTAATCTGGGGAATGTCGCTGGCTTCATACATCACGGGAGCCAGGGAGGGCTATATCTACATCCGGGGTGAGTATAAATATTTATCTACTAAATTGAAGATTGCTATCGACCGGATGGAACACCAGATACGGTCGCTTGGTATTCATTTCAACCTGGGACTGATCTTCGGTGCCGGAGCGTATGTGTGTGGGGAAGAAACGGCGTTGATCCAGTCGATGTCGGGCTTCCGTGGTGAACCTGTCAACAAGCCGCCATTTCCCGTAGTGGAGGGCTATCTGGGCAAACCGACAGTAGTGAACAATGTGGAGACGTTTGTAAATGCGATGATCATCGCTGAGATTGGCGCCGAAGAGTACCGTAAGCTGGGCACGAAGGCCTCGCAGGGAAGTAAGCTCTTCTCCGTGTCGGGCGACTGCTGCAAGGAAGGTGTGTTTGAACTGGAGATGGGAATGACCGTGGAACAGTTTGTCGAGGAGTTCGGTGACGGCGATACGAAAGCTGTTCAGGTAGGAGGAGCATCGGGTTTCTGTGTGCCGCGGAAGGAGTTCAGGACTACGATCATCGGTTTTGAAGGGATACCGACAGGCGGATCGATCAAGGTATTCAACTCGTCGCGTTCGATGTACAACATTCTCGAAAACTACCTGGTGTTTTTTGAAGAAGAATCCTGCGGGCAGTGTGTACCCTGCCGGGTGGGGACGCAGCAACTACTGAACGGTATTCGTGCCGTGAAACGGAAAGAGAAACCGAAAGCGTATCTGGACGAATTACTGAAACTGGCTCATACGATGCGACATGCATCCAAATGCGGACTGGGGCGGTCGGTGGGGAATGCCTTCCGGTCGATTATCGAAAATTTCAGGGAAGAAATCATATATTAAGAAAGGAGGAACCGTTATGTTAAACCTGATCAATATCACCATTAATGATGTGCCCCTGCAGGTAGAAGAGGGGGCATCCATTCTCCATGCAGCAAAGAGGCTGAATGTGCATATCCCTACGCTCTGCCATCACGAAGACCTCTGTGTGGCGGGAAACTGCCGCATCTGTGTGGTGGAAGTGGAGAAAGATCCGAACCTGGTAGCGGCTTGTGCCACGCCCGTTCGCGAAAACATGGCCATACACACTAACACAAGGAAGATACGCCAGGCAAGGAAACATATCCTTGAACTCATTTTAACCGAACACAATATAAACTGTATCAAGTGCAGCAAGAACAATAGCTGCGAACTGCAAAGTCTGGCGACGGAGTACCGGACGGACGAAGAACTGTTCATTAGTCTTCGTAAGCCACCGCACCCGGATGTGTCGTCGCCATCGATCCTGAAAGACGATAGTAAATGTATTCGTTGTACGCGTTGTGTACGTACCTGTGCCCAGTTACAAGGTGTGAATGCCCTCACCATGTCGCACAAAGGTAATCAGACCAAGATGAGTACCTTCAACGAGCAGCCGATAGCCGGTGTGGTGTGTACCAACTGCGGGCAGTGCATCAACCGTTGTCCGACCGGTGCGCTGATGGAACGTCAGTATATTGACGACGTGTGGAATGCCATTTACGACCCCACAAAGCATGTGGTGGTACAAACTGCTCCTGCTGTACGTGTTGCCTTAGGCGAACGCTTTGGGCTGAAAGCGGGTAACCGGGTGACGGGTAAGATGGTGGCCGCCCTGCGTGCCATGGGATTCGATGCGGTGCTGGATACCGACTGGAGTGCCGACCTCACGATCATGGAAGAAGGGACAGAACTGTTGCACCGGCTGAAAAAAGTATTGGTAGACGACAGTTACTCGACCGCGCTGCCGATGTTTACCTCTTGCTCGCCGGGATGGATCAAGTTTATCGAGCATATCTTCCCTGAATTGCTGCCCAACCTGTCTACCTGTAAGTCGCCGCAACAGATGTTCGGCGCGTTGGTCAAGACCTATTATGCGCAGAAGAGGGGACTTGATCCGAAAGATATCGTCTGCGTCTCCATCATGCCATGTACGGCAAAGAAGTTCGAAGCGAACCGTCCGGAGATGCGCGACAGCGGTTATACGGATGTAGACTATGTGCTGACTTCGCGCGAACTGGCGTCGATGATCCAGCAGTCGGGTATCAATGTGCTGACATTGAAGAACGAAAGCTACGACAGTATCATGGGAGTATCTACCGGTGCCGGTGTGATCTTCGGTGCCACGGGTGGCGTGATGGAAGCGGCTATCCGGACAGTATACGAACTGGTGACAGGGCGCGAAGTGCCGTTCAATGGCCTGCGTATTACACCGGTACGGGGATTTGACGGTATCAAAGACGCCACGCTCCTGATTACCGATGTAAAACCGGAGTATACCTTCCTCGAAGGGGTGGAACTGCGGGTGGCTATTGCCCATGGTCTGGCGAATGCCCGCAAACTGGCCAAAGCTGTCAGAGACGGAAAGGTGCAATATCACTTTATCGAGATCATGGCCTGCCCCGGTGGTTGTCTGGGAGGAGGAGGACAACCGATCCCGACTAATATCTCTATCCGTACAGCCCGTATGGAGGCTATCTATAAGGAGGATGAGAAGATGACACTGCGTAAGTCGCACGAGAACCCTGAAGTACAGGCGATTTATGCCGAATTTTTGGGAGAACCGAATGGCTCGTTATCACATAAACTCCTGCATACATATTATACCGAACGAGATCGGTATTAGTGAATTAACCCTGAATTATATATATTATGTTAGACCCGATCATCAAACTTGACCGCAGCCGATGCAAAGCCTGCTATACCTGTATCCGTACCTGTCCGGTGAAGGCAATTCACATACGGAAGAACAGTGTTTTCCCCTATATCGAGGAGAGCAAATGTATCCTGTGTGGACGGTGTATCAAGGATACCTGTGCCTACGGTGCTATCTCGTACTTTGACTCGAAGGAACAGGTAAAGCGGCTGCTGAATGCAGGAGAACCGGTAGCGGCGGTCTGTGCACCGTCGATCGCCGGAGAGTTTGATGATATTACAGACTACCGGAAATTTGTAAAAATGATCCGTTTACTCGGTTTTACCTATGTAACCGAAATGTCGTTCGGCGTGGATATTATCGCCCGGAAATGCCGCAAGCTGATCCGTGAAGAATTCAACGGCAAGTATTACATCACCAGTTGCTGTCCGGCCATTGTGTCGCTGGTCGAGATGCATTATCCTGAGGGGATCGGGAACCTGATGCCTTTCGTCTCGCCTGTGGCCGTCAGCGCGGTGGTGGCACGTCAACGGTATGGGGAGGATTTGAAGGTTGTACACATTACTCCCTGCGTGGCGGCTAAGAAGGATGTAGACCGTTACTATGGCATGGCTAAATTGGATGCAGTGATTACATTTAGGGAACTGCGCGAATTGTTTGCCGAGTTCAAGATTAAGGAAACGTTCAGTGAGTATTCTGACTTTGATGAACCGCTCGGTTATAAAGGCCGACTTTATCCCTTGCCGCAGGGGTTCATGGAAGCGGCCGGACTGGATATGAGTCTGTTGAAAGAATCAGTGATTACAGCCGAAGGGCGTTCGTCGATCGCCGCCGTGCAACAGTTCCTGGAACTGGACAAGACGATTCTGCATCACTTCAACCTTTTCTTCTGTGAAGGGTGTATCATGGGGCCGGGTACGTCAGACAAGGGAAAAAAATTCCTCCGCCATTCGCTGGTGACGAATTACATCAACCGCCGCCTCGAAAAAATCGACATCGTACAGTGGGAGAAGGATGTGGAAACCTATGCCGAGCATGAAGCCTACACAGCCCGTTTTACCGACAAAAAGTATGAACTGCCTGCGCCCGGTGAATATGAAATGAAGGTGGCACTTAACCAGATCACCGAACGCAACAACCAGAAAGAAGTGGATTGCGGTGCCTGCGGCTTTGAAACCTGTCGGGGGCTGGCGCGTGCCGTAGCACAGAATATTGCCATCCCGGAAATGTGCGTCACTTGGTCGCAGTACAACAACCGTGAAACCAAACATGCAGGTAAGAAGACAATGGAAGAACTCTCCATGCTCCGCAGCGAACTGAAGTCCACCCGTTCGATGTTAGACGAAACACGCGAGTTACTCTTCTCCAAAAACGAAGCCTTGTCGATCCTCGTACATAGCCTCAGTGCAGGTGTCGTTTTTGTGGATGAACAATTGAAGGTGGTGGAATCCAACCTTTCTTTCATCGAGATTATGGGCGACGAGGTGAAAGAAATCCACGAAGTGATCCCCTACGTGATCGGTGCCGACCTGAAAACGTTGCTGCCTCCTACACTTGTGTCGCAGTTTACCTATCTGCTTTCACACGACGATACCACTGTGAACCGCGACGTGGAGATGGAAGACAAACTGGTTAACGTAGTTATCTTTCAACTGATCCCTAACAAGCTGGTTGGTGCCATCTTCCGTAACCTGCATCAAAGTGACGAACGATCCGAAGAGATTATCCACCGTGTAACCGAAGTGATTGAAGAAAACCTGCGCCAGGTACAGCAGATTGGCTTCATCCTGGGAGAAGGGGCGGCGAAGACGGAAAAGATGCTGCGGTCGATCCTGTTGTCGTATAAGTAGAAACAGAAGAAATAACTGTTTTACTGCAAATTATTTGGTGGAATCCTTGGCCGTTTTGTAAAACTTTCGTTCCTTTGCATCCGCTTTACGTAATCTCTGTCGGGATAAGTGTTACCCGTTACATTGCGTTTCGTTCAAAAAAACAACTAAAAAGCTATACGACAATGAATTTTATTAAAATTGCAGAAGAAGCGTTTGCTACCAAGAACGAGTTCCCCGCATTCAAGAGCGGCGACACGATCACAGTAGCTTACCGTATCAGAGAAGGAAACAAGGAACGTGTTCAGCAGTATCGTGGTGTGGTAATCCGCATCTCCGGTCATGGCGATAAAAAACGTTTCACCGTTCGTAAGATGTCTGAAAACGTAGGCGTGGAAAGAATTTTCCCGATGGACTCTCCGTTTATCGAAAGCATCACACTGAACAAAGTTGGTAAAGTACGCCGCGCCAAATTGTATTACCTGCGCGCCCTTACCGGTAAGAAAGCAAGAATCAAAGAAAAGAGAGTGTAATCACCCTCCGATCTTTTATTATAAAGAAGCCGTTTCTCCAAAAGGGAAGCGGCTTTTTTATATCTTTACGAGATTATTATGACAAAAACGCATGAATATGAAGCGCATTATTTCTGTATTTTTATTAGTGGTGCTAGCTTATATGCCGGGTTTAGGCATATATGCGGCAGAAAAGTCTCCTACCGGACAGCCGGAAGTGAAGAACATCATCTTTTTAATTGGTGATGGGATGGGTGTCAGTCAGGTGTATGCCGGGATGACGGCAAAGAAGCATGGGCTTTGCCTGGAACGGGCACAGTTTGTAGGCTTCTCGAAAACGTATTCGTTAGATAAGTATATTACCGATTCGGCAGCAGGCGGTACAGCCATTGCCTGTGGAGTGAAAACTACTAACGGCACGATCGGTATGGACGCCGACGGTAATGAAGTGAAATCTATGTTGAGCTATGCTCAGGACAACGGGATGGCAACCGGAGTGGTTGTGACTAGTTCCGTGACTGATGCAACTCCGGCCTCTTTTCTTGCCCATCAGAAAAATCGTTCGATGCAGGAAGAGATTGCTCTTGATATCTCCCGTTCGGGAGTGGATGTCCTTATAGGTGGGGGAAGCCGGTTCTTTACAAAGAGAGCCGACAAGCAGGATCTTATCGTTCAAATGAAAGAAAAGGGATATCAGGTATCTTCTTCTTTCGAAGAGATAAGTAAAATATCCTCAGGTAAGTTGCTCGCCCTCCTGGATACGGTTTATGTACTGCCTTACTTCGAGCGGGGCGACATCATACCGAAATATGTGGAAAAGACGATCCAGTTGCTCGACAAGAAGGGTGGGAAAGGGTTCTTCCTCATGGTGGAAGGATCACAGATTGATGGGTTTGCCCACAATGGTGACAGTGACTGTATGGTAGAAGAAATGTTGGATTTTGACAATGTGATCAAAGTGGCTTTTGATTATGCTGACAAGAACCCTAATACCCTTGTCGTTATTACGGCCGACCATGAAACAGGTGGTGCTTATCTGACTGGCGGTGATTTCCATACCGGAGAAGTACAGGTGAAATTCGGCACTAAAGGACATACGGGTGTAATGGTTCCCATCTTTGCTTACGGAGCTCAGGCCTCTCGTTTTGCTGGTATTCAGGAAAATACAGCATTTTTGTCTAAGGTGTTGGACTTGCTGGGAATAGAACGGTAAGTATCCGGTATCAGAAAGATTGATTTATAAAAACAAAAAGGCTGCCCGTTCATTCAGGCAGCCTTTACATTTATATAATAGCAGAGTGATTACTTGACTTCTTCGAAGTCGACATCAGTGACGTCGCCGGCTTTGTTATCACTGCTTCCGGCACTTCCTCCGTTTTGGTTGAAGTCGGGACCCGGTTGCTGTTGCTGTTGTCCGGCACCGGCGTTATACATTTCCTGGCTGGCGGCGTGGAAGACAGTGTTCAACTCGTTCATAGCTGTGTCGATGGCTGCGATGTCCTGAGCCTTGTGGGCTTCTTTCAGTTTGGCCAAAGCGGCTTCGATCGGAGCTTTCTTGTCGGCGGGCAGTTTGTCTCCCAGTTCTGCCAATTGCTTTTCGGTTTGGAAGATGGTGCTGTCGGCCTGGTTCAGCTTGTCGATACGTTCTTTTTCCTTCTTGTCGGCTTCTGCGTTGGCAGCAGCTTCGTCGCGCATACGTTTTACTTCGTCGTCGCTCAAACCGCTGGAGGCTTCGATACGAATACTTTGCATCTTGCCTGTTCCCTTATCTTTGGCGGATACGTTGAGGATACCGTTAGCGTCGATGTCGAATGTGACTTCAACCTGAGGTACGCCACGCGGAGCAGAAGGTATACCGTCGAGGTGGAAGCGACCGATCGACTTGTTGTCGCGTGCCATCGAACGTTCGCCCTGCAGAATATGGATTTCAACAGACGGCTGATTGTCGGCTGCCGTAGTGAATGTTTCCGATTTCTTGGAAGGGATCGTTGTGTTGGCGTCGATCAGTTTGGTCATTACACCACCCATTGTTTCAATACCGAGTGACAGCGGGGTTACGTCGAGCAACAATACGTCCTTCACTTCTCCGGTCAATACGCCACCCTGGATAGCAGCACCTACGGCTACTACTTCGTCTGGGTTTACGCCTTTCGACGGGGCTTTGCCGAAGAACTTTTCAACCACTGCCTGTACAGCGGGGATACGGGTTGATCCACCTACCAAAATAACTTCATCAATATCTGATGCGGTCATACCTGCATCTTTTAATGATTTGCGGCACGGTTCGATACAAGCCTGGATCAGGCTGTCGGCCAACTGTTCAAATTTGGCACGTGTCAGTGTCTTCACCAAGTGCTTGGGAATTCCATTTACAGGCATGATATACGGCAGGTTGATCTCTGTACTTGTAGTGCTTGACAGTTCGATCTTGGCTTTTTCAGCAGCTTCTTTCAGACGTTGCAAAGCCATTGGGTCCTTGCGCAGGTCGATACCTTCTTCTTTCAGAAATTCTTCTGCCAGCCAGTCGATGATCACGTGGTCGAAGTCATCACCTCCCAAGTGTGTATCACCATTGGTTGATTTTACTTCGAATACACCGTCGCCCAGTTCGAGGATGGAGATATCAAATGTACCACCACCAAGGTCGAATACGGCGATTTTCATGTCTTTGTGTGCTTTGTCCAAACCATAAGCCAATGAAGCGGCAGTCGGTTCGTTCACGATACGGCGTACGTTCAGTCCGGCAATTTCACCGGCTTCTTTCGTTGCCTGACGCTGTGCGTCGCTGAAGTAGGCCGGTACGGTGATCACAGCGTCAGTCACTTCCTGTCCGAGGTAGTCTTCAGCTGTCTTCTTCATTTTCTGAAGGATCATAGCCGAGATTTCCTGCGGCGTATACAGACGTCCGTCAATATCCACACGCGGTGTATTGTTGTCTCCCTTTACTACTTTATAAGGTACGCGATTGATTTCTTTCTGTACCTGATCGTAGGTTTCGCCCATAAACCGTTTGATGGAGAATATGGTCTTTGTCGGATTGGTGATAGCCTGACGCTTGGCCGGGTCGCCCACTTTCCGTTCGCCTCCGTCAACAAAGGCAACAATAGAAGGAGTAGTTCTCTTTCCTTCACTGTTTGCAATTACAACCGGCTCATTACCTTCCAATACGGCAACGCAAGAGTTGGTTGTTCCTAAGTCAATACCAATAATTTTACCCATTGTTGTATTTATTTTAATGTTATCTTTTTCGTTCGTTTAGCTTCCTCGCTGTGGGAAGCACTTAACTTTCAACAAACGGTGTGCCAAAGTGGCCTGATGGAACGGGAGCCTGTATGCTGTCAGTTTTTATGACAAATTGGCGTTTCTTTTACGAAACAAAAGGGTGTAAATATTTTTTTAATTCCGTATGAACTAATAACTTCGCTGCTTGTTTTGATAATATGAAACAGAATACAAGTTAGCTGCGTTTTTCACCCGGACAGCATCCTGTGACAGGAGGTCGTCTTTTTTCCTTTCATGAAAATTTTATACGTATAATCAAGTTAAGAATATAATAAATATGAGTGTAGGAGCCGTTATTATGGAAACCCTTGGCATGATGTTTTTTACGTTTGTCGTCGGTATGGGGGTGGCTTATCTGATCAAACTACTGACATTTTCCTTCTATTTTTTTACAAAAGAGCATTTAGCGCTTGTATTCAAGGAGTACAGGCAGGGTAAAGCGATTGAGAAGAAGCATCAGGCCGAATTACGCAAACGCCTGTATGTGATGGAAAAGATGTCGGATATAGACCGCATCCGGTATATCTATGAGAACAAGAACACCAATGATCCCGAAGAAGAGGTAGATGATGTGTATGACTTGTTCAAGTTCTACAAAGGTATATACAAGGATAAGAAAGAGAATGAAGGTATTGACAGTTTAATCAGATATTATTACAACAATGGAGAAGTATGATTTAGGTACTATATTTCAGGGTATTTCTACCCTGTTGCAATCTGATCCGATGATTATGTATGCCCGTATAGGTTTGATCCTGTTGGGTATCCTGTTGGTATATCTTGGACGTAAAGAAATCCTCGAACCCCTCGTGATGATCCCGATGGGATTAGGTATGGCTGCTATCAATGCTGGTGTATTGTTCCTTCCGGGCGATGTACAGGGTAACCTGTTTCTCGATCCGTTGGTGACGGAACCTACGGCCCTGATGGATATCCTCCAGATTGACTTTCTGCAGCCTGTTTATACTTATATGTTCAGTAATGGTCTGATTGCCTGTCTTATTTTTATGGGGATCGGCACGATGTTGGATATGAGTTTCTTGTTGGCAAAACCGGCTCAAAGTATGCTGTTGGCCTTATTTGCTGAACTTGGAACCTTTGCAACGTTACCAATTGCATACGCGATGGGATTGAGTCTGCCTGACAGTGCTTCCATTGCCATGGTAGGGGGAGCAGACGGACCGATGGTATTGTTCACCTCCTTGAACCTCTCGAAAGAGATATTCGTCCCGATCACCGTTGTTGCTTATCTCTATCTGGGCCTTACCTATGGAGGTTATCCGTATTTGGTGAAGCTGATGGTACCCAAAAAACTGCGTGCTATTAAGATGGACCGCTCAAAGGAAGAAGTAAAGAAATTCAGCCCTGCTACTAAACTGTCGCTGGCAGTAGTGCTTTGCGTTGTCCTCTGTCTGTTGTTCCCTGTAGCTGCTCCGTTGTTCTTTTCGCTGTTTATCGGTGTGGCGGTTAAGGAATCCGGACTTACGCATGTGATCAACTTTATAAGTGGTCCGATGCTGTATGGTTCTACTTTCTTCCTGGGTATTCTGTTAGGGGTATTGTGTGATGCTCATATCCTGTTGAACCCGGTTATCTTCAAGTTGTTGATCCTCGGTATTCTTGCCTTGTTAATCTCCGGTATCGGCGGTATCCTGGGTGGTTATGTGATGTACTTTATCAAACGGGGTAACTTTAACCCTGTAATTGGTATTGCAGCCGTCAGTTGTGTACCGACTACGGCTAAGGTAGCGCAAAAATTGGTTTCCAAAGACAATCCCAACTCCCTGATCCTGCCTGAGGCGCTTGGTGCCAATATTTGCGGTGTGATCACGTCGGCTATAATCACCGGGGTATTCATCACGATCATCCCGATGATGATGTGATGATGTGTTATATAAAGTTAAATGCATAATTAATTTACGTAAAACATAAAATAATAGTTGTTTTATATATAAAATGTATTTTCCTTTGTGTCGTGAACTTATAGCACGAGCAAGGAAAATACATTTTTTTATGAAAACAACATCAAATCGATTGCTTCGGCTGGTCAACCTGTTATTGACGATTGCCTGGTATGTGAATTTTGCATTGATCGCTTTTGTAGTAGTACTGCTTACTATCGTTTTTGTTGTGAAAGACGAACACGAGTACGATCTCAAGGTTAAGTATTACAATCCACCTCAGAGTGAAGTGCTTCAACCTGTTGTCTCGCCTATAAAGGAGGCAGTAGCGCAACCGGATCAGTATATCCTGAAGATGAAGGCGGAGAATACTCCTCCGTTGATTATCCTGGCCCTGAGTTTCTTTGCATTGTTTGAGGCGTTGTTGATGACCACCATTCACCAGCTTCGAAAACTGTTCCGGAGTTTGACACATGAGACGCCTTTCAGCATGGTGAATATCAATCGGCTGAAGCTGATCGCCCTTTGTTTCGCCCTTTATTTGCCTGTGGATGCGATGCAAGCGCTTGTCAACTGGTTGAGCCTTCGTCAGACTGGATTCTCTGACCGGTTTATGATTGTGGCCGATCTCAACTTTACCTGGCTTGCCATTGCCGCAGTGATCTTCATCATGGCAGGTGTGTTCCAATATGGTTTTGAATTACAACAAGAAAATAAGGAGTTTGTATAATGGCTATCATTGTGAATTTAGATGTGGAGATGGCGAAGAACAAGATCTCGCTGACCGAACTATCCGAACGGTTGGGTATCAGTATGACGAACCTCTCCCTGCTCAAAACCGGCAAGGTAAAAGGCGTTCGCTTTGAAACCCTGGATGCCATCTGCCGTGAACTGAATTGCAAACCAGGTGATATACTCGACTATAAAGAGGATTAATTATTGCGAAGATGACACAAGTCTATGAGTTTATTTCATAGACTTGTGTCATCCTGATATGAAATAGCATCTGAAACTATTATCTGTCAACACAAAAAAAGAAACAGCCTCAGAATCTTACTTCCGAGGCTGTTTCTCTTTTTTATTTGGTCTCTTTCTCTTCCTGCATGTCGAGCTCATTCTTGTCAGGGTCATAGAACCGGTATTCAAGAAAGGCAAGACTTTGGTTGGGAATGACTTTCAAACTGTGGGAATACTTTAGTTTCCACTTCAGGCTAAGGGGGATAAGCCCCTTGTTCACATACGCTGCTACATACGGATGCAGGTGCAGGGTGAACTTCTTCACATGGTGTTGATTGACAAGGCAATCGATCTTTCCTTCCAGACTGTCGACAAACATGATGGATGGCTTGGCTGTGCCCGAACCGAAACAGGTGGGGCAGGTTTCCGAGGTATTCACATCCATCGCAGGACGCACACGCTGGCGTGTGATCTGCATCAGCCCGAATTTACTCAGGGGCAGGATGTTGTGTTTCGCCCGGTCGTTAGCCATGGCCTTTGTCATGTGTTCAAACAATTTTTGCTTGTGCGGATTCTCCGCCATGTCGATAAAGTCTATCACGATGATACCCCCCAGGTCGCGAAGGCGCAATTGGCGGGCAATTTCGTCGGCTGCTGCCGAGTTGACATCAATGGCTGTTTTCTCCTGGGCATCGCTTCCTTTGGCGCGGTTACCACTGTTGACGTCGATGACGTGCATGGCTTCCGTTTGTTCGATGATCAGGTAAGCTCCACTCTTGTAAGTGACCGTACGTCCGAATAATGATTTGATCTGCTTCGTGATACCGAAATTGTCGAAGATGGGAAGACCTCCCGTGTACTGTTGTACGATCTCTTCGCGTCCGGGAGCGATCAAGCTGACATAATCGCGGATGTTGTTGTATACTTCCTTGTCGTTTACGTGGATATTCTGGAAAGAGGGGTTGAAAATATCACGCAAAAGGGCGACGGTACGGGCTGTTTCTTCGTAAACGACGGAAGGGATCTTAGCCTTCGGCACTTTAGGAACACTTTCTTCCCATCGTTTTACTAATGTCTTTAACTCGTGGTCGAGTTCGGCTACGCGCTTGCCTTCTGCCGAAGTGCGTACAATGACGCTCATGTTTTTCGGTTTGATACTTTGGATCAACTGGCGCAGGCGGGCGCGTTCTTCGTTCGATTTGAGTTTGGTGGAGACAGATACCTTATCGGCAAAGGGAATGAGGACGATATACCTTCCGGCAAACGAAAGCTCGGAGGTCAGCCTCGGCCCTTTGGTGGAGATAGGCTCTTTGGCAATCTGTACCAGCACTTCCTGTCCAACCTTTAGCACATCACTGATACTGCCGGTCTTTTCTATCTCTGGCAAGATCTGTGTCTTGGCCAGTACGGGCGGTTTCTTGGTGTCGCTCAGGAGTTGCTTGAGGAATTTCTGCTGGGTGTTGAAGTTAGGACCTAAGTCCTGGTAGTGAAGAAATGCATCCTTTTTATATCCTACATCAATGAATGCAGCGTTTAACCCGGGCATCAGTTTTTTCACTTTGCCAAGATAGATATCACCTACGGCGAACGAAACATTGCGGGCTTCTTTTTGCAGCTCCACAAGGCTTTTATCTTCCAGTACGGCGATAGATACCTCGTTGGGTTGTACGTCTACTACTAATTCACTAATCACTTAGATATTCAGGGTTTTCTTGTTGCAGACCTTATAATGCACAAAGAACAAACTTAAAAGGTCGCTTATTAAGTTTGTTCTTTCAGAGTTATTACGGAAATAGACTTGGCTTATTTCTTTTTATGTCTATTTTTCTTTAATCTCTTCTTACGCTTATGCGTAGCCATCTTGTGTCTTTTTCTCTTTTTTCCGCTGGGCATCGCTTTACAGTTTTAAATTTAACTTATGTTTTATTCTTTGATATCTTTAACTTCGTTCAAGAACGTTTTTGCCGGCTTGAAAGAGGGGATATTGTGTTCCGGAATAATAATCGTCGTATTCTTGGAAATGTTACGGGCTGTTTTCTGTGCTCTCTTTTTCACGATGAAGCTGCCGAAGCCTCTGAGATATACGTTATCTCCCTGAGATAATGAGTCTTTCACGATTTCCATGAAAGATTCTACGCTTGCCAGTACAGTATTCTTATCAATACCGGTGCTTTTTGCGATCTCGCTTACAATGTCTGCTTTAGTCATATCTATAAAATTAATTGATTAGACGATATAATTTTTTGGACTGCAAATATATAGCTTTTTATTTGAGAGAAAAAGTATTGCCGCTCATTTTTTGTAAAAAAGATTTTTAGGGTTTCGGATTATCTCCGTACGTTTGTATCCGAAAGCCGGGTCAATATGCCCGGATAAGGCAAAAAAGAGGCTATGTTGCAGAACGAAAACGGTTTAGATATTCATCCTGTACTGATCCGCTGGTACAGGGAGTATAAGCGGGATTTACCCTGGCGTGAAAGTGCGGATCCGTATATTATCTGGATTTCCGAAATTATCCTCCAGCAGACACGTGTAGCACAGGGGTTGGACTATTTTCTGCGCTTTACCGAACGTTTCCCGAATGTACAGTCGCTGGCAAATGCATCAGAAGAAGAGGTGCTGAAACTGTGGCAAGGATTAGGTTATTACAGTCGCGCCCGAAACCTGCAGGCAGCGGCGAAGGATATAGTGAAGCGGTTTGATAGCCAATTCCCTTCTGACCATAAAGAAGTGTTATCGTTGAAAGGCGTTGGCGAATATACGGCTGCTGCAATCGTGTCGTTTGCCTGGAACCAGCCCTATCCGGTGGTAGACGGAAATGTGTACCGCGTACTTTCGCGCTTATTTGCCGTGGATACGCCGATTGATTCGGTTCAGGGTAAGAAGTTGTTTTACCAACTGGCGGGAGAGATGATGGACAAACGACAGGCCGGATTGTATAACCAGGCCGTGATGGAGTTCGGCGCTCTGCAGTGTGTACCCCAGCAACCGGATTGCCTGGTATGTCCCCTTATGTCACGATGCTTGGCCTATGCTTCGGGTAAGGTACAGACGTATCCGGTTAAACAACATAAAACGAAGACGCGGGATCGTTATTTTCATTATCTATACATTATATATAAAGACCAAACCTGGCTTCGTCGACGTTCGGGAAAAGACATCTGGACGGGTTTGTACGAGTTTCCGATGATCGAAACCGACCGTCCGATGGATTTTGCCGGTCTAAAGCAAACAGAGGCTTTCCATGCTTTGTTTGCCGGTATGGGTAACCTGCATATCCACAAGGAAGTGAGCGAGGTGAAGCACATTCTTTCGCATCAGGTATTATACGCTCGTTTCTACCGGATTGAAATCGAAGCTGTAGGCCCGGCACTGGAGTCGTATACAACGTTGGCAAACGTCGATCTGGGATCGTATCCTGTTCCAATTCTTATTCATAAAGTGTTGGATAAAATGAATTTTACGGATGAAGATCATTAAATAATTCCTATATTTACACCCTGCAATAAACCCATAGTTAACAGACAAGCCCGCAAAAAGGATATATGAGACCGGAAGACATAGAAGAAAACGACATCGAACAAACAGCGGACGTTAATCCGGAAGTTTCCGAGAGTGAAACGCCGGATGCATCCTCCCATTCAGAATACAAACTACCTGAGAAACAAGGCGGTAAACTGGCCCATCATTTGTCCGGTATGTACCAGAACTGGTTTCTGGACTATGCTTCGTATGTAATTCTGGAGCGTGCTGTACCGCATATTAACGATGGACTCAAGCCGGTTCAACGGCGTATCCTTCATTCCATGAAACGGCTCGACGACGGTCGTTACAATAAAGTGGCCAACATCGTAGGGCATACCATGCAGTTCCACCCTCACGGGGATGCATCCATCGGGGATGCATTGGTGCAACTGGGGCAGAAAGATATTCTGGTTGACTGTCAGGGAAACTGGGGAAATATACTGACGGGCGACGGAGCAGCAGCTCCACGTTATATCGAAGCACGTCTGTCAAAGTTTGCACTGGAAACCGTTTTCAATCCGAAAACAACCGAGTGGCAACATTCGTACGACGGACGTAACCGTGAACCGGTGACGTTGCCGATCAAGTTCCCGTTACTGTTGGCTCAAGGTGTGGAAGGGATCGCTGTAGGGCTTTCTTCCAAAATACTCCCGCATAACTTCAATGAGTTGCTGGATGCATCGATTGCATACCTGAAAGAAGAGCCGTTTACACTCTATCCCGACTTTCAGACGGGTGGTTACGTGGATGTAGGCAAATACAACGATGGCGAACGGGGTGGTTCGGTTAAAGTACGAGCCAAGATAGGGAAGGTGGATAACAAGACGCTTGTTATCTCCGAGATCCCCTACGGAAAGACAACTACTTCCATCATCGAATCGATCCTTAAAGCCAACGATAAGAACAAGATCAAGATACGTAAGGTAGACGACAACACGGCCAGTAACGTAGAAATATTAGTTCATCTTGCGCCGGGTGTTTCATCGGACAAGACCATTGACGCCCTGTATGCCTTTACGGATTGTGAGATCAGTATCTCGCCCAACTGTTGTGTGATCCGCGACAATAAACCGGGTTTCCTCACCGTAAGCGAAGTGCTTCGCCATTCGGCAGATAATACGTTAGCCTTGCTGCGTCTGGAACTGGAGATCGACAAAGCCGAGCAGGAAGAAGCGCTCTTTTATGCTTCGCTCGAACAGATATTTATCGAAGAACGCATCTACAAGGATGCCGAGTTCGAGAATGCAAAAGATATGGACGCAGCCATTGCCCATATCGACCTTCGCCTTACGCCTTTCAAACCGAACCTGATCCGGGAAGTGACACGTGAAGACATCCTCCGTCTGATGGAAATCAAGATGGGACGTATCCTGAAATTCAACTCTGAAAAGAACGAACAGATGATCGCCCAGATCAAGAAAGAAATTGAACGGGTTGAATTTCATCTGGCAAACATCGTGGAGTACACGATCGACTGGTTTGTCCGCCTGAAAGAAAAATATGGTGCTGCTTATCCCCGTATGACGGAGATACGTAACTTCGATACAATTGAAGCCGCCAAGGTGGTGGAAGCAACCGAAAAGCTGTATATCAACCGTAACGAAGGTTTCATTGGCATGGGTCTGAAAAAGGACGAGTTTGTCTGTAACTGTTCGGATATCGATGATATTATACTTTTCTTCCGTAACGGAACCTACAAGGTGGTGCGTGTAAGCGACAAGATGTTTGTCGGTAAAGATGTGCTTCATCTGGATGTGTTCAAGCGAAACGATAAACGGACGATCTATAACGTGGTATATCGCGACGGGAAAGCCGGTTTCAACTATATCAAACGCTTTGCCGTGACAGGTGTAACCCGTGATAAGGAATACGACCTGACACGTGGCGCCGCCGGTTCGCGTATCCTCTATTTCAGCTCTAATCCGAATGGAGAGGCCGAATCAATCAAGTTTATCCTGAAACCCAAACCACGCCTCAAAACGTTGGTGTTCGAAAGAGACTTTAGTGACGTTACCATCCGTGGACGTGACTCAATGGGTGTGATCCTGACTAAGTTTGAGATACATAAGGTATCGCTCAAGCAGAAAGGTAGTTCTACATTGGGAGGCCGCCAGGTGTGGTTCGACTGGGATGTGTTACGTCTCAATTACGACGGGCGTGGCGACCAGTTGGGTGAGTTCCAGAGTGAGGACAGAATACTGGTCGTGCTTCGTAACGGTGATTACTATATCACCAACTTCGACCTGAGCAACCATTATGAGGATAGTATCCTGACAATCGAAAAGTATGATCCCAATACTGTATGGACAGCAGCCTTGTTTGATGCCGACCAGGGATTCCGTTATCTCAAACGTTTCCAGATGGATGCTACACCGCGTAAGCAAAACCTCGTGGGCGAGAATCCCAAGAGCCGTTTGCATCTATTGACGTCAGAGGCTTATCCGCGTATAGAAGTAGTTTTTGGTGGTGGCGACAGTTTCCGTGAACCACTTGTGATCGATGCCGAAGAGTTTATCGGTGTAAAGAGTTACAAAGCCAAAGGAAAGCGTATCTCTACCTTCGAAGTGGAAACGATCAACGAGCTTGAACCGGTACGTTTTACCTCTTCATCCACTCCTTCGGAACCGAATGAAGACACCGAAGAACAGGAAACTGCCGAAATGGATCAGGCAGACGACAAGAAAAGCAATACCGATATTCTGGACGAGTTGACAGGACAGATGAAACTATTTGATGATTAGCCTATGAAACAAATCCTATACTTGCTGGTAGGACTACTTAGTTTGTCCTTTTCAGTATCAGCTCAATCGGAGACTGCTGCTGAAACTCCCTGGTCAGTGAATGAAGGTACGATGATCGGTATCGGGAGTTATAACCTGAAAGATTCTTACTTAAGCCCAAGCGCTGATTTGAATTATACCGGTTGGGGTTTGCGTATCCTGAATGAACGCATGAAAATGGTCAGCCTGGCCGACTATAATGTATCCCGTCAACAGATATTCAGTGTAGATATGTCTTTTACCGATAACCCGGCCGGAACAGCATCCGAATTTGGTGCTTTTGTGGATTATTCGCTCGGTTATCATTATCATTTCCATGTATTGCCAAACCTGCGGATACTGGCAGGAGGAGCACCTCACATCATGGGGGGCTTTATGTATAATACCCGCAACAGCAATAACCCGGCCTCGGCGCATCTGGACGTAGACCTGAATGCTTCTGCCATGGCTATTTATAACCTGAAGATCAAAGACTACCCGCTCACTTTCCGTTATCAGATGGATATTCCTTTTGCCGGTGTTTTATTTTCTCCCCACATGGGACAGTCGTATTATGAGGTGTTCGATCAGGGGAATACATCCGGTATCGTCCGGTTCAACTCATTCCATAATAAGTTTGCCATGCGGAACTATCTTACCGTGGATGTTCCCGTATATACCTGGACTGTCCGTGTAGGCTACCTGAACAGTTATTACTATACGGATGTTAATAGTATACGTACCCAACTCTTTTCCAATACGTTTATGATCGGATTGGTAAAAGAATTTATCTCTTTAGGGGGAAAACGATTGAAGAATACAAACAAGTATAGTAGCGCTTATTATTGAGAAGATGAAACGACACCTGTTGACATATTGCCTGCTGTTGGCTGTTCTGTTCCTGTCGGGATGCGACAAAGGGGTTGAGTATACCCGTTCGCCTCGGGAAAATTTTGAAGCGCTCTGGAAGATCATCGATGAGAATTACTGTTTCTTTGAATACAAGGATATCGATTGGAATGAGGTACACGACCGTTATAGTGTTCAGATAGCTGACACCATGAACCAGTATGACCTGTTCAAGTTGCTGGGAAAAATGACGAATGAACTTAAAGACGGACATACCAACCTGGTCTCTTCCTTTAATATCTCCCGCTATTGGGCGTGGTATGAAGACTATCCTGCTAATTTCTATCCCGAGATACAGAAGAACTATCTGGGATCGGCAACCAATAACGATTTTAGTCAGGCAGCAGGAATCAAATACCGGACATTGAACGACGGAAAGGTCGGTTATATGTATTACGAAAGTTTCTCCGATGGGGTAGGGAATACGAACCTGGATTATATATTATCTTCTTTCAAAGACTGTAAAGGCTTGATCATCGACATACGTGACAATGGTGGCGGATCGTTGACCTATTCGGATATGATCGCATCCCGCTTTGCGGAAGAGAAAATACTGGCAGGCTATATCCAGCATAAAACAGGCAAAGGGCATAATGATTTCTCTGAGCCTTATCCCTCTTATTTGACGCCTTCCGACCGTGTCCGTTGGCTGCGTCCGGTTGTGGTGTTGACTAACCGCCATTGTTATAGTGCCACGAATGACTTTGTGCAGAAGATGCGCATGTTGAAGCAGGTAGTTGTGATTGGCGACCGCACGGGTGGGGGAAGTGGTTTGCCTTTCAGTTCGGAGTTACCCAATGGGTGGGGTATCCGTTTCTCTTCCAGCCCCATGCTGAATGCGGATAAGGAGTCCACAGAGTTTGGTATCGACCCGGATATGAAGGTGGATATGACGAAGGAAGATATAGCGAAAGGGATGGATACCATCATCGAAGCGGGCATTGCCAACATCCTGTCCCGCACGGAAGGAAATAACCCGTAAGAAAGCACTGAAAATTTTAACGAAAGCATTGGTCGACTGACTGATTTTATGTTTCTTTGTGGACTAATCATAAAGAAACAACAGTTATGTCATTGAATAAAGTCATATTGATCGGTAATGTAGGTAAAGATCCCGAAGTACGTTATTTCGACAGCGGCGCTGCTGTTGCTAACTTCCCTATGGCTACCTCCGAGAGAGGGTATACGCTTGCCAACGGTACGGTTGTACCCGAACGTACGGAATGGCATAACATTGTGGTGCGCCGCGACCTTGTTCCCTTTGTAGAAAAGTGGGTTCGCAAAGGTTCGGGTGTATATGTGGAAGGAAAGATCCGTACCCGTTCTTACGATGATCCTTCGGGAGCAAAACGTTATGTGACCGAGATCCATGCCGACCGCATCGAATTTTACAGCACCGGTACAGCACGCCCCGAAGGTGCATCAACCACACCAGGACAATCGGCCTCACCTGCTTCCGGGCAACCGGGGCAAACTCCCTCATACCAGCCTCCGGCGGCTTCCCAATCTCCTGCTCCGTCGGATGATGCAGATGATCTGCCGTTCTGATTGTCTAACTAATACCCGGCTCCTTGGACTCAGATTATTTTCCGCGATTGTTTGAACAGGTATCCGTTCACGGATTGACCGCCGGTCCGGTTGTTGCATTTGGTATAGCTGCCTTATTGCTGTGTATTTCTGCTTTTGTATCTGCCTCCGAGGTTGGCTTCTTCTCTTTGTCTCCGTCTAACATGAAAGAGATACGGGACGAAAAGGTATCTGTGGATGCTGTTATCCTCCGTTTATTGGGACGTTCCGAATACCTGTTGGCTTCTATTCTGATTGTCAATAATTTTGCCAATGTAACGGTGGTGATGCTCTGTGCGTATGCTATTAATACATGGATCGACTTTTCGGCTGCTCCCGTCCTGGGCTTTGTATTGCAAACACTCGCGCTGGCCTCGTTGCTTTTGCTTTTTGGAGAGATCATTCCCAAAATATATGCACAGAAGAATTCACTGAAATTTGTACGCTTTTTTGCACCGGTATTGAATGGGATGGAACATTTCTGTCGTCCGTTGTCCAAGCTGCTGGTGTCGTCGACCTCGTTTGTCAATAAATCGATTGGTAAGAAAAAGTATGATTTGTCTGTCGACCAACTGTCAAAAGCTCTTGAACTGACTTCTTCCGAAATACCGGAAGAAAAAGAGATGCTTGCCGGTATCATCAAGTTCTATAACAAAACGGCTGACGAGATCATGACTTCCCGGCTCGACATGGAAGATATCGATATCAAGCTTAATTTCCGCGAAGTGATCGACTTTATCCTACAGTCGGGTTACTCCCGTATCCCCGTCTATGCCGGGTCGGAAGACAATATCAAAGGTATCCTGTACATAAAAGACTTGTTGCCGTATATAGACAAACCTGATACGTTCCGTTGGCAAAGCCTGATCCGCCCGGCTTACTTTGTTCCCGAGACGAAAAAGATCGACGACCTGTTGGAGGAATTCCGTACCAATAAGATCCACATGGCGATCGTTGTCGACGAGTTCGGTGGTACGTCCGGTATCGTCACTATGGAGGATATCCTGGAAGAGATTGTAGGTGAGATATCCGACGAGTATGACGAAGACGAAAAACAATATATCACTTTGGCTGACGGAAGTCTCATCTTCGAAGCTAAGATACTACTGACCGACTTCTTCCGCATTATCAATGCCGACGAATCTGAATTTAGAGACCTGACTGAGGATGTCGAAACCCTGGCCGGTCTTTTGCTTGAGATCAAAGGTGATTTCCCTGTCCGGCGGGAGGTGATTGTGTATAAGCACTGCCGTTTCCAGGTATTGGAGATAGACCACCGCCGTATTCTGAAAGTAAAGTTTAACTACCTCTCCGGCACGGAAGAGAGTGAATAATTTGCCGTATGCATAAGGGCTGTATCTGCTATCTCGTCCTCTTCTGCTGCTTCTCCTGTGTGGATTATACCCCGAAACCGAAAGGATACCTGCGCATTGAACCGGCTGTGCCTCAGTACGGATTGTTTACCGAAACCGGCTTGCCGTATGGTTTCGAACTCTCGCACCTGGCAACAGTTCAACTACCGCTAACCGGTCAGCCTGCTGGGGAGATCAATATTGTCTACCCTTCGCTGAAGGCTACGATCTATTGCAGCTATTTACCCATAACGGCGCAGTCGTTTGCGGAAGCCGATTATGAAAGTCGTACTCTGCTGCTACGCCAGGTCAAACAGGCGGATATATCCGAAAAAGCTTATTCAAACCCCGAAGCTAATGTCTATGCATCACTGTTTGAAATCCGTGGCGAGGCCCCTTCGCCCATTCAGTTTGTGGTGACTGATAGTGTGTCACATTTTTTCCGGGGCGCATTGTATTACGATAACTATGGCACTGCCGATTCTATTGCCCCTGTCACCAGCTACCTGCGAAACGACATCGTGGAACTCATCCAAACATTTTACTGGAAACGCTGATGGCCATCTTACCTGCATATACTACAACCTGGCGCGGCCTTTGGAAAATAGAAGAGAGCGTAGAGGAACTGCTAAGGCAACTGCCATCGCCGGATGCTTACCTACCGGTATTGGAAAGTTTCCGTATCGACAAGCGTCGGAAAGAATGGCTGGCTACCCGTTTGCTTCTGCATACCCTGCTCGGAAAAGATACTGCCATTGCCTACCACCCGAACGGTGCGCCCTACCTGCCGGACGAGCCGTTGCATATCAGCCTTTCGCATACTGACGGTTATGTCGCTGTCTTGCTGCAATTGTCCCCTTTTGCCGGGATCGACATCGAACGGAAAACCGATCGTGTGTTGCGTGTCCGTCACAAGTTCATGTCCGACGAAGAAGAGGCCGGACTGGATACCACCCATGAGCGCGAACATCTTTTGCTACACTGGTGTGCCAAAGAAACTTTATTCAAAATGATTAGCCGGGAAGAAGTGGATTTCCGTCGCCATCTCCACATTGATCCTTTTCCTTATGCCGAAGCAGGTACATTCATCGCCCGCGAAAGCCATAGCCCCCGTATGCGCGCCTTCGTACTGGAATATGAGGTGACTCCCGATTTTGTGTGGGTATGGAGTACCGGAAAATTGTTTGTGTAGTTTCCTTTCTTGTGTACATATGCATGATCTGTCATCGGTTCTCCGAACTTGCTTAGACAACATTTAAAAGTTTTTTAAGAAACGCTCCGGCGTTGTCTAAGAAACTTTAAAAGTTGTCTAAGAAACGTTGGAACGTTGTCTAAGAGAGTTTTCCGGACCTCTTTTTATCCTCTACAGACCGTTTTGCGAAACAACTATCCATCTATACACCACCCCTGTATAACCCTTTATTGATGCGATTTTTGCGGGTGTATACTTGAATAAAACTATACACAAAACCATCCACCGGCAAGGCCCGCATGCGACTTCGGCGAGGCCTGCGACTGGTCAGCGGGAGACGCAGGCCTCACACCCTGTGGGACGCAGGCCTCACGACAACGAGGTCTGCGCCTCGCCGACGAAGGGTAAGCATGTATTTTCCGGTGGATGGTTTTTGAAAACTATCCACCGTGTAATGGCATATTACCCAGTATATTAAATGCCGAATGGAGGGTTGGAACGTTTTCTCACACAACTACTTTATAGGTAGAAAAGCCCCTGTTGGATATTCATGTTTGGCAGAATATGAAGATGGCAACAAAGCCCGTAGGGCTGTCACGTCTGTAGCCGTGGTGCGCAGGCAAAGCCCAGCCCACGGTTAAGGTGCATATGTGGGATTAGCTCCGTAGGTGCGGTTAACGTTTTGATTATCTA
>JAVBUE010000060.1:0-12986 GCA_031555735.1 Tannerellaceae bacterium
TGCAGACAGCAGGGCTCCACGGGATGGAAAGTTTATTGAAAGGATAGGTTCTTATAATCCGAACACTAATCCTGCTACAGTAGATTTGAACTTCGAAAGAGCTTTGTATTGGATGCAGGTAGGTGCGCAGCCTACAGACACTACACGTAACATCCTTTCACGCGAAGGCGTATGCATGATGAAACACCTCCTCGAAGGGGTGAAGAAAGGTGCATTCGACAAAGCCGCCGCCGAACAGAAGTTCGAGGCATGGCAGAAGAACAAACAGACTGCCCTTCACGCCGTGAAAGAACAGGATCGCGAAGTAGCCAGAGCAGCCAACAAAGCCCGTCTGGAAGAAGAAAAAGCGATCAACAAGGCGAAAGCCGCTGAAGTAGCCAAAAAGAAAGCTGACGCTGTCGCAGCCGACGCTCCCGCTGCTGAAGAAGCCGCACCGGCTGAAGAAGCACCTGCTGCTGATAGCGCCGAGTAATCCTGTTATACAGTTAACAGAAAGGAGATATGTCAACCGGCATATCTCCTTTTATTTTTGCAACCCTACCGAATCAGAACGGGTAGCCGATCGCCAGGTGCCAGCCAATCCCTTTCTGGCTGTAGTTGTCGATATTGAAGTAGCCGCTTTTACTCGTTTCGTAAGGGACATGCAGGCCGACGCCCACATCGAGGCGTACCACCAGGAACCCCATATCATACCGGAGTCCCGCACCCGTTCCCAGGGCGAGGTCTTTGAGAAAACGGCCGGCTTTCAGCGTACCGCCCGGACGGGTGGAATCGCTGCGGAACAACCAGGTATTCCCACAATCGAGGAACGTCGCCCCATGCAGGTTGCCCAAGATACGGAAACGGTATTCGAGGTTGGCTTCCAACTTGATATCCCCTGTCTGGTCGATACTGGCATAGATATCATCCTCATCCGATTTGAAACTGCCCGGTCCTATGCTGCGGATCGTAAAAGCGCGGATACTGTTGGCTCCACCCACATAAAACTGTTCCTTATAGGGCGACACCTCCGCATTGCCATAACTGTAGATCGCCCCTGCCGAGACCCTTCCCACCAGCCAGTTGTTCTTATCGATGCGGAAATTGTAACGGAATTCACTCGTAGCTTTTACAAACTGGGCGAAAGGGTTCCCCAGCAACTCTTTTTCTTTTTCGTTGAACTTCTGCCCGGTAGCGGCATAAAGTCCGGAGACGATGTTACCCGCCTGCGTAAGCGTACTCTCCCACCAGATATGATTGTCGAGCGACGTATCGGACGAGTCGTCGTATCGGTAGGTATAGCTCACCGCGGGGATAAACTGATCCTTCAAACTCAAATAAACAGCCGGGTTCCGGGACATGATACTGTCGAACGTCGGCGTCGTGTCCCGCAGCAGGTTGAATTCCAGCCGGAAGGGAGTGAACGAATGGGTACTGGTGGCCGTAGGCTGGAAGTCGTACGTAAAATTCCCCCCGAACGAAAGCATCTTGAAGTATCCCGCACGGTTCATCTGGTTGGCATAGATACGGGCGGTGGTGCTCGACGGGTATTCGAGGTTACGGTTGGTAAACCCCGGGAAGAGCACCGACGGGAAGGTGAGCGTGGAGCTAAGCCCGAACTCATAACTATTGATCTTTTTTTCGTTTTCCGACGAGCCTTCCGTCTGCCATTCATACGAACCCCGCGCCTGCACGCCGAAGGTCTCCCCTCCGCGGAAAATATTCCGTTTGGTCACACTGAATACCATACCCGGACCGGCATAGTCGTTACTCTTGCTCTTGACGTTCATTTCCAACTCCCCGTCGAGCGGCAGGTCATATACGGTGTTCAGCCGCATATCGAGCCGTTCGTTCCGCCGGGAGGTATCGCGGGGAGAAAACAACACCTCTGTATATTGGAAGATCCCGAGGCGCGAAAGGCCGGTCTGCGTCTTTTGCAGTTTCTCCTGTGAAAAGAGATCACCCTCCTTCAGGTAGAACCGCTTATACAGGATCGAAGGGCGGACACGCAGTTTCCCCTCGTAATAGATCATCATATCCTTATACCGGATCGAGTCCGTGGGCGGCTCATTCAGATAACCGTTGAGATGTACGGACACCTCCCCGATCTTCCACGGACGGAGGGACGCAAGCGGCACACCCTGCTTACGTACCACCCGCAGCCACACCTTGCCGGGCGAAAGCAACGTATCCGCCTCATAGACGATAAAGTCCGGACGGAAATAATAGAAGCCATTGTTCCGGAGCAGGGTGGCGATACGTTGTCGTTCATTCTCGAGGTTATACACATTGAAGGGATCACCTTTCCGCAACAGGCTCGCATGCTTATAGTCGATGATGAGGCTGTCGGCACGCTGCCGCATAGCGGTAAAGCGGATACTGTCGAGGGTATAGAGATGGTTCATCTCCAGGTGGTAAGCCACCTGCGCTTTCCGGTCGTTCTTCTTATCCGGCAGCAACTCCCAGGAGGCTGTCCCGTCGAAATAGCCGTTCTCATGCAGGATGTTCCGCGCCACCGCCACCCGCACATCGGGATTGACCGTGGTGATGAATACCGGTTTGGAGGCGAACTTCCGGAAGATCCATTCGTTCACTTTCCCTTTTTTATGTACAAAAGCGTTATACACCCACAGGCCGAAGGGAAACGGGAAACGTTTGGACGAACTGCCGAACAACGCATTATTGGGCGGATATTCCAAGGCAGCAGTAGCTTCCGTCAGCGCGGCTTCACTGGCACGGCTATGGTCTTCATCGGCCACTTCGATCTGCCGGATACCGGTATAAAGCGTTTCCCCCTCGGGCAGGCGTTTCGTGGTGGAGCAGGAAAGCGCCGGGAGGAGACACAGGAAGAGTATTCCCGTGGAAAGTAATGCAGAGAGGCGCTTCAGGGATCGATCAGTGGGCTGCCGGTGTTTCATGGGATTCCTTTTTAGTTTCATGCGGTTCGTCTTCGGGCACCGGAGCCACCTTCTTCTTGCGGAAGTTGAACAGCTCGCGCAAATGCAGCATCTTCTTCCGGAGCACCACACCGGCGCCGGTTTCCATAATGTCGCCTTCCAGGATGCTTTCGTAGTTGCGGTCGTGGAAAAGCTTGATATAGCGCGTACCCGCTTGGTCTAGCCGGTATTCGAACGATACGTTATCGATAAACGACTCCTGTTGCTGCGGCTGTACATCACCCGACGACACCTTTCCTCCGATCACCACCCGGATACGGTCGTTATAGAAACGCTTGGCGAACCGGAACGAGTAATCCGTCCGTTGCCCGCCACCCGCTGCCGGGTCACTGTCGTACGTATCCACGCCCACGGATATATCCACCGTTTTCAGCGCATCACCGGCGATATGGTTGATCTCGCTTTCGAGGAAACTGTTGAGGGCGTTGCCCATATTCATATTGTTCGTACCCCCCGCGCTGTTGCCATCGAGGTACATCCCCGTCATAATCATGGCGATGGCACGTTTCGAACGTTCTTCGGGGCCAACCGAAGCGAGGTCGTTCTTGACCGATATATTTTCGGGCGCATCGATCACGAACTGCAGCGCCATGTCGTCGAGGCGGTCTTTCAACTGTACGCCCACGTCGAAGTTCACCGACTGCGGACTGCCTCCCAGGTTGGACACCGAAGCACGCGTCCGTTCCGTGGCGGTGAGGTTGAGTATCGGGTTCATCGGATCACCGTCCCACTGCACATAACTATCCTGCTTGATTTGGAACTCCTTGAGCGGGATGATCGGCAGGGCATACTTGATATGACCCCCATTCAGGGTATAACGCCCGTTGAGGATCATATCCCCCTGGCGGGTATATTGGAAAGAGAGGTCGCCACCCCCTTCCAGATCCACGTAGCTGGACTGGTCGGGCGTGATATCGGCACGCAGTTGCACCACGGGGTCGATGTGGATCACCATCATCATGTCCATCCCCCCGATCGGCACGGTAGGTTGCCGGCGGCGTGTACGCGTCAGGGTATCGGTGAAGGAGGTGAAGGTGACGAGGTCTTTCAGCCTATCCTGCACCGTGAGCGACGACTCACCCATCACATACCCCACATTCGTACCACCCAGCAACTGCAGGTCGCCCCGGATGGCAAGGGCGTCGAGCCGCCCCTTGATTGTGGTGGCGAGGTTGACGAACAGTTTCCCATACACCATGCTCTCACTCGTCCGCCGCGCGTCGAGCACCTGCATATTGTTGGCGTTCAGCCGCAGGTCGGCGGTCATCCGCGAAAGGTCGGAGAAGTCGATCGACCCGTTGATGATAAAGGGATTCTTCCCGCTGCCGTAAATACTATACCGGTTGAAGTCGAGCTTGCTGTTTTTCACTTCGATCTTTTTATCATCCAGCCGGAAGCGGGACGTGAGTGAGCTGATATACACGGAAGAAGTATCCAGTTGCATATATCCGTTGATGGCGGGCTTTGCCGTCGATCCCTCGATAGACACATGACCGTTCACCGCACCATTCAACTGCGCCAGCCCGTCGGGCACAAACGGGGTAAGCATCTGCATCGGGAGCATGGAGATATCGAGGCTTCCCGTCAGATAATCGTTTTTTCCTGTCCGGTAGTGAGCCGTGGCGGTAACGATCTCCTGTCGGTCGCGGAAGAAGTGGACGTCGGCCTGGTGTTCCTTACCCCCCAGCGGGAGATAGACGGCGTTCAGCATGACCTCTCCCACCCTCCCGTTCCGGTAGATCAGGTTGTCGATGTTGGCATCCGCGGCCACCAGGAAGGTTTCTCCGGAAGGCACATACTGGATGTCGGCATTCAGTATCCCCTGCATGGAAGGGAGGCTGATCAGCCCATTGGATATATTCGCCAGGTTGAGCTGCCCGATCTCCAGATGCAGTTCTGAAGGCGCGCCATCGACAGGAATGGAATGCAGCCAGAGCGATGCGTTCTTTTTCCCTTCGAGCCTGACGTTGGCCTCCATATCCAGCATGTTCCGGTAGCGGACAAAGTTATCGGGATTGACCCTGTACGGATGGAAGGCAATCACCGGCTCATCGGGGAAGAGATGGATCCGCGCGCCCTCTTTCTCCTTATGCAGGCGGACACCGATATGCATACCCGTATCCCTCCGGTTATTCAGATAAGTCAGCTCCGCATCGGCATACGCGTTCCGCAGCGAGCCGTGGAGATGGGCGGCAAACGGTTGTTGTTGCCGGTAGCGGTTCTTAACCACCGAGGCGTTGTACTGCAACCCCGCCGTATCGGGCCGAATCATCGCCCGGATGGTATCGATCAGGAAGGTATCACGATAGGCAGCAAACACTTCGGCATCCATCGTGATCCCTTTCTCCGGCGAAGTATGGGCATCGAGGAAGAAACGGTTGAACCCCATGTTGTATTCGCTCAGCAGATTATAGACCGGATTGTCTTTCCCCGCTTTTACCTGCAGGACGAGGTCGGGAAGCAAAGGGTGGAGGCGCGTCAGGTTGACCATCGTATCCACCTCCAACTGCCGGTCGAGGCTGTCGGAAAAGAGAGATACCTGCTTCAGGAGCCTGTCCGGCGGCGCCTGTCCCGTCAGCCGGATCGACAGGTCACCGGCGCTGACTGCCGCCTGGACGGAGGCCGTATCCGTCTGCGCCTTGATTACCAACAGTTTGGGTCTGAAGGTCTGCCCTTCGGTGGCGATCATCCAGTTACCGAGCGATATATCAACCCGGTGGGTCTCTTTCAGGTTACTCCTTCCATCGGCGAACAACTGGAAAGAGGTGGCAAACGGGTTCGCCGCCAGGTGAAGGGCATGGAGGTCGATCGTATCCACATCGGCGATCAACATCCCTTGTACCGCCTCTTTCCGGAGGGTACCGTCCAGAGTGACCTCCATCCGCGCCAGGGGATAGTCGCTCTTCAGCTCCGCATGCGCCTGGTGTTCTTTCAGGGAAGCCGAGAAGGCGACGTTCGACACGGACGTTTGGCCATACCGGATATCCGTTATCGCCCCCTCCAGCCGGGCAAAAGTGGACGATTTGAACACATCGAACCCTTTCCCTTCGGCTTCCATCGAGGCGGTAAGCCACAACAGGGAATCGCCCGGCAGGAAATGCACGGGTTCGAGGCTGTCGATCCGCAACGTAGCTTCATACGATTCGGCTACCGGATTGAAACGGCCGTCCACCGCCACGCTTGCCTTGTCTTCTTTCAGCAGCAGGCGCGCCTGGTACGTGCGGTCTTTCAGACTCCCCTCCCCGGTCAGCCGCATACCGGGCGGAAGGGCGAAAGCACTCCGTTGCGCTTTAGGCAGCAGGGAAGTGAAGAAAGACAGGGTATCACCGGCGGCATCCAGCTCAATAGTGCCGGAACGCCGGATGCTGTCCCTCAGGTTAGCCATCTCTCCGGAAAGGAAAACGGTGAACGCGCCGGGCATCCGGGCTTTCAACTGTTGCAGGCGGAGATGCTCCATGTTCCCTTCCAATCCGGCCGTCACGCTGATTGGACGGTTGGGATACGCCTTGCGGAAATCGGCAGGCAGATCCCCGGCAACCAGCAGCAGGTCTGGTTTACCGATCGTAGCGGTAACCAACGTCCGCAGGGTGCCCGCGGGCTGCTCATCCAACACGCTCCACGGCAATGTGGCGAACAGGCGGATATCGGAAGCGGGCGTGCGCAGGGCCAGGTTCGGCACATCCAGCCGGAGGCTGTCGCTGCGCATTACTCCTGTCAGGGAGGATACGGACAGGCCGGAGCGTTCGTTCACCGCAAGGGAAGTGATTCGCGCCTGCATCTCTTTGCCCGCATAACGGACAGAGTCGATGGTCGCCAGCAAATGGGTCAGATCGATATGGGCGACATCCAGCCCGGGTTTGGCAGGCAGGCTGTCGGCATCGTACTGCAAGCGGGAAGCCAACAGGCTGAAACGCTCCACCTCATAGGCCGGACGGGCAAGGTCAACCCCTCCACGGGTCGCCACCGCATGGGTGATATGCGTCCCCAGATGCATGGATCCTTCGGGCATATCCAATGTAAAAGACACATTCTTCAGCGCCACCTTAGCCAGGGAGAGCACCCAGTTGACCGGCGCGGAGGCTGCCGTATCCGCCTGCTGTGAAACAGAGTCGATACGCAGCCGGACAGCCGCGTCGGTCAGCAAGGCATTGTTCACCTCTGCCACTTCCCCTTTCAGGTCGATCCGGTTGGCCACGACGGTCAGTCCGCCGATCTCTCCCTCCAGCCGCATCCCTTTGAGGAGAGTGCCTGAACGGACATTAACCTTCTCCAACGCCAGGGAGCGGACGGCGAATTGCTGTTTCCACAGGGAGAGAGGATGGACGCGCAGGGAGAGCCGTTGCAGGGTAAGCAACGTATCTGCCGATCCTTGCCGTATGTCCACCCCATGCACCGACAGGTCTAACGGGAACGACAGCCGGATCCGTTGGATGCCGATTTGCATGCCGGTTGCCTTTGCGACATATCCTGCTGCCTGTTCGACGGCGTATTTTTGCACAGGAGGCAAGTACAGCAACAGGGATAGCAGTAATACCAGTGCAATTGGTATCAGACATGCGATCCCTATCCATTTCAGCCCCTTTCTCATGTGTTGTTCTTTGTGTTTTCTTTAATGATAACGACGATCAGGATCGTTTTGTTTCATTCACCGTCCAAAAAGCGACAGGATGTCTCCGGGCCTGTCCACGATATATGCCGGTTGGCATATTTCCAGTTCCGCACGGGGGCGGAATCCCCAGGTGACGCCACAGGCATCCACATCCGCCAGATGCGCCGTCTGCATATCCACGCCCGAATCGCCAACGTATAAGACCTCTTCTTTCCGTACCCCGGAAGCCGCCATGATTTCCTGCACGATGGAAGGATCCGGCTTGGGCGGGATGCCCTCCCGCTGTCCAAGCACTTTCACAAAGGGGACCGAACCGAAAAAGTGACCGATCAACCGGCAAGTACCCTCGTGGTATTTATTGGAGGCCACCGCCAGCAGGACGCCCGCCTTGTCCAACCTGTCCAGTAGTTCAGGAATACCGGGATAAGGCATGCTCTTTTCCGTATTGTGCCTGCTGTAATGGGTCAGGAACAGTTGTCGCATCCGCAGGATGTTCGCCTCCGTCTTTTCGCCTTCGGGCAAGGCCCGTTCAAACAGTTTGCTGATCCCGTTGCCTACAAAGAAACGGTATGCGTCCACCGTATGCACGGGAAACCCGCAGGCAGCCAGGGCTTCGTTCACACTCGCCGCCAGGTCGGCGATGGTGTCTATCAGTGTTCCGTCCAGATCAAATATAACCAACTTCTTCATGTCGTCTGCTAAAAACACAAAAGTAACAAAAAAGGAGACACCTCTTGAAGATGTCTCCTTTAATATAAGGTAGATGGAAGATTACTTGCCTGACAGTTTTTCTTTCAGGGCGGCGAGTTCTTCGATATCACCCAGGGTTGTTTTTTCAACCGGACTGGAAGTCATCGTGTCTTCTTCTTCTTTCTTTCCGCGTTTGGGGGCTTTCTTTTCAGCGGAAGCGCCTTCGTTTCTGGCAGCCTTCTTCTGCTCATCTTCGAAGATGCGGCTGTGCGACAGGATGATCCGTTTCGCTTCCTTATTGAATTCGATAACCTTGAACTGCATCTTTTCGTCCACAACAGCCTGTGAGCCGTCTTCTTTCACCAGGTGTTTCGGGGTAGCGAAACCTTCCACGCCATACGGCAGGGAGATCACAGCGCCCTTATCCAATACTTCGATGATCGTACCTTCGTGGATGGAACCTACGGTGAAGATGGTTTCGAATACATCCCACGGGTTTTCTTCCAACTGTTTGTGGCCTAAGCTCAGGCGACGGTTTTCCTTGTCGATTTCCAGTACCTGTACGTCGATCTCTGTGCCGATCTGTGTAAATTCAGACGGGTGTTTGATCTTCTTCGTCCAGGAAAGGTCGGAGATATGGATCAGGCCGTCAACGCCTTCTTCGATTTCAACGAATACACCGAAGTTGGTGAAGTTACGCACTTTGGCGGCATGTTTGGAACCCACGGGGAAACGGGATTCGATATCTTCCCACGGGTCGGCTTTGAGCTGTTTGATACCCAGGGACATCTTGCGCTCGTCGCGGTCAAGGGTCAGGATAACGGCTTCGATCTCGTCGCCCACCTTCATGAAGTCCTGAGCGCTGCGCAGGTGCTGCGTCCACGACATTTCGGATACGTGGATCAAACCTTCCACGCCGGTAGCGATTTCGATGAATGCACCGTAATCGGCCATCACAACTACTTTACCATTTACTTTGTCTCCTACCTTCAGGTCTGCATTCAACGCATCCCACGGGTGCGGGGTGAGCTGTTTCAGGCCGAGAGCGATCCGTTTCTTCTCGTCGTCGAAATCGAGGATAACCACGTTGATCTTCTGATCCAACTGAACGATTTCTTCCGGATGGGATACACGTCCCCACGACAGGTCGGTGATATGGATCAGGCCGTCCACGCCACCCAGGTCGATGAATACACCGTAGGATGTGATGTTCTTGACGGTTCCTTCCAATACCTGGCCTTTTTCCAGTTTGGAGATGATATCTTTCTTCTGTTGTTCGAGTTCTGCTTCGATAAGCGCTTTATGCGACACGACCACGTTCTTGAATTCCTGGTTGATCTTCACGATCTTGAATTCCATCGTCTTGCCAACAAACACATCGTAGTCGCGGATCGGCTTCACGTCGATATGTGAACCGGGGAGGAAGGCTTCGATGCCGAACACATCCACGATCATACCGCCTTTCGTACGGCATTTGATGTAACCTTTTACGATTTCGTCTTTTTCGAGCGCTTCGTTTACGCGATCCCAAGAACGGGTTGCGCGGGCTTTTTTGTGAGAGAGGATCAACTGTCCTTTTTTGTCTTCTTGGCTTTCGATATAGACTTCTACGTCGTCGCCGATCTTCAGATCCGGGTTGTACCGGAATTCAGACATCGGCACCACACCGTCTGATTTGAAGCCGATGTTTACCACCACTTCGCGTTTGTTCATGGAGGTTACCTTCCCAATCACGACATCCTTGTCGTTTACTTTGTTCAGGGTTTCGTCGTACGTTTTCATAAGGTCTTCCTTACTTACCGCACCGTACGTTTCGCCTTTTTCATAGGCGTCCCAGTTGAAATCATCAACCGGCTGGATGTTCTTTAAATTTTCCATTCTAAATTGTTAATACTAAGTTCCTAATTAGATGTGGGACATTATATTGTCTTCTCTCTTGAAAATTGTGGCAAAGGTAAGGCTTTTTTCTGACCTACAATGTTTTCCATCTAAAAAAGTACGTCACTCCTTATGCCTGCGCTTGTAGATTTTCCGCATCTGGTAATCGCCAAACAGCAGCAAGAGCGACAAGGCGCCTACAAAGACAGAGAGCGGGGCGGCGGTGAGCGACGGCATCTTCGGCATCTTCGGCCATTCTACAACCGGTTCCGGAACATCCATATACACAAAAACGAGCACGCCTAAGGCGAGCATCACCACGGAGGCGGCAATGATGGCGCCCATTACCAGGCGTTCGTTCCGTTTCTTCACCCGCATGGCTTCCGCCATGATCTGTTGCATCATCGACTGACGGAAGGTTTCCGGCAGTTTATCCTTCGGCAGTTGGACGAACAACCGCTTCAGGGCGTCTTGTTGATGGGATGTTTTCATATCTCTTCTTTCTCCATTTCTGTTAATATACTGTATAAACGCTTACGGATACGGAATAACTTTGTCTTTACGTTTGTTTGCGTCAGTCCGGATATAACGGCGATCTCTTCCACCGTTTTATCTTCCATATAATACAGGAGGATCAGGAAACGTTCGTCGGCCGAAAGCCGCTCGAGGGCTTTCTCCAGCCGTTCCACCTGTTCGGCCGAATCGGTCAGCCCCCAGGCATCGGCGGCATCCTCCTCCGAGGTATTCGCCCACTGCGTCTCCTCCAGAACCAGCAGTTCGTGCTTCTTCTTACGCGTCTCCGAGATGGCGGTGTTGTACGCGATCCGGTAGATCCAGGTAGCCAGGCTGCTGTCGCCTTTAAAGGAAGGAAGGTGTTTGAACACTTTCATGAACACGTCTTGCACCAACTCCTCGGCATCCTCGCGGTTCCGTACCACTTTAACGATCAATGCATACACCCGTTCACTGTAACGATCAATGAGGCAGGCGAAACATTCCGTATCTCCCGCCTGGATCCTTTGCACATAGTACGCATCGCTATAAAGTTCCATTCTATCTAATGGACGCACGCGTAACCAATCGGTTACAGCCTGACCCCACAAATATAACCGATTTTTTTTGCATGGAAAGTGTAACCTGCCGGAAACCGCAGCGTCAAAAGGGCAAACAATACAAGTTTCACACATTTAAAAACGTACAATTATGATGGATTTTATTATGATTCCCTTGGTGATGTTAATTATCTGCGCAGGGATTTATGGATTGTTCGAACTCTATGTTCGCAGAAAAGAACGCTTGGCCATTATCGAGAAGATCGGCGACAAACTGGATGCTTCGGCCTTTGAAGGCAAACTGGGACTACCGAGCTACGGCGTACAACGTTTTTCCTTCGGCGCGCTGAAGATCGGATGCCTGATGGCGGGTATCGGTTTAGGATTATTAGTCGGCTTCATCATCCACGCGGGCATTTCGGGCGCCGGTGTTTACCGGGATGATTGGTTCCGCCACGATGTGATGGGTGTCGTGTATGGCTCTTCCCTCCTCCTCTTCGGTGGTATCGGCCTGCTGATCGCTTTCGTAATCGAAATGAACATGGCGAAGAAAAACAACAAGTAATTCTTCCCGTACCGGGTAATACACAAAGGAGCTGTCTCAAAATCGAGTCAGCTCCTTTTATTTTACACCGGCCAGCCATCCCCTGTTGATCCATTTTATTGGATCCATGTCAAAACCCGGTGGAGTCGTTTAATGAGCCGTCTTTATCCTACACGAAGTTTTATTTTGCAAAACATCTGCCACGGTGTCACGCAAAATACTCTATCTGATTGTACACCCGCGCGCTATATATACAGGGGATTTGCCCTTTTTTCCTTCCACTCCTTCCACTCCCGTCATTATCAGCCACTTATTGTGGAAGGACCCTCGTTTTTGGGCGTTTCCTTCCACACATCCTTCCACACTCCTTCCACTGGCGGGCTTCCTCCATTTGCCGAGGGCAAAAACGTTGTCAGCATGTCAATCTGCATCTGGATGTTGTTAACACGAGATCTATATGAAGATTTATCAACATCCGGTTGTTGGAAAAACTCCGGAGAGTTGTCGGCGTAACTCCCATAGGTGAACGTTTCATCAACCATAGGTGGATGTTCAAACAAACATAGGTGACAGATTGAACAACCACCTATGCTTGTTTTAGTCCTTCAAAGTGCGCTGTCCTTTCCTGAAATCAGTTTACAGTTTGGGCAAGCCAGCCTGTGGAAGGAGTGTGGAAGGATGTGTGGAAGGAAACGCCCAAAAACGAGGGTCCTTCCACAATAAGTAGCTGATAATGACGGGAGTGGAAGGAGTGGAAGGAAAAAAGGGCAAATCCCCTGTATATATGCGCGCGGGTGTACAATCAGATAGAGTCTTTTGCGTGACACCGTGACTGATGTTTTGCAAAAATAAACTCTGTGTAGGAAGAAAATGAAACCGCTCCACGGGGTGTTGACATTGATCCTTACTTCACCTGTATCTTCCCCGTCTGGCGGACGGCTACGCCATCATCGCTCAGCCCTTCGATCAAGACGGAGTAAGTGGTACTGTAGTCTGAGGCGTAGAAATCGAAGGAGGCTTTGCCGTCGCCGTCTGTCACGAGGTCGGGCTTCCAGAAGATCGTGGTACGGAGGTCGGGGAGGATGTTGAAGCGTTGCTCTTCGGTTTCATAGACGGGGGAATAGAATTCCACCGGAGGCTGGTAGCCGTGGAGGGTGAGGTGGGCGAGGTTATAGACTTTTCGCTTTTTCAGCACCTCTTCGCCAGTATATGTAATGAAGTTGATTGCGCCAGCAGAAGCCTTCATGCCAAAAATAGCTGTTTGATCTACTCCGACG
>JAVBUE010000090.1:0-16319 GCA_031555735.1 Tannerellaceae bacterium
ATCCTACGAATGACGATTCTTCTACCTGATGTTGACAGGACTGCGGACACAAACACGTTACACCACACCGCAACAAGAAGCAACCAGGCTCCTGATTAAACCAGGATCCTCACAGGGTGGCGCATTGTCAAAGTCAGGAAAGGAAGAGTCGCTGAGAGGGAGAATATACGGGAAAATGATCCGGATGATCGATTTCAATCATCCGGATCATTTTCATCGGGCTTTTGCCACCCTCCTTCTCCCTGATCGGGAACCAAAACTTACGTTAGCGGATCATGTCGAAGCCCGTATAGGGGATAAGTGTCCGGGGGATACGGATACCGTCGGGCGTCTGGTTGTTTTCCAACAGGGCGGCGACGATACGGGGTAAAGCCAAGGCGCTGCCGTTCAACGTATGGACGAGTTGGATCTTTTTGTTCTCGTCGCGGTACCGGCATTTGAGGCGGTTAGCCTGGTAACTTTCGAAGTTCGATACCGAGCTTACCTCCAGCCATCGTTCCTGTGCCTTAGAATAGACTTCGAAGTCGAATGTCAACGCCGAGGTGAAACTCATATCCCCGCCGCACAGGCGCAGGATACGCCACGGCAGTTCCAGTTTATCGACGAGCGACTGCACATAATCCACCATTTCCTTCAGCGACTCATACGAATGTTCGGGTGTGTCGATCCGCACGATCTCCACCTTGTCGAACTGGTGCAGGCGGTTCAATCCCCGCACATCTTTCCCATACGAACCGGCTTCGCGGCGGAAGCAGGCCGAGTAGGCGGTATTCTTCACCGGCAGTTCGGCTTCATTCAGGATCACATCGCGGTAGATATTCGTTACCGGTACTTCGGCGGTAGGGATGAGATAGAGGTCGTCGGCCGGCGCGTAATACATCTGCCCTTCCTTATCGGGCAACTGCCCGGTGCCATATCCGGAGTCGGCATTCACCACATACGGTGGTTGGATCTCCAGGTAACCCGCTTCACGCGCGTTGTCGAGGAAGAAGTTGATCAGCGCCCGTTGCAACCGGCAACCGTATCCTTTATACACGGGGAAGCCCGCGCCGGTGATCTTCACACCCAGCTCGAAGTCGATCAGGTCGTATTTCTTTGCCAGCTCCCAATGCGGCATGGCGCCATCGTAAAGTTCGGGGATCACGCCGCCGGTTTTCTCGATCACATTGTCTTCGGCTACACGTCCTTCGGGAACGGAGTCGTGCGGCAGGTTGGGGATCAGCACCAGCAGGTTCTGCACCTCCTGTTCGGAGGTGGCTTTCGCCTCTTCGAGGGTCTTGTTCGCCTCTTTCATCTCGGCTACCCGGGCACGGGCGGCTTCCGCTTCTTCTTTCTTCCCTTCCTTCATCAGCATGCCGATGGACTTGGAGAGTTGGTTCAGTTCGGCCAGGTTGGCGTCCAGCGTGGTCTGGCTGTTACGGCGAACCTTGTCTGCGTCAATGACTTTAGCGATGATCTCCCGCGCGTCGAAATGCTTTTTAGCTAACCGGCGGATGACTTCCTCCGGCTGTTCTGTGATAACTTTGAGCGTCAACATAACTATATCTGTTTTATTCGTTGTCTGATACTATGGTCATTCAGCCCGCAAAGCTACATATAATTACCCATTTAACAGGAATTATTCCGCACGAATCATCTATAGAAACACTTGTTTGTTTCTTATTATTCCTATATTTGCAGCGATAGTTTATGTGTATTGTACAAAAAGGAAATGTAACCATGAAAGAGATGTTTTATCCCCACGTATCGGTGGACTGTGTACTGATGGGGATCCATAAAGACCAATTATCTGTTTTACTCGTGGAACGGAGGGATACGGAGAACCGGCTGGTCGGCTATAAACTGCCCGGCAGCCTGATTTATGAGTCGGAAGACCTGGACGAGGCGGCCTACCGCGTACTGAACGAAGCCACCGGCCTGAAGCGCGTCCCGATGAAGCAATTCCGCAGCTTCGGATCACCCGCCCGGACCAGCAACAAAGAAGATGTGATCTGGCTCGAGAGCGCTTACCACCAGAAGATTTCCCGTATCGTGACCGTCGCTTATCTGGCCCTGTGCAAGAACAACCGGAAAAGCAACCTGGTGAAATACGACTCGGTATGCTGGTGGGCGGTGGACAGCCTGCCCCGCCTACCGTTCGACCATAAGGCGATCGTGGAACAGGCGGTGGACGAGATCCGGCTGCTGATCGAAAAAGAGCCTTCGCTCATCTTCGAGTACCTCCCCGCCAAATTCACCGCCTCCCAACTGAGACGTACCTATGAGGTGGTGTATGGCAAGGGGATCGATGTCCGCAATTTCCATAAGAAGATGAATTCGCTCGAGTACGTCATCCCCATGGAAGAAGTCGAAGAGAATGTAGCCCACCGCGCCGCCCGCTTTTACCGCTTCGACAAGGTGATCTATAACAAACAACGTTCGAAGTTAAACAAATATAAACTCATGTAGCCATGTATGTAGCTGGATGCGATATCGGTAGTTCGTCCGTCAAGGTTTCCATCGTCCACATAGAAACGGGCGATGTGGCGGCTTCCGATTATTTCCCGAAAGAAGAAGCCCCCATCAAAGCCCTCAAAGCCGGATGGGCCGAACAGGAACCCGAAGACTGGTGGACATCCCTCAAACAGGCGTTGCAAGGTGCGATGAGCGGCGGCGCCATCAAAGGGGAAGAGATCGAAGCCATCGGTATCACCTACCAGATGCATGGACTGGTGCTGGTGGACAAGAAACTACAGGTGCTGCGCCCGTCGATCATCTGGTGCGACAGCCGGGCGGTATGCTATGGCGACCGCGCTTTCCGCAGCATCGGCGAGCATCGCTGCCTGTCGCACCTGCTGAATTCGCCCGGCAATTTCACCGCCTCCAAACTGGCTTGGGTAAAAGCAAACGAACCGGCGCTCTTCGCCTCTGTCTATAAATGTATGTTGCCCGGCGATTATATCGGGATGAAGATGACGGGCGATGTGGTGACTACCGTATCCGGACTGTCGGAAGGTATCTTCTGGGACTTTGCGGAAAACCGGCTGTCGGACGACCTGATGGTGTATTACGGCTTCAGCCGCGACCTGATACCGGAGATCCGTCCCACCTTCGGACTGCAGGGCGAGTTATTGGCATCGGCAGCCGCCGAACTGGGACTGAAAAAAGGGACGCCGGTGACCTACCGCGCCGGTGACCAGCCGAACAACGCCCTCTCGCTGAACGTGCTGAACCCCGGTGAGATCGCCGCGACGGCCGGGACATCCGGAGTGGTCTATGGCGTGAACGGGACGATGAACTACGATCCCCAGTCGCGCGTCAACACCTTCGCCCATGTGAACCATACCGACAAACAGGCACGCCTCGGCGTCTTGCTCTGCATCAACGGCGTAGGCATCCTCAATTCGTGGATCAAACGCAATGTGGCGCCGGCAGGTATCAGCTATGCCGGCCAGAACGATATCGCCTCCTCGGTGCCGATCGGCGCCGAAGGGCTCTCCATCCTGCCCTTTGGCAATGGGGCCGAGCGTATGCTCGCAAACAGGGAAACGGGCTGTTCCATCCACGGGATGAACTTCAACATCCACACCCGGGCGCACATGGCACGGGCGGCGCAGGAAGGGATCGTCTTCTCCTTCAAGTATGGCATGGATATCATGGACGGCATGGGGATCGATATCCGCGTGATCCGTGCGGGAAATGCCAACATGTTCCTCAGCCCGCTCTTCCGGGAAGCGCTGGCGGGAGTGACGGGCGCCGCCATCGAACTGTACGACACCAACGGCGCCGTGGGAGCCGCCAAGGGAGCCGGAATCGGCGCCGGTATATACGCCTCGCCCGAAGAAGCCTTCGCCTCGCTGAAAAAAGGATGTGTGATCGAACCCGACGGCCTCAAAGCCGACAAGTATTGCGGCGCTTACGATATATGGAAAGAGCGCCTGAAAAAAGAATTATCAGATTGTTAACGCATTAATAAAAATGAGTATGAACTATTTTAAAGGACAAAAAGAGTTCTTTCCCGGAATCGGAAAGATACAGTTTGAAGGACGTGAATCAAAGAACCCGCTGGCATTCCGCTGGTATGATGAAAACCGCGTAGTCATGGGAAAGACCCTCAAAGACCACCTCCGCTTTTCCATGGCTTACTGGCATACGATGTGCGCCGAGGGAGGCGACCCCTTCGGTCCCGGTACCAAAACATTCCCCTGGAACGACAGCGCGGATGCCATCACCCGTGCCAAATATAAGATGGATGCCGCCTTTGAGTTCCTGAGCAAATGCAACATCCCCTACTACTGCTTCCACGATGTGGATGTGGTGGATGAAGCCGATACGCTGGCCGAATTTGAAAAACGCCTGCATACGATGGTGGACTATGCCAAAGGATTGCAGCAGGAAACGGGCAAGAAACTGCTCTGGTCCACCGCCAACGTGTTCAGCAACAAACGGTATATGAACGGTGCGGCGACGAACCCCGACTTCCCGGTCGTAGCCTGCGCCGCCACACAGATCAAGAACGCGATCGACGCCTGCATCGCCCTCGATGGCGAGAACTACGTGTTCTGGGGCGGACGCGAAGGATACATGAGCCTGTTGAATACGAACATGAAACGGGAGAAAGACCACCTCGCCATGCTGCTCACCCTGGCGCGCGACTACGGTCGTAAGAACGGTTTCAAAGGAACATACCTGATCGAACCGAAACCGATGGAGCCGACCAAGCACCAATACGACGTGGATACGGAAACGGTCATCGGCTTCCTCCGCCACTACGGGCTGGAGAAAGACTTCGCCATCAATATCGAAGTGAACCACGCCACCCTGGCGGGACATACCTTTGAGCATGAATTGCAGGCCGCGGCGGATGCGGGTATGCTGTGCAGCATCGACGCCAACCGGGGCGACTACCAGAACGGATGGGATACGGATCAGTTCCCCATCGACCTGTACGAACTGGTCCAGGCCTGGCTGGTGATACTGGAAGGAGGAGGACTTACAACCGGCGGCACGAACTTCGACGCCAAGACGCGCCGTAACTCTACCGACCTCGAAGATATCTTCATCGCGCACATCGGCGGGATGGATGCCTTTGCCCGCGCACTGATCGTGGCGGCCGATATCCTCGAACACTCAGATTACCGGAAGATGCGTGCCAACCGCTACGCCAGCTTCAACGGCGGCGACGGCAAAGCGTTTGAAGAAGGCCGGTTATCGCTCGAAGACCTGCGCACCATCGCCCTCAAAAGCAGCGAACCGGCACAGATCAGCGGCAAACAGGAGTTGTATGAGATGATCATCAATCAGTATATTTAATGAGGAATGATGAATGGTTAATGATGAATGGGTGATGGGACATCAGAAATTTAATACGGGGTATGTATTTGGTATCACGTTGGTGGCGACGTTGGGCGGGTTGCTCTTCGGGTATGACACAGCGGTGATATCGGGAGCCGAGAAATCGATCGAGGCATATCTGATCAAACCGCTCGGGCTGAGTGCGTTCATGCATGGGGCGACGGTGTCGAGCGCGCTGATCGGATGTATCATCGGCGGGGCAGTGTCGGGATTCTTCTCTTCCCGCCTGGGACGGAAGAAGACGTTGGTACTGGCTGCCGTACTGTTCTTCCTGTCGGCATTGGGGTCGGGATTCCCCGAAACCTTGTTCTTCCGGGAAGGCGAAGCGTCGCTGGCCTTGCTGGCAGTGTTCAACTGCTACCGCATCATCGGCGGGATCGGTGTGGGGCTGGCGTCGGCGGTTTGCCCGATGTATATCGGCGAGATCGCGCCGGCGGAGATCCGCGGACGGCTGGTTTCCTGGAACCAGTTCGCCATCATCTTCGGGATGTTGGTGGTGTATTTCGTGAACTGGGGAATCGCCCACGGGCAGTCGATCGAATGGATCAATGCGCTCGGCTGGCGGTATATGTTCGCTTCCGAAGCCATCCCGGCGGCGTTGTTCGGCTTACTGGTGCTGTTCGTCCCTGAAACACCGCGTTACCTGGCGATGACGGGGCAGGAAGACAAGGCGCTTGCCGTGCTGGAGAAGATCAACACCTCCAAAGAAGCCGCCCGCGCCATCCTAGCGGAGATCCGGGCAACCGTTTCGGTAACCGCCAAAGGCAAACTGTTCTCGTATGGGGTGACGGTGATCATCATCGGTATCCTCCTCTCCGTATTCCAACAGTTTGTGGGGATTAATGTGGCGTTGTATTACGCACCGCGTATCTTCGAAAGCATGGGGGCGGCGAAGGATGCGTCGATGTTGCAGACCATCGTGATGGGACTGGTGAACGTGATCTTCACCGTCGTAGCTATCCTGACGGTGGATAAATGGGGACGAAAGCCGCTGCTGATCGTCGGCTCCATCGGTATGGCAGTCGGCATGTTCGCCATATCCGGTTTGTCGTATTTCAATATCATCGGGACGAGTACGCTGGTATTCATCATTATCTACACGGCTTCGTTCATGATGTCGTGGGGACCGATCTGCTGGGTGCTGATCGCCGAAATCTTCCCGAACAAGATCCGCGGACAGGCGGTAGCCGTTGCGGTAGCTTCCCAGTGGGCAGCCAACTACTTCATCTCATCCACCTATCCGGCGATGATGGAGTTCAGTGGCGCCATGACGTACGGGTTTTATGGCCTGATGTCGGTCGTCTCCGCCCTTTTCGTCTGGAAGATGATCCCCGAGACCAAAGGGAAAACGCTCGAGCAGATGGAGCAGTATTGGAAAAAGTAAGTACAATGGAGAGCGTATCGGGATGACGCGGAATGGTTTAAAATGAACTTTTTCAGGATTAAACCTGTTTTAACAATATTATTATACTATTTTTGCAGTGAATTGTAAGTAAGCCTATATTCGTTGGTCTGGTTTTTGGGACTGACGACCTTTGTTGTGTTTATGTATTTCTCTCTTATATAGTCGATTACGCTCTCTTACTTTCTCTCAACACATTGATTTGTTTTAGTTGCCGTGCGCATTTCAGGGGGATTATCGCCCGTTTCCGTGTATTTAGCTGTCGCTCATCGTTTTGAGTGCCGAATAGTATATTCCATCAGGCCATCGGATTCAGACATCCGCTGGTCTGATGTGCTTGTTTACGGCGTATATCGGCAGCACCAACTCTCTCTGTTTCCGTCCATCCTTTCTTTTACATAAAATTAGTAAAACATGAAATCAACAACTCTCCTGTTAACAACGTTGTTCTTAGCCACCCTGCTTACGTTCTCGTCCTGCGGATCGGCACGTAAGACCGTTTATTTCCAGGGCACCGACAGTATCCCGTCGTTTGTATATGAAAACGACCTCTCGAACTACGAGATCCGTATCAATCCCAACGACAACCTGCTGATCACCGTCTCCGCCATTAATCCGCAATCGGTGGAAATGTTCAACACGGTCAAGACCGAACGGATGACGTACAACATTTCCGACTACCAGGGTTACCTCGTGGACAAAGACGGGCACATCAACTTCCCCGTCGTGGGCGACGTACCCCTTGCCGGCCTCACCAAGCGCGAAGCGGTGACCCTGCTGGAACAGAAGATCTCCGAATATGTGGAAAACCCGGTCGTGAACATCCGCTTCATGAACTACAAGATATCCGTCCTCGGTGATGTGGTACGCCCCGGCAGTTATACCATTACCAACGAGAAGGTGACCATCCCCGAAGCGCTGGCGCTGGCGGGCGACATGAATATCACCGGTGTGCGTGAAGACGTGCTCCTCTGCCGGGTGGTGAACGGGAAGAAAGAGTTTTACCATATCGACATGACCAGTCCCGAGCTCTTCTTCCTCCCCACCTTCTACCTCGAGCAGAACGACATCCTGTATGTAAAGCCCAACAAGGCGAAGATCGGCACCTCGTCGTCCATTTACCGCGACGCGCCGTTGTTCATATCAGCCGTATCGCTGATCATCGCCGTCATCACCCTGCTTAAATAAGCATAACCCTTTATCGCATAATGGAATCAAGCAATCAACCAGTGAATACAACCCAGGAAATCGACCTGGTAGAACTCATCGTGCGCTGCCTTCGCCGCTGGAAACTTTTTCTGGCAAGTATCGTCGGATGCGTACTCATCGCCATTCTGTATATCCTCTATGTTACGCCCGACTATAAGGTATCGTCCACCGTCGTGATCAAAGACGAGAAGAAAGGACAGCTCGGCACCGACATCACGGCATTCCAGGATCTCGGCATCGTAGCCTCGAACGAAAACCTGGAGAACGAGCTGGAAGTGCTCAAGTCGAAAACGATTTACGAGGAGATGGTGGACAGGCTCAACCTCCACTTCGCCTATTACACCGACGGATGGCTCAAGCGGGTAGAGATATACCACCAAAGCCCCGTGCTGGTATCGTCGCCGCAGGTAGTGGCGAATGGGGAGTTCGTGATCGACCGGCGCGATGACGGTTCCCTATTCTTCACATCCTCAGAGCCGGAGTGGGATCAAGCCATCCGCCTCGACAGCCTCACGGAAACACCCTGGGGACAGCTCCGTTTCACCGCGAATCCGCTGGGACAGGCGGCGTATCCGGTGACCGTCGCCGTATCGCGCACCGTCGGCATTCCCGAAGCGCTCTCCATCGGCGCCATCAACAAGACTTCCAGCGTGGTGCAACTGTCGATCGTCACCCCCTGCCCGGAGAAAGGGGTGGATATGATCAATACGCTGATCGAAATCTACAACCAGCAAGCGATCGACGAGAAAAACTTCGTGGCGATCAACACTACCAAGTTTATCGACGAGCGTCTGGCCATCATCTCCGGCGAGTTGAGCACCGCCGAGCGGAATGTGGAAGAATACAAGTTGTCGCAGGGTATCACCGATATCGAGTCGGAAGCCAAACTCTACCTCTCCACCTCGACCAACTACGACCAGCAGATCACGGCCTCGGAGATCCAACTCTCCACGTTGCGTTCCATCAAGCAGTTCCTCAACAACCCGGCCAACCAGGGGAGCGTGGTACCGTCGAACGTGGGGCTGACCGACCCCACTATCCTGGAACTTATCAGCAAATACAACGAAGAAGTACTAAATAAGGTACGCGAGACCACGGGCATGCGCGAGTCGAATCCCGTGCTTCGCGAATACAATACCCGCATCGCCACGCTGCGCGGTAACCTGCTGAGCGGTATCGGCATCTCCGAGACGGGCCTGATCACGACCCTCCGCGAGCTGCGCTCGAAGGAATCATCCTATACGTCGCGCGCTGTACAGCTCTCCACCCAGGAACGCGAATCGCGTGAGTTGTACCGCCAGAAAGAAATTAAGGAAACCCTCTTCATCTATCTGTTGCAGAAACGGGAAGAGACGGGATTGTCTCTGGCGCTGGCTACGCCGAACGCGAAGATCGTGGATGCCGCCACCGTACCCACCGTGCCTGTGGCGCCCCGTAAGCCGATCATCCTCCTGGCCGCCCTGATGCTGGGACTGATCCTCCCGTTGGGGTACATCTTCGGCAGTGACATGTTCGATATGAAGCTGCGGACGAAAGACCAGCTCACGCAGACGGTGCATGCTCCGTACCTCGGTGATATCCCCGAAGGAAAAGCCGACGATTTCTTCCCGGCGCTCAAGCTGCGTTCGGGCGTGGCCGAACGTTTCCGCCTGATCAGTTCTAACCTGAAGTTCCTGACGGCTGGCCAACAGGGAGAGAAAGTGATCATGATCACCTCCACCACCAGCGGCGAAGGAAAGAGCTTCATCTCCCGCAACCTCGCCCTGTCGCTGGCAACATCCGGCAAGCGCACGCTGCTGATCGACCTCGACATGCGCCGGTCGCAGATGCAGGATATCATCACGATCGTTCCGGAAAAGGGCGTGGCTATCTATCTCTCCGATCCGCAGACGAAGATCGATGAGATTATCGACCGCTCGCATGTCCTCCATCCCAACCTCGATATCATCCCCACGCTGGTATTCCCGCCCAACCCGGCGGAATTGCTGGACTCGCCCCGATTGTCGCAGCTCTTCGCCGACCTCAAAGGGAGATACGATTATATCATCCTCGATATGGCGCCGGTAGGATTGGTGTCGGACGTATTCAGCCTGAACGGGCATGTGACGGCAACCATCTACGTGACCCGCGAGAACTATACGCATAAGAACGCGTTGGTGGAGATACAAGACCTCTACCAGCACAACAAGTTGCACAACCTGTCTGTCATACTCAACGGCATCGACAGTACCAACAGCTACGGATACCACCGCGGCGGCTATGGCTACGGCTACGGCTATCACAAGAATTATTACCACGAAGATAAGTAGGCCGGAAACGGCCACAAAAAAAAGCCGGCTCTTACGAACCGGCTTTTTTTGTTATCAGGGGGCGGAGCTTATGCTTCGGCCTGTACTTCTTTGATGGAAACGAACGATCTGTCGTTCTTTCCTTTGCTGAAGGTAACGATACCGTCTTTCAGGGCAAACAGGGTATGGTCTTTACCGATACCTACGTTTTCTCCCGGATGATGGGTGGTACCTCTCTGGCGGATGAGGATATTACCGGCTTTGGCTACTTCGCCGCCGAACAGTTTCACACCTAAACGTTTGCTATGAGATTCACGGCCGTTCTTCGAACTACCCACTCCTTTTTTATGTGCCATTTCTTTTTACTCTTTAAACGTTAAGCAACAATTTCTTTTACACTCACTTCGGTGAACTGCTGACGGTGACCGTTCAACTTACGGTAGCCCTTTCTTCTCTTTTTGTGGAAGATCAGCACCTTCTCGCCTTTTACCAGCGGGCTTACCACTTCGCATACTACTTTAGCGCCGTCAACGGTGGGAGCACCTACGGTTACCGTTCCATTGTTGTCAACCAACAACACTTTGTCGAACTCAACAACAGCACCGCTTTCCGCGTTCTGGATGTGGTGGACGAACATTTTCTTTCCTTGTTCCACCTTAAACTGTTGTCCGTTAATTTCTACGATTACGTACATCTGTTTGTTTCTTTTTAAACAGGTTAGGTCCCGGGGGTGGGCGCCGTCACCGGCTCCGCTTTTCTACCCTCTGCAGATTTTCAGACCGCAAAATTACTGTTAATGAAACGACTATGCAAGTTTTTCGCCCATTTTTTTCATTAAAAACCGAAGGGACCGTGGTCTTCTTCCAGCTCATCCAGCTCCTGCCCGACAAAATAGACGTAATCTTCTCCCGTTTTCAGGATCTGATCGGCGGGAAGCTGTGCTTTCAGCGCCCGGAGTTGCTCTTTGTCAGCCATATAGACCAAGGCATGGAAGACCCGTTCTTTTTTATCTTCCGTAAACCATACGCCGGTATAAACCCGTTCCTTGAGAATGACCGACAGGGCACGGCTTGCCGCCGACACCGACAACGGGCCGCGTAAATACTTCACCACACCCGAATAGGGCGTATGGTCGCGGATCAACCGGGGGACAACCGCCTGGTCTTTCTCCATCGGCACGTACATCCGCAGCAATTCATCGGCTGCCTGTTGGGCGGCTGCCGTTCCCGAAGGAAAGACCACGGATACATATGTATTCCCCGCCACCGCTTGCAACTGGTAGGGAGAGAGGCAGTCGATACACCCGGCGGTATCCGCCCGCTGGCATTTGAACACATGGATCGAATAGATCCCGTAGGCATCTGCCGACGTGGGCATATCATATATCTCGATGGAATAGTTTTCACCCTTAAAGACGACGTCGCGGGCCACAAGCGATGTCACCCCGTATTCCATAAACTGGTCGGCGCCCCCGTTCATAAACCCATACAAACCGGCGCCGGTAAAGGTACGTTCCCGCTTCACCGTCACATCCTGGGCACAAAGGAACACCGGAAACAATGCCAGCAAGGCAAATAAAAACACATTCCTTCTCATCGCAAATAGTCATTTGATCCAATAACAGACAAAGGTAAAACAAAGTTCTGTTTCGCTATTGACAAATCACAGCCGAATAAAAATATTTTATACTTTTGCCCATGTGCATCGATTCTTAGTGGATTAATATAAAAATGAAATTCAGACTACTGCCCTTTTTTATTCTTATGGTAGCTCCCTATGCCATGTCTTCAACGGCCGGATCCGGTAATCCTTTCCTGAAGATGGTGGATCAGCCGTATGCTTCTTACATGATGGAGATGAAAGACATCCGGTACCGGATGGATTATGTATGGTCCCGGGAAAAAGCCGACTCCATCGTGCGGTATATACATGAAGCCGTCGCAGCCGCAGGAAATGAACGGTGGCGATTGGAAGAACGCCTGCTGCTGCTTAGCTACCGGTTCCATTATGAGAAACCAGGCGCTGCACAGGAGGTGATCGACAGCCTCCAAGCCATTTGCCGGGATGCGGAACAAGCAAAGGATACGCTCATGACGCTTCGAACCGGGTATGATTTGTTGTATGCGAACTGGCATGTATGCCGAGCCTATGAAGCCTCTTTCGAACAGGCTAAAAAGATGATGAAAGAGATGGAAAGCATTTCAGCGGAAGTATTGCCCGAAAAATTGTTTTTCTTCCGCCTGCTGGGAGATATGCACTACCGGTTTGGCGATTACGAAGAAGCAAAAATATATTATACGAAGATTGCCGATGAGCCTGCCATCGCTGCCGACTATCATCTGCTGCAATCGGCCTACAACGGGTTGGCATTGGTTGCCCGTTACCACAACAGCGACTTGCCCGCCTCCAACCGCTACCTCCACCTGATATTAAGTTTGCCCGAACATCCGACAGCCAGCCGCGGACATACAGACTCCTGGGAAGGGATAGCCCACGGTAACCTGGGCTACAACCATTATTTGAATAAGCAATACAAAGAAGCCATCATCGAATTGGAGTTTGCCCGGAAACGGATGGTTGAGCAAAACGACTATACGTTTGCAGGGAAAATGGCTGTTACATTGGCTGATGTTCACCTTGCGTTGGGCAACAAAGCCACATGCAAACAATACCTCGACCAGGCGGAAAGCTATAACCGGCAGGTTGGGAACCACAAACGGCAAACCAACCTCTATCCCGTTTTGTGCAAATACTACCTCAGCATCGGGAATACCAAACTGGGTGAACAATACATGGACTCCGTCATCGCATCCCAAAAACAGGCCGGAGAAGAATTCAATATGCTGAAATTAATGCGCGCCGAACAACGCAACCACAAACTGGAACAGCAGGCCAAAGAAGAAGAACTGAAAAACGAACTCCAACGCGGAGCGCATTACCGGCAGACGATCGCCGCCATTGGGGTCGTAGTCCTGTTGGTTGCCCTCTTTGCCGCCATCCTGGTTGTTCTCCTGATCAAAAAAAGGAAGACCTACCGCATGCTGGCCAGAAAGAACCGGGAACTGGCTACTTCCATCAAAGCCTACGAAAGAGAGCCGGAGACAACACCGGATGAAGACGCCCAACCAATAGAACTCCTGCCGGATGCCGAAACCCTGTTGCGCGAATCAGCATTGCTCGACCGTATCCGCCAGGCGATGGAAAAGCAGAAATTATATACACAGGTTGATCTGACGCTGACCTCCCTGGCTGATGCCCTGCAGGAAAAACGACAAACGGTTTCAAGCGCCATCAACCATTGCGCCGGTACTACGGTAACACAGTTTATCAACGACTACAGGGTGAACGAAGCGATCCGTATCCTGTCTGATCCCGGCAAAGCGAAACTGACGGTCGATAGGCTGGCTGTCCGGGTCGGATTCAACGACCGCAAAAGCTTCTACCGCACCTTCAAGAAAAACACCGGCCTCTCCCCATCCGAGTTCAAGCAAAACATCCGGGAAAAGGAGTAAGGAATGGTCGCAATTAATCAATTGCGACCGTTTTGCCTCCCTCCTCCCTCCTCCTGCCATCTTCCTATAAACCAGCATTTTTTGTTCGCGTACCGCGCGGATTGAAAATAGTATGGTCGCACCAGATCGGAATGCGACCACTTGCCTTTGGCGTATCCGTACTTTTGCCTCTTGATCCCGCAACACAAGCCGATGAACACTAATAATTATATGTACATGAAAATGAAACAAATCCTTTTTTGCCTGCTGATGCTGGCGGGTACAGTGACGACGAAGGCAAACGCTTTGCCAATTCCCGGGGCAGATGATGCAGGATCAATCCGCGAATGGATCGTTGGAAATGATCCAACGAATTTCCCTGAGACTACCGGATACTCCACACAGACAACCATTAACGGACTTACAATTTATCCTGGTGCATCAATCGCTAATATGGGACAAACTGATGCCAACCCAAAAAGTTTTGGAAGCACTACTTACATAAACCGATTCAGGTTCAATGGAGGTGGGTATGCTAATTCGTCAGATACGGATACTGAACCTACTGTGATGATGCCGACACAAAGGTATCTGAGCTTCCAGGTTACCGGAAATTGCACGGTCACCATTCATGGACATAATTCCGGCACTACCGCCAGAAAACTGTTTCTATCGAATGGAACGAACCTCATCGGATCAGTTAGTTACCCCGTAACTTCACCTGTTACTGTTAGTGAAGCAATCCTTGAATATACAGGTGGGGCTACCACTTTATATCTTTTCTGTAATAGCTCTGTAAATCTAAATTATATTAAGGTGGTGGAAACGGGTGGCGAAAGCTCGGATTCCGGACCTGTCCAAATCGGCACCACTACCACGAACTGGAAACTTGAAAACGGCGTACTGACAATCAGTGGAACCGGAGATATGCCGGATTTTACAGCTTTAAGCGAACGGCCTTGGAAAAATGATGTAAGCTCTATCACTTCTGTTAGTATAGGCAATGGAATCACAAAAATCGGCAATCAAGCGTTCTTTTCATGTAGTAACATTGCATCAGTTACCTTTGCGGATAATAGCTCACTGAGGAATATAGGATCAAGCGCTTTCATGCTCTGCACCAGCCTGCAAGCCATTACTATTCCAGCCACAGTAACATCTATAGGAGATGGCGCTTTTGCTTATACAGCCTTAACCGATGTGATGGTTCACTGGACAGATCCAAGCACTGTTGCCTGTGGCCATGACCTTTTTTCAGGTATTATCAGTAATGTAACTCTGCATATCCCCTCCGGAACAGAGGCTGCATACGAGACACTCGCACCCTGGCGCTATGCTAACATTGCACAGCAAATTTCTTTCACATGGAAAGGTTCCATCACTGACAAAAAAAGCTTCGCTTTGCTAGCCACCAATGGAAAAAAATTTATGGTAGATTGGGGTAATGGAACCACTGAAACAAAAACAGGGACAAATCTCAACCTAACGATCACTCAACCTTCTGCTTATGGAGATGAAAATCACTATACTGTAACCATTACAACAGCAGAAAAAGGTTGTGATCTTACGATATTGAACGTGGCGAATGCCTCTGTAACAGCTTTGGATGTCAGGGGTGCTTCTAAAATGATTCAATTGTATTGCTATAGCAACCTATTGACAACTTTAGACCTTTCAGGTAACACAGCGTTGGAAAGATTGTATTGTTATAATAATTCTTTAACCGGTCTGAATCTTTCTGTAAATACAGCTTTGACACAATTGCATTGCAATAACAACACTCTAACATCCCTGGATCTTTCAAAAAACACAGTCTTGATACAATTTTATTGCCATACCAACAATCTGACATCCCTGGATCTATCAAAAAATACGGTTCTAAGTGAATTATCTTTTCATGAAAACCAATTGACATCATTGTCTTTACCAACAGTGCAAAGCCTCAATTATGTATCCTGCAGCACGAATGCGCTCACATTAGACAAATTGTATGTGCTGTCGGAGTTGGTTGCAGATCGAAATTTAAAAAAACTTGGCACACAAACACTGGCCAATCAATCAGTTCTCAAGGGCACAACAATTGACCTTACAACGGTAGCCATGCTTAATGGTGTAACTACCACACTTACTGTGAAAAAAGGCGATACTACTGCTGAAAGTACAGACTACTCCTTTACAGCAGGGATGCTGACATTCCAAACAACAGGAAGCTTTTCGGTTGAAATGACCAATACAACCATAGTGAGCGAAGCTAGATCACCGGCAAAAGTCGTTGCCACCTATACCGTGACCGAAAAAACAGCGCAAACCATTACCTGGTCGCAAAGCCTGAGTGCCGCCACGTATGGCGACAACACCATCACACTGAATGCGACAGCCGGCAGCGGATTGGCGGTTACTTACGAATCAGACAATACCAGTGTCGCCACCATCAGCGGAAGCACACTAACCATTGTCGGTGCCGGATCGGCCAAGATCACCGCCAAACAAGCTGGAGATAACACCTATGCCGCTGCGCCTGATGTGGAATTGACACTGACGGTGGCTAAAAAAGCGTTGACCGTAACCGGAATGACCATCGCCGATAAGGAGTAC
>JAVBUE010000072.1:0-29573 GCA_031555735.1 Tannerellaceae bacterium
TCATCTTTTGGTTGCTTAATATGGGAAGCACATCACCTTCGGGAATCGTGTCCTTATATTTTTCAATAATCATTTTGGGAATGTCCAGTAGAGGAACACGGTAGCTGACATCCGTTTTTACCCGTTTACCCATAATCCACAGGTTTCCATCAAACGATGTACGGATATTGCTTGTCCGCAGGTTTCTTACATCAATGTACGACAAACCCGTGAAGGACGAAAAGATGAAAACATCGCGAACCATTTCCAGTCTTTTAACAGGCATTTCCTTATTCATAATCGCTTCCAATTCCTGTTCGGTAAGGTATGCACGGTCTGATTTTTCAAATTTCAGTTTATAGTTGGCAAACGGGTCGGTATGAATCCAACCGTTGTTACGGGCAATCAGGATAACCGTTTTCAGGCGTTGTAAAAACTTGGCGGTCGTATTCTGCCCGCAGCCGTGCATCGTTTTCAGGTAAATCTCAAAATCGCAAAGGAAAGAATGGTTGATTTCTTTCAGGCTGATGTCCGAAAGGTTAAACTTGTGCTTTACGAACTGGCCAAGTCGCAGGTGTGTCCGCTCGTACTTCTTAACGGTGTCCATCGTTACGCCTTTGTTCAATTGCAGGCGCAGGTTATCAACGTGCCTTTGGGATAAATCCAGTACGGTTTCGTTGCAAACATGGAAACCCAAGAAGGCGTTACGTATTTTTTCAGCGGTAACGACGGGTTCCTTGTCCGAGATTTCACGGTAATGGCGGATTAATGCCGCTTTCATGTTATCCAACAGTCCATTCAACTGTTGAACACTTGCCGACCGCCCGATGGCTTTACCTGCTTTTGGTTCCCAATCGTCGGGATTGACATCACATTTCAGGCTGAACTGCACCATTTCCTTGTTCAAGGTGATTCGAGCCATAATCGGGGCATTCCCGTTACTTTTCAGAGCATTCTTTTTAATGTAGAAAAGAATCTTAAATGTACTACGCATAATACTTCATTTTTAATGGTTACAAAATTACTTTCTTGTTCCCGTAAATGAGGTATTTGTACTACGCCAATATGCGACAAATCAACGCCTTATCGCGACATTCGTTACCTTTTCTTGTTACCCCCAAAAAGGTAACGATTTTCTGACCCGTAGGTAATGGTTAGGTAACGGAAAGGTGTCCGTTTTTGGCTTTTTTCTGACTTTGGGATGGAATAGGGTAGAAAGAAAAAAGCCCGTAAACATTGAGTTTACAGGCTTTTTTGCGTTGTTTGTCGCTTTGTTTGCAGCGACTTGGCGGTATGGACGGGACTCGAACCCGCGACCCCCTGCGTGACAGGCAGGTATTCTAACCAACTGAACTACCACACCATTTTGTTTGTTTTGTTGCTCTCTCTCTCGATTGCGGTGCAAAGGTAAGGATATATTTTTACCTTGCAAGAGTTATGCAAAGAAAAATTTATGTTTCTACTAAAATGGTAATCGATTTATGGGGTTTATGTGGAATAGTTTATCGCTTTTTGTTACTTTTGCGACGCAATTGAGAGCAAAAGTACAATGGATGTAGCGATCATCAAATATAATGCCGGAAATATCTATTCTGTTGATTACGCATTGAAACGGCTGGGGATCACGTCGGTTGTGACTGCCGATCCCGAACGAATACGCAAGGCCGACAAGGTGATCTTCCCCGGTGTTGGAGAGGCGAGCACGACGATGGAAAACCTCCGAGCCAACGGATTGGACAGGTTGATTGTCGATTTGAAACAACCCGTGCTTGGTATTTGCCTGGGCATGCAGTTGATGTGCCGGTATTCGGAAGAAGGAAGCGCAGACTGCCTGGGCATTTTCGACGCGGACGTGAAGCGTTTCATGCCGCTACGCCATGCAGACAAGGTGCCGCACATGGGATGGAATACGCTATCGGAAGTGGGAAGCCCGCTTTTCCCCGCTGCTTTGGACGGCGCTTTTGTGTATTTTGTCCACAGTTATTATGTGCCGCTGAATGTGCATACGGCAGCGACGACCGACTATATCCTTCCGTTCAGCGCCTCCTTGCATAAAGACAATTTCTTTGCCACCCAGTTCCATCCCGAAAAGAGCGGATCGGTGGGCGAAGCGATACTCAAACAATTCTTAACACTCTGACCGTGTATGATCGAACTGATTCCGGCTATAGATATCATTGAAGGGAAATGCGTACGCCTCACACAGGGCGATTACGATACGAAAAAGGTCTATAATGAAGATCCGCTTGAAGTGGCAAAACAATTTGAAGATGCCGGTATCCGCCGTCTTCATGTGGTGGACCTTGATGGCGCCCGTCAGGGACGGATTATTAATTATAAGATATTGGAAAGGTTGGCTAACCGAACTTCTCTGGTTATCGACTTCGGAGGCGGACTCAAACAGGAATGCGACCTCGCCACAGCTTTCGACTGTGGCGCGCAGATGGTGACCGGAGGCAGCATTGCCGTGAAGAACCCCGATGTGTTCACTTCCTGGATCGAACGATTCGGCAGTGACCGGATCATCCTCGGGGCGGATGCCAAAGACGGGATGATCGCGGTGAGCGGATGGGAAGAAACCACCGGGCTGGCACTCATTCCTTTTGTCGCCGACTACCACGCCAAAGGTATTACGAAAGTGATATGTACCGATATCGGACGTGACGGGATGTTGCAGGGGCCGGCTGTTACATTATATAAAGAGCTGATCTCGGGAGTGCAGGTGTTCCTGATCGCCAGTGGCGGCGTCAGTTCGATAGCAGACATTGAACAACTCGCATCCGCAGGGATACCTGCCGTGATCTTCGGGAAAGCCATTTATGAAGGGCATATCCGGTTGAAAGACCTGCGCCGGTTGATGGAATAACAAATAAACAAAGCAACAAGATATGTTAGCAAAACGAATCATACCCTGTCTGGATATCAAAGACGGGAAAACAGTGAAGGGAGTGAACTTCGTCAACTTCCGCGATGCCGGTGATCCGGTGGAACTGGGAGCGCGATACAGTGCCGAGGGAGCCGACGAACTGGTCTTTCTCGATATCACCGCTTCGCATGAAGGACGGAAAACATTTACCGAACTGGTGAAAAAGGTAGCGGCCAATATCAGTATCCCTTTCACCGTGGGCGGAGGGATCAATGAGTTGGCCGACGTGGATCGGCTGCTCAATGCCGGAGCGGATAAAGTGTCGATCAACTCATCTGCCATCCGTACGCCGGGACTGATCGACCATATCGCCCGTAATTTCGGCAGTCAGGTATGTGTAGTGGCCATCGATGCCAACTTCGAAGAGAATATCTGGCGTTGTTACCTCAACGGAGGGAGGATACCGACCGACAAAACGTTGTTCGACTGGGCAGCAGAGGCGGAAAGCCGGGGAGCCGGGGAGATCCTTTTCACCAGTATGACTCACGACGGGGTGAAGGATGGGTATCCCAACGAAGCGCTGGCTACCCTGGCCGATACGTTGCATATCCCCGTCATCGCCTCCGGCGGAGCAGGTAAAAAGGAACATTTCCGGGATACATTTATCGACGGAAAAGCCGATGCCGCACTGGCTGCCAGCGTTTTTCACTTCGGTGAAATACGAATCAACGAATTAAAACAGTATCTTCGTACCGAAGGTATAAGTGTACGAATATAATACCCGTAATGAATGAAACCGGATTTTGAGAAAATGGGCGGAATGATTCCCGCTATCATACAAGATTATCATACCAATAAGGTATTAATGCTCGGTTATATGAACGCCGAAGCCCTCGCACAGACACGGAAGACCGGGAAAGTGACCTTTTTCAGCCGCTCCAAAGGACGTTTGTGGATGAAAGGTGAAACGAGCGGACATACGTTGCAAGTAGTGCAGATCCTGGAGGATTGCGACAACGATACACTGTTGGTCAAAGCACTGCCCAATGGCCCGGTCTGCCATACGGGAGACGATACCTGCTTTGGTGAGCACAATACCGAAGAGGTGATGTTCCTCAAGCAATTGCAGGATTTCATCGTTCGCCGCCGCCAAGAAATGCCGGAGGGATCTTATACAACCTCCCTCTTTTCTAAAGGGGTCAACCGTATGGCGCAAAAGGTGGGCGAAGAAGCGGTGGAGACGGTCATCGAGGCTACCAATGGTACCGAAGACGGCTTTATATACGAAGCCTCCGACATGATCTACCACCTGATTGTGCTGCTTACCAGCAAAGGTCTCCGCATTGAAGACCTGGCGCGCGAACTCAGAAAACGTCACAAAGAATAGTTTTTTTATGGAAGAAATACTGCTCAAACTGGACAATGTGGATATCTGCAGGAATGAGAACCTCATCCTGAAAGATGCGTGCCTGACCCTGCGGAACGGCGAGTTTGTTTATCTGATCGGAAAGGTTGGTTCCGGTAAGAGTAGTCTTCTGAAAACATTGTATTGTGAAATCCCCGTTGAAAGAGGGGAAGAGGCACGGTTGCTCGACTACGACCTGTTGAAGATCCGGCGGAAGGATATCCCGTATCTGCGTCGTCGGCTGGGTATCGTATTCCAGGATTTCCAACTGCTTACAGACCGTACGGTGAACAGCAACCTTGAGTTTGTGCTCAAGGCTACCGGCTGGAAGAAAAAGGCCGATATCACAGAACGGATCGAAAGCGTTCTCCAACAGGTGGGTATGCTGAACAAGGGGTATAAAATGCCGCACGAATTGTCGGGAGGCGAACAGCAACGTATCGTCATCGCACGCGCCTTGTTGAATGAGCCGGCACTGATCCTGGCGGATGAGCCGACAGGCAACCTCGATCCGGAAACCAGCGGGCAGATCGTACAACTCCTCCATGATATTTGCCGGAAGGGTACGGCGGTGGTCATGACTACCCATAACTATACATTGGTGCGCAATTTCCCCGCGCGTATAGTAAAATGTGAAAATGCGCGTTTAAGTGATATAAAAGAATAATTTTTTCGTACTTTTGCGCTCTAAGTCAGGCTGGCACAGGGTTGTTTTGCCTGCTTCCCGCGACGAAAAGGAACAATTTAATAAAGAAGAAAATGAAAGTATTAAAGTTTGGCGGTACCTCTGTAGGATCGGCAGCCAGAATGAAAGAGGTGGCAAAACTGATTACAGGTGAACGTAACCTGATCGTATTGTCCGCCATGTCCGGTACGACCAACTCACTGGTGGAAATCTCCGATTACCTGTACAAGAAGAATCCGGACGGCGCCAATGAGATCATCAATAAGCTCAGCATGAAGTACGATAGCCATGTGGAAGATCTGTACGGCACCGCCGAATATAAACAGAAAGCCCGCGAAGCCATCCACGGCATTTTCGACTACATCCGTACATTCACGAAGGATTTGTTTACGTTGTTCGAAGAGAAGATCGTCTTGGCGCAGGGTGAACTGATTTCTACCCAAATGATGAACCTTTACATGCAAGAATGTGGGTTGAAATCCGTTCTTCTTCCTGCATTGGATTATATGCGTACGGACAAAAATGCCGAACCCGATCCGGTGTATATCAAAGAAAAACTCTCCCGGATCATGGAACAGCATCCGGAAGCCGAAATCTTCATCACCCAAGGGTATATATGCCGCAATGCCTATGGGGAAATTGATAACCTGCAACGGGGTGGAAGTGATTATACGGCCTCTCTCGTAGGCGCCGCCCTCCATGCCGAAGAAATCCAGATATGGACGGATATCGACGGTATGCACAACAACGATCCACGCATTGTGGACAAAACATCACCTGTTCGTAACCTTCATTTTGAAGAAGCGGCCGAGTTGGCCTATTTCGGTGCCAAGATCCTTCATCCTACCTGTATCCTACCGGCTAAACTAAACAATATCCCGGTTCGCCTGCTCAATACCATGGAGCCGGAAGCTAAGGGAACGCTGATCTCCAACTATCTGGAAAAGAACCTGATCGAAGCGGTGGCTGCCAAAGATAATATTACCGCGATCAAGATCAAGAGCGGACGTATGTTACTGGCTACCGGTTTTCTGCGTAAAGTTTTCGAAATCTTTGAGAACTACCAGACACCGATCGATATGGTTACTACCTCCGAAGTGGGTGTTTCCGTAACCATCGACAACCGCAAGCATCTGGAAGAGATTGTGGACGACCTCAAGAAATTCGGTACGGTATCCGTTGACACCGACATGGTGATCATTTGCGTGGTGGGCGACCTCGAATGGGAAAACATCGGCTTCGAAGCCCGGATCATACAGGCGTTGAAAGATATTCCGGTCCGTATGATTTCCTACGGCGGCAGCAACTATAACGTATCCCTGCTTGTGAAAGCTTCCGATAAGAAGCGTGCCCTCCAATCCCTGAGCGACCATTTATTTAATAACTAAGTAGGAAGCAATAAAGAACAGAGGTGGTGTCCGCTTTTGGAACGCCTCTTTCTTTTTGTTCTCTAAATCAAACATAGACTGATGATTAAAGGTATTTTCCCCACAGCTAAATTCAAGGCATTACAGACGCCCTTTTATTATTACGACATCGCATTGCTGCAACAAACGCTGGATGTAGTGAAAACTGAGTCCGGCCGTTATGGCTATCATGTCCATTTCGCGGTGAAGGCGAATGCGAATCCGCGTATCCTGTCGATCATCGCCGCCAACGGTATAGGAGCCGATTGTGTGAGCGGGGGTGAGATCCGTGCGGCGTTGGCGGCCGGGTTCCCGGCTGAAAAGATCGCGTTTGCCGGTGTAGGGAAAGCCGATTGGGAAATAAACCTCGGGTTGGAAAACGATATCTTCTGCTTCAATGTAGAGTCGGCAGCCGAACTACGGGTGTTGGATGAGCTGGCTTCCGCAAAAGACAAAGTAGCGCCCATAGCCCTCCGGGTGAATCCGGAAGTGGATGCCCATACCCATGCCAAGATCACGACAGGCATGAAAGAGAATAAATTCGGAATCAATCTGAGCCAGTTGGATAATGTGTTACAATTGGTGGTATCGCTCAATCATGTGAAACTGATCGGTATCCATTACCATATCGGCTCGCAGATCACGGACATGTCGGCTTTCCGTAACCTGGCTATCCGCATGGAGGAAATACAGGAAAAGCTGGATGCCTTTGGGGTTAATGTGGAGCATCTTAACTTCGGCGGCGGATTGGGGGTGGATTATTACCATCCCAATCATTTGTCGATTCCGGCTTTCGATAACTATTTCGCTGTTTTCCATCAACTGTTGAAGCCGCGCCCGGGACAGCAGGTTCATTTTGAACCGGGACGATCCGTGGTGGCGCAATGCGGCAACCTCATCTCAAAAGTACTCTATGTGAAGGAAGGGGAGACGAAGCAGTTTGCCGTCCTCGATGCCGGTTTTACGGAACTGATCCGTCCGGCTATGTACGATGCCTATCACCGGATCGAGAATATCAGCAGTGATGAGCCGGTGGAAACGTATGATGTGGTGGGTCCCATCTGCGAATCGTCGGATGTGTTCGGCCTGGATGTGGAACTGAACAAAGCCCACAGGGGCGATCTGCTGGCGCTTCGTTCGGCCGGCGCTTATGGCGAAGTAATGGCTTCGCAATACAACTGCCGTGCGTTGCCTGTTGCCTATTATTCGGATACATTGTAGATAAGGATAAGCGTATAGATTTTCCCATGAAAGAACTACTTGTATTTACACCGCTTGAACTGATCATCGGGGGAATTACAACGGGGCTGTTTGTAATCCAGTTGTTGTATTGGCTGATATCATATGCTCGCCCTTTGCGTAAAGCACGTAAGCAGCAGACGGGGGGACCGGCATCCCTACCGCCCGTATCGATCATCGTATATACCAAGAATGAGTCGGAGAACCTGTTGGCGAACCTGCCGGCCTTACTCACACAAGAGTATCCGGCGTATGAGGTGGTCGTGGTGAACGATGGCTCCACTGATGAGAGCGATGATGTATTGAAGCGTTTTGAACAGGACTACGGACACCTCTATCATACCTATATCCCCGAAGGGGCAAAGTACCTGAGCCGTAAAAAACTGGCGTTGACTGTAGGGATCAAAGCGGCCAACTATGACGTGTTATTGTTTACGGAGGCCAATTGCCGTCCGCTGAGCAAACACTGGATCACATCCATGGCATCCGGATATACGGATCAAACCGATATGGTGCTGGGCTTTTGCGCCTATGGCGGACGGAACGGTTTCCTTCAACATTTTATGGCTTATGATAACCTGATCTCCGGATTGCAAATGCTATCGACAGCCCTTGTCCGGCGTCCTTTTACGGGTAACGGACGGAACCTGTCGTACCGGAAATCCTTCTTTTTCCGTAACAACGGTTTCTCCAAATCCTTGAACCTGCATGCCGGTGATGATGATTTGTATGTGAATACATACGCCGACAAGCAGAATACGGTAGTCTCTTATGGTCCCAACAGTATTACGGAAATGAAACCTGTCGATTATTTTAAGGTATGGAAAGAGATGAAAGTATCCCGGGCGGCGACTCAGGCACATTATAAAGGAGGACGGCTGACATTTTACCGAATGGAAGAGTTGGCTTTCTTCCTGTTCCTGGCCACCGTGGTTATGGCTGTTTGTGTTGGGTTAATGGGAAACTGGCTGCTCGCCGCCCTGGGTGGTTTGCTCTACCTTGTACGGTATGGCGCGAAAGCCATCGTGTTATTTAAATCCGCGCGGATGCTACAGCAAATACAGCCTGTGGGCAGTATCCTGCTTTACGAGATCATGCGTCCACTTTTTAACCAGTATCTGCGTGTGTACCGAATTTTCCGTGGAAAAAACGATTACACCTTTCATTTAAATTGATTTGTAAGGGATTATAACCGTAACTCAGTGGAGCATACGGGCTGTATTTGTTGTTTTGCAAACAAATTTATACGATTTGTCAACTGATTTGGTTGGTTTTTGTGAAGAGACTATTCAGACAATAGTACTTTTGTAGCATAGCAAAAAGATTGTTTTTAGTATTGCAATTTATTGTTGTCGAATCCCGGCCTTGCCGTTTTATGGCAAAAAAAGGAAGTATTGAACTTAGATCAAAGAGGATTATTATGAAATATGCTTTAATGTCGATTGAAACCGGGCTGGATATCATTGGTGTTGTATTAGGTGTGCTTCTGATGATGAAGGGGCACGATAACCGGATGCGGTTTTCTTTGGGAGCTTTGGTTACCGGTGTTTCCCTGATTTTTTTCGTAGATAATGTGCAATGGCATATTGTCTATTATACTGTTTCCACCGATTTGCCTACCAGGAACGACCTGCTCCTGTTTGAGCGGATGGCAAAGTGGTTTATTCTGGCTCATATAACGTCGTTGTTCCCTTTATCTTCCCTGCGGCCGGGATATCTGACAAACTCACGGCTGATTGTTTTATCGATCCCGACGGGGGCGATGCTCATTGTCACGGTCTGTTACTATCTTTTCAACGGATTGGTTACACCGTTGTACTCGATGCAGGATGTCGTCCGGAATGCCGATCTTCCGGATGTACAGTTACGCCTTCTTATGTTTGTTGTTTCCATGCTTGTTCCAATCGTGTATTTCCTGGCCCCGCTGGTTGGCAAAAAGGATATTGCCAGCCGGAGGTCCACCCCGTTTATGACGTTGTTTTTCTTCTCCGCCCTGTTGATCCTTATCTATCATATCGCTTTCTCCCTATACTGCAATGATTACATTTTCTTTACGTATGGAATCGTGGTGATCGTGTTCCACATTGGTTTCGCTATCATTTTCCTGTTGTATGAGAATCCGTTGTCTTTGCGAAAAAACCTACCGGAGTCGAACCTTGCCATACAGGCAGAAGACACGTTGGAAGAAAAGTTATATATGCGTATCATGGATTTCCTGAACAACAAACATTCATTTGCCCAACCGGAATATGCGCTAGCGGATCTGGCTGGTGATATCGGTGTCCGCCAATCCCTGGTGGTTGCGGCAATCAAGCATGGCGGATTCTCAGGTTTCCGGGAATTTATCAATTATGTCCGGATAGAGCATTTCAAACAGTTGGCCAATAACCGGTTTGATTGCTCGGTGAAAGAGCTGATGTATGAATGTGGCTTTCGCTCCCGTACCACATTCTATCGTCTTTTCTCCAACTACGAGAGTGTGACTCCATCTGAATATATTGATCAGCTTGCCAAAAATTGACCGGGATAATTGTTCCCGTTCTGCTGTTTTTCTATTATTTTTGTTGCTCAGATAAAATAGGACGAAATCTATATTTTCTATAGTAAAAAACCTTACGAATGTATGTTGTATCACTTGGTTTTATCATTACCGGGTTTATCCTGCCTGTTTTGGGCAGTTGTAATTGGACTTCGCTATAAAGAGAACTCGCTTCCTCAGCATCTCTGGGTGGTTACTGCTTTAGTGATGGCTGTGAGTACTTCAATCTGGGGCATTTTCTTTTCCGGGGTGACAAATTATGAGTTGTTTTATAAACTGGAAGCAATCGAGGCATTCACTACCTTGTTGCTGCCGTCACTGCTCTATTTCTGCTACCGGTCGTTTACCAACGAGAAGCCTTTTGGCTGGAAGATGTATGTGTGGATGGCGCCTGCTTTTGCTATTGGCGGTGCGATCACTGTCATATACCTGTCGATGGGTAGGGAGCAGGCGGTGGAGTATTTACAGGCAACCATCCTAAACCAGGGCAGCCCCTCCGGCCTGACGGGGAAAGAACAGGTAATGGCTTTTATCAGTGGCCCCGTCTATTCCGTATTGGTCTTTCTGCAAATGATCATTGTGCTGCTATACGGTGCTTTCCGGTTGATCCATTATCGGGAAAGGCTAAACGATTTCTATTCCAACCTGGAAGGGAAATCCATCGAGCATTATCGCGCCTTGCTGACAAGCGGCTGCCTGATGCTCGTCTTGTCGTTAGCCTCCTACCGGGGACGTTTTTATTATAATGAGCAGTCGTTGTTCCTGGCCATACACATGGCAGGATGGGCGGTGTTGATTTCTTTTATGGGATATAACGTCTATAAATTGAGGTTTACGGCGCAATCCCTGGCCGACGAATTGGAGCATGCAGACCGGGAAGCAGACGAACAGCATTACGATACATCCCCCTTTGTTCAGCCTGTCACAAAACTGAATGGGGAGATCAACAATAAAAAATACAGAGAACTCTTGTCGGTGTTTGAAAAGCTTATGAACGATGAACGGATCTTCCTGCAATTCGACCTGCGTCTGGATGATGTAGCCGCCAGGATGCATACCAACCGGACCTATATATCCCGGATGATCAATGAAGAATTTGGTGTTTCCTTTTCCGATTGTATCAATTCGCGGAGAATATCCTATGCCCAGGAACTGATGCGGATGAATACCCGGCTTACACAGTCGCAAATCGCCGAGATGTCTGGCTTCACCAGCCCATCCGCTTTCAGCCGAATGTTCAGGCTACAAGCAGGTATAACATTCAGCGAATGGCGAAAAATGAATCTGTGATCTTCTCTATCACGCTTCGACCTGCTTATATCCCTTCGATAAAAAAATGTCAGAATGATATGGGAAAGCCCTTAGAGACCCAGGTCAGCAGCCGGTTAAAGCGGCAAAAAGAGGCTTTTTGAGGGTTGTTTATGTATCATTTTGTAAATAAAGTGTCCCATTTGACGTATTATGAACAAAAAAACAGGAACACCTTGCTGTTTTATAAAATAGATGTATAATCTTTGTGGAATAGTTAGGCAACGATAGAACAATTCAATAAGGGTGTAAACCTACCAAAACCGAAGGGCGAAAATCCCCCGAAACCGAAGTCTGATGAATTTATGTTTTCTGTTAAAAGTAAGGGCGTCTGTCGGATTGCCCTTTCTTTTTTTATATCAGATTTGCGAACAGGGTAATGGGGATAGCAGGATACTCTGGTTATTGGTCGCCGTGTAAGCATATTCGGGCAGCTTGCTGATCCTTTGCCAGTCGGGATGGCTGCCGAATGCCTTCCAAGCTGCAGCACGGGTGGCTTCGTCTTTGTACCAGGTAAGATAGGCAAGGGCGGGCATGTGTCTGCCGGCCAGTATCTCCCCATAGCAGACGGAGTGGATGCCGACCTTATCGAACACCTCGATCTCATCCTGGTTAAACATCCGGATTTTACGCTGGTTCGCTTCTTCATTGGGACTGTGGTATATACGCAGTTCAAGCAGGGTACGGTCTTTGTCGGGATGCCGGTGTACGGGAATCTTGTCGAAGGCTTCACACAGATACCCTTCAAAACTGGTATATGCCGGTGCAGGCGCTGTCTCGTCGTAATACGGCTGGGCGGCTTTCCGGAAAGCTTTGTCTTCCCACAGTTTAATCTTGACCGAATGGTACGTTTGGATGTCCGGGTAGATGAACAACACGTATCTTTTGTCCGGGTCTTCCGTCTTAAACGGCTTAAAGGCACCTATTATTATCTTCTTCCGGTTGTATGCCGGGATCAGCGTTTCGCTGAAGAAGGTATCCAAAGACGAGCCATTGCCGGTCAGGCTGTATATCCGCCATTCATAGATTTCTTTTGCCCGCGATGAGGTGTTTGACACTGCGTTGTCGGCACGGCCAACGGCTGGAGTGAGGGCGAACGCTCCCGCCAGTTTCATAAAATTACGTCGTTGCATAGATTTGTCCAATTAGATTTTTTGAGTAGCCTCTTGCTTTCAAAGGTAGCTATATTCTATAAATGTAGTACATTTGAGGGTAAAATAAGTAAAGATGATCAGATGAGACGGATTTTTTGTTGGATACTCTGTTGTATTTGTTCCTTTTCAGCCTTTGGACAGACAATACCCGAACTCTACCGGAAAGCAGATAAAGACCGGATGAACCGTTGGGCGGATTCCGTATTTGCCAGGTTGAACGACGATGAACGGATCGGCCAATTATTCATGGTTATTGCCAATCCCCAAACGGATACCCGGAATATGCAGAAACTGCTACGGTACGTGAACGAGGTGAAGATAGGCGGAATCCTTTTTCATAAAGGTAACCCCGTTACCCAGGCGGATGTGACCAATCGGTTGCAAAAAGCCTCCAGCGTGCCGATGTTGGTATCCCTCGACGGTGAATGGGGCCTTTCGATGCGCCTGAGCGGTACTACCCGTTTCCCGAAGAATATGATGTTGGGCGCCATCGAAGACGTGCAACTGATCGAAGCCTATGGGAAAGAGGTAGCGCGCCAATGCCGCGAGATGGGCATACACATCAATTTCGCCCCGGATTTGGATGTAAACAGCAATGTGGATAATCCGGTAATCGGTCTCCGTTCCTTTGGAGAAGACCCACACGCCGTTTCCGAAAAAGGGATCGCCTACGCACGGGGATTAGAAAGTATGGGAATCCTGTCGGTAGCCAAACATTTTCCCGGACACGGTGATTCGGCAGATGATTCACATTATACCCTGCCGGCGATCCGGCACGACCGAAAGCGGTTGGACAGCGTGGAACTGCTCCCCTTTAAACGGTATATATATGAAGGTTTTGCCGGTGTGATGACCGGTCACCTCTATGTCCCGGCATTGGATAAGACGCCGGGGAAGGCAGCGTCCTTTTCCCGACCGATTGTAACCGGGCTCTTGCAACAGGAACTGGGTTTTACCGGGTTATGTTTTACCGATGCGTTGGCCATGAAAGGCGCTTCGCCCAAAAGCGCTGAGAACCCCTGTGTGAAAGCCCTGTTGGCAGGGAACGATATCTTACTGGCATCCGTAGCTCCAATCAACGATTTCGCCGCGGTGAAAACGGCCATAGAATCGGGGGTATTAGACAAAAAAGACATCGAAGTCCGCTGTCGTAAGATTCTCAGGTATAAGTATATCGCCGGACTTCATGCATACAAGCCGGTTGAACTGAAAGGATTGCAGGAACGGCTGAATACTCCCCACGCCGCCTGGCTGGCTGCCAAACTGAATGCTGAAGCCATCACCCTGTTGAAGAACCAGGACGGCTACCTGCCTGTAAAACAACTGGACAAAAAACGGATGGCGATCTTGTCGATCGGTGAAACCACTGGTGACGAATTCCGGCAGTATCTCAATAAGTATGATACCATCCCCTGCTTCACGATCAGCCGCACAGCCGGTGCGTCACAGATCCAGAAGGTATATAACCAATTAGAGGCGTATGATGTGATCATCTGCGGTGTTCATACCGTTCGGATACCGGAGAGCGTTCCATTGCAGCAGTTGGCAGCGAAGAAAGAACTGGTCTATGTCTTTTTTACCTTGCCTTATTTTATGCGGGATTACCGGAAGAGTATCCGGCAGGCGAAAGCGGTGGTGATGGCGTACGAAACAACACCGCTGGCGCAGAAGTTTGCCGCCCAGCTCGTGTTTGGCGGAATTGCCGCAAAAGGGAAATTGCCGGTGTCGATACCGGATATGTATTTTGCCGGTACAGGCTTGTTCACCGAAAAGACCCGGTTGGGCTATCATGAACCGCAGGAGGTGGGATTGAACCCGGAGCGACTGGACGTGATCGATCAGATTGTCCGGGAAGGACTGGATGAAAAAGCGTTTCCGGGCGCGCAACTGCTGGTGGCGAAAGATGGGATGGTGGTGTACGAGCGATCGTTCGGCTACTATGACTATACAAAAAAGCAGGCAGTGACCGACGAGTCGGTGTACGACCTGGCTTCGGTCTCCAAAGCGACAGGTACCCTTCCCGCCGTGATGAAGGCATACGACGAGAAACGGTTCACCCTGAACAGTAAGATATCCGACTATGTACCCGTGCTGAAAGGGTCGAATAAGCAAGACCTGGCCATCCGTGAACTCCTGTACCATCAGTCGGGGATGATACCGACGATCGCCTTCTATACCCACGCCATCGACAAGCAGAGCTATACCGGCAGTTTATACAGCCAAACGCGGAATGCCGCACATCCGGTCCGTTTCGATGCTTCCACTTGGGTGAGGAACGATTTCACCTTCCTGCCGTCGGTTGTGTCGGAAACGCCCAAGCCGGGCTTTACCACCCAGGTAGCGCGTAATATGTATGTACATGATTCGTTCCGTGATACCATCCTGATGGATATCCGGGATTCGAAGCTGACCACCCGTGGCCGGTATGTATATAGCTGCATCAATTTCATCCTCCTGAAACTGATGGTGGAACAACAGATGGGGCTACCGATGGACCAGATGCTCCGAAAGACGTTTTACGACCGTTTGGGCGCAAGGAGGATGACGTATAACCCGTTACAACGGATGGATTCCCTCCGCATCGTCCCGACAGAGCAGGATGATTTCGTCCGTCGCCAGTTGCTGCGCGGATATGTGCACGACGAAGCCGCCGCTTTCCAGGGAGGCGTGTCTGGAAACGCCGGCTTGTTCGCCACATCAAACGACCTGGCCAAGTTGCTACAGTTATACCTGAATCAGGGTACCTATGGAGGCGAACGATATTTGTCGGAAGAAACCAGCCGCCTGTTCACTCAAAGCAAAAGCCCGAACAGCCGCCGCGGATTGGGCTTTGATAAGCCGCAGCCCGGCAATACCTCCGCATCGCCCTGTGGCGCTTTGGCGCCTGCTTCGGTCTATGGGCATACCGGTTATACGGGTCCCTGTTTCTGGATTGACCCGGATAACCGCCTGATCTATATTTTCCTGACGAACCGGGTGAATCCCACGCGGGCGAACAATAAATTGGCGTCCTTAGATATCCGCACACGTATCCAGGACGCAATCTATAAGGCATTTGAACCTTAATAACCAAAAAGATTTGTACTTTTGTTGTTCTTTAACGGAATTATTCATCAGATAAATCGGATATAGTATGTTGTTTGGACATGGTGACGACTTTTATAATGCGACGGAAGAAGTAAAGAGTAACTTTAGTTCCAATGTGTGGCATGGCGCTAACCTGGAAAAGCTGATCGAGCATTTGACCGGTCAGTTTGATAAGCTCACCCGATATCCCGAACCGGATGCCGGGACATTGAAGCGATTGCTGGCACGCCGTTTCGAGGTGAAAGAGGACAATGTGGTTGTAACCAATGGATCGGTAGCGGCCTTCTACCTGATCGCCCAGGCTTGGCGGGGCGCTAAATCCATGATTGAAGTACCTACATTCTCCGAATATGAAGATGCCTGCCGGCTGCATGAGCATGAAATCAGCTATTACGCTTCCAACGACGACCTGACGGATATCTCCCTTGAAGGGCAGGATCTGTTCTGGATCTGCAACCCCAATAATCCGAACGGGAAGATGACGCACCGGACGGAGCTGTTGAAGTTGATCGCCGCTCACCGCAAAACCCTCTTTATTGTCGATCAGGCCTATGCCGCTTTTACCACCGATGAGGTATTGAAGCCCTCCGATGTGAAGAATAACAAAAACCTGGTGCTGGTGCAATCGATTTCTAAAGCATATAATATTCCGGGATTGCGGGTAGGATATGTGGTTGCGGCGCCTGCCGTCACGGCCGAATTAGGGAAATACCTGATCCCCTGGTCGGTCAACGCCATGGCGATCGAAGCCAGCAAGTATATCCTGATCCATCCTGCGCAGTTTACCCTGCCGATCCGTAAGTGGCAACGGGAAACGGCCGAATTGATCTACCAGTTGAACAAGCTCGACGGTATCGAAGTGGTGCCTACGGCTACCACCTTCTTCCTCGTCCGCTTAAAGACAGGTATGGCAGCCAGCCTGAAGAAATACCTGTTGGATACGTATGGGATCCTGATCCGCGACGCCTCCAATTTCAAGGGATTGGACGAATCTTATTTCCGTGTATCCACCCAAACGGATGCCGAGAATGAACGGCTGATCGAAGGAATACGCGAATGGCTGGTCATGCAGGAGTAACGAGTAGCATATATCGCTTGAACAACATAAAAAAGCCCGGACCATAAAGGTACCGGGCTTTTTTATGTTGTTCAAGCGAGTGACTTGCTTATTCTGTTTTCCGGTTGATGATAATGTGGCAGAAATAACCGATTATCATCGTGGATACACCAGCCAGAAGAACGGTATTTGACATGCCGCCGGTGAAAAAAGGAACAGCCAAAATAACAGCACCGATCAGAAGAACAAGCACTCCGATGTTTTTAATGAATCCATTCATGGTCATAGATATTTTATGATTATTCTTTTCTACCGCAAATAACGTAATAATAACGCAATGCAAAAAATATTTTGGAATAAAAATATCGAAAGCGTGAAATTTAGCGATTATATTTGTGTATCAATGCGTCTATGTCTATGCTACGTGTCTTGTACTTGATCTATTTGTGGGTGTTTGCCGTCCCTGTTTTCCTTCTCCTCACCTTGCTTACGGCATTGACGACCATGGCCGGATGCCTGTTGGGAGGAGAGAAAATCTTCGCATATTATCCGGGGATGATCTGGTCGCGGCTGACCTGTTACCTGGCGTTTTGTCCCGTACGGGTGAAAGGGCGGGAACATTTCGACCGGAAACGTTCGTATGTGTTCGTGGCAAATCATCAGGGAGCTTTCGATATATTCCTGATCTATGGTTTTCTGGGTGTGCCCGTCAAATGGGTGATGAAAGCCGGCATCGCCAGGATTCCCTTCGTAGGTGCCGCCTGCCGGGCTGCCGGTTTTATCTTTGTGGACAATTCCAGCCCCAAGGCTGCCGCCCGCAGTGTGCGTGCAGCGGAGAAGTCGTTGAAGAACGGCGCATCGGTAGTCCTCTTTCCCGAAGGATCGCGCACCTATGACGGGAAGATGATCCGTTTCAAGCGGGGCGCCTATCAGATGGCTGTCGATCAGCATTTATCCATTGTACCGATCACGATCAACGGTCCCTTTCATGTGCTGCCCATCGGATCGTCCCATATCCGCCGCCATCGCATGGAGATGATCATCCACCCCCCTCTTTCCACCGACGGCATCGATGCCTCCCACAAAGGGCTGCAGGAAATAGCCGACCGTACCCGCGGTATCATCGCGTCCGCGCTGTGGGATGAGTTTAAGTAGTCGGGAGAGGTACGGTTACCACTTTTTCAAGAGTCCCCGTTTGCTGATCTTCAGGCTGAAGCCTATCCCGTTGTCGCCTAAGACATCTCCCGTATCTCCCGCAAGGGATCCGGAAAACTGCCACTCGTGCAGACGGGGATGCGTATAGTGGATGTCCACAAGCCAGGATGTACCTGTCCGTTTCCGGAGGAAAGGGGCATAAGGTGTTCCCCAGCCGTTCATGACGGAGAGCTTCACACGGTACGACAGCCGTGGCGACACATCCCCTTCCATTCCCCAATGCCAATCGCTGATCCGGCTGCTCCGGAATCCGAACATACCGTCTTTGTTGTATTCGGGCGAGACCACCAGCGGGCTACCCATCGAACGGTTGAAATAGGAGTATCCGGTGATGTATTCTTCATTATTATAATAATCGTCGCCACCACCTCCCCGACCCGGATGCAGGTCGTGATCAAACCAGATGAAGTGGAACGGGCCACTTTGGTTGCGTGTCTCCAGGTATTCCACCACCACCTTGCGGATATACGGAAAGTGCGGGATGTCTGCCTGCAAGCCCCACAACCCGTCGGTCCCGTTGTAAAACAGCAGTCCCGATTTATCGGCCGAGAGATGCTGGTAGTAGGCATGCAGCGCCCAGTCTTTTTGGGTGAACCCCAATTGGAAGTCGTACGAGATATGGTGGCTGCCCAATACATTAACCTGATCGGACAGGGTGGCGTCGCTTCCCCCGCTCTGGGCAAGGAACACCCGGATCATGTCTTTGAACGAATGAGGCTGCACTCCTATCTCCGGATCGGTGGATGTCCCTCCCCACTGCGCGGCATGTTGCAATCCCAATGCGAGCGAGAAGGGAAAATCATTCCGGGTATCTTTGATGCGCAGGAAAAAGTTCTTATGATGCCAGAGCGTCTGTTGGATAAAATGTTGGGGAGGCCCCATAAAGTGTTCCAGGTAGTCGGTAGCCATCGAACGGCCGAACGCGATTTCGCCTTTCACCTGCGCCCATCCTTTCAGGTAGGGCACCACCGTGAATACAGGCATACTGAGATTGACTTCGGGAATGGGGCGCGCGTTGGCTGAATGGATCAGATCGCCCGAACTGAGGTTCTTGTCCCATAAGGAAGTATAGTTTTCCTTGCTTCCGATGCTTAGCAATACCGATTTGTAGCGGAGGTCGGCGTATGCCTGCTGAATGTACACATTCCGGTAGCGGGGGAATGATACGACCATATCCAGTCCCGCTCCCCAGGAAAAACCTTTACCAAGCGACTGCTGATGGGTGATACCACCCCTCAGGTAGCCGTTCCCTGCATCCAGGGGCACCACCCCATATTGGTTACTCACTATCCAAAAGGGTGTGTAATCGCCGGAAGCTGCCGATCCGAATGCTTCGACCTGGTAGGTTAGCGCTTCCGGTAATGAATCCTGTTGGGCGGAAATGCCAGTAACCAGGCACGATAGGGAGAAGGCGGTAAGGAATCCTTTTCTCAACTTCATACAAAAATCCTCTTTGTTGTCAGGCAAAGGTACATAATTATATTGAGGTTATTCCGCCTGTAACCAGTGAAAGATCGTCTGATAGGCATGATCCCGGGCAGGTTGCGGTGAGAGAATGAGGTCGTGGATGCCCTGAGGGATCCGCCTGTAGGTGACGGAATCGCCCAGTCCGGCGCCATACCGTTGGATGTCTTCCACGTCGAGCACGATATCAGCGCTCATGTATTCATCCTGCCAGTCTTTAGTTTCCGGAAAAGAGGAGTCGGACGAGAGCAGCAGGACGGGGCAGGTGAGCGGGAGCCCTTTTTGCACCCTCCGGTGTGCCTGATGGATGGCGCTGATCCAGCCTGCTTTTTTCGGTGGTGATTGGGGCTGTTTCCAACCTGTGTCGTACTCCCATTCGCCATGGAACTGCCTGAGCAGGCTGTGGGCGTAGGAGGCGATCCCGCTTCCCTGTACCGTAAGTCCCGGGAAGAGTTGGCCGATAAGGGAGACAACCGGGATCACGATCTTTTCCATCAGCCAACTCATATTCATATCGAGGAAAGGGCTGTTGAGGATCAGGCCATCCGCCGCTGGCCGTTTCCCTTGCCGGTCGTTTTGATACAGGGCGGCGATCAGTCCACCGGTGGAATGTCCCATCAGGAGGATCCGCCCGTTGCCTTCCGACCGGATCACCGACAGCGCGGTATCGATATCCGCGTAATACTCGTTGACCTGTTTGCAGAAGAACGGTTGCTGGTGCGGACGGAGGGAACGGCCGTATTTACGCAGGTCGATGGCGTAAAAATTGTACCCGTGCCGGTTAAGGCTGTCGCCCAGTGCATGCTGGAAGAAATAGTCGTTGTAGCCGTGTATATACAAGACAGCCTGCTTTACACCGGGCAAAGCAGGCTTTTTGATCAGGGTACAGACCACCTCGCCTTCGTAGTCGGCCGGCATCTGCAGGGTACGGGATACATAGTTGTGGCCAAGGACATCCGGAGCATATTGGGCAGAGAGCCCCATCGCAGGCAATACCCATAATATCCATGTCAGCAGTCCCTTCCCCATCGGATACCGTTTATTTATTGTCTTTCAGTAAATCACGTATTTCGGTGAGCAGCTGGATGTCGGCGGGTGGAGCAGCGGGAGCGGCGGGCGCTTCTTCTTTCTTCCTGTTCAGCGAATTGAGTCCTTTGATCATCATGAAGACGGCGAAGGCGATAATAATAAAGTCGAATGTGACCTGCAGGAAGTTCCCGTAATTGATGGTAACGGCCGGCGTCACTACTTCGCTTCCTTCCATCACCGCCGCCTTGAGGGTAAACTTCAGGTCGGTGAAGTTCACGCCACCCACCAGTAATCCGATACCGGGCATGATGATATCACCCACGATCGATGAGACGATCTTACCGAACGCGCCACCGATAATGATACCGACGGCCATGTCGATCACGTTGCCACGCATGGCAAACTGCTTGAATTCATTGAGAACCTTTTTCATTGTGCTGTTTTTACTATGTTGTTTAAAACGAAGGATTATTTGCTGGCTTTCAGGCCACGTATCACGGAGGAGGTAAAGCCCGAAAGTTCCATCTCGTTCAGCCCCTTGATGGTGATGCCGCCGGGGGTGGTTACCTTATCGATTTCCGATTCCGGGTTGCTTTTATTTTCAAGGAGGAGATCCACGGCACCTTTCACGGTGTGAACCACGATGTCTTGTGCTTCTTTCGGGTAAAAACCCAGTTCCACTCCGCCTTCAATCGCAGCGCGGATGTAACGCAGGGCGAAAGCCACGCCGCTGGATGCCAGTGCGGTGCCGGCAGCCATCAGCCGTTCTTCCACCAGCATGGAATGACCGAGTTCATTGAATATCTTCAATACCAGTGCGGTCTGCTCCCTGGAGGCGTTGCAGGCGGAGATGAATGTCATGCTGCTGAGCACTTCGATCGCCGTATTTGGGATGATGCGGAAGAGAGCCGGGGTCGCCAGGCAATCATACGCCATGTTCTTTGTGAGGTAGGTATTCAACTGGTCGAAGGTGATGCCGGCGGCTACCGATACGATCAGTTGCCGGTCCAGGTCCAGGGCAGGCCTGATCTCTTCCATAATGGCTTCCACCCGCCAGGGTTTGACGGCGATAATAACCAGATCTGCGCCCTTTACGGCGTTCACATTGTCGTGGGTAACCCCAAAAGCGGGATTGGCGTTCCGTATCTTTTCCAGGGAAGCTTCCGATTGCGTAGTACACGTGATGTCCGAAGCGCAGACAACCGTCCCTTTCGCCAGTCCGCGGGCGATGGCTCCCCCGATACTTCCTGCTCCGATGATTGTAATTTTCATTAATTTGTGTTTTGTCCGGTTGATGTGTTGTGCGCACAAAAGTAGAAAAAATAATCAAAAAATCAGAAGTCTTATCGTATATTTGCGGACAGTTGATATACTTAAATAGAAATATATGAAAAAGATGTTTGCTGCCATCCTTGTGATGGTTTGTTCGTTTTCTGTTGCACAGGCACAGGAAGAAGGCGGTTACGTATTCACCCCCGTGAAGGAGTTAAAGATCACCCCCGTGAAGAACCAGAACCGGACAGGTACCTGCTGGTGCTTCTCCACGCTGGGCTTTATCGAATCGGAACTGATCCGGATGGGTAAAGGGGAACACGACCTGTCGGAAATGTTCGTCGTCAACCACACGTATCGCGACAAGGCCGAGAAATATGTCCGCCTGCATGGCTCGCTGGAGTTTGGTGAAGGAGGGGCGTTCGATGATGTGATCTATGCCATCAAACACTACGGCCTGGTGCCCGAATCGGTGATGCCGGGTTTGAACTACGGGGAAGAATCGCATGTACACGGTGAGATGGAAGCCGCCATGCGTGGATATGTGGACGGGATCATCAAGAACCGGAACAGCAAACTCTCCACATCCTGGCTGATCGGTTTCGGCGGCATTGCCGATGCGTACCTGGGGAGCCTGCCTGAAAAGTTCACATACCAGGGAAAAGAATATACGCCGGTAAGCTTTGTGAAAGAACTGGGACTGAATGCCGACGATTATATTTCGCTCACCTCCTATTCCCACCACCCGTATTATACGACCTTCCCGCTTGAGATACCGGACAACTGGCGCTGGTCTTCTTCCTACAACCTGCCGCTGGATGAGCTGATGCAGGTGTTCGACAACGCGATCAATACCGGTTATACCATCGCATGGGCTTCCGACGTGAGCGAGATGGGCTTTACCCGGAACGGGATCGGCGTGGTGCCGGATGTGAAAGCGATCGAAGCAGCGGGATCGGATCAGGATCGTTGGGTAGGTCTCAGCGCTACCGAACGGAATGCCGAACTGCGTAAGCTGGCTGAAAAACCATGCCAGGAACTGACGATCACACCGGAAATGCGTCAGGCCGGGTATGATAACTACCAGACAACCGACGACCACGGTATGCAGATCTATGGGATCGCCAAAGACCAGAACGGGAAGAAATTCTATATGGTAAAGAATTCCTGGGGTACCGACAGCAAATACAAAGGATCCTGGTATGTATCCGAAGCCTTCGCCCGTTACAAGACGATGGATATCGTGGTGCACAAAAATGCCATCCCCGCCGCTCTCCGTACTAAGCTGGGCATCAAATAAGCAAGGAAGCTCTGCCCTAATGGATAGAGGGTGTGTCGAAAGTCCGGGTTTACTGTCTCCTACAGACATATTGCCCGGGCTTTTGACACACCCTTTCTCTTTCCATGTGCCGTTCAAATAACGCGTATGCAGCTCTTCCTGGAGCCCCTCTTTCCTTCAAACGGATGGTAAAAAATATTAATAACATGCCTGAATACGTTAATAATAATTAACATAAAAACCCTCTCTTTCCCTCTCTTTCCTCCCTTTTTTTCCCCTTTTTACACAAAAACCATCCCCACACAAAACGCATCCATTATCATTTTAACACCCTTCCCTCCACTGCAGTCTGTCACATCGAAACCAATCCCACCCTCATGCTTTCATTTTGTCAGGCCACCTTGCATCGCAAGGTATCATATGGTCATAAAATACACTTCGTACTCCAAACCCACCTATTTCGTACAGAAAACCAAGCCTTTCGTACTACGTTCTCCTACTGCGCTCCTACCGCGCTCCTATGTTTCTCCTATGTTTCTCCTATCTTCTCCTATGTACCTCCATAGTACCTCCATAGTGCCTCCTTAGTATCTCCTACCGTTGCACAATTCAAAAATAATTCCCAACTTGCAGCCGGAACCTGAGATAGCCTTTTGCTGTCAACCAGGCGAGAACTATGCATACAAAACCGCTTCTAAGCGAAACAAAAAGTTCCAATAGGGAAATCAAATAGTTTCCATTGATGGAAACGCCACCACTTTCCGGGGATGAGGTACGTGTTACAGGATAGGGGCTAATGTCTCATTCAGGGGTGAATTCAGACGATTCATCTCGTTGTCCAGGCGGGTCAGGCCTTTCTCGTTCGCCCAGAAATAGTATGGTTCTCCTCCGGAAGCGGGGATCAGTTTATACACCACGGCGTTCGCGTCGAATGGGGCACCTTGGATCACCTCCCGTTTGCCGTAGATAAATTCGGTGCTGTCGTTCTTCTCATCCATGTGCAGGTATTTTTTGCTGAGCCCGAATAAGCCACCGTCACCCCCTTGCTGGTAGTAGATGGAAAGCAGCCAGCTCGCGCCAAACCCTTCCTCTGCGGTAGGGATGATCCCGGCGTATTGTTCTTCCATCACATTTCCCTGTTCGGGGACGACGACTAATAATTCCCTGACGTCAGCCGGTCCTTCGACGATAGCCACGACCTCTTCTTCTTCGACTACCGGTTGTTCGCTTTCGGCCTTTTTACCGCCGCAGCCGGCCAATAGTCCGCATGCAGCCAATGCCAACAAATACTTTTTCATTTTATTTATCTTTTATTATTAATAGATATTCCGTATCTATAACAATGGATAGATCATAAAATGTTTAGAAGTATCTGCTATAATTTATCGGCCTCCTGCGGGAAGGTGTTTCAACCAATAATCGGCCATGCTTTTGCGCAGGTGGAGGGTGGTACCTTCGCCCTCGTAAATACCGTGGCTGCGCATCGGGTAACTCAGTTGGGAGAAGAGTTTGCCGTTACGGATCAGTTCGTTCACCAGCAGTTCGCAGTTCTGGTAGTGCACGTTATCATCGCCTGTTCCGTGGATCAACAGCAGGTTACCTTTCAATCCCCCGGCATAGGTGATGGGTGAACCTTTGCGGTAGCCTTCGGGATTGTCCTGCGGCGTGTTCATGTAGCGCTCCTGATAGATGGTGTCGTACAGCCGCTGGTCGGCCACGAAAGCAATGGCGATACCCGTATGGAAGATATCGGGATAGCGGAACATGCAGTTCAATGTCTGGCTGCCGCCGCCGCTCCAGCCGGTGATGCCGATGCGGGAGGCGTCGATAAAGGCATATTGCCGGGCAAGGTCGGTAATACCCCGGCTCTGGTCTTCCGCCGAAAAGGTACCTACTTCGCCGTAAATACATTTCCGCCATTCACGTCCGCGGGGAGCATTGGCACCGCGGTTTTCGATGCTGACAATAATATATCCCTGGTTTGCCATGTACTGATCCCAGAGGTCGCCCCCACCCCAACTATCCTGCACGGTAGAGCCTGCCGGTTCACCATAGACGTCGATAATGACCGGATACTTCTTCGACGCGTCGAAATCCACTGGTTTAATCATCCAGGCATCCAGTGTAAGATTGCCTGATTGCACGTTGACAAACTCTTTGTTGCGGAGTTCCAGGGCAGCATATTGTTCGTTGGCCTTGGCGTTGTCTTCCATCATCCGGACGGATTGGTGTTTGGGAAAAGAAACCATATCGATTACCGGAGGCGTGGCGGCATTGCTGAAGGTATGCACCGCCCATGCACCGGTGGGCGACATATTGTAGCGGTGCTGGCCGTCCTGACCAGCCGGGGTAACCCGTGTTACCCGGGCTTTTTTACCAAACAGATCAGCCTGATACAGATACCGCTGGGTAAAGTTGTCCGGAGAAGCGATAAAATAAACGATCCCTTTCTGCATATCCGTTCCCACCGGTGAGATATAATCAAACTCCCCTTGGGTAATTGCGGCGATCATCTTCCCATCGCGGCTCACCCGGTAGAGGTGACGCCAACCGTCGCGCTCACTTTCCCAGGTGAACCAGGTATTGTTCTTGAGCCATTGGATATTATCGTTGGTATTGAGCCAGGCCGCGTCGGTATCGGTAAAGATATTTCGCGGCGAATGGTTTCCGATGGTTGCGATCCATACCTTGTTGGTGTTTTGCTGCCGGTTCATCTGCTGGATAAACAGCTCGTTGCTGCCCGGGATGAAGTCCATGCGAGGAATATAGTTGTTACGCGGATCACCCGGCAGCCCGATCCAGGTCGTTGCCCCTCCCGCGGCAGGCACATAGCCTACTTTTACCGCCGAATTGGTGGTGCCGGCTTTGGGATAGGGGAAGCGGACGATCGTCGGATAGACCGATTCCACGTTGTTGATGATATCGAATACGCCCGTCCCTTCCGTATCGCTTTGCCAATAAGCGATGTATTGTCCGTCCGGGCTCCAGCGGAATCCGTCGCGACAATCAAACTCTTCTTCATACACCCAGTCGAAAGTGCCGTTCACGATCGTTTCGCTGCCGTCGCGGGTGAGCGGGGTGATCACCGAGGTGGCAAGGTCTTCCACATAAAGATTATTCTTAGAGACATAGGCTACCCGGCTCGCGTCGGGAGAGAATTTGGCAAACATGAGCGATGATTCGGGGAGTCCTTTTCCCAGTTGCTGCAGTTTGCCGTCGGCGAGGGAGAGTACCCAGTAGTCGCCCCGCGTATCATACCGCCATACCCGTTGGGTGTTGGTATATATCAATACCTTTTGATTGCCTGCGCTCCAGTCGATGCTGCGGATGGGGATCGGTTTGCCAGTTTCTTTCACGATAAAGCGTTCGGCAGGGATAAGCACCTCACGGGCATTGTCTTCCGCCCGGTACGCAACCACATCCATGCCGCCGTTGGCGTTGTTCCGTTCCAGGCGGCAGTAACGTTCGCCGTCTTTCATCCAGGTCATCGCGCCTATGCCGCGGGTCTGGATCAGTTGGCCGTTGATCACATCTTCCAGCACCAGGGGTTGTTGTGCCGGACACATCCATCCGCAGAGCAGCAGGATTGCCGCGGATACGAGTTGAACAGGTAATTTCATGGGTATGATTGCTTATGATTCTTTCAAAAAGCAAAGAACGGAAAGATGTGTGAGATATCAAACAGAATATACATATTTGTTTTTCGTCATGGCAATCTGTTTTTTCGTGTTCTTCGATGATATAATATGTACATATCCGAATTATCAGTATCTTTCCGTCCGTTAACAAATTCATTTCAAACCATTCATAGCACAAGATGAAAAGGAAAAACTACTTTAGACAATCCGTACTGGCGCTAACTACCCTGCTGCTTTCCGGCGTAGGCGTAAATGCCCAGGACTGGGCGCAATGGCGTGGCGCCAATCGCGAAGGCGTATCGAAAGAAAGCGGTCTTAATCTGGACTGGACGGAAAAGAAGCCAACCCTGACATGGGTATTCAGGCAGGCAGGTGCCGGTTATTCCAGCCCCGTGATCGTGGGAAACACATTGTATTGCCAGGGAGCGGCGGATGGCAACGACTTCGCTTTCGCCCTCGACGTGAAAACAGGCGCACTGAAATGGAAGCAGACGCTGGGAGCGTTGTATGTGCAGGACCGGGGCGACGGTCCCCGTGGATCGGTGACCGTTGATGGCGATAAACTCTACCTCATCCGTGGCGGCGGCCAGCTCCATTGCCTGTCGGCTGCCGACGGTAAACTGATCTGGCAGAAGGATTTCCGCACCGAACTGGGCGGTAACATCATGTCGCAAACCGACTGGGGATACAGCGAATCGCCGTTGGTGGACGGTAACCTCGTGATCTGTACCCCCGGCGGGGAAAAGGGGACGATGGCTGCGCTTGATAAAAATACCGGCGCCGTGGTTTGGCAATCGAAAGAGTGGACCGACCTGGGTGGTTACTCATCCCCGATCGTTGCCGAGGTGGATGGTGTCCGCCAGTATATCCAACTCACCCGCCAGGGTGTGGCGGGTATCGCCGCCAAAGACGGGAAACTGCTGTGGAAGGCGGATGTGGCAGGGAACAGGGTGGCTGCTATCCCGACACCTGTGTACCGCGACCATATCGTGTATGTCACTTCCGGGTATAACGCCGGTTGCGCCGCCGTCAGGCTTACAAAGCATGGGGATGCCTTTACCGCCGAAACAGTATATGCCAATAAGAACATGTCCAACCATCACGGAGGCGTGGTGCTGATGAATGGCTATATCTACGGCTTCTCCGACGCTTCCGGATGGGTATGCCAGGAACTGCAAACCGGCGAGGTGGTATGGAAAGAACGCGTGCGCGAAGCGGGAAAAGGATCCGTGCTGGGCATCGGCGACCGCCTGCTTTTGCAAGACGAACGAACGGGAACACTTACGCTTGCGGCCGCTTCTCCCAATGGCTGGCAGATGTTCGGGCAACTACCTATCCCCGAACGGTCTGAAGTGACATCGATAGACAAGATGGTATGGACGCACCCCGTGGTGCTCAACGGGCAACTGTTTACCCGCGACCATGACCTGTTGTTCTGCTTCGATCTGAAGAAATAAGAGATATAAGGAAAAATCGAAAGGCCGTCGTCCCGGAACAGGACAGACGGCCTTTGTCATATTAATAAAAGAACAAATTAAGCGTGTAATACGCGCCGGAAGCGGTTGATGAAGTCGGCCGCTTCTTCCTTCGTCAGGCAGAGTGGAGGAAGGAGGCGGATGGTGTTGGTACCGGCCACACCCGTAAATACTTTTTCTTCAAACAGCAGTTTGCTGCGTACTTCCTTGATCGATTCTTCAAACTCGATACCGATCATCAGTCCCCGTCCGCGGAGTTCTTTGATGCCCGGAAGTGTTGCCAGTTCGTCTATCAGGTACGCGCCAACCGTGGCGGCGTTCGCGATCAATTGCTCTTCCGCCATGATATCCAGTACGGCAATCGATGCCGCACAGGCCAGGTGGTTGCCGCCGAAGGTGGTTCCCAACATCCCGAATACGGGTTTGAACAGCGGACTGATCAGCAGTCCCCCTACCGGGAATCCGTTGGCGATGCCTTTAGCTACAGTGATCAGGTCGGGGCGTATGCCGGCATATTGATGGGCAAAGAACTTCCCGCTCCGACCGTATCCGGATTGGATCTCGTCGAGGATGAGTACCGCTTCATACTTGGTGCAAAGGGTCCGTAATTCCTGCATGAATCCGTCTGTGGGCAACTGGATACCCCCTACCCCCTGTATGCCTTCGATGATGACGGAAGAAACGTCGCCCTTCCGTAATTCCGCCTCTACCGCAACCGCGTCGTTGAGGGGAAGGTAGCTTACGGAGAGGTCTTCGTTCACCGGTGCGATGATCTTCGGGTTGTCTGTCACCCGTACCGCCGCCGATGTTCGTCCGTGGAAGGCATGTTTGAAGGCCAGCACGCGCTTCTTCCCGTTATGGAAAGAGGCGAGTTTCAATGCGTTCTCATTGGCTTCCGCGCCGGAGTTGATCAGGAACAGGGCATAGTCGTCGTATCCGCAGGCTGCGCCGAGTTTGTCGGCCAATTGCTGTTGCAGGCTGTTGATCACCGAGTTGGAATAGAAGCCGAGGCGGTTCACCTGCTCCGTAATCGCTTGTACATACTTCGGATGGCTATGTCCGACTGAGATGACGGCATGACCGCCGTACAGGTCGAGGTATTCGGTTCCTTCCGCATCCCGGACCTTGCATCCTTTCCCCTGTACGATCTCAATATCAAACAAGGGATATACATCAAATAATTTCATGTGTCGTTCAATTAAAATGCACTTGGTTTCAGGTGCAATCCTACTTTCTCTTCCAGGTTGAACAGGAGGTTCATGTTGTGTACCGCCTGTCCGCTGGCTCCTTTCAACAGGTTGTCGATCATGGAAATGATCAGCAACTTATCGCCTACCTTATCCAAATGGATGAGGCACTTATTGGTGTTGACCACCTGCTTCAGATCCGGATTCTGATCCGTGATGAAGGTGAAGGAGTGGTCGTCGTAATATTCTTCATAAATCCTCCGGATCTCATCCAACCCTACCTTACAAT
>JAVBUE010000065.1:0-38186 GCA_031555735.1 Tannerellaceae bacterium
CACTGGCCATCGAACTGTCGCGCATCACAAAATAGTAGGGTTTTTGTTGGGCGATGGTACGGATAGTGGTTTCCGTTACCTGATCGTCAAAACAAGCAACCAGGTAATTATCCTCCACATAGAATACTTTCTTCCCATCAATCACCTTTTCTTCTATCCGGCTGGACAGCAATACCCCCAGATCAAGCATCACCTGGAAGAGGAGGTCTTCAGGGGTACGGTTCTCTTTGATATTATCAGTCAATGTGGTAAATAAATTGGCTTCGTATTCGGAAGGATTATAATACACATCCTTCATATTGGTAGTGTCCAGTTTAAGCACACGGAAACCTGTGTCGAGGTTCTGTGCGGTTAAACCTATTTCTTCCTTGATCTTCCGCCCGGCGCGACGGATGCGTTCTTTGCCTATTTGAGAAATTGTATAATATCCGGCTTTTCTAGCTTCACTATCTTTTAGGATTTCAGGATATCCCGTCTCAGTATCAATTATATATTGTTCTTTTTCTTTACCGTTTGAGTCTATATACTTTTCTTTCTTTCCGTCGTAAGTAATCTCTGGAAGTTGGACCATGATGAATTTGCGATTACCTTCATCTTCGGCGTTAAGCTGCATAACAGCGTGAGCTGTTGCAGCAGAACCAGAAAAAAAATCTAAAACGATGCCGTCATTCATTGCTAATTTTAAAAATATGGATATCAGTTCATGTGGCTTCGGTGTATCAAACACAGCCACCCCATTAAACAATGACTTCAAATCATTCTTGGCCTTTTCATTTGTCGATGCACTTTGTGCAAACAAAATAGTTTCAGGGGTTAATCCTCGCTCTTTTGCTGTTAGATATGTTTTAATTCTAGGCACTCCATTACCATCCTTTCCAAACCAAATGCGATTATCCTTGATTGCTTGCTCCATAACCTCCTTCGTATAAAGCCAACAACGCCCACTTGGCAATTCATGCATCTTGCCATTTGGGGCGGCTAATATGTAAAACTGCGATTTTGTGCCATGTCCAGCTTGTGCATGAGCTGGATCTGACTTCCATAAACCTCTTGGATCATTATCTGGATTCCCATAATTAGACAACGCCTTTTCTGACATTGGAAGCAAATTAACCCGACTTACCTTATCTTCAGATAATTTAGAGAAGCAAAGAACATAGTCGTGCCTTACAGATACTTCATTCCTATTTTCTCTATTTAGTCTTTTTTCCCAGATAAAAGATGCAATAAAACTCTTCTCACCAAAGATATCATTCATTATGGCACGAAGATTATAGACCTCATTATCATCTATAGATACAAATATAAGTCCATTATCTGTAAGTAAATCTTTCGCCACCTTTATTCTCGGATACATCATATTCAGCCAGTCCGTATGAAAACGCCCATTCGACTCGTTGTTCTGTACAAGCCGATTCCCTTCCTCATCAAACTGCCCGCTATTAGCCAGGTACTCATCCGTACTTTGGGCAAAATCATCCTCATACATAAAGTCATTCCCCGTATTGTAAGGAGGGTCAATATAGATCATCTTCACTTTGCCCAAATACGTTTCTTGCAAGAGTTTCAGTACATCCAGGTTATCGCCTTCTATGTATAAATTCTCTGTCTTGTCAAATTCAACACTTTCCTCCCGACAGGGACGAAGTGTTTTGGCTATTGGTGCATTTGCCAACAACACAGACTGTTTCTTCTCCGGCCATGTGAACTGGTACCGTTCTTCATTACCTTCTACCACTATATCAGACAATTCTTGCCGGAGCATATCAAAATCAATAGCATATTCCAATTCTCCTTTACTATTCTTCCGTTCGGTCAAACAGTTAGGGAAAAGACTGCCTATCCTCTTGATATTCTCATCTACTTTGTTCACACTATGCATCTTTAATTTATCCATACATTATATTAATTTCTCCAGAATTTACTTATAGGACACGCCTTAATTAGCTTCTGCCTCTTTTTATCCATTTTGTCAAAATGCATCATCGCCGCAGACTGATTATCTAATAGCAAATAAGCACCAACCTTTATTTCCTCTGAAACATTATGGTCTTCTGTTATTTGAATGAGTTTGTTTACCTCATCTTTATTCATGGTTCTCATTCTTCGCATAATTTGATAATAGTTAATAAGGCATGCCTCATGAGGTATGGAATGGGAACTTTCATTCAGCAACCAGTTTGCTATTTTACATGCTGTATCAAGTAGCTTTACTGATTTTTTTGCTCCTTCATCATACGCCAACAACATCATTAACATATCATTGTTCGCTCTTTCAAAAATACGATCATTCTCTGAAATCAACTCCTGATATGATGGGCAAATAGCATCAAAGTCTATATTGTCTACTTGCAAATATCCATTTTTTTGCAAATATGAATAGCATGATGTTTTCAGTTGTTTCCTTTTTTCATCAGCATATAAAAAAATTAAATTTTTTCCGAAAAAATCATAAAATCTATAGGTGTTTTTCGAACGATCAATACATTCAGCCACTAGCAACAATTTCAGATTCCCAATTCGAATATGAAGTACCTCTGAAAGCTCCTCTCCTGATATCCGCACTTCTTCTTTATCGCAAATTGCTTTTATCAGCAAATCGATAAGATTATAGTCCTTTTTAGACAATATGTCAATTTTTAGATCTTCATCAACATGAAGAACAGTAAGCAAATTTAGGATTTTTTTATAATATTCCAACCGTCGTCCTTCTTCCTCAAAATTCACACTCTCTTTTGGTGAGACAGTGAGCGTTCTCTCACCTAAACACAACTTATTCGATTCAGACAAAGCTAATATAAACTCTAGATCAGCTGTACGATTTTTAAGACTTGAAGATAGTTCACATTCAATCTCATAAGACGTGATAACGCCTTCATTTAGATTACACATAATATGAAAGCTATCACCTATAAAAACGTCTATCTTATTATTGGATCTTTTTAATTTATATGAAGTATAATAAATTCTACCATCTACAGCAACATTCATTAAGACCTCTTCACTGGTAGCGACAACAACAAGACCATCTTCTAAAGGAATTGAGACGTTTCCCATTTTGGCATACAAATATATTTCGTTTTCAAAAAAGGCCTGATGAAAGTCTTTGTTTTCATATCCATATGCAACCACAGACATTGTCCATTCAAACTTCGAATCACTATTCTCCAGATCTCTTAACGTGGGAAGTTTTGAATGTGAGAAACTGGCTTGTCTTTTACTATCCTCATAAAAATTTCTAACGATAGAAGTTTTTCTATTGGGATCTAATGGGAACTCTTTTAATCTAATACTCTTTGTCGTCTGGGATTTACAATTTCTAAGTATTCCCCTCAATACAACCGGTGTTAAAGTGGAGTAGTATATTTTACTGTCCTGCATAGTTTCACTGATGTACACAACAAAATAAATAGCTCCACCATCCGATAGATAGTTGTTCAAGTCAGATACTTCTACAGGAAAAGCTATCTCAGCTTTGGATAGATTGTTCTGAATGGTTCCTTTTACTTGTACCGGGACACGTCCTATAAAATTACTTTTAGCATGATCCCCTTTTTTATATATATTCAACTGTCCATCCCATGATGGTTCTCTATCGTTATCAGATACAAATGAGCTGAGAGTCTTACATGGTAAGATACTATTAATTACGGCTGCAACACCCGCTTGTTCTATTTTCTTACTATCCATTATTGAGATGTCTTTCCAATTCCTTTATTTTCTGTACAAACTCAAATTACCGTTTAGGTTGCTTCTCTGTTCTTACCTTACGTTCGATCGCATCAATTTGTTTCTGTATCTGCGCATTGGATGTATTCTGCCGGATTTGTTCATCAAGCGTGTTGCCCGGTTCTATTTAAGTGCCGCCGACTTATAGGATGATATTTCCCCATGCCGTATCCAGATTCAATCCGGTCAACTGTACAGATAAAGCCTCAACCGGCATCCATTCTGTTTGCTGTAGTTTGCCATGAAAGACAGCCAGTTTTGCCTGGTTGCCGCATTCCAGTACAAAAAACATCTGCGGGTTGATGAGTTTAGACAAAAGTACAACATTTTCTCATCAAACGAGAGAATTGGGTATAGATATGTTTGGGGCAATTGCATGTTCAAACGGGTAGAGGTCTCACCAAATTGTATGCGTACCACCTCTCCTCAATCCCTTTCCCTTTTGCTGATGTCACATGTCACGGCCGCATGGCGACAAGAAAAAAGTGTGACATGTGGGTGTGTGCCTGATGTCACTGTATCAGAGACTGATGACCACGGATCGATCCTTTTAAACGATTGAATCAAAAAAAATCCGTGGTCATCTGTCTAATCTGTGCCATCTGTGTGCCGGGTTGCTTCTGACATACCGGCTCCCGTATATCAGGCCGAAGCCTTTCCGCCTATCACCACCCGGTATTCCGTGCCCAGCCGGGTATGGCGGCGTTCGAGGCCCAGGGCGGTGAGCGTTTTGCCGAACGAGCGGGGCGAGGTGTCGCTCATGGCAGCGGAGTGATGTTTTTTCAGATCTTCGAAGATACGGGCGGAGGTGAGCCATTCGCCTTCTTCCGGATGCGACGGGATGCGGAAGCGGGAGCCGAACACTTCATTCTCCATGCCGATTTTCTGATACCCGCCGTTACGTTGCATGATGGCTGCCTCTTCGTCGGCGGTGAACCAGTAACGTTCGCCGGCCAGCAGTTCGGTTTTCAGTTGGGCGTACAGTTGGGTGTGGTCGATGGGGGAGGTGTCGATCTTGTTGTCCACCTCCACGCAGAGGAAACGGCGACTGCCGGTAGGGTCGCTCAACAGCCCGGTATGGTTGGACGTGGCGATGAACGAGGCGATCCGGGGCAGGGCGCTATATCCTTTCTCATGCGCCTTGCGGTAATTTACGTCGGCCATTTGCATGACGTTCTTCAGGAGCGCCATCTTCCGGTCGGAGAATTTATCCAACTCATCGAGGTTGATCAATCCGAAGGCGGCCAACTTCCGGACAGCGCCCGACTCGGCGTTGAGGTCGTAGTTGTCGGTGTAATACGCTTGTAATTCTTTCGGCAACAGCATTTTGCAGAAGGTGGATTTGTGCCGTCCCTGCCGGCGACTGATCAGTACGGGCGCTACGCTGTTGGCGTGGAGGTTGTCTATCCCCATCCATTGCGCCGCCATTCCCAGCATCCACAGACGAAAACCATCAACCCATAACGGATTGGTGGAAACACGCGCAGCCAGGGGGCGTACCCTGTCTTCGCCGTCCCATACCGGCAACTCGTCCATATACTGCCGGATCGGATGGAAGGAGGGAACTAACAGGGATCGCAGGTACCGCCGCACATCCCTGTCCCAGCAGGCGATCCCCTGCTGATGGGCATGGATACAGAGGGTGTTCTCTTCCCGTTCGCCCAACGGACGGAAAGGATCCGCGCTGCCTTTCAAGCGGTACTCATTGGTTTCCGTGATGACATTGAAGCGAAACTCATACGTTTGCTGTAGATGTTGTTCCAGCGCATTAAATAATGTACGCACATGCGAGGAAGCAAGGACGGGAGATGGTGGGGGCACGACATCCGTTTGCGACTCCGGGATAACGACCTTCATCGGCGCTTCCTCCGTACGTCTCTTCTTGCGATTCAACCACGCTGTCTTCAGCCGTTCATACACACATTTTACTTGCAGATACATTTTTCTCATATGTATAAATTTTGTTTACGGCGGCGAATATAGAGTGGCGATGACCGGCTTTGCAAATCCTGGAGGCGCTAATTCGGCTATTGTCATCATTAGGAAGATCTGTTGTCATCATTAGGAAGATTTAGTACCTTTGTCGGGATGATTTTTTCGCTCCATATCACTGGACGGTTCGTCCCATGTTAGTGGGGGCTTCACTCCACGGCTGTGGTCATTTCGTCCCACGGTAGTGGGACGAAATGACCACGCTTGTGGGACGAAGTGACCATAGCCGTGGGACGAAGTGTTCACAGTTGTGGGACGAAGAAAGCATCCCAATGCCTGAAACAGATCCGCTAAAGGATGACAACAGATCTACCTGTTGCCGACCATAGATCTTCAGGCAGGCCATCGAAAGCGATCGTGATTTATAAATGATTGTATAACATTTTAAACCTCTAAACTATGTCATTACAGTATGACTTCTATGCCAACCCGGCTCCTGTGGGGAGCGGGAAAAAGCCAAAACTGCATGCCCGTGTGAAAACAACCGGTACCACTACCACGCAGAAACTGGCCGACCTTATCAAAGTATCAACCTCCTTATCGTCGGCCGATGTGAAGGCGGCGCTCGATGCGCTGGCCGAAGCGGTGGCGTTTGAGCTGCGGTCCGGCCGCCGTGTTCACCTCGAAGGGATGGGGTATTTCAGCCTCTCCCTCAGTTGCCCGCCCATCGACTCCCCCAAGGAGATCCGTGCCGAATCGGTGAAGGTCCGAAACATCGTCTTCCGTCCCGACGTGGAATGGAAAGACCAGGTCAAAGGCGCGCGTCTGGAAAAAGCACGCGACAAGAACCACTCCCTGCAGTATTCGGACATTGAAATCGATGGCCTCCTCACCGGCCATTTCCTGGATCATCCCTTCATCACTACCAAGGAATTTTGCCGCCTCTGCGGTTTCACCCGAACCACCGGTATCCGCAGGCTCAAAGATATCCTCGACGCCCACAAACTCCACCGCGTGAGTTATGGAAACGCTACGATGTATGAGCCGGTGCCGGGGAATTACAGGAGGTGAGGAGAGGGGTTCTCTTTGTGAGATGGCTGTGGCATCGGCTTGGACTGATGTCACAGCCAATCTTTCCGGAAGTAGATGATAATAGCGCCAACGTGTGACATCACCGAACTCGCCTCATGTCACACAAAATCCCTGTATTAATGCGGGCGTGACATGTGAAATTAATGCATCAGCTTCATCATAACCGAGAAATTCATTCATCGCTTTTTCAACGTAATGATCCTGTTTGGATATTACCCATCCTGCCACTTTTCCATAAGCAACCATCGTTGTAGATGAGTCCTTGAAAAAACCGTCTGGTAGATTTGCCTTGCACCATTCTTCCAAGGCATCATTCTTATCGTAAATTTCCTGTTTCACCTTATCGATACTGATAAGTTTACCGGCATGGGCAAGCTCGGCCACTTTCGACCAAAAGCTGCAAACGACATCTAACGGGTAGGTGGCTCTGTGGGCTTGGATAAAAAAGTTACTATCAACAACGTAAATCATTCCTATAGTGCGCTAAAGAATTTCTCAAACGTATCTCCCTTCATCCCTGTTAATTTATAGGCATCCCGGTACAGCAGTTTGGAAGAGGTTACTGCGTTTTTAATATGAGTGACATAAATGGTACTCAGCCTTTTTCGGGCTGTGGCATAGAAATCGCCTCCGCTGGTAACCTGTGCCTCTTTCTTGAGGAATGCCCGATGTTTATAGGCGTTGTAAAAAGTGATGAATGTTTCGCGATTCCATTTTCCGGTATCTAACGCGCGACGTGCAATCACGATCTCGCTCACTTTGAAATGACCGGAAAGATATTTTACATCGGGATACTTCTGCCACACCAGGTTAAAGGCATCTGCCGGAACCAGAAACTCGGCTGCGATCCGATCACATAAAAGCTCCGTGGCATTGGGAGCGGGTTGGATTTTCCTGAAATCAAACCCGGCGCTATGTCCTGTCCAGATGTGAGCCAGCTCGTGAACGACAGTAAACATTTGAGCCGCTTTGAAATCGGCATTATTGATAAACATAAAAGGGGCATATCGATCCACCAATACAAAGCCACGGCATTCTTCTACGGGTATCACCCGGTGTGTATTGTTCTCTACCACACCGTTAAATACTGGCACAATACCAACAGATTCAATGGAGGCAGACAGATGCTTTAGGGCTTCTTCCCATGTTTTAAAGTCGGCCGCCCAATTTTCCCGTAGTCCCAATGTGTCTCTCATGTCTTTCACAATCTCGGGCACATGCCGGATGTTGGCATATTTGCCGACAAAAGGTAATTCAGGATAGTCGTTGTCTGTGAGGTAACCGCGCAGCCATTCCTGTCGTTGCTGCAATAGCAGGATGGTGTCATAGACGTTGATGTTTATCGACGTATTCCCTCCCTCACTCCTGAAAAAAGGGATGGGCAGTGTTTCCGTGGGAGGCGTTTGAAGAAAAAGGTAGCCAAAGGGAACGTACACTTTACGGGAGAAATCTTCCAATTGCTTCATGGTAAAGGGTTTGACCCTGTCTATGGTTCGTTGGTATTTGGGATACTTCTGCACAAAGCTGTGAGCGCTATATCCTGCTCTGGACAACGCCCAGGTCAACACCGTTTCATTGATGTAAAAAGCTGTTTCCACAGAGCAAATATAGGTATAATATGGAAATCACAGTCTTCATTCCGGAAATAAACCTGAATGAAACACGAAAGGAATGGTTGATCGTTTTATTTGACTATGAACAGGGAAAACCTTACACCCGGATCAGTTCATACGAGCGGGTGCCGATACCGATTTCTTCGGCGTAGCGGAGACCGGCTTGCCAGTTGGTGTCGGGGTGGAGGAGGTGGAATTTGTCGTCGCCTTCGTGGTCGTGGGGATGCGGTTGCGGGTGGGCGTCGGTGAGGCGGTTGCCCGACAGGGCAGGGGCTTGCATAACCAGGTCGGCGCAGGCCTGGTCGAGGGCTACGGGATCGAAGGAGGCGGCGATGCCGAGGTCGGGCACGATGGCGGCGTCGTTATGGTTCCAGCAGTCGCATTCCGGGGATACGTTCATGATGAAGCTGATGTGAAAATGCGGCTTGCCTTGCAGGACGGCTTTGGTATATTCGGCGATCTTGTAGTTGATGCGTTCGGATGTTTCGTCTTCTCCCACGACGGCCGACGCATACTGGCAGAGCGCCACACATTGGCCGCAACCGACACAGAGGGCGTAGTTGATCACCGCTTTGCGTGAGTCGTCCAGCCGGATCGCCTGGTGTGCGCAATGCTTTACACAGATGTTACAACCGGTGCAGTTGGCGGTTACGATCCGCGGTTGGGAGGCCGAGTGCAGTTCCATCTTGCCACCTACGCTGGCGCATCCCATGCCGAGGTTCTTCAGCGCTCCCCCGAAACCGGTCATCTCATGTCCCTTGAAATGGTTCATGCTGATGATGATGTCGGCGTCGGCAACGGCTGTGCCGATCTTCGGCGCCGGGCAGTAGCGGCCGTCGATGGGGATCTGCCGGAAGTCTGTCCCTTTCAGTCCGTCGGCGATGATCACGTCACATTTGGCCGAGAGGGGGTTGAAGCCATTCTCCATCGCGCTTTGCAGGTGATCCACCGCATTGGAGCGGCCACCCGAATACAGGGTGTTGCTGTCTGTCAGGAACGGCTTGGCGCCGAGGCTGCGGAGGAAGGTGGACAGGCGGGCTACGTAGTTCGGGCGGATATACGCCAGGTTGCCCGGTTCGCCGAAATGGATCTTGATGGCGGTGAACTGCTTCGTGAAATCGATCTGCCGGATGCCGGCCTGTTTCACGAGGCGTTCCATTTTCTGGAGCAGGTTGGCGGATGCGTTCGTACGCAGGTTGGTGAAATAGACGTGTGCGGTTTCCATCATATATACGATTAGATTGTTCGGAAAAACGGAGAGGCGGATCAGCCTTCCTGGTTGTGGAGTTCCATTTCCTTGACCTTCTTGAACAGGTCTGAGGCGAAGATGAAGTCGTTCAGGGCTTTGTTTTTGGAGGTGATGACCTCGTCTTTGTTGCCCTGCCATTCCTTGATCCCTTCCTTGATGAAGATGATATTGTCGCCGATATTGATCACCGAGTTCATGTCGTGCGTATTGATCACGGTGGTCATCTGGTATTCCGTGGTGATATCGTGGATGAGCTCGTCGATGAGGAGCGCCGTTTTCGGGTCGAGCCCCGAGTTGGGTTCATCGCAAAAGAGGTATTTGGGTTGGAGGGCGATGGCGCGGGCGATGGCGGCGCGTTTCATCATCCCGCCGCTGATCTCGGAGGGGAAGAGATGGCCGGCATCGGAGAGGTTCACGCGGTCGAGGCAGAATTGCGCCCGTTTCACCCGTTCGGCGGATGATTTACCGGAGAACATCTCCAGGGGGAACAGCACATTCTCCAGTACCGTCATGCTGTCGAACAGCGCCGATCCCTGGAAGAGCATACCCATTTCCTTGCGTATCTCGCTCAGTTCGTTTTTATTCATGGAGGTGAGGTCGCGCCCGTCGTACAGGATCTGCCCGGTGTCGGGAAGCATGAGGCCGATGATGTTTTTCATCAACACGGTTTTCCCCGATCCGCTTCGTCCGATGATGAGGTTCGTTTTCCCGTTCTCGAACAGGGCGTTGATGTCGTTAAGCACGGTTCGTCCGTCGAACGACTTGGTGATATGCTTTACTTCTACCATCGTTAGGTCAGCATTAGGTGTGTTAAGATCACGTCGGCCATGAGGATCATGATACTGCTCATCACTACGGCGTTCGTACTGGCTTTCCCCACTTCCAGCGCGCCGCCTTTGACGTAGTAGCCGAAGTAGGAAGCGATTGAAGAGATGATAAAGGCATAAACGATCGATTTGATGATCGAGTAGGTGATATAGTACGAGTTGAAGTAGAATTGCAGGCCGTATTCGAACGACGAAGGCGTCATCCCTCCTCCTGCCAGGTGGCTGGCGGCTACACCGCCGAGTATCCCGGTAAACATACTGAAGATCACCAGCACGGGGATAAACAGCATCAGTCCCGCCATCTTCGGAAAGATCAGGAAGTTGGCGGAGTTTACTCCCATGATCTCCATGGCGTCTATCTGTTCGGTCACCCGCATGGTGCCGATCTCCGACGCGATGTTACTGCCCACCTTCCCGGCGAGGATCAGACACATGATGGACGAGGAGAATTCCAGCAGGATGATCTCACGGGTGGTGTATCCGATGGTGAACTTGGGAATGAGCGGCGATTGGATATTCAGGGAGATCTGTATGGCGATAACGGTGCCGATAAAGACCGAGATGATGATCACGATCCAGAGCGAATCGACCCCCAACTTATAGATTTCCTTGATCAGTTGCTTGAAGAACATACTCCACTTCTGTGGGATGGATAGGCTTTTGCCTATCAGCAGCGTATATTCGCCAAACCTGTGTAACGATGTATTCATGCGTTCTTTTTACGATAAAGTGGCATACCTGGTGTGCAAAGATAAGCGAAATGTCTGTATGATAGGGCCGAAACGGCCGGATATCTGCCTCCACGCACAAAAAAAAGGCCGTATCCCTGCGGATACAGCCTTTGAGTGGGTGTGGTAATATCTAATTGTATATCGATTATTTGATGTACCAGTCTTTGTTGCTGACGCCTTTGGATTCCAGCCAGCTCGCAAAGTTCGGATAGGCGACGGCAATATTTTGTTTCTCCTCCGGATACTGGAAATAGGCGCTGTTGAGGCAGATGGCAAAGGGATAGTTCTCGTTGGATACGTAGTACAAGCCAATGTTTGCATTCGACAGGTCGTCGCCCTTACCCAACAGGTCTCGGTCGGCCAGTGACGTGGGCGGGTAGTTGGTGAGGTGGATCTCCGTGCCGCGTCCTTTGCCTGTTTGGGCGATGAGGAACGGGTTGTACGGAGGAAGCACATCCATTTCATTGATGCCATCGCCCGCGAACGTAGTCGTTACGGTGAAGGAAGCCAGTTTTTTGACGGCTTCATTCATATTGTCGAAAAGGATGATCGTGGGGTGATCCTGCGCAGGTTCCAGCATTTCGCCTTTCATAAATGCGGATGTGAGACCGCTTTCGGTTGCCACGGTCACGCTCGATACATCAGAGGGACGTATTTTGTGGAACTGGTAGCCGAAGCCGTTAACGTAAGAGGCGCCGGAGTGGCGGGTCGTAATCTCGTCCACCACCTTGAGTATCTTATTGGTGGATACATCTTTATATACGGTGCTGTTGTAATAGATCACCATGTCGTTCATATCGTAATCGCCCTTGCTCGGCCATTGATCTTCGAAAGCGATGGTGCCCGACAGGCCGTAGTAGTTTTCTTTGTTGGAAGGTACTTCCTTTTCTCCGGGCAGTTCGGGCATAGGCGTATTTGTTGCACTTTCTGCATACCGTAAGGACATGATCACGTCTGTATAGTCCCACGAACCTACTGTAAATGCTTTTTTCAGATCGGCTTCAAAACAGATGGCTGCCAGGCCGTTCCCATCCGACATGGTGACGGTACGCTGAGCGTCTTTCTTTCCTTTGCTTGCCAGTTTTTGGTTCAGTGAAGAATTGGAATAGAAAATGTAATCCACATTTTGAGATAATTTTTCTTCTTCGAGTTCCTTCCCACTTGCAACGATGATGTCGCCTTTGTTTTTCTTGAAAGCATCTACCATAAAGAAGAAACTAATGCTAACCCCAGCGGGAAATTCATCTTCATATTTCCCGGTTGTTTTGTTCCAGTATTTCAGTTTTACTTCATCACCGATGTCGGCATTTCCCATAGACGTTGATACAGCCGGAAATAGAATGATCGGGTTTGTGATCTGAGCAGGACTTGAAGGTGCCTGTCCTGTAGGATAGGTAAAATAGCCAACCGTTACTTCATGGGCGGCATCACTATAGATAATCACCGTACTTAACGATGTCGGTTGCGTGATACTGATATCCGGACTTGGGTGGGAAGTAACAAAATCTTTTTCTGACGTTTGTTTCTTTACGATTGATTTGGTCAGACGAGCAAGGAAATCTCCCGGGAGTTGTTCGCCATTAGACAGATAGTCCACTTTGCCTTTGTCTGTCCAGCCTCCCAGCGTGAGGTAATTGTTGGGTATCGTATATCCTTGCGAAGTGGTAGCGCGTGTTGTTATACCACTGCGTGTTGACAGTTCGGCTAAGTATGTCTGCTGGTCGAAACTGATTGAGTTGCCGTTAATGGTTAATTCGGCACATCTGACCGTACCCAGGTAATGGCAGTACAGATAGATCGTTTTTGCATAAGCAGGTAAGGATATATCTCCTTTGAATTTGCCTGATTGATCGGTGGCTGCCCGATAAATAGGTTGGATGTTTTCCGCTTTTGCGTAGTGGTCATCTGCCAAGATCATCGGATTCGATGTGTACAGTTCGAACAATACGGGATAATCTTTCAATCCGTAGTTAATGTCAAGGGTGTAAATGCCGGTTGTGGAGAAATCAAAGAAGTCTTCTTTGCTGGGACCATTGTCTTCGGGTCCGTTAAAAATGTCTTTTTCCACACAGGCAGTCAGGAGCAACATGCAAGCCATACCTATAGATAATAGGCCGTTACGGGTGGTTTGAGTAAAACGCTTAGTCATATATTATACATTAGTCTGATGAATATTCCGGTGCAAAATTACATGCGGCAAAACAAAGAACTAAGTTAAAGGTTCGTTGTTTAACTTTAAAATTAAAGATTTTTATATATTTCGGTAGGTTTGTTGTACGTATCTACCCTATTCTGATGAGAACATGCGGTGTTTGTATCCTTATATGCTGTTTTTTCCGTTTCTTTGCAGCAAATCTATTTTGATCTATGGACGGTGAACAGGTAATGATGCTCCGGACGGAGGATTTGGTTAAGAAATATCGGACACGAACAGTGGTGAACCATGTATCCATCAATGTAAAACAAGGGGAGATCGTGGGATTGCTCGGCCCGAACGGAGCGGGGAAAACCACTACCTTCTATATGGCGGTAGGACTGGTGACTCCCAATGAAGGGAAGATCTTCCTGAATGATATGGAGATCACCAAATACCCGGTGTACAAACGGGCGCGGAACGGGATTGGCTACCTGGCGCAGGAAGCTTCCGTTTTCCGGAAAATGTCGGTGGAAGATAATATCCGCTCCGTGCTGGAGATGACGGAGACTACCCGTGAATATCAGAAAGAGAAACTGGAAAGCCTCATTGCCGAGTTTGGGTTGGGGAAGGTGCGGAAGAACCTCGGCGACCAGTTGTCGGGGGGTGAACGGCGCCGTGCGGAGATTGCCCGTTGCCTGGCGATCAACCCGAAATTTATCATGCTGGACGAACCCTTTGCCGGTGTGGATCCGATTGCCGTGCAGGATATCCAAAGCATTGTAGCCAAACTGAAACATAAGAATATCGGTATCCTGATTACCGACCATAACGTGTATGAGACGCTGAGTATCTGCGACCGCGCTTACCTGTTGTTTGAAGGCAAGGTGCTTTTCCAGGGTTCGGCCGAAGAATTGGCGGAAAACGAGATCGTACGCGAAAAATACCTGGGTAAAGACTTTGTCCTTCGGAAAAAAGATTTCTGATCCATTCAGCGGAACTGTTTGCGCAGTACCTTCGTGGCCAGTATAAAGAGGATAAAGGAGACGAGGGAGGCGAGGGCGTAAGGTAGTTGCTGCTCCGGCGTTAATTCACCCGTGAGATAGGGGTTTGTGTTCAGTGTGTCGCTGGACAGGGTGACGACAGCCATGGCGTTGTTGATCGTATGGGCGAATACCGGCACCCATATATTCCCGCTCCAATACAGCAAGTATCCGAAGAACGCGCCCAGCAGCATCCGGGGAAGGAATCCGTAAAACTGGATATGAAAGGCGCTGAACAGGATGGCGGCAAACCAGATCACGGCATGATGGTTGGCCGTCCACTTGGCGAGAATGCGCTGGAGGGCGCCGCGGAAAAAGAGCTCTTCACCGATGCCGGCCAGTACGGCGATAACGATCAGGTTGAAGAACAGGCCGGGAATGCTTTTATCGGACAGGAAGATATCGGTGAGTTGCCGGGCGGCCTCTTCCTGTTGCCGCATCCAGTCTTCCACAGGGTGCAGGAACTCCGGCAAGCGCAGTTGCTGGTTCCACAGGTCGGTCAGCGTAATAGCGGGTGTGAGCAGCAACAGGCAGACGACGGTGAGCCCAAAGACATGGATGCCGGGCAGCTTCCGGATAGAGAGGTAGCTTTTAGGATCCGGGCTGCATAGCCAGGCGATCCCCAGCGCCGGCACGATAAATGTGCCGATGGCCGAAAGGAACTGGTTCAACCGCAGCATGCCGGGATACGCAAAGATATTGGCCGAATAGCCATGAGTGACAAAGAAGATACCTAATCCCAGGAACGACGACAGGATCGCACCGGAAAGGATCAGCAGGAGCAATATGAACAATTGTGTCCAGGCGGAGTGATGGGTATAGTAGCCTTTCAGTTGGAACATGTGATAACAAAAAAAAACTTCTGCCAAAGATAGGCAGAAGTTTTTGTTTTTTGATGATCGAAAGTCGATTACATTCTGGGTCTGGCTTCTTTTACCACCATTTGGCGACCTTCGTATTCAGCTTCGTTAAGTTCCTCGATGGCTCTTTTGGCATCCGTATCGTTCGGCATTTCAACAAATGCAAAACCTTTGGAACGACCAGTTTCGCGGTCTTTCACAATCTTGACGGAGTCAACGATTCCGTACTCTTCCATTACCTGTTTCAAATCATCTTCCCGAACACGGTAGTTCAGGTTTCCAATGTAAATGTTCATAAAAAAGAAATTAAAAAAATAAAAGTGTTACTTGATGAAAGTAATCAACCGGAATTTCGTAACAGTGAGAAGTTAATTCGACGAGCAATTTGAAGAAAAGAAATCGACAAGTAACTGAAGAAATAAGAAAACATGTTATGTACGTTCAAGGTAAAACCCTTTCACGCTGCAAAGGAAGAGATTATTTTTTAATTTACAACGATTTAGCACAAAAAAATATCCAAATCCATAGATGTCTTCCGGTTTACCCTCCTTTTTCATGCCGGGCAAATGCATTTCGATCCTCTTTTCGCGTGGGCACCGCTCCCTCTTTCACAGGTTTGACTTACTCAAGGTATCGTATCTTTGACGGATCCTTCCGGTATTGGAAAAATACGTACAGGACTGTATTTATACTCCCTCCTTTGGGTAGGTCTTTCCCAAAGATTTCAATGAATGGTGAAATGTTCATCTGTTGCTGGTATAGCACGCCGAATTTATACAACTTTTCTTCCAATTCGGGGAGTTTGTACAACAATTTATTGGGATAAGTAATACTGAAATAGTAAATAGAGAATTTTTTGTCAAACCAGAAGCTGTAATGTATCCATTTTGTTAAATGGAGTTCCTCATCAGTCAGGTTTACATCCCCGAATATTTCATGGAAATAAGGGTATGCTGTTTCTACATATTGCTGGTTGAATCGAACACGATAGTTCGAACTGCCTTCAGTGGATTTCGGATGGTAACCTTTTGGCCTTAAAAAGGTCAAAGTCTCTGTAGTTTTTTTGTTGAAATATGGATCTGATGCCTGCCCATACAGTGTGGAACATGCAAATAAAAACAAGAATCCAATCGTGATAATATGTTTAGTATTCATAACATTATGTTTTATGTGTTAGTAATTTATTACGGCTGAGGAGGCGTAGGGGGTCTTCGTTTGAAGAAGTTAATAAGAATGGATGGCCTAAATGAACTATTGTAGTTTCCCGTATATCCGGTCCATTGAGCACATAACGAATTGAATTTGTCATACTGGGACTGATTGTTGTCGAAATAACCCCTTTCTCCTATTGCGTTAATCCAGGTTTGATATTCTTGTTTAAAATCATCAGATTGACCCATATCACCTACATACCCTGTACCCTCTGTAAATCCGGGATCATCATAGCCCAATCTAAGAGCCAAGTCACGAAACACCTTTGCTTCAAATTCGCAATTCTTCCTCCAAGCATCCATGTTTGTGTCTCATGGCTTAGCATGTTTAGTTAAACAAAAAGGGTACTTCAATGGAAACAAGCCGTATTTTCTCCTTTCTTTGGCTTGGCAAGAGTGTTGATACTTGATGGTTTAAACAATTGATGGTTTAAACAATTGTTTCAAAGAAACCATATTTGTGCTACAAAGAAGAACACAAATACTTCGGTTCAATGCCGTAAAGAAAGTGAAAAGATGCTAAAAATCCAATTCCCCAGGTGTGTTTTTTTGCTTTTATGCCGAAAAATATGGATTTAGCCATAGGCTTGGGTGTGAAAATAAAAAAATCGTTAGCAAGTGCCACTTTTGTTGCGCTCTTTCCTAAATGCCTGTATCTTTGCATACAATATATATAGATGAGGAAAAAATGGCAAAACGTTCCCTAATGAACAAGAGTATTCCGCAACGGGCGCCACGCGGACGGAAAGTGACGGTGCAGGAAAAGACCGCCCTGCTCCCTTTTTTATCGGACCTGCTGAAAGAGCAAAGCCGTAGCTCGGTGAAGGCTCTGCTTGCACATGGCCAGATAGCGGTGAATGGCCGGGTGACCAGCCAGTTTGATGCGCCACTCGAACCGAATGATGTGGTGACGATCAGCTATGAACGGGGTAAAGTGGCGTTCAGCCATCCGTCGTTGACGATCGTATGGGAAGACGACAGCCTGATCGTGGTGAACAAACGGGAGGGATTGCTCTCCGTGGCCAACGCCAAAGTGAAGGAGCGTACGGCCTATCACCTGTTGAGTGAATACGTGAAGAAAGAAAATCCCCGGAACAAGATCTTCATCCTGCACCGGCTCGACCGGGAAACATCCGGCCTGATGATGTTTGCCCGCAACCGGGGCGTGCAGGAGAAATTGCAGTCGGACTGGAACCGGATGATCACCGATCGCAGCTATGTGGCTGTGGTGGAAGGGAAGCCGGAGAAAGAGGCCGACCTGCTCGTCTCCAGCCTGGCGGAGAACGCCGGCATGCAGGTCTATGTGGTGGCCGAAGGAGGAAAGGAGGCCGTGACCCGCTACAAGACCTTACGTGGTAACGACCATTATACATTGCTTGAGTTGTCGCTGGAGACCGGCCGGAAGAACCAGATACGCGCACAGTTGCAGGATATCGGTCACCCGATAGCAGGCGATGTTAAATACGGCGCCGCCACCAATCCCGCCGGCCGGCTGATGTTACATGCCCGGAAACTGTTCTTTATCCATCCGGTTTCGGGTGAACAGATGCGATTCGAAACACAGGTGCCTGCCGCCTTCTCCTCCTTAGCGAAGTAATACATTATTATATATAGGAACAAGACAATAAACGATCATCCAAATGAAAAAATTCTCAACGGTCATAATACTGGTATGTGTCTCGCTGCTTGCACAGGCACAGATACTGGATCCTGTCAAATGGAAGGTGCATATAGAAGATCCGGGAACGCCGGAAAAAGCGATTGTATTTACCGCCACCGCCCAGCCGGGCTGGCATTTGTATGATATGGATCTGCCGTCGGGAGGACCGGTGTCCACCTCGTTCACCTTCGAAACCGCGAAAGGGCTCGAACTGATCGGTAAACCGGTGGCATCCAAGAAACCCACCACGGTGTACGACGAGCTATTCTCCATGGAGCTGCGGTGGTATGCCGGTACGGTATCGTTCACCCAGCCGTTCAAGGTGACCGATCCGGCCGCGTTCAAGCTGGCCGGCGATCTGGAATTTATGGCTTGCAACGATGAAACCTGCCTGCCTCCGGATCGCGTCGATTTTTCGTTTGATAAGAAACACATCCGGATGGATGCGGCAAGTACGGATAATCCGGCGGCGACTGAACCGTTGGCCGCTGTCGCCGGCGACTCCCTTTCGGAGAGCATGGTGGTGGAACAGGAAGTCGCCTCCATGGACGGCCCGTCTGCTGTTACCCCTTCTTCCGGACTCCCTTCGGCGTTGATGGAAAACGCCTCGTTGTGGAAGCCGGTTATCAATGAGCTGAAAACGTTTGGCGACAGCACGGTCTCGGCCGCCGACCGTTCCTGGTTGTATATTTTCCTGGCGGGATTCCTGGGCGGGCTGATCGCACTGCTTACCCCCTGCGTATGGCCGATGATCCCGATGACGGTCAGCTTCTTCCTGAAACGTACCAAGAGCCGCCGCAAGGCGATAGGCGACGCGTTGATCTATGGGTGTTCCATCATCGTGATCTACCTGGTGATGGGATTGCTTATCACGGGTATATTCGGTGCCAGCGCTTTGAACGATCTTTCTACCAATGCGGTGTTCAACCTGCTTTTCTGTGCGTTGCTGGTGGTGTTCGCCATCTCGTTCTTCGGGGCTTTTGAGATGGTGCTTCCGGCATCGTGGACGAATAAGCTGGATAGCAAAGCCGATTCCACGTCGGGTATGCTGAGTATATTTTTTATGGCGTTTACGTTGGTGCTGGTCTCTTTCTCCTGTACCGGCCCGATCATTGGCACCTTGTTGGTACAGGCGGCATCGATGGGTTCGCTTTTCGGCCCTGCTATCGGCATGTTCGGCTTTGCGTTGGCCTTGGCGATCCCCTTTGGCGTATTTGCCGTTTTTCCCAATATGTTGCAGTCGATGCCCAAGTCGGGCGGTTGGCTGAATTCCGTGAAGGTGGTGCTCGGTTTCCTTGAACTGGCTTTGGCGCTGAAATTTCTTTCCGTGGCCGACCTGGCGTATGGCTGGCGTATCCTCGACCGGGAAGTGTTCCTGGTGTTGTGGATGGTGATCTTCGCCCTGCTGGGCTTCTATCTGTTGGGGAAAATACGTTTCAGGCATGATAGTGAGATGAAGCATGTTTCGGTTTCCCGCCTCTTCATGGCGATCATTTCCTTCGCCTTTGTACTGTACATGGTTCCGGGCTTATGGGGCGCTCCGCTGAAATCGATCAGCGCTTTCGCTCCTCCGTTATATACGCAAGACTTTAGCTTGTATGAGGATGAGGTACATGCCCCGTTCGACGATTATGAGGCCGGCATGGCAAAGGCGCGGCTGCTCAATAAACCGGTGATGATCGACTTCTCAGGCTATGGTTGTGTGAACTGCCGGAAGATGGAGAATGCCGTCTGGACGGATCCGACGGTGAAGCATATCCTCGAAAACGATTATGTGCTGATCACCCTGTTTGTGGATGATAAAACCCGCCTGCCCGAGACGATCGAGATCGAAGAACACGGCCGTCTGCGTAAGATTAAAACGGTAGGAGATAAGTGGAGCTACCTCCAACGCAGCAAGTTCGGAGCCAACGCCCAGCCGTTCTATGTGTTGCTCGACAACAACGGGATGCCCTTAGGTCCCTCGTATGCATACAATGAAGATGTGGCCAGCTATGTGGCATTCCTCCGGAATGGACTGAAGCGATATAAAGAATAATGATTAATGATTAATGATTGATGGGAGGGAGAGAAGAGAAGATGGCGGCTTTCGGCCGCCTGCTGGATGTGTTGGATGAGTTGCGGGTGAAATGTCCCTGGGACAGGAAACAGACGAATGAGAGCCTGCGTTCGAATACGATTGAAGAGACGTATGAGCTGTGTGACGCCATCATCCGGGAAGATGAATCGGATATCAAAAAGGAGTTGGGCGACCTGCTCCTGCATATCGTTTTCTATGCCAAGATAGGCGAAGAAAAGCAATCTTTTGATATCAAAGATGTATGCGATACCCTGTGTGATAAGCTGATCTTCCGCCATCCCCATGTATTCGGTTCGGCGGTAGCGGAAACTGCCGGGCAGGTGGAGCAAAGCTGGGAACAGATCAAATTGAAGGAAAACGGCGGTAATAAAACGGTGCTGGAAGGTGTCCCCGCAGCCCTGCCTTCGATCGTGAAAGCGCACCGCATACAGGATAAGGCGCGGAATGTGGGCTTCGATTGGGAAGAACGCGAACAGGTATGGGATAAGGTACGCGAGGAACTGGGTGAGCTGCAAACGGAGATTAGCCGGATGGATGCGGATAAGATGGAGGATGAGTTCGGCGACCTGTTTTTCAGCCTCATCAATGCCGCCCGCCTGTATAAGATCAACCCGGACAATGCCCTGGAACGTACGAATCGTAAATTCATTCACCGCTTCAATTACCTGGAGGCGTATGCCGCCCGCGTCAACCGCCCCCTGAAAGAGATGCCGCTGGAGGAAATGGAGCGGATATGGAACGAGGCCAAGACCATGGAATAAGATCGTTTGTGCTTTTTAAGTGTGTAATATGCCGTTAATCAGAAGTATTTACCTATTTTTACGCAAAATCTGAAAGATGCATTCTTATACCGAAGATGAGTTAGTTGCCCAATTGCGGGATCCCGACAGGCAAAGAGAGGCTTTTGCCAACGTTGTCGGCGTATATGGGGAAAAACTATATTGGCAGATACGTAAAATGGTTTTATCCCATGATGATGCGAACGACCTCTTGCAGAATACGTTTATGAAGGCTTGGACGAATATTGATTTTTTCAGGGGAGAAGCCAAACTGTCCACCTGGTTGCATAAAATAGCGATCAACGAATGTATCACGTTTTTAAACCGGCAGCGGAACCTGAATAATGTATCGATGGATGATGCCGATGTTTTCCTGCTCGACCGGCTGAAGGGCGACGACTATTTCGACGGCAATGAAGCGGACATGAAATTACAGACGGCCATCCTCACCTTACCTGAAAAACAACGGTTGGTTTTCAACATGAAATATTATGATGAGATGAAATATGAAGAGATGTCGGATATCCTTGGTACGTCCGTCGGCGCGCTGAAAGCATCCTATCATCATGCCACCAAAAAAATCGAGGAGTTTTTAACAAAAGACATTTAAACCTTTTAATCGACCGATAGTCAAACAGTCGTTAACAAGAATTAGGTATGGATAAAAAACAAACCAATCTGGAACAAATGAAAGGGAAAAACCCTTTTCGGATGCCTGACGGATACATGGAGGGGCTCACTTCGCAGATCATGAGCCAGTTGCCGGAAAAGCCGAAGGTGGAAGAAGCACGCCGTGTGTCGTTTTCCGAAAGGGTACGTCCCTGGTTATACCTGGCGGCTGTGTTTGCCGGGTTAGGGCTGTTTTTCGACGTCATGATCGGTTTCAATCAGTCGGACGAAAACGGGAACAGGATGGACTCGCTGCTCGTTCGCTCTGAAAAGGCGGCCAATCTGTCCACTTTTTCCGCGTCGGATTTGATTTCGGAAGAAGATGCGGAGTACCTCGATTATATCGAATCGCGTTATGCCAGTTTTATCCTGGAGGAAGAAATGGCCGGTGTTGAATAAAATGTAAATAAAAAAAAGATTTTCAGTTTTATTTGTAATAAAAACTTGTATGCGTAAAATATTTTTAGTTACATTTGTAGCGATTTCGGTCTTGTTGCCTATCACTCTGTCCGCTCAGCAGAATAATCCGGGGCGGGCGTTCGATCGGGAAGCATTTATCGCCAAGCGGAATGCGTTTATCACATCGGAGATGGGGCTCACACCGGAAGAAGCTGCTTTATTCATTCCACTGTGTAACGAGTTACGTCAAAAGAAATTTGAAGTCGGCAACGATTGCCGCAAACTCTCCAGGGAATTGGATAAGCGAAAAAATATTACGGATGCCGAGTATCTGAAGACAATCGACGAATGTCTGGAGGTAGGTGTCAAAGAAGCGGAATTGGAGAAAGAATATTACGCACAGTTTAAGAAGATTCTTCCTCCGGCCAAGCTCTACAAGTACAGGGTGGCAGAATTTAAATTCGCCCGGTATTTCATGAGGAATGAAGACGACAGAAGTCGGGATGGCTGGAAGAATGAAAAACAGAGAGACGAAAAGAAATAAAACATATATCATTATTTGTGTTTTTTGTTTAGATTTAGTTTTGGCGTTTAAGTTAAGGGAGGGGGTAGCGACGTGATGTCGGTTCCCCTTTTGTTTTATCCATACCGGAGCTCCGGTAAACCACTGAAATTTTCTTTATTCCGCAATACGGCCCACGGATTTGACCTGTTCGATTTTGGAGAGGGCTACGCACATTTTCTGGATGTCTTCCACATCGTGCACTTTCATCTTGATCTTTCCTTCAAAGAAGCCGTCTTTGGCTTCGATCAGCAGCCGTTGGATATTGACGTTGAATTCGGAGATCGTTTTCGAGATCGCAGTCAGTACACCGATGGAATCGATCCCCTTTACCTCCAGTGTCGCTTCAAACGATGAGAGTTTATGGCTGCTCCATTCCGTATTGAGGATACGTTCGCCAAAGGTACTCTTCAGCCGCATGGCGATACCGCACGAACGCTTATGCACGATGATATTGCCATCATCGTTGATAAACCCGAACACATCGTCTCCCGGAATGGGTTTGCAGCATTCTGCGATTACATAGTTGCGTTCATATGCTTCTTCTTTCAGCAGGTACGGCTGCGATTTGTCTATTTTAGGCTTCCCTTTAGGCGCTGTTTCCGGTTTGACAGGCCCAGTCTCTTCTGCTTTTTTCTTGCTGACACGAAGCGCTTGCTTGACATATTTGAAGAGCAGGTTATCGGTCTTTTCTTTCACGATCTTCCGGATACCGTCCGGAATGCTCACGTCTTGTTTCTCCACCGCGTAATAGAATTCTTCCCGTTTGGGGAATCCCAGGTAGATGGATAGTTTCTCGATATTGAAGGTCGTTGGTTCCGTTTCCGCCCGTTTGAAGGCGGCGATCACTTTGTTTTCCCCCGCCTTGACCGCTTCTTTGCGTATGCGTTTCAGGACGGCGTCAATTTTGGTACGCGCTTTGGCGGTGGTGACAAAGTTGAGCCATTCGTATTGCGGTTCCTGTACACGAGAGGTAAGGATCTCTATCTGGTCCCCGCTTTTCAGCAGATGGCTGAGGGGAACCAGTTTGTGGTTGACCTTTGCGCCGATGCAATGGTTACCGATGTCGGTATGCAGGTCGTAGGCGAAATCGAGCGCCGTCGCCCCCTGCGGCAAGGTTTTCAAATCGCCTTTCGGGGTAAAGACAAAGATTTCGTTTGTAAAGAGGTTCAGCTTGATGGTATCCAGGAAGTCGAGGGCGTTTGGGTTCGGATCATCGAGTATCTCGGTGATGGTCTGGATCCATTTCTCCAGTTCCTTGTCTTCTTCCACATTGTTTTCTTTGTATTTCCAATGGGCGGCGAAGCCTTTTTCGGCGATCTCGTCCATTTTCCGGCTGCGGATCTGGATTTCCATCCACTGTCCGTCGGGTCCCATCACGGTGAGGTGCAGGGCACGGTAACCGTTGGCTTTGGGGCGGCTCACCCAGTCACGTATCCGGTCGGGGCGGGTACGGTAAATATCTGTGATGGCCGAATAGATATCCCAGCACTGGTTTTTCTCGTCCACATCCGGCAGCGGGTCGAAGATGATACGTACGGCATAGATATCGTATATCTCGTCGAACGTCACGTTCTTCGCCTGCATTTTATTCCAGATGGAATAGACCGATTTGACCCGGGCGCGCATGTCGTAATGCAGCCCCATGGCTTTCAGCTTTTCATCCACCGGGATGGCAAACCGTTCGAACACCGCCTGGCGGGCGCCTTCGCTCGCTTTCAGTTTGACGCTGATGTTCTCATATTCCTGCGGATGTTCGTATTTGAAGCTGAGGTCTTCCAGTTCGGTCTTTATACTGAACAACCCCAGGCGGTGTGCCAGCGGGGCGTAGAGGTACTGCGTTTCCCCGGCTATCTTGTATTGTTTGGCGGGGAGCATTGACCCCAGCGTACGCATATTATGCAGGCGGTCGGCTATCTTGATCAGGATCACGCGGATATCGTCGCTCATCGTGAGCAGCAGCTTGCGGAAGTTCTCCGCCTGTGCCGAAGCATGTTCGCCGAAGATACCACCCGATATTTTGGTCAGCCCGTCCACGATCTGTGCGATCTTCTCCCCGAACATGTTCTTGATATCTTCCGTTGTGAATTCGGTATCTTCCACCACGTCGTGCAGGAGGGCGGAACAGATAGACGTAGAGCCCAGTCCCATCTCTTTACATACGACGCGAGCCACGGCCAGCGGGTGCATGATATAGGGTTCGCCCGACCGGCGTTTGGCTCCGGCGTGCGCATCATTGGCAAAATTGAAAGCTTTGGTGATCCGGTCCACTTTCCGGCGGTGGTTCGAATCCAGATAATCGTTCAACAGCGCCTGGAACTCATCCTGCACCATTTTTTCCTCCGGGGTTATTGTTTCCTTCTTATCGCTCATGGGTTTTTCCCTCCTGTTAAAAAAGGAGTGATCGCAAATATAAAGAAATATTCAGGAACCTTTCCTTATTTCATCACAAATATGAGGGATGGCGTCATACTTATCCTACGGGGATCCGGAGCACCTGTCCCGGTTTGATGCGCGAATTGGAAAGGTTGTTCGCTTTCTGGATATTGGCGGTGGAGATACCCGGGTATTTTTTGGAGATGGTATAGAGGGAGTCGCCGGATCGTACGGTGTAGGTTACATACCCTTTCTTGTCCCCCCCCTGATCCGCGGGGTTCATGGGAGCTGCCTTGACGTTCGCTTCGGTAGGCGGTGCCTGTTTCACCGTTGCCGCCTGGTGTTGGGTAGATTTGGCGGAAGAGCTGTTGGCGGCATACTTCACCCCTCCGTTGTCGATATACACCGTCAGTCGTTTCCCTTTGCCTACCCGGTTGGAAGCAAGGCCGTTCCATTTGCGGATATTGGCGGCGGTGACGCCGTATTTGTTGGCGATGGTATATAGGTTTTCTCCGCTGACAGTTACATGGGTGATCTTTTCACGGCGCATATCGCCTGATTTTGTACCTTCCGGTGATTGGGCTGCCAGGTAGCTGCCCAACAGTTCCTCCGCGCGGCATGCGAAAATAGTATCGGTCTTATCCACAAACGCGTATGCCTCAACGGCCGGCAATTTCAATACCGCCGGTTTCAGTTCGCTACCCGGAACGATATTCCGTTTGTATTGCGGGTTGAGCGCCTGGAGCTGTTCCATATCAATATTCAGGACGTCCGATACCTGTTCCATGTGGAGCATGCGATTGATCATGACCGTGTCTGTCGCCAGCGGCAGGTTGGTCTGTACCGGACACAGGTTATGGTCGCAGTAAAAATTCAGGATGTAATTGGCGGCGATGAACAGCGGCACGTACGAACGTGTTTCTTTCGGCAGGTACTGGTAGATTTCCCAGAAGTCCGTTTTCCCCCCTGCCCGTCGAAGCGCCTTGTTTACGTTGCCCGGGCCGCAGTTGTAGGCCGCCAGCACCAGTGTCCAGTCTTCGTAAATGGCATACATATCCTTCAGGTATTGGCAGGCGGCATACGTGGATCTGACCGGATCGCGGCGTTCGTCCACCAGGCTGTTGATCTCCAGTCCGTACCCTTTGGCGGTGGGCAGCATGAACTGCCACATGCCACTGGCTCCCACGCGGGACAAGGCTACCGGATTCAGCGCGCTTTCCACCACGGCCAGATACTTTAGTTCGAGCGGTAAGCCCTGTTCGTCGAGCGCCTGTTCGATGATCGGGAAATAATAATCCGCCATCCCCAGCAGGTAGCGTACCAATCCCCGTCGCCGTTCGGCATAGAGGTCGATACAATCGCGCACGATCTTATTATAGGGCAGTGACACGATATTCGGCAGGCTCTCCAACCGTTGGCGGTAAATCGAGTCGGGGAAATACACATTCTTGTCGTCGTCATGGCAGAACGCTTCCTCTTTGCTGAAGAACTGTACATGCCAGGTATGCAGCAGGCTGTCCACATTCGCATCCATGATTTCGGGGATAAAGCCGATCTCGGAAACGACGGCATCCGATGAAAGTTCGGAGTAGCGCCCTCCCTCGTTCGTGACGGCGGTTGTTTCTTCCTGCGCATGCAGGACGGGGGTGAAGCTTAGGAGGATTGCAAGAAGAAGAAAATGTGTTTTCATGCCAATAATCTAACTAAAAAGTGAAACTGCAATTCAATCCGTATGTGCGCGAGCTGACACTGGTAGGAGGTGTATAAACCGGTTCCAGGCGCATGGAGAGATCGGGTGAGATGTCGAAGTCGAACAACTGGGCATCCACATACGCATCTATAATCGTGATCGCATAGAACCCGACGGAGAGGATGATACTCAGGTCGCGGTATCTGCGGAAATAATCTTTTTTGCTTTTCAATTCATTCTCGAAAGACGTGTTGCCTTTCATATAGCTGTCCTGCTCTTCCTTGGACATCCCCGGGGTACGCACGAAGTCGCGCCAACTGGCATCCGGAGCGGTATTTTCGGTCACCACATCGAAATACGCCTGTTTGTAGTCCTGGTAGTTACGGTTGTTCCACGAGATGGCGTAATAGAACCCCATGAAGCCGCCATATACCAGCGGCAGTTTCCAGTATTTGCGGTTGTAGATCTGTCCCAGCCCCGGGATCAGGGCGTAGAGGGTAGCCTTGGTGGGATCCGGCTTGAACGCCGTTACCTGTCCGTTTTTCGGCATGCGTATGGAATCATCGAGGATCACCACGCTCACCTCCGTGTTTTCGGCGGATATCTTTTTCCGGGCTTCCCGTTGTTCATGGCGGATGGTGTCGGCGGCTTCCTTCACCACTTCCTGTGCCTTTCCCGTTACGGAAAGACAGAGTAACCACGCTAACAGGAGTATGCCGCCCTTACTCATTTCAGTTTATCCAATAAGCCGATTAGTTTTTCGAGTTCTTCTTCCGATCGGAACGGGATGGTGATCTTCCCTTTCCCCTTGTCGTTGCAGGTGAGCTGCACCGGGGTATGGAAAAAGCGGGAGAGGTGGTCTTTCAGCAGGTTGAATTCCGGCTGCGACTGGATTTTCGGCGTCCGGGTCGTCTGTGCCGCTTCACCTTCGGAGGCTTTCCTCACCAGGTCTTCCACAGCGCGTACGGAGAGGCCGTCTGCCAGGATCCGTTCGTAGTAAGCCAACTGTCTCCCGGGCTCTTCCACCGGGATCAGGGCGCGGGCATGACCCATGTCTATCTTCTTGTCTTTCAGTCCCACCTGTATCTCGGCGGGCAGTTTCAGCAGGCGGAGGTAGTTGGCGATCGTCGTCCGTTTCTTCCCTACGCGTTCGCTGAGCCGTTCCTGGGTAAGCCCGTAGCTGTCGATCAGTTTCTGGTAGGCGAGGGCGATTTCGATGGAGTTGAGGTCTTCGCGCTGGATATTCTCAATCAGCGCCATCTCCACCACATTCTCATCTTCGGCTTTGCGGATGTAGGCGGGGATCTGTTCCAGCCCGGCACGGAGGGACGCGCGGTAACGCCGTTCGCCGGAGATGATCATGTACCGTCCCGTTTCCGTTTCCTTCAGGGTGATGGGTTGGATCACACCGAGGGCGCGGATGGATGCGGCAAGTTCGTCCAATGCTTCGTCTTCAAAGACGGTACGGGGCTGGTCGGGGTTGGGTTGTATCTTGCTCAGTTCGATTTCACTGATCGACGACGAGCCGCCTGTCGCCAGGTCGTCCATCGTGATTAATGCGTCTAATCCGCGGCCAAGAGCCGATCGTTTTACTGCCGTCATACGTTTTTGCTTATCAGTTCTTTTGCTAATTGGATGTGGTTGAGGGCGCCTTTGGATTCGGCGTCGTAGAGGATCACCGGCTTACCGTAGCTCGACGATTCGCTCAGCTTGACGTTGCGTTGGATCACGGTGTTGAACACCAGGTCGCGGAACGGGCGTTTCACCTCTTCGTAGATCTGGTTGGCGAGCCTTAGGCGTGCGTCGTACATGGTGAGCAGGAATCCTTCGATCTCCAGCTTCGGGTTCAGTTTGGATTTGATGATCTTGATGGTGTTCAGCAGTTTGCTGATCCCTTCGAGGGCGAAATATTCGCATTGCACGGGGATGATGACCGAATCGGCCGCCGTCAGTGAGTTGACGGTGATCAGCCCCAGGGAGGGCGAACAGTCGATCAGGATATAATCGTAGGCTTCCTTCAGCGGCTCCAGTGTTTTCTTCAGGATGCGTTCGCGTCCTTCCATGTTCAGCATCTCGATCTCAGCGCCTACCAGGTCGATGTGCGATGGGATGATGTCCAACCGCTCCACTTCGGTAGGGACGATGGCCTGTTTCGCCTCGTCGCCGTTCACCAGGCATTCGTAGATGGAAAGCTGCACGGTACGGAGATCCACACCCAGTCCCGAAGAGGCGTTGGCCTGCGGGTCGGCATCCACTACCAATACTTTCTTCTCAAGTACAGCCAGCGATGCGGCGAGGTTGATCGTTGTCGTAGTCTTTCCCACGCCTCCCTTCTGGTTGGCGATCGCAATAATTTTTCCCATATGGTACGTCCAATTTTTCGGGCACAAAACTAACGATTAATAGCCTAATATAAGCCTCATTTAGCCAAAACATTGGCCGTACTGTTGAAAACTGGCCCTACTTGTTGATAACTCACCAAAGATAGGGAGAATAATCGGTGGAATCCGGATACGATCCCATCTTTCTCGCTATATTTGCCCTTCTTAACATTTAGACCGATCTGTCCATGCACTATTTCCAGGATCAGACATACAGCCATATCGGCGGTGAAACGGGTGTTTTGCCGCAAGGGGTGTACGAGAATTGCACGTTCGTGAACTGTGATTTGTATGAAGCCGACCTGTCCAACTGCCAGTTTTCCGAGTGTACGTTTACAGGCTGTAACCTGAGCCTGGCGAAGCTCTTTGGTACGGCTTTCCGGGAGGTGGCGTTCGTGGATTGCAAGCTGCTGGGGCTTCATTTCGAAAACGGTAACCTGTTCGGCCTCTCGTTCCGTTTCGAGCGCTGCGTGCTGAACCACTCGTCGTTCTATCAACTGAAAATCCGGAAAACACGTTTCGCGCAATGCCAACTACAGGAAGTGGACTTTGCGGAAGCCGATCTGGCGGAAGCTTCTTTCGATGGCTGCGACCTGGCGGGTGCTGTCTTCGACCATACAAACCTGGAGAAAGCCGATCTCCGTACCGCCTCCCGCTACATCATCCACCCGGAAGCCAACCGGATCCGCAAAGCCCTCTTCTCCCTCCCTGGCCTCCCGGGTTTGCTGGCCGCCTACGATATCGCGGTGGATTAGTACGGTGCACGGAATAGTTATGGATGGTATGGCTGACACCCCTATACACGGAGTTTGGGGGAAACTGCTTCCACCTTCCACTAAGCGGTGTTATCATGCAGGCTTACACTATGTTAGACAGTGGAAGGAGGGTGTGTTTTTCCTTCCACTTTCCCTCCACTCTCCTTCCACTGCGTGGCAATCATTCCGGCAATCTCGTAGGGTGTCCCATTTCGAAATGGGACACCCTGCATTTCAATCTGCGTGCAGATGTTGATCCATCTGCACGTGTATGTTGTGCCGGCAAAGGGGGAAAACTACCATAGGTAGATGATCTGACAACCATAGGTAGATGTTTGAACTACCATAGGTAAATGATTACACAATCATAGGTAGAAGTTTTGAGCGACACATTGAAAAACAAAAAAAGATGTCAACATTTCAATCTTCGTCCGGATGTTGTGCGGACAAGATCTGGATGTTGTGCGGACAACGTCTGGATGTTGTCAGCACAACATCTACATGCAGATGGATCAACATCTACACGCAGATAGGAATGCCGGGTGTACCATTTCAAAATGGGACACCCTACGAGATTGCCGGAATGATTGCCACACAGTGGAAGGAGAGTGGAGGGAAAGTGGAAGGAAAAACACGCCCTCCTTCCACTGTCTAACATAGTGTAAGCCTGCACGATAACACCCCTTAGTGGAAGGTGGAAGCAGTTTTCCCCAAATACCGTGTAATACGTCATTCCAACCTTCGTAGCACTGTACCAACATTGAGAAAAAGCCCAAATAACGTATAGGAGGTACAGATGCCCGCCACCGCAGAGATCGTTACCGCCGACCTCCGCCTGATCGAGCGTTTATTCCTTCCGTTGAAGAACGTGTTCCGGGAAGGGATGTAAATGGTAAGCGGGTCGGTTATCATACAGAGGGCTACAGTGTGCCTGCGGAGATAAAAAAAATCGCCTAATCGTTGACTAACAACTGATTAAGCGATTATTATTGTGCCCAGAACAGGACTCGAACCTGCACGTCTCTCAACACTCGCACCTGAAACGAGCGCGTCTACCAATTCCGCCACCTGGGCCTTACATGTATGAACGATGCTATCACACCTGATTGCGGATGCAAATGTAGCACATTATTTTAATTGCACAGCGCAGATGCAATTTTTTTTTTCAGATCTCCACCTGTTGTTGCCGCCATTCCCTGTATGTAAGGCCGGTTTGTTGCTTAAACATGCGGCTGAAGGAGGGGGCGGTGGTGAAGCCGGACTGTTCGGCGATCTGTTCCTGGCTCAGTTGGTGGTCGTTGCGGATCAGTCGCTGGGCGTGGAGGATGCGGTGGCGGTTGATGATGTCCGAAAAGGAGCAACCGTACGATTCGTTGATCATTCGTGAGATATAGGTGCGGTTGGTGTGCATGATACGTGCCACATCGTCCAGTCGCAGGTTGCATTGCAGGAAGGATTGTTCCCTGGCAAGCAGTTGTTCGAAAGCCGATTGCAATTCGCTCCAGCGTGTACCGTCCGCAAGGGTGGTCGCGGGATCAGCCTGTTCGAATGTGCTGTGGGCATATCCCCCTTCTTCGGCTTCCTGATCGGCTTGCTGCTGGGCGACTGCCAGTTCGCTGGCCGAGTAATGGATGAGCGCCACGTTGTACCCCATGAAAAACACCAAAACGGCCATGGTAAGCATCAGTAGGGAGGCGGCCGGGAGATGTTCTTTGTAATAGAAACGTCCCACGGCGGCTACGGCCAACAGCAACAGGTACAAAAACGTACCGATCAACTGGATCCGGTAATTGGGCATGGACTGTCCTTCCGGATCGGAATAAAACTCATCGAGGCGCCGCCTGTACCGGAAATACCGGATACAGGCATAGGCGATCAGGAACAGGAGACCCAGGCGGAAAACGAGGTTGAACGCCGTAACGCTTATCAGGTAATACCACTGATAGATCGGATCGGTAAGGGAGCCTGGTTGTCCTTTGTTGTTCGCCATCACGTGCAGCATACGCTCGGCCTCCTCCAGTCCCATCACCGCATAAAACCCGGCGATGGCCACCCCGAAAAAGACGCCCGGTAATAAGCTGGCATAATCGATCCACCCCAACGGCTTTTCATTGGTAAGTTTCCGGAAGAAGAAATAGAGGAAGGGCAGGAGCCACATAACGACTACCCCTTCCACGATCTCCAGCACGTACAACGGATGCTGGCCGGCATCGGTCAGCAGATGCGTAGCCCAGATGAACGCGAGGATGGTGCTGAGCAGCTGGAGCCGCGCCCACGCATTCTGCGCCCGGTTGTTGGTCTTCGTTTTGCAGAGCAGGAATACCGCCCAGAAAAGGGAGGCGAAACAAGGGGATAAGATGGCAAACGAAGCGAACATGTTTCCGTTGGTTGGGGTTATACGTCTCCTCTTGCCGTGATATGGAAACACCCCTGTTTGCGTTCGTGTTTCACGTAACAGCGGCCGGCGCGTTTCAGGTCGCGGAGCACCATGGCCAGCGCCATTTTCAGATCGTCGTTGCTGATATCGACGGGATCGTCAGGGTCGATCTTGGTATAACGTACCCAGGAGATATCGAACGTGGTACCGTAGAGATGGGCGGAGTTTTCGGATGCGTTGGTGTTGCGTTTGCCCAGGTTCTTCACGTCGTCGGCGGTACGGAGGATACTGGTCACCTTGATCTTGTAAAGCGGCGCGTTCCGATGGGCGAGCGTGTCCTGGAAATTACGTCCGATCTCATCCAGCAGGCGTTCAGCCTCGGGCACCAGGTAAGGCAGGGAATGGGTGAGGGTCTCCACCTCGTAATGGTTGTTCGTCTCTACCTCCACCGTTTTCCGGGAAGCGCTTTCCGCCTGGTCGCGCGAGGCGACAGGTTGTATGCCGATGGCTGTTGCCGCCTGGAGATGTCGTTCGTTGAGGTCGTTGAAGTCGCGGTTGTAGCTGCCGCTGAACCAGATCCGTTTCAACTCCCCCCGTTTTTCCTTGCAGGCGGGAGAGGCTGCGGTAAGCGTAACGATGAGCAAAAGCAGGGTATAATGTTTCATCCATTGTCCTTTTTGAGAATGTCGGCGACAAAAATACACATTACCTTTGAATAGACCCTGATTGAGGCAAGAAAAATCAGCCTGTATTGGCAAGCGGCGTAAAGAATATTACTACTTTTGCTATTCGAAAACAACGAAAAGCGAAAAGGCTGAATGATCGAACGAATATACATCCTTGAGAACGTGGATCCGGTGATCTTCTATGGCGTGAACAACGTCAACATGCAACTGATCAAGACCCTCTTCCCGAAGCTGCGCATCGTGGCGCGTGGCAACGTGATGAAGGTGATTGGCGACGAAGGGGAATCGGAATCCTTCCTCCGGAATATCCGGGAGATCGAGAAATACTGCGAGGAATACAACTCGCTGACCGAAGAGGTGATCCTGGATATCGTGAAAGGGCAGAACCCACCGATGGTGAAACAGGAGAACCTGATCATCCACGGGATGAACGGCAAGCCGATCGTTGCCCGCTCGGAAAACCAGCAGTTGCTGGTCAAAGCCTTCGAACAGAACGACCTCGTGTTTGCCACCGGTCCTGCCGGAACGGGTAAAACCTTCGTGGCCATCGCCCTGGCGGTACGCGCCCTGAAGAATAAGGAGATACGCAAGATCATCCTGAGCCGCCCGGCCGTGGAGGCGGGTGAGAAACTGGGCTTCCTCCCCGGCGAGATGAAAGACAAACTGGATCCGTACCTCCAACCGCTTTACGACGCCTTGCAGGATATGATCCCGGCCGCCCGCTTGAAAGAATATATGGAGAGCAATGTGATCCAGATCGCTCCCCTGGCGTTTATGCGCGGGCGGACACTGAACGATGCCGTGATTATCCTCGACGAGGCGCAGAATACCACCACGCACCAGATCAAGATGTTCCTCACCCGCCTGGGGATGAACGCCAAGATGGTCGTGACGGGTGATATGACACAGATCGACCTCCCGGCGACAGCCACCTCCGGCCTGATCCAGGCGATGCATATCCTGAAAGGAGTGGACGGTATCGGCCGGATCGAGTTCGACAAAAAAGATATTGTGCGGCACAAGCTGGTGCAACGCATCGTGGATGCGTACGACAAGTTCGACGCCGCCCGCAAAAAAGAGGCGCGGGCAAAGAAAGAAGAAAACTAAATAATATAAATAAAGGTATGAAGACTGCATTGACAAGAACGGACTATCAGTTCGAGGGACAGAAGAGTGTGTATCACGGCAAGGTGCGTGATGTATATAATATCAACGACGAACAGTTGATCATGGTCGCCACCGACCGTATCTCCGCCTTCGATGTGGTACTGCCCGAAGGAATCCCCTACAAGGGACAGATGCTGAACCAGATCGCCGCCAAATTTCTGGATGCGACGGCCGATATCTGCCCGAACTGGAAGTTGGCCACGCCCGACCCGATGGTGACGGCCGGTGTGCAGTGTTCCGGTTTCCCGGTGGAAATGATCGTGCGCGGCTACCTCTGCGGCAGCGCCTGGCGTGCTTACAAGAGCGGCGTGCGTGCGATCTGTGGCGTGACACTGCCTGAAGGGATGCGGGAAAACCAACGTTTCCCCGAACCGATTATCACCCCGACCACCAAGGCGGAGCTGGGTGAACACGACCAGGATATCTCCCGCGAGGAGATCCTTGCCACGGGACTGGTGTCGGAAGCCGATTATGCGGTGTTGGAACAATATACCCTGGCGCTGTTCAGGCGGGGTACGGAAATCGCTGCCGAACGGGGACTGATCCTCGTGGATACCAAGTATGAGTTTGGCCATCGCGACGGGAAGATCTATCTGATCGATGAGATCCATACGCCCGACTCCTCCCGGTATTTCTACAGTGAAGGATACGAAGAACGTTTTGCCAACGGCGAACCGCAGAAACAGCTCTCGAAGGAGTTCGTGCGCGAATGGCTGATGGAGAATGGGTTCCAGGGAAAAGCGGGACAGGTGGTGCCCGAGATGACACCTGCTATCGTGGAGGGTATCAGCGAACGGTATATCGAGTTGTACGAACATATCACTGGCGAAACCTTCGTCAAGGAAGATACCGCCAGCCTGCTGAGCCGGATCGAACGGAACGTGAACGCTTACCTCGCCCAATAAGAAGAGGTATGTCGGCTTATGGTTCGGAAAAAATCCTTCCTTACGACGGAAAGGAGCAGAAGGGGACGCAGGTAAGGCGGATGTTCGATTCGATCGCCCATACCTACGACCTGTTGAACCATACGCTCTCTTTGGGTTTCGATAAGGGGTGGCGACGGAAGGGGATCGCTTTTCTCCGTCCGTTTGCGCCGAAGTCGATCCTGGATGTGGCTACGGGTACGGGTGACCTGGCGATCGAGATGCAGCGGCGGCTGTGTCCCGACCGGATCATCGGCGTGGATATATCCGAAGGGATGATGGCGATGGGGCGGCAAAAGGTGGAGGCGGCGGGACTTACGTCGCATATCCGCTTTGAATACCAGGACGCGATGGCGTTCACCTATGCGGATGATTCGTTCGATGCCGTTACGGCCGCCTTTGGTGTCCGCAATTATGAAGATATACGGTTGGGCTTATCGGAGATGTACCGGGTGCTGAAGCCTGGTGGGCGGTTGATGATACTGGAGTTGTCCACGCCGGAAGCGTTTCCGATGAAACAGTTGTACCGTATTTACTCGAAGTGGGTGATCCCGACGGTGGGGCGCCTGTTTTCGAAAGAGCAGAGCGCGTACAGTTACCTGCCGGCTTCGATCCGGGAAGTCCCGCAGGGGAAGGTGATGACGGGGCTGTTGGCGGATGTCGGTTTTCAGGAGGCGTCCGTTCGCACGTTCACCTTCGGTATTTGTTCGATGTTTACGGGAGTAAAAAAAATGTAAGAGAGAGAAGGAATATGGATAAGTATGGTTTGATAGGCTTTCCGCTGGGTCATTCGTTTTCGAAAACGTTCTTCAACGAAAAATTTGCCTCCGAGCATATTGATGCGGAGTATGTGAATTTTGAGATTCCTCAGGTGAAAGACCTGAAGCATGTGCTGAAGGAGAATGCCAACCTTCGCGGGTTGAATGTGACGCTTCCGTATAAGACCCAGGTCATCCCCCTGCTGGATGAGATGGATGAGGATGCGCGGCTGATCGGAGCCGTGAACGTGATTAAGTTTGTGAAAGGCCGTTTTGGACGTACCCGTCTGAAAGGGTACAACTCGGATATCATCGGATTCAAGCAATCCATCGACCCGTTGCTGACGCCGCATCATCGCAAAGCGCTGATCCTGGGTACGGGTGGCGCTTCACTGGCCGTATTCCATGGGTTGAAACAACTGGGTATAGGTTCCACCCGCGTGTCGCGTAAAGCGCAGGAGTTTTGTCTCGCGTACGAAGAACTCACCCCGAAGATTATGGAGCAATACACGGTGATCGTCAACTGTACGCCGGTGGGTATGTTCCCGCATAACGACGAGTGCCCGGATATTCCCTATGACTTGCTGACTCCCAACCACCTGTTGTACGACCTGCTGTACAACCCGGACGAGACGCTCTTTATGAAGAAAGGAAAAGAAAAAGGCGCCGTGGTGAAGAATGGGTTGGAGATGCTCCTCCTGCAGGCTTTTGCCGCCTGGAATATCTGGCAGAAATGAAGATTGATCAGGTGTGCTTACCATAAGTTGATAACTAATTAATTCGTTTTGTTATGAGAAAACTGCATGTATTCCTTGTGTTATTGGTTGCCGCTGCTACCTGCCAGGCACAGACGTTGGCCGAACGACTGGGGTATCAGAAAACCGACCGTATCCTGATTATTAATAATGACGATGCCGGCATGTGCCATGCCGCGAACGTGGCGTCCATGGAAGGACAGGAGCGGGGATTGATCAGTTCGTCCACCATTATGACAGTCTGTTCATGGTATAATGAGATCGCGGCGTATGCCGTGGCGCATCCGGAACGTGATTTCGGCGTCCACCTCACGCTGACGGCCGAATGGAAAAACTATCGATGGGGAACGGTCGCTCCGCGTACCGAAGTGCCCGGTCTGTATGATACGCAGGGGTATATGTGGAAAGGGGTGGCAGAGGTCTATAAGGCATCTACTCCCGAAGAGGCGCTGATTGAAGGGCGCGCCCAGATCCGGAAAGCATTGGCGAGCGGTATTCCGGTTACCCACATCGACTCGCACATGGGCACATATCAGCTCAGCCCCTTATACGCCAACGTGTATATGCAGCTGGCGAAGGAATTCGACCTGCCGCTGCGCATGGCATCGCAGGCTACCTGTGCCGCTATGGGCTTCCCGGATATGCGGGCGGAATTCGCGAAGAACGGACTGGTATTCCCTGATTATTTCATCTACGAGGAATTCAAGGCGAATAATTATAACGAAGGTAATGTGGAGGCTTTCTGGGAACAATACATCCGCAACCTGAAACCGGGCGTGACGGAGATCTATATCCACGGCTCCATCGACGGGGATGAACTGCGGGGGATCACCGCTTCTGCCGCTACGCGTGTGAAGGAGTTCAACCTGTTCACCAGCGACCGGATGAAGGCGCTGATACGGGATGAAGGCATCATCGTGATCGGTTATCGTCCCCTGCTGGAATTGCAGCGGAAAGGGAAATAGCTGTTCCCCTGTAAATTATTCGGCGAAATCCTTGGCGGTGTAGTAAATCTTTCGTTCCTTTGCATCCGCTTTACGTAATCTCTGTCGGGATAAGTGATACCCGTTACATTGCGTTTCGTCTAAAAACAATTAAAAAGCTATACGACAATGGATTTTATTAAAATTGCTGAAGAAGCATTTGCTACTAAAAATGAATTCCCCGCATTTAAGAGCGGTGATACGATCACAGTAGCTTATCGCATCAAAGAAGGTAACAAGGAACGTATCCAGCAGTATCGTGGTGTGGTGATCCGCATCTCCGGTCATGGCGACAAGAAACGTTTCACGGTTCGTAAGATGTCTGAAAACGTAGGGGTGGAACGTATCTTCCCGATGGACTCTCCGTTTATCGAAAGCATCACACTGAATAAAGTGGGTAAAGTACGCCGCGCTAAATTGTATTACCTGCGCGCCCTTACCGGTAAGAAAGCAAGAATCAAAGAAAAGAGAGTGTAATCCTCCTCCGATCTTTTATCATAAAAAAGCCGTTTCCACCCATGGAAGCGGCTTTTTTATGCCCGGTCGCGGGCGTGTACCCATGAATGGGTGTGCAGTGTTCTTCCTCAAAAGAAATGACTACTGAATATTAGTAAGTTATAATCCTATGGTACAAATGCGATACAGATAAAACGATTATCATCGGTAAGGTTATCGCCATTTTATTGCGTGATAGTTATTCGTTCTCCTCATAATAATAGGAATAGTCAATTCCTTTCATGAACATCTCGCGGCTGTCGATTTCAT
>JAVBUE010000069.1:0-49766 GCA_031555735.1 Tannerellaceae bacterium
CGGATCGCCTCTTCGACGCGGTATTCGTTGACGAAGGTTTTGAAGTTTTTCCCCGTGCAGCGGTTGATCGCAAGCGAGATATAATAGCGGTTGATGTTCAATATGCTCCCAACCTGGTCGAGGCTTAGCGATGCGTTGCGGAAAACCTTTCCATTCATCAGTGTCCGGACGCTCTCCATGATCTCCCGGTCTGATGAATCGGGGACAGTGGTAATCGTATCACGCTTGTTTCTGTTCATGGCATACGGGGCATTGTTCATAGGCAAAACTATGTAAAAAGAAAAGGAGCCCTGTCGCATTTCAAGAATTGCGACAAGGTTCCTTTCCCCCGTTACCGGTCGGATAGGTGTCTAATTTGCCTGGAGGTTGCTTCGGAACGTGGCTGGAGGCAGTCCGGTCATCTTTTTGAAGACGCGGTAAAAGTTCGTCCGGTCGGCAAAGCCGGATTCGTAGGCGATACCGTCTATCGACAAGTTATTTGTTTTCTTATCGGACATCAGGCGGATGGCTTCCTTGATCCGGTGCTCATTGATGTATGCAGTGAAACTTTTACCACTGCATCGGTTCACGGCCTTCGACAGGTAATAGCGATTGATGCCGATGGTATTCGATAGCGTATCCAGCGTCAGTTCGGTATTGGTGTAGAGTTTCTTTTCTTTCATCAGTTGTTCCACCTGTTCCATAACGGCCACGTCGGACAGATCCGGTCCATTACCCGGGCTTTCGTCCGGCGACACGGCCTCGTCTTCTTCCGGGTTGGTGCATATATCCTCCGGCGGGATGATTTCCGCCCATTGCTGTCCCTTGCGCACCAGTTCGCGGTAGGCCACCTGTTTCTTGCGGTAGAAGTACCCGATCACCGCCAGTGCCAGCAGCGAAAGGATGGCGACGGTCAGGATCAGTGTCAGTCGGTTGCGGTATTGCACTTCCTTCATCTTTGCCTCGGCTTCGATCTTATCCACTTCGTAGATGGTGCGTATTTCTTGTACTTGCTGTGGAAATAACAGCGTATTTAAAGAATCATTACGCTGGTTCATTTGCCTGCGCAGGTTATAGGCTTCTTCGTGCTGTCCCATATCAGCCAGGATATCGGATCGAATAAGCTGAAAGTCTATCCAAGGGACATCTTGTTGGTTATCCATAGCAAAGCGTATCATTTTGTCGAGGTACGCGATCGCTTGCTGGTTGTTGTTCTGCCCACGGTTGTAAACGACATTGGCATGATAGAACGGCTGTAGGAAGGCTGCGGCTATTTCCTGTGATTGGGAAAAGGCAGCGGCTTTATCCAGCGATTGTTTGGACAGGGCGGTCTGGCCGGTCGCAGTGTAGCACATGCTACGGTTGGCTTCCATCACGATCCGTTGATCATCGACGGAGAGGTTTTCATATTCGGTGCCTTTTTTGGTTGCATCAAAATTATCCAACAGTTGTTCCCACTGTGCGGTATATTCGAGTGCTTGGGTGTAGTTTTTGCTTTCGACCAAGACCTGTACAAGAAGCAAATAGTAATCGTTGAGGAAGAGTTTGCGGTCGGGGGCATATTTGTTTAACAATCCAATGGCTTTCTTGAGCGGTTCGATGGCTTCACCGGGTTGTTTGGCGGCGATATAGGCCATGGCCATAATCTCGTAGGCGGTCATCTCGCCGTCTATATTCCTCCATTCAAGAGCCTTCATAAGCATCTGCCCTATACGGAATTGTGCCAGTTTGTAGTCGCCATTGTTGATATACGACTGGATGAGGTAGCCCTCAACCATGAAATAACGGTCGTACCGTTTATGTTGCAGTGAATATTCTTTGGAGATGGCTCCCCACCAGCGCAGGCTGTCGGGGTTGGGCAACTCGAGGTAATACATAGTTTTAAGCATGTAGGCTGCCCCAACGAAACTATCGTCTCCATACCTGAGTGCCTCCTGCTCGAGCATATTCATATAATGTAGCGCTTTTTCCGTCCCGGCGTAGAATTTGACCAGATCGTAGATGGCAGATAGTTTCTCTTCTCCCTGTTTGGTGGAGGCGAGTTGTGCCAAGCTGTCGGCCAGAATTGTCTCGGTTACCTGCAAGTCAGGTTCCGTTACTGCCTGTAAAGAATCTTTCTGGTACAGCCCGTTATTTTGTCCCGTGGCAAAACAAGACAAATAAAACAGCAGCATGGTTAGTAGGTGTTTCATAATAGATTGTTATTTATACATATGGTCAGAGGCAAATGTACTGTTTCTGCTTGTAATCCATGCATCAAAATATCAAAATTTAATACAGAATCCATATCTTTGCAGCAATAAACAGTACACAAAAGAAAAAGTAAATCGTATGAAGAAAGTTATTACCCTGTTTGTCGCTGCCGCCCTGCTCACGGGCTGTTCCAGCGTTCCGTTGACAGGAAGAAAGCAAGTGATGCTTGTGTCCGACCAGGAAGTTCTCACTTCCAGCCTTACGCAGTATAGCGAATACATGAAATCGGCGAAGAAGTCCACCAATAAGGCGCAGACCGACCAGGTCGTACGCGTAGGAAAGAAGATTGCCGCCGCTACCGAACAATACCTCAAAGACAACGGACTGGCCGACGAAGTGAAGAACTATGCCTGGGAGTTCAATCTCGTGGCCGACCCGCAGCTCAATGCCTTCTGTATGCCCGGTGGGAAGATTGTGGTGTATGAGGGACTGATGAAGATCATCTCATCTGACGATGAACTGGCCGTCGTGGTAGGGCATGAAGTAGCCCACGCCGTGGCCAAGCATAGTAACGAACGGATGAGCCAGCAGATGATGGCGCAATACGGTGCGGCTATCCTCGGTGCTGCTGTCGGTAATAAGAGCGCTGCTATCCAACAGACGGCCAGTACCGTTTACGGGTTGGGCGCACAGTATGGCGTGATGCTCCCCTTCTCCCGCAAGCACGAATCGGAAGCTGATTATATGGGGCTTATCTTCATGGCGATGGCTGGGTATAATCCCCAGGTAGCCGTCAACTTCTGGCAGAAGATGTCGGCAGGTAAAGACGGTACCGTTCCGGAAATCATGAGCACCCACCCCAGCGATGCCCGCCGTATCCAGGATATCCAGAATGAGCTGCCGGAGGTGCAGAAGTACCAGAAGAAGAAATAAGGGGTAATATGCCCGCTTGATCGGCGTTTTCTTATCCATACTATAGTATTCCCGTTTTTTAGAAATAATCTCAGCCAATTCCCATCTTCTTCATCAGGAAACAGGCGTTCATGTTTTGGGCGATGCCTTCGCGGAGTTGGTAGGAGAAGGTGAGCTCGTCGTTCCGGATATCCGCTTCGAAGCGGAAGTTGCGCACTTCATCGGGAAATTCTTTTTCGAGCGAGCCGAGCAACAGGTCGTGTGTGGCGATGATGCCACATGTCCGGCAGGCGATGAGTTGTTTCATCAACGCGATGGAGCCTTTCTGTTTGTCCACCGAGTTGGTTCCTTTCAGGATCTCATCGAGGATGATAAACAGTTCTTCTCCGGCCTGCAACCGGTCGATGATCATCTTCAGCCGTTTCAGTTCGGAGAAGAAATACGATTCGTTGCTCACCAGTGAGTCGGATGTGCGCAGGCTGGTGACCATGCCTGCGGGATACAGCCGAAGCGAGTCCGCATATACCGGCGCACCGATGCAGGCCAGCAGGTAGTTTACACCGATTGTCCGGAGGTAGGTGCTCTTCCCCGCCATATTGGCTCCCGTTATGATCAGGAACGACGGGCGGCGGGAGATCCGGATATCGTTCTTCACACATACATCCCGGTGGAGCAGGGGATGGCCCAGCCCTTTTCCTTCCAATTCAAAGTATGTTTCGCTGATCTCCGCATAGGTATAGTCAGGATGGTTAAATGCAAAGGTCGCCAATGAGCTGAAAGCGTCGAAACGCGCCAATGCGTCCAGCCATTGCGGGATATGCGTTTCCTGTTCCTTTTTCCACCGTTCCAGCAAGAGGGCATGGCGGATATCCCGGAGGTAGAAGAGGTTCAGCAGGATACCGATAAAACTGGCGCGTTGGTTGAGGCCGGCGATATAACCCGACAGTTGGCGGATAGCACGTGAGGCCGGTTGTCCTTTCTCTCCTTTCAGCCGGTTGCTGATTGCCAGAAGCGCCGGTGAGGTGAATGGCTGCTTTTCGATGCTCTTCATCAGGTCGGCATACACACTGAATATCTTTTCCATCTTATCTACAGTATTGTAGATCTTGTTGACCTGGACTACCGGCATATAACCGATCAGGAAACAGACGCAGAACCAGAGGCTTGCCACCGACCATCCACATGCACCCAGCATGCAGGCGGCTATGAGGGCGACCCAGATCGCGGGAACGGCAAGCAGCATCACCTGCCAGAACCGGTTATGCAGGAAATAAGCAGGTGTTTCCGTCAGTGCCGCCAGTACACGGGCATCGCGGCGGTCGCCGGGTTGCCGCTTGCCTGTCACGTAAAAATGCTGGCGGAGGTCTGAAAGGGCGGCAAGCTCGCCGGTTGCTTCCTGCCTTTCCAGGATCGCCTGTTTATCGGTAAGCGGATGTTGCAGCCAGCCGGCCAGCATCTCCCGTCCGCCGTGGGTAACCGTCCGGTTGATCGACTGGAAGATGGATTGCTCGCCGAACAGGTCGAGGTCGAGGCTGAACGGATGATCGGCCGACAGCTTATCCGCCGCCCCGTCGAAAGCGCTGAAATCGTAATCAAGCCCGTTCAATTCGGCTTTATTCAGCGTTTCCAACGCCTCCATATCGCTTTTTTGTGCGGAAAGGCGGTTATGCCGGTACATCAACACCGCAAAAGGGATAGCCGACAAACACCCGATGCCAGCCCATGCCTGCCAGCCTTCGCCCCGGCAGAGCCAGACGGCCGCTACTGCGGTAACGACAATCGCCAACCGTATGGTTCCCAACGCATGAATCTGTTTATGCAGGCGGGCTGCCCGGTTTGAACAAGCCTCCATTCTCTGCCGATAGAAAGTAATTATAGTCTCCATTTATACAAAAGTAATGATTTTGTTTTTTTTCAATTATCTTTAAAGCGACTTAATTGTTAATTAGTATTACATGAAAAGAATCAGGATGGCGTTTTGCCTATTATTGATCTCTCTCCCATCCCTGTACGGGCAGGTGTTGGTAGATGGGAATGTAAAGCCCGACCATAATGCCGACAGTGTCAGGGCTGTGATTGAAAAGGCACCGTATTTTACCATGTTCAAAGACAACTATTTCATCGGGGGTATTCCGGTGAACAAACAACCTTCGGCAAATAACTCGGATGTTAAATTCCAGGTGAGTGTTTTTCAGCGGCTCACCAAAAGCAAGCTGCCTTTTGATACGTATTTATTTTTGCAATATACGCAAAAGGTTTTCTGGAATGTGTTCCAGGAATCGCTTCCTGTGCGGGACTTGAATTTCAATCCGGGGATAGGGATCGGGCACCTGATTATTTACGAAAACCGGTATCTGGGGAAAAGTTACCTCATGATGGAACATGAGTCGAATGGCAAAGACAGCATTGATTCGCGAAGCTGGAACCGCCTCTCGCTGGGTGTGGCGCTCGAGCTGAACCGGAACTGGCAGGTACAGTTCAAGGGGTGGATCCCGTTTATCGATGGGCGGAACAACCAGGATCTGCTTACGTATGTTGGGGTAGTTCAACTGTCTGGCAACTTCCGGACGAATAACAAACGTTTCAATATCGGTCTGATGGTTACCCCCCGTAAAGACTGGGGCGATTTTAATACACAGGTGGAATTCAGCTATAAACTGAACAAGAACGAAAACCAGTTCTTATTCCTGCAGTATTACAACGGATATGCCGAGAACCTGCTCGAATACAAACAGTTTAGAAGCATGTTGCGCATCGGGCTGGTGATCAAACCCTCCGATTTCAGCCTCTACTGATACCGGTAAAAACTAAAAAATCCCGGCCTGACAGCGTCAGGCCGGGATACTTACCACGTATATATCACTGATTATGGTATGATGTGATGCTTTTTGAATATCTTTTCGATGGCCGATAAGGCGATATCCACCTGATCCTTGGTATGTGTAGCCATCAAGGAGAAGCGGATGAGCGTATCTTCCGGAGCGACAGCCGGTGAAACAACCGGGTTCACGAAGATGCCTTCGTCGAACAATTCCTTGACAACGAGGAAGGTGAGGTTGTTGTTGCGGATATACAACGGGATGATCGGCGTGGATGTATGGCCGATCTCGCATCCGATCGAACGGAAACCGTCCAGCGCGTAATGGGTCAGGCTCCAGAGATTGGTGATCCGTTCAGGCTCGCTCAGCATGATGTCCAGGGCTGCTCCTGCCGCAGCTGTCGCTGCAGGCGTATTGCTGGCGCTGAAAATATACGAACGGGAGTTGTGGCGGAGGTAATTGATCACTTCGGCATCCGACGCGATGAATCCGCCGATCGACGCCAGTGATTTGCTGAACGTGCCCATGATCAGATCCACATCATTGGTCACACCGAAATGGTTGCAGGTGCCGCGGCCATGATCGCCCAGTACGCCCAACCCGTGTGCTTCGTCCACCATGATGCTGGCATTGTATTTTTTTGCCAGTTCCACGATCTTAGGCAGGTTGGCGATATCACCTTCCATGCTGAATACGCCGTCGATCACGATCAGCTTAACCTTGTCGGGTTCGCATTTCTGGAGTTGTTTCTCCAGCGAATCCATATCGTTGTGCTTGAATTTCAGTTTGGTGGAGAACGAGAGGCGATGGCCTTCGATGATCGACGCGTGGTCGAATTCGTCCCAGATTATATAGTCTTCTCGGCCGGTGAGGCAGGAAACAACACCCAGGTTCACCTGGAAACCGGTAGAATACACAATCGCATCTTCTTTTCCGACAAAAGCGGCCAGCCGTTTTTCCAGTTCCACATGGATATCTAATGTACCATTCAGGAAACGTGAGCCTGCACAGCCCGTACCATATTTCCGGATCGCATCCACAGCGGCTTCTTTCACTTTCGGGTGGTTGGTCAATCCCAGATAGGCATTGGAACCAAACATCAGCACCTTCTTGCCGCTGATCATCACTTCCGTATCCTGGTCACTCTCGATCATGCGGAAGTAGGGATAAATACCTGCTGCCATCGCCTGCTGAGGGGCGTCGTACTTGGAAAGTTTTTCTTGTAATAGTTTCATACTCAATTAGGAGATGAATTGTCTTGTTAATAGTTTATGCTAAAAGACCTCCAATCCGGATATATGCGCAAATCACATTTCCAAATTCAGGCGCAAAAGTAGTGAAAAAATAACTTATAGAGGTGTAAATGCTTTAAAAGTTTTATTAAAGCGTTAATTTTGTCGTCTAATAGTAACCAGATAAGTACAAGCAGGATGGATATACAGGCAAAAAAAATACAGGCAATCATCAACCCTATCTCCGGTGTCGGCTCCAAACGGAAAATACCCAAAATGCTGGAAGAGATGTGTGACAAATCAGGCCATTCGCTGGCTATTTCGTTTACGGAATATGCCGGTCATGCGTCCGAACTCACCCGCCGGGCCATCGACGAAGGTGCCCAGGTGATCCTGGCTGTCGGAGGAGATGGTACGGTGAACGAGATCGCCCGCGCCATGCTGCATTCGGATGCCGTACTGGGGATCATTCCCAAAGGATCGGGCAATGGGCTGGCACGCGAGCTGCATATCCCCATCGATGTGAAAGGCGCGCTGGAAGTGATCCGCAAAGGGATGGTCACGACCATTGACAGTTGCATGGCGAACGACCGTATCTTCTTCTGTACCTGTGGCGTGGGGTTCGACGCCGCCGTCAGCCAGAAGTTTGCCAACGAGAAGCACCGTGGCTCGCTTACCTATATAAAGAATACGGTGGAAGAATACCTCAGCTATAAACCTGAGCCGTATGAGTTGGTGGTGGACGACGACCAGACCATCAAAGAACGTGCATTCCTGGTTGCCTGCGCCAATGCTTCGCAATACGGTAACAACGCCTTTATTGCTCCCCACGCCAATATCGAAGACGGGAAGATGGATGTTACGATCCTGGCTCCCTTCACCCCGCTGGATATCGCCCCGCTGGCGATCCAACTGTTTACCAAACAGATCGACCGTAACAGTAAGATCCGGACGTTGCAGGCACGGGAGGTGACGATCGTCCGGCAGAAACCCGGGGTGATGCACCTCGACGGTGAACCCGTTATGGCCGACAGTCGTGTCCATATCAAGATACTGCCGCGTTCGTTGAAGATCTTTACGCCCGAACAGGTCTCTTTTACAGAGGAAGTTTATAACTTCTTCGGCCAGGTAACCCGTTTCTTCGACAACAAACTCCCTTACATATTCAGGTAAAAATCGCGGGTCAGGGCAATGTATTCCAGACTATAGTGGTGACGCGCCAGCTCGATGGTGAGGTTTTCCGTTTTACTGTCCGGACCGGGCATAGGCGCTATCTCCGCGAGGAGGCGTTTGGGTGCGGCGCCCGGTATCGGAACGACCAGGGTTTGCCGGACAAGGCACATCCCGTTGGCGGCTACCAACCGGCTCAGCCTTTCTTTCTGGTCGAAAGGCAGGATCAGGCATAACCGTCCTTCAGGCGCCAATAGCTGAAGGCTGCCGCTGATCAGTTCGTCAAGCATCAACGTGCCGGTATGCCGGGCTATGCTTCTACCCTCATCCGGCGATTGTAAAGACCGGTGGAAATAGGGCGGGTTGGAGAGGATACGGTCGTATCGCTTGCCGGGGGATATACAAAACGTTTGAAACGAAACCGGATGGATCCGTATCCTGCCGGCAAAAGGGGATGCCTGACAGTTTGTTTCGGCTTGCCGGCAGGCGGAGGCGTCGATGTCGATGGCGTCGATCAGCGCCTCCGATCGTTGGGCGGCCATCAGGGCGATCAGTCCGGTTCCGGTGCCCACATCGAGTATATGCGCCGCTCCTTCCACCGATGCCCAGGCGCCGAGTAGTACACCGTCTGTCCCCACTTTCATCGCACATCGATCCTGCTCTACGGTGAATTGTTTAAACCTGAAAAATGAATTTGCCATAAAGATTAAAGAATGTCGCTTACAAAAGTAGATTGTTTTGTCGGAAAAACGTACCTTTGGCACGCTTAATGACGTTGCATGGTTATTAGTCTGTGTTTATGAAACAAAAATGGAAGAAGAATTATATGCCTGCCCTCAGTGATTTGGACGAAAGCATAGGGATAATGATGCCTATTCTCACCGAGTGTGATGTGGATGAAGACTTTACCGATGGTATTGAAAAAGTAGGGGATGTTCTGCCAATCCTTCCGCTTCGGAATATGGTATTATTTCCGGGTGTGGCCATGCCGGTGATTATCGGGCGTGTCAAATCCATGCGCCTCGTGAAAGAAGCCGTTCAAAAGAAAAAGATGATCGGGGTAGTCTGCCAGAAAGAAATAGATACCGAAGAACCGGCGGTGAATGATTTGTTTACGATAGGCGTAATCGCCGATATCGTACGTGTGCTGGAACTTCCCGACGGAAATACCACTGTTATCCTCCAGGGTAAGAAACGGTTTATGCTGGAGGAACTGACGGAGGTCGAACCTTTCCTGAAGGGACGGATCACCCAGTTGGAAGATATCATGCCTCCGAAAACAGACCGTGAGTTTGAAGCGCTGGTCTCTACCATCAAAGATCTGACGCTGAAGATGCTCTCTTCGCTCACCGATCCCCCACGTGATCTGATCTATTCGCTCAAGAATAATAAGAATGTGCTCTATATGACCAACTTCTCCAGCAGCAACATCCCCAACACCGCTGCGGAGAAGCAACAACTGCTGATGATTGGCGACCTCAAGGAGCGCGCCTACCGCCTCCTCTTCATCCTGAACCGCGAATACCAGTTGGTCGAGATGAAGGCGGCCATCCAGATGAAGACCCAGGAGGATATCAATAAGCAACAGAAAGAATACTTCCTGCAACAGCAGATCAAGACCATCCAGGAAGAACTGGGTGGGAATATGAACGACCTGGAGATCAAGGAACTCCGTAAGAAAGCAGCGAAGAAGAAATGGTCGAAACCCGTAAGCGATACCTTTGACAAAGAACTGAGCAAACTGGAACGGCTACATCCGCAATCGCCCGATTATTCCATCCAGATGCAGTATGTGCAGATGATCGCCAACCTGCCGTGGAACGAATACAGCAAAGACAACTTCAACCTCAAGCATGCACAGAAAGTGCTGGACCGCGATCATTACGGCCTTGATAAGGTGAAGGAACGCATCATCGAACACCTGGCGGTATTGAAACTGAAAGGCGATATGAAGTCGCCGATCATCTGCCTGTATGGTCCTCCGGGAGTGGGTAAGACCTCCCTGGGTAAATCCGTGGCAGAAGCATTGAACCGGAAATATGTCCGTATCGCGCTGGGCGGCTTGCATGATGAGGCGGAGATACGCGGCCATCGCCGTACCTATATCGGCGCCATGTCCGGGCGTATCATCCAGAGCATACAGAAAGCCGGCACCTCCAATCCGGTATTTATCCTGGATGAGATCGACAAGGTGTCGAGCGATTTCAAGGGTGATCCCGCAGCAGCGTTGCTGGAGGTGCTCGACCCGGAGCAGAACTTCGCTTTCCACGACAACTATCTGGATATCGACTACGACCTGAGCAAGGTCATGTTTATCGCCACGGCCAACAGCCTGACCACCATCTCCCAGCCTTTGCTCGACCGTATGGAACTGATCGAAGTAAGCGGGTATATCATGGAAGAAAAGGTAGAGATCGCCAACCGCCACCTCATCCCCAAGCAGATCGAGAACCACGGTATCGACAAGGGTTACCTCAAGTTCTCGAAGAAAACACTACAAATGATTGTCGAATCTTATACCCGGGAGAGCGGTGTACGAGAACTGGATAAGAAGATCGCCAAGATCATGCGTAAAGTGGCCCGTAAGATTGCGTCGGACGAAACCGTGCTCAGGCAGGTCAAGCCGGAGGATATCCGTGATTTCCTCGGCGCCGCGGAATATACCCGTGATAAGTATCAGGGCAACGATTACGCCGGTGTGGTGACCGGTCTGGCCTGGACGGCGGTGGGAGGTGAGATCCTCTTCGTCGAATCCAGTATCAGTAAAGGCAAAGGGTTGAAGTTGACCCTGACGGGCAACCTGGGCGATGTGATGAAAGAGTCTGCCATGTTGGCGCTCGAATATATCCATGCCCACGCTTCTTTTTTCACTGTTCCCGAAGAGATGTTTGAGAACTGGAACGTACACGTGCATGTGCCCGAAGGCGCTATCCCTAAAGATGGGCCCAGTGCGGGTATCACCATGGTGACGTCCCTTGTATCCGCATTTACCCAACGCAAGGTAAAAAAAGGAATTGCCATGACGGGTGAGATGACACTGCGCGGAAAAGTGCTGCCTGTCGGTGGAATCAAGGAAAAGATCCTGGCAGCCAAACGTGCCGGCATCCATGAGCTCATCCTGTGCCGGGAAAATAAGAAAGATGTGGACGAGATCAACGGCGACTATCTCGATGGCTTGGTTTTCCATTATGTGGACGATATCCGCCAGGTGATCGACCTTGCCCTGTTGCAAAGCAAGGTGGAGAATCCGCTGTTCTGATCGTTGGCGTCTGTTTCTGCCATCCTCCATCCACAGGTTTGTATAAGATTCAAAGTATAGATACGTGAAGCGATACCGGGATATACTCCTCCAATATAAGGCAGGCTTGATAGTCTGCCCTTTTCTTGTGTTGGTATCGGTGGCGGGAGAAACGATCCAGCCTTACTTCATGTCACAGATTGTGGACGACGGTATCATGCCGCGCGACCTGCCGGTGATCATCCGGACAGGGGCTTGGATGGTACTCGTCTCGCTGTTCAGCTTGGCGGCGAGTATATTTAATATGTATGTGTCGTCGATTGTATCCACCCGATTCGGCACCGACCTCCGTTCGGGTTTGTTCCGTCAGATCGGCCGGTTGGCATTTCCGGATATCGACCGGTTCAGTTCGGCTTCGTTGGTCACCCGGCTGACGAATGATGTGACGCATATCCAACAGGTAGTCCTCATGTCCATGCGTATTATGTTGCGCGGACCGCTGATGCTGGTGTTGGCCTTGTGTTTTATTGTGAGCATCAACGCCCGGTTGGCGCTGGTGCTGGCGGCATCTATCCCGTTGCTTGCCATCAGCCTGTATTTTATTTTCAGCAAGGGGATTCCCTATTTCAGGGAAGTACAACGGAAGGTGGATCAGTTGAATGGGGTGGTTCGGGAGGCGTTGATCAACATCCGGGTAGTCAAATCCTTTGTGCGTGAATCGTTTGAAGCCACTAAATTCGGCGGAAGCAATGAAGCGTTGCGCGACAGTGTGATCCGCGCCGCCAATATGATGGTGGCGGTTTTTCCTGTCATGCAACTGATCATGAACCTATCGCTGCTGGCCATCCTGTGGTATGGAGGCAACGAGGTGATGCGTAGTGAGCTGAAGGTGGGAGAACTGATCTCGTTCGTCAACTACCTGATGCAGGTTTTGTTCGCGTTGATGATGATGGCCATGGTGATCATGTTTATCGGCCGCGCGTCGGCCTCCTCCACCCGTATCCTGGAGGTGTTCGACGCCATCCCGTCGCTGGCCGATGACTCCGAGGGCAATCTTCATACCCCCCGGGTGGCGCGGGGTGAAGTGGAGTTCCGCGATGTGGACTTCCGCTATGCCGGCAGTGAGAACGATGTGCTGCACCGGATCAGTTTCCGTGTCCTGCCGGGCGAAACGGTGGCGGTGGTAGGTTCCACCGGATCAGCCAAAAGCTCGATGGTGCAGTTGATCCCCCGATTGTACGACGTGACGGCGGGTGAGGTATGTGTGGATGGCGTCAATGTGAAGGCTTACCCACTGGACGAACTGCATCAGCGGATAGGGATGGTGTTGCAGAATAACGAACTGTTTACCGGCACCATCGGAGAGAACATCCGCTGGGGGAATCCCGACGCGACAGACGCGGAGGTGGAAGAAGCCGCCCGTGCCGCCGAAGCGCATGAATTTATCCGTTCGTTTACGGAAGGCTACCAGACCCTGCTGGGGCGGGGAGGCATCAACGTTTCCGGTGGGCAGAAACAACGGATCTGTATTGCCCGCGCCCTGTTGCGCAAACCGAAGATATTGATTCTCGACGATAGCACCAGCGCCGTGGACAGTGAGACCGAATTGCGGATACGCCGCAACCTCGCGGAATTGCTGCACGACACGACGGTGTTTATCATCACCCAACGGGTACATACCATGCAGTCGGCCGACCGGGTGATCGTGCTCGAAGACGGTGGAATCAGCGCCCAGGGTACTCCTGCGGAGTTGCTCGAACAATCGCCGGTCTATCAGGAAATCTATCATTCTCAGCAGCTTAACCTCGACGGCAATGGCGCACGGTAATCCACATACGGGAGAAGGGAAGGCGAAGGAAGCGAAGAAAACGCTCGCCCGCCTGTCGGCCTACATGCGAAACGACCGCGGCCTGATGCTCGTGATCTGTTTCCTGATCCTGATCGAGATCACCACCAGCCTGACCGGTTCGTACCTGTTGCGCCCGATCATCAACGACTATATCCTCCCGGGGAACGGGGTCGGTTTTATCCGTATGCTGGTTCTCCTCGGTGTGATCTATATCGCCGGGGGAGCCGCCGTATGGATCCAGTATCGCCTGCTCAACCGGATCGCCCAGCATACGGTAGCCCGTATCCGGTATGCCTTGTTCGAACACATGGAACGCTTGCCGATCCGCTATTTCGATTCCCACCAGCATGGCGACCTGATGAGCCGTTACACGAATGATATCGACCGCATCAGTGATACGCTGACCGACAGCGTGGCGGAGATCATCCTCAGTGTGCTGACGGTGATCGGCCTGTTTGTGATGATGCTGTACATCAGCCCTGTCCTGACGGTTGTTACCCTGGTCACCATCCCGCTGATGTTCGTTTGCGCGCAGTTCGTCGTCAAGCGGAGCCGGGTCTATTTCAAAAAACAGCAGGAATCCATCGGGCGGCTCAACGGATATGCGGAAGAGATGATCAGCGGACAAAAGGTGATCAAGCTCTTCGGCCATGAAAAGCGGGTGGAAGCCGACTTCGAGGCGCTCAACAACGAACTGAACGCCACCTCCACCCAGGCGCAGTTTTATTCCGGGCTGATGATGCCCCTGATGATGAACCTGAGTACACTGAACTTCGTGCTGGTGACGATCGTGGGTGGCCTGCTGGCGATCTTCCGCGGCTTCGATGTGGGCGGCCTGGCGGCTTTCCTGCAGTATTCGCGCCAGTTCGGCCGGCCGGTCAATCAGTTGGCAAGCCTCTATAACAGTATCCAGGCCGCTATCGCTGGCGCCGAGCGTATCTTCGAGGTGATCGATGAGACGCCCGAACCTGCCGATAATACCGGCGCCATCACCCTCTCGCACGTGAAAGGCGATGTGCGGATGACGGATGTCGTCTTTGGCTATAAACCGGATAAGGTAATCCTCAAAGGCATTTCGTTGCATGCCACGCCGGGATGTAAGGTGGCTCTGGTGGGAGAGACCGGCGCGGGTAAGACCACGATCATGAATATGCTTCCCCGTTTCTTCGATATCCAGTCGGGCGAGATCCGTATCGACGGCCATCCTTTGCAGGCGATCAGCCGGGAGAGCCTGCGGCGTTCGATGGCGATCGTGTTGCAGGATACCCACCTCTTCACCGGGACGGTACGGGAGAATATCCGTTTCGGACGTCTCGACGCCACGGATGAAGAAGTCATGCAGGCGGCCAAACTGACCGCCGCCCATTCATTTATCCGCCGCCTGCCGCACGGATACGATACCCTGCTGGAAAACGACGGAGCCAACCTCAGCCAGGGGCAGCGCCAGTTGTTGAATATCGCCCGTGCCGCCGTGGCCGATCCGCCGATCCTCCTCCTCGATGAGGCGACCAGTACGATCGATACCCGGAGTGAGGTCCTGATCCAGCGGGGCCTCGACCAACTGATGGCGGGACGTACCAGCCTGATCATCGCCCACCGCCTGTCCACCATCCGCAATGCCGACCTCATCCTCGTCCTCGACCAGGGCGAGATCATCGAACGCGGCACCCACGCCGAACTGCTCGCCCTCCACGGGAAATATGCGTCGATGTATCGGGAACAGTTCCGGTAACCCGGATTTCCCTTGCGGAAGTTCCCTTTTTATTTTGCAAACGAGCGGCTGAAGAACGGGAGGGCCGTGTAGAGCGCCGAGTGCCAGTATTCCCAGGTGTGGCCGCCGTCGCGGACACGGAGCTGGCAGGGTACATTGGCGGTACGCATGGCCTGGAAGAAAGCGAGGTTGACGTCGAACAGGAAATCGTCGTCGCCACAATCCACAAACCATTGGATACCGCGCAATTGCTCGATGGTTTTCGCGTCGGCATTCTTTACGAAATCGATGGCGCTGAGTGCGCGTACGGATTGGGTGAGCAGGTCCATCTTCGTCTGTCCGCCGGAAGGGGTGTTGTTGTCGCCGGGGATGTTCATCAGTGCGCTCATCGCATAGCAGGCGCAATACATGTCGGCATGGCGTTGGGCATAGACCGTACTGCCGCCGCCGCCCATCGACAGGCCGCCGATCGCACGGTGTCCTTTATCGCCAAGGATACGGTAGGTCTTCTCGATATGGGGAAGAAATTCGGTATAGAAGAAGTCTTCGTAGTTCCATCCCGGCATATTGAAATAGCCGTTCCATACCCCTTCGTAAATATTCCCACCCGCATTCGGGGTGACGATGATCATTTCCATGGCTTCGCCGCTATCCACCAGTTGGTCCATCACATCCTTCACATGTCCGCGCATATACCAGCCTGTGTTGGTGTCGAGCATGCCGTGCAGGAGGTAGAGTACGGGGTATTTTTTGTCGGTCTGCACCTCATAGCTTTTCGGCAGGAATACCGAATAGGCGCGGTAGGCATTCAATACCTTGCTGTGGATGGAGTCCGTTACCACCCGGCTCTGCGGACCCGGATTATACTGTGCCGAAACGGCTGTGACTGCTGCTGCCAGCAATGCGATCAGGAGTGGTTTTCTCATGGTGATCCTTCTTTTTTTGTGTGTAAATACTCTTTTTTAGTGGTTGATGGAGCAAATATATCCTTTTGTTTTGTTATTATAGATAGTATGTATGGACTTTTGCATTACTTTTGTTTATTATACATTTGACTAACTAAACCAATCATTGTTATGATGCGAATCAACCGTTTATTTGTTTCCTTTTTTCTCCTGCTGGGGGCTGTATGCCATCTGTCTGCCCAGGGGGAATTGCAACCGCTGCCAATCGATAAACATATCCGGTATGGCAAGTTACCCAATGGGATGACCTATTATATCCGGCATAACGAACTGCCGAAAGAACGTGCGGACTTTTATATCGCCCAGAATGTCGGTTCCATGCTCGAAGAGGAGAACCAACGCGGACTGGCACACTTCCTAGAACACATGGCGTTCAATGGAAGTAAGAACTTCCCTAATGACGGGATGGATGAATATCTCGAAAGCGTGGGGATGCGGATGGGTGAAAACCTGAACGCATATACCAGTTTTGATGAGACCGTATATATGATCATGAACGCACCGGTAACACGGACGGGCGTGATCGATTCCTGCCTGCTTGTCCTCCACGACTGGTCGAACTACCTGGCGTTGACCGACTCGGCGGTGGAGAAAGAACGCGGCATCATCCGCGAAGAATGGCGTACCGGCCAGGATGCCCAGTCGCGCCTCTGGGAAGTGCAACTGCCGAAGATGTATCCCGGCAGCCGTTATGCCAACCGCATACCGATTGGCACGATCGATGTGATCAACAACTTCAAGCCCGATGAGTTGCGGGATTATTATCATAAATGGTATCGCCCGGATCTGCAGGCGCTGATCGTGGTCGGAGATATCGATGTGGATAAGGTGGAAGCCGCCATCAAACAACTGTTTACCGATATCCCCGCCCCGGTGAACCCGGCTCCGCGGATCGAGTTTGAAGTGCCGGACAACGACCTGCCGCTGGTGTCTATCGCCACCGACAAAGAAGCCCCGCAAACCATCCTGTACATCTTCTACAAACACGATAAGATGCCGCGTGAGCTGACCTCTACCATCAACGGGCTGGTGAAAGATTATGTGCAGCAGGTGGCCTCGATGATGATGAACGAACGGTTCAACGAATTGCTCCAAAAGGCCAACCCCCCGTTTGTATATGCGGAAGCCGGTGATGGTGAATATATGATCGCCCGCACGAAAGATGCCTGGACGGTAGCCGCCCTGGCGAAAGAGGGAGAAATCGATTCGACGCTGACCGCCATGGTAATCGAAACCGAACGCCTGCGCCAGCATGGTTTCACGGCTTCGGAATACGACCGGGCGCGCATAAACCTGCTTAAACAGTATGAGTCGGCATTCAACGAACGCGACAAGCAGAAAAACAATACCTATACCCACGCGTATGTCAGCCATTTTACCAGTGGTGGTTATCTGCTGGATATCGCCGACGAGTATGAACTGATCAACCAGATCGCCCCGATGATCCCCGTCGAACAGGTGAACGGCTACATCCAGGATATGATCGGTGAAGATAATATCGTGCTTGCCCTTACCGGACCGGCCAAGGAAGGGTTGAAATACCCATCGGAAGAAGACCTGCTGCGTACCTTCCTGAAAGCGCGCCAGCTACCGGTTGATGCGTATGTGGAAACCGTATCGAACGAACCGCTGATCCCAACGCTGCCCACTCCGGGAAAGATTACCTCCACCACCGAAGACGCGCGTTTCGGCGCTACGGTCCTGGCACTCTCCAATGGCGTCAGGGTAATACTCAAGCCGACCGAATATAAAAAAGACGAGATACTCATGACGGCTACCAGCCCCGGCGGATCCACCCTCTTCGGTAAGGAAGATGTGTATAACCTGATGGTGATGAACAATGTGATCGGGCTGGGCGGCTTGGGGCAGTTCTCGGCTACCGACCTGAGCAAACGCCTGGCCGGTAAGCAGGTATCCTGCTCGTCGTCCGTCGGTGAGGATAATGAAAGCCTGAACGGCTCGTCGTCCGTACGTGACCTGCAGACGCTGTTCGAACTGATCTATCTGCATTTCACCGCTTTGCGTTCGGATACGGAAGCCTATGCCTCTTTTGAAACCCGCATGAAGGCGCAACTTGCCAATGTGGAACTGGATCCGATGACGGCCTTCAGCGATACGCTCACCCAAGCGGTCTATAAAGACGATCCCCGGGCGCAACGCCTGCGGATCAGGGATTTTGAGCACATCAGCTATCCCCGCATCCTGGAGATGTATAAGCAACGCTTTGCCGACGCGTCAGACTTCACCTTTACCTTCGTCGGTAATATCGATCCGGAAGTGATCCGCCCGTTGCTGGAACAGTACCTGGCCACCCTGCCGTCGATCCGCCGGGTGGAGAAAGGGGATGTGTCGAAGGAGCCGCCAATGCGGAAGGGTACCTATGTGAATGATTTCACCCGCCAGATGGAAGTACCGAAAGCAACGGTACTGGATCTCTATTCGGGACAGATGGCCTATACGTTGGAAGAAAGCGTGTCGGCTACCATGTTGAAACAGATCCTCGACCTGGTTTATACCGAAAAGATCCGCGAGGAACAGGGTGGGACGTACGGTGTGTCGGTGTCGGCAGGGATTGCCGGATTCCCGTCGGGGCAGACTACTTTGCAAATCTTCTTCGATACTGATCCGGCCAAACGGAAACAGTTGGCCGCCGTTATCCACAACGAGCTGAACCGGATCGTCGAAGCAGGCCCGCGCCCGACCGATTTCCAAAAGACACAGGATAACCTCCTCAAACGGCATGCCGAACGGATGCAGGAAAACGCCTATTGGCTGAATGTCATCGACAACTGTTACTTCCGTGGACTGGATGCCTATACCGCCTATGAAGCAACGGTGAAAGCGATGACTCCGGAAAAGATCCGCGCCTTCGCCGGCAAGTTTATCAAACAGGGCAACCATATCGAGGTGGTGATGGAACCGTGATCCGCCTCCTCTGCCAAAAATGATCCTGATGATCATTTTCAATCATCCTGATGATCGTTTTCAATCATCCGGATCACTGGAAAGATCATCCGGATCATTTTTTTCTGTTATACCAACCTTTCTCTCAGTGCCTCTTCCCTTTCTTCATGTCACCATGTCACACCCGCTTCAATTCAGGATTTTTTGTGACATCAACCGGATTTCATGTCACACACATGCCTCACAAAGGCAGATTGGAATTCTGACATCATTTTTTCCACCTATGATTGTCCAATCATCTACCTATGGTAGTTCAAACAACTACCTATGATTGTCCAATCATCTACCTATGGTAGTTTTACTATCCCCGAGTGGAAGGAGAACAGGATAGTGGAAGGAAAATGTAAGCATCCTCCACTTCGTAATCCATATAATAAACAACGGATTAACCCTAATGAGTGGAGGGTGGAAGGAGTTTTCTGGAAGTTGCTGTAGAAGCCATAATCCGGTGTACCATTTCGAAATGGTACACTGTCACATTTCGAAACAGCACTCCATCCAGGGCGAGAATCAGGGGTTTCCGGGCAGTTTACAAACGATGTTCGAACATCCAGGAGAGGTAGTCGGGTTCGGCGAAGGCATTGTCCCAACTGCCGTGTTTCACTCCCGGGTATTCTTTATAACGGACATCGGCGCCGGCTTTTTTCAATACCTCGAAAGCATCGCGTGAATACTTCACATCCACCACATCGTCGTCGGCGCCGTGATACAGGCGGAGGGCTGTTTTCCCTTTATAGGCGGCTGCACGTTCCAGGTTGACGGCACCGCAAATCGGTGTGGCTGTGGCAAACAGGTTGGGATACCGGCAGAGCAGGTCGAAGGTGCCCATGCCTCCCATCGACAGGCCGGTGATATGGATCTGTTTGGTGTCAACGATTCCCCGGGCGATGAAACTGTCCAGCAGTTCCTTCGTGGCCGCCAACGGTTTGGTGATCGGGGCGGATACGGGATAACTGCGTCCCTTGCCGTTGACGGGCATCCGGTAGTCCAGCCAGAACTCATCCGCCGGGCATTGCGGGGCGATGATGATGGCCGGATACTTCGACTGGTTGGCAAACGATGCGAGCATCGTACCTCCATGTACCAACTGGGCTTCATTGTCCGATCCCCTTTCGCCTGCCCCATGCAGGAAGAGGATGACGGGATAGGTACGGTCCGGGCTGTAGTTCAGGGGATACAATACCCGGTAGTTCAGTTTGTAGCCGTTGGATGTGGTGAATTGTTTTTTCAGGAAGCTCTGCTTATCTCCCGCCGACACAGGAAAAATAACAAATACCGACAGGAGAAGCGCGCATAGATACGTTGTTGTTTTCATACTGGAATGATTTGAATCAGATGTGCCAAAAGTACGTCTTTCTTCCGGATTTGTGGGTTTTCTTTAGAACTATTATAGATTTGAGTGCCCCGTAGTGTCGGGTAAAGACTTATATTTGCATGATTTAATAAACAGGACCTCCGTGTCCGGATGAAAATGTTGTGTATGATCGTATGTTGAAACAGCAGTTACAACAAAAATTACAGCAAAAGCTATCGCCCCAACAGATTCAGTTGATCCGTCTGCTGGAACTTCCCGCCATTGAGCTGGAAGAACGTGTCAAGCAGGAGCTGGAAGAAAACCCGGCGCTGGAAGAAGGCGTCGAACCGTTGGATGAGTTGGATCCCACCGACGGAGGCGAAGATGAAGACGGCCAGCCGGTGTCGGATATCGACCTCTCGCTGGGCGATTACCTCACCGAAGACGATATCCCCGACTATAAGCTGCAGGAAATCAGCGAGTGGGGCGAACGGCGCGAAGAGATCCCTTTCTCTATCGGCCAGTCGTTGCATGAGTTCCTCCTGCAACAGCTCGGCCTGCGTGAACTGACCCCCAAAGAGATGCAAATCGCCGAGTATATCATCGGGAATATCGACGACGACGGCTATTTGCGCCGCGACCTCCCGTCGATTGCCGACGACCTGGTCTTCCAGGCCGGTGTCGAGGTGGATGAGAAAGAAATCGGAGCGGTGTTGCAGGTGATCCGCGACTTCGAACCGGCCGGTGTCGGCGCGGGCGACCTGCGCGAATGCCTGATGCTGCAATTGTCGCGGAAAAAGAAAACCGAACCGGTGTCACTTGCCCGGCGGATGCTGCGCGATTATTACGATGATTTTATCCGCAAGCATTACGACCGGATCATGCGATCGATGTATTGCGATGAGGAACAGCTCAAGCAGGCGATCCGCGAGATCACCCTGCTCAATCCCAAGCCGGGCGGCGACTGGGGAGGGGCGATGGAGGCGGTGATGAATACCGTGGTGCCCGACTTCATCGTCGAAGCGCATAACGGTGAGCTGATATTGAGTATGAACAACCGCGATATCCCCGACCTGCGTATCAGCCGCGACTACGCGGAGATGTTCCACGACTATTCGGCGACGAAAGCCAATCAGACCTCGGTGATGCGGGAAGCGGTACAGTTTGTCAAACAGAAACTGGATTCGGCGCAGTGGTTTATCGATGCCATCCGCCAGCGCCAGGAAACGATGCAGCGCACCATGGAGGTGATTATCCTGCTGCAACGTGACTTTTTCTTTACGGGTGATGAGGCGAGCCTCCGCCCGATGATCCTGAAGGATGTGGCCGAACGGGCAGGGTATGATATCTCCACCATCTCCCGCGTGAGCAATAGTAAATATGTACAAACCAATTTCGGGGTGTATCCGCTGAAGTATTTCTTCTCCGAATCCATGCAGACCGACAGCGGGGAGGAAATCTCCACCCGCGAAGTCAAGAAGATCATGAAAGAGCATCTTGCCGGGGAAGATAAACGCAAACCGCTTACCGACGACGAACTGACCACCATCCTCAAACAGAAGGGGTATGTGATCGCCCGCCGAACGGTGGCCAAATACCGTGAACAGATGGATATCCCGGTGGCGCGGTTACGCAAAGAAATTTAACCTGATAAAAGCATGAGAATAGTCGCAAATATGATATCGATCCTGTTCCATCCGTTGCTGATGGTAACGTATGGGGTGTTGTTGGCGCTGCATTTCACGTACTTGGAGATGTATCCGCTGAGGATGAAGGTGTTTGTAGCCCTGGGCGCGCTGCTCTCCACGGCGGTCATCCCCGGATTGTTTATCCTGCTGATGATCCGTACGGGGATGGCCGCGGATGCGGAGTTGACCGAACGGAAAGAACGGACGATCCCGTATATGGTCCTCGTCACATCGATCCTGCTCTGTATCTATTACCAGTTTAAGATGCACATGCCCTTCTGGCTGTTGGCGGTGCTGATAGGGGTGGTGGTCGCCCTGTTGCTGATGCTTTGTATCAACCTGTTCTGGAAGATCAGCGCGCATGCGGTTGGCATCGGCGGGCTGCTGGGCGCCGTGATGGGTATCGCCCGGCTGCATCTGTCTAACCCGTACTGGGCATTCATCGGATTGATCGTGATCGCCGGACTGGTGTGTACCTCCCGCATTTATCTGAAAAAACATACACCTTCGCAGGTGTATGCGGGTACAGGTCTCGGATTTATATGTACATTTACAGCCTGTTTACTCAGTTATCTATATTTATTCATTTAATAAAGCAACATTATGAATTTTCCTGCAGATTTAAAGTACACGAAGGATCACGAATGGATCCGTCTGGATGGTAACGAAGCTTACATCGGTATTACTGATTATGCTCAAAGCGAGTTAGGTGAGATCGTCTATGTGGATATTACCACAGAAGGTGAAACCGTGGCGAAAGAAGAAGTATTCGGTACGATTGAAGCTGTTAAGACCGTTTCCGACCTTTTCATGCCGGTGAGCGGAGAAGTATTGGAAGTGAATGCCGCGCTGGAAGACAAGCCGGAACTGGTGAATGAAGATGCGTACGGCAAAGGATGGCTGATCCGCATCGCCGTATCCGATACCGCCGAACTGGGCGAACTGCTCTCGGCAGCCGAATACGAACAATTTATCGCTAAATGACACCCGTCGTAAGTATCATCATGGGCAGCACATCCGACCTGCCCGTTATGGAGAAAGCCGCCCAATTCCTGAATGAGATGGAGGTGCCGTTCGAAATGCACGCCCTGTCCGCACACCGCACACCGGCTGAAGTGGAGCTGTTTGCCAAAGGTGCCGGAGATCGGGGTATAAAGGTCATCATCGCGGCAGCGGGCATGGCCGCCCACCTCTGTGGGGTGATCGCGTCGATGACGACCCTGCCGGTGATCGGTGTCCCCATCAATTCCTCCCTGGAAGGGATGGACGCGCTCCTGGCCATCGTCCAGATGCCTCCGGGCATACCGGTGGCGACGGTCGGGATCAACGGCGCGCTGAATGCCGGTATCCTGGCTGTTCAGATGCTTTCGGTTGGCGATGAAGGGCTACGGGTCAAACTGGCCGAATACAAGGAAGACCTAAAGGCCAAGATTGTCAAGGCGAACGCCGAACTGGCTGCGGTGTCTTATACATACAAAACAAATTAATTCAAACAAAGGCACGTGTGTGCCTTTGTTCTTTTTAATCGTTGTCATTTTTTTACAGGTAGTAGCACAGATGTCTTATTTTACTTATTATCGCCGCTGTTCGTCGGTCGTCCGTATCGGTACGACACCCCTGGGAGGGATGCATCCGATACGTGTCCAATCCATGGCCAACGTATCTACCATGGATACCGAAGCCGCCGTGCAACAGGCGATCCGGATGATCGAGGCGGGGGCCGAATATGTCCGTTTTACGGCGCAGGGAAAACGGGAATCGGAAAATCTGGGGGTGATCCGTGCCCGGTTGCATGCGCAAGGATATACCACCCCCCTGGTGGCCGATATCCATTTTAATCCCGCGGCGGCGGATTCGGCGGCAGAGCGGGTGGAGAAAGTTCGCATCAACCCGGGTAATTATGTGGACAAGGTGAAAACATTCGCCCTGTTGGACTATACCGATGAAGAATATGCCGCCGAGCTGCAGAAGATTCGCGACCGGTTCATCCCTTTCCTGCACATCTGCCGGGAGCATGGCACGGCGATACGTATCGGCGTCAATCATGGATCGCTGTCCGACCGCATCATGAGCCGCTACGGGGATACGCCCGAGGGGATGGTGGCCTCGTGCATGGAGTTCCTGACGATCTGCAAAGAAGAAAATTTCCCGGATGTGGTGCTTTCCGTCAAAGCGTCGAACACGGTAGTCATGGTGAAAACCGTCCGCCTGCTGGTGCGTACGATGGCGGATGCGGATATGTTTTATCCCCTGCATCTGGGTGTGACCGAGGCCGGCGACGGCGAAGACGGACGCATCAAGAGTGCGGTGGGGATCGGTGCGCTGTTGTCCGACGGGATCGGCGATACGATCCGGGTATCGCTCAGTGAAGATCCGGAAGCGGAAATGCCGGTAGCCCGAAAGATCGTGGACTATATCGGGGAGCGGGCAGGCCATCTTCCCATCGACGGGGAGATGGCGGCAGGGTATGATCCGGTTGATCCCTCCCGCCGTATCAGCCGCCAGTTGTTGAACATCGGTGGGGGCCAGTTGCCGGTAGTTATTTCCGACCGCAGCAACGGGGATTTTACGTTCGACCATACCGCCCGTCCGGATTATATCTATATCGGCAAAGAAGACCCGGATAACCTCCCGGATCATCTGCCGCTGTTGGTGGATGCCCATTTCTGGAAAGACCGCCCGCAGACCTATCCCTGTTTCATCGCCTCGGAGATCGATGAGCTGGACCGTTACGCCACCGCGTTGAAGTTTGTCCGCCTGACGCTGTCGGACCTGTCGGCCCATGTGCTGGAGGTGGTCAACAATGATTCGGCAGCCGTTGTTCTATTAAGTACGAACAACCTGAACGGGGTGGGATCGCAACGGGCAGCCATGCACCGGTTGATGACGGCCGGTTGTGACGCCCCGGTGATCCTGCACCGGGAATATGCCGAAAGGGCGACGGAGACGTTGCAGGTGAAAGGCGGTATTGATTTCGGCACCTTGTTCCTGGATGGTTTCGGGGATGGCCTCTTGCTCCATAACCGGGAGGGCGAAGTGACGGCTACCGACCGTTGTATGTTCGGTATCCTGCAGGCCACGCGGTTGCGGATCAGCAAGACGGAGTTTATATCCTGCCCGAGTTGCGGACGTACCTTGTTTAACCTACAGGCTACGATTGCCCGGGTGAAAGCCGCCACGTCGCATCTGAAAGGATTGAAGATCGGTATCATGGGTTGTATCGTGAATGGCCCGGGGGAAATGGCGGATGCCGACTATGGTTATGTGGGCGCCGGTCCCAACCAGATCAGCCTGTACAAGGGGAAAGCCTGTGTGCTGCGGAATGTGCCCGAAGAAGAGGCGGTGGAACGTCTGATACAGTTAATAAAAGAAAACGGCGACTGGCATGACGCATAATTATGCTATCTTCGTCCCTCATAATCAATAGAAAGAATGAAAGTAAAGATTGTCAATAAGTCCCATCATCCGCTGCCTGCCTATGCGACTCCCTTGTCTGCAGGGATGGATATCCGTGCGAACCTGTCTGAACCCGTCGTGTTGCAATCATTGGAACGGAAGCTGATCCCCACGGGGCTCTATATCTCCCTGCCCGAAGGGTATGAGGCGCAGATGCGTCCACGCAGCGGACTGGCGGTCAAACATGGTATCACCCTGTTGAACACACCGGGTACGATCGACGCGGATTACCGGGGTGAAATAGGCATTATCCTCGTAAACCTTTCCTCCGAACCATTTACGGTTAATGATGGCGAACGGATCTGCCAGATGGTGATCGCCACCCACAGCCAGGTGGAATGGCAACCGGAAGAAGTGCTGGACGAAACGGAACGGGGTGCCGGTGGGTTTGGCCATACCGGAAAACAATAACATCAATCGTATGTATAAATATCTGTTTTATTGCATTGCATGGGTTGGAATCAGCCTGACCGCGCAACCTGCCGGGGCATCGGCGCCCGATGTGAAGCCGGGCTATCCGGAGAAACGGTTGTCGGCTATCGATCAACGGAAATTCGATTATTTCTACTACGAAGGGCTTAACCTGAAAGCCAGGGGTAAGTTCGATGCGGCCTATGAGGCTTTCAACCATTGCCTGGCGCTCGATTCGACGGCTTCTCCCGTGCTGTACGAATTGTCCACGTTCTATGTACAGATGAACCGCCCGGCCAAAGCGGTGGATATGTTGAAGCGTGCCGTCGGCAACGAGCCGGCAAATTATACCTATAAAATGGCATTGGCCAGCCTGACGAGCAGCCTCGGTATGTATGGGGAATCCGCCGAGGTATTGGAACAACTGATCGCCACTTATCCCGACAAGGTGGAACTGAACTATTACCTGGCGGAAGCGTTGACCCAACAGGGCGAGATCGGTGAGGCCATCAAAGCGTATGACGCCTTGGAATCGGCCGTGGGAATGAACGAAGCGCTCTCTATCCAGAAATATAAATTATATACGCAGTTGGAGGAAAAAGGCAACGCGTTTAAGGAAATTGAAAAACTGGCAGCCAAATATCCGATGGAAGCACGCTATCAATTGCTGATGGGTGATCTGCACCTGGATAATAAAGAGTTGCCCCAGGCGTTGGCCTGTTACCAGAAAGCGCATGCGATAGATGCCGCTAACCCGTATTATATCGTTTCCATGGCGAACTACTACGAGGCGGCAGGGAATAAGGACGCTGCGGAAACGGAAATCCGCAACGCGCTGGTGAACGAGAATCTGGATATCGAGACGAAAGTAGGTATCCTGTCCCGGTATATCCTGAAACTGCAACAATCCAACCAGGGGCTGGATACATCCACGGCCTTGTTTGAAACCCTGATCGAACAGCATCCGGAAGATACGGACCTGAAGATGATGTACGGCGGCCTGCTGGCGGCCCAGGGGAAAAACGATGAGGCTAAGTTCCAGTACCAACTGGTCACTGAAATGGAACCGGAAAACCCGGGCGCCTGGCAACAGTTGTTAAATATGGCGACGAAGGCGGCCGACTTCAGGGAGGTGGTTCGTATTTGTACCCGGTGCATTGAGCTCTTTCCCGATTCGCCTGAATATTATTTCTTCCTGGGGGTAGCCCATTACCAGGAAGGGAATTATCAGTCCACGCTGGATGCGTACCAGGCGGGACTGGTTGTCATCCCAGTGGAAAATATGGATCTCAAGTCGGATTTCTACGGACAGATAGGGGATACCTATTACCAGATGGGTGCGTTGGAAAAGGCGTATGCCGCCTACGACGAGGCATTGAAATACAATGAACGCAACATCTCAGTGTTGAATAACTACGCGTATTTCCTCTCATTAGAAAAGAAAGACCTGAAAAAGGCGGAACGGATGAGCGCGCAAACCGTCCGCCTCGAACCGGAAAATGCCACTTACCTGGATACGTATGCCTGGGTATTTTTTGTCCAGGGCGAATATTCACTGGCGAAGATCTACATCGAGAAGGCGATCAGTAACGATAAGACCAATAGTACGGAGTTGGTGGATCATTACGGGGATATCCTCTTCATGACCGGCAATAAGGAGAAAGCGGTGGAACAGTGGAAACTCGCCAAAGAGCGGGGTAAAGAAAGCAAGATCCTGGACCGGAAAATCGCTGAACAAACATACATTGAAGATACGGAAGCTAAATAAAATGAATAACAAACAATCGATATACCTCTTTACAACACTATTGTTTATCACCCTGCTGACAGGGTGTAAGTCGTCGAAAAAAGTGGCTGCCGTCGGTATCGGCGAAGCGAAGGCGCACACCGAGTTTTTTGATTCGATGCAAAAGCAGGCATTTGCCTATCATTCCCTGACAGCACGTATCCAGGCGGAGGTGAATATGGGGAAAAACGACCTCAGTTCGCGGGTGGATCTGAAGATTTTGAAAGATAGCGCGCTGCAGCTTTCCATCGTCCCCTTCCTGGGGGTGGAAGTGTTCAGGCTGGAGATGACGCCCGACAGTGTGCTGGTGATCGACCGGCTGAACCGCCAATATATTTTCGAAAGCGTTGCCAGGCTCAAAGGGGAACTTCCCATCACGTTCAACTATTACAACCTACAGGATTTATTGGCCAATCACCTGTTCTATCCGGGAGAAAAAGCGGTAGAACCGAGGCTATACCCCAAATTCCTCCTGAAGCAGGAAGGGGCGATGGCCGAAATACAGGCGAAAGACCCGATGGGTATCCGTTACACCTTTATGGCCGACGGGGAAGAGAAACTCCTGTCCACCCTGATCACGGATGCATCCAACCGATATACCCTGCAATGGACGTATGCGGATTTCCGGATGAATGGCGGCCAACCGTTCCCTGGACTGATGGATACGCAGGTGATGGCCGACGGGATCTTGGTAGGAGGGATCAAAATGTATTTCAACCGGGTACAGACGGAAGCGCCTGTAAAAATTGAATTGGTTGTGCCGGATAAATATAAACGGACTACCTTTGCAGAGATGTTTAAATCGTTAGGTCTTCGTAAAAAATAAGTGATGCGTTATCTTTGGTTTCTGCTGTTCTCCTGTTTAGTTGTGGCCGCCTATGGCCAGAACTCAGCGGCCGTGAAGCTGTTGGAACAACAACGGAAGGAGGCGCTGGCCGAGATCGCGCTGACGAATAAACTGTTGGAAGAAACAAACGCGACGGCGCGCAGCTCGCTGAATCGCCTCAACCTGTTGTCCCGGCAGATCCTTTCCCGGCGGAAAGTGATCCGGCTGCTGAACCAGGAGGTGCGTGCCATCGATACCCAGATCACTGGCTTACGCCGGGAAGTGGCTGGGCTGGAAAAGGAATTGGGAACCAAACGGACGAACTATGGCAAGTCTGTCCAAAGCATGCACAAGCGGCAAAATTCACAGGATAAGTTGTTGTTCATCCTTTCGGCGGAGACTTTCAGCCAGTCGCTTCGCCGCATGCGCTACCTGCGTGAATATGCCGCCTGGCAAAAACGACAGGCGGAAGAGATTATCTACAAACAAAAGGAATTGGCGGAGAAGCAGGCAGAGTTGAACAAGGTGAGAATGGAAAAAGAGAGCCTGCTGAGCCAACGGGAAGAGGAAAACCAGAAGCTGGTGGGTGAAGAATCCAACCAGAAGAAGGAGGTACAACAGTTGAGCAAGCGCCAACGGGATTTACAGTCTGAGTTGAAAAAGAAACAACAACAGGCTGCCGCTCTCAATAAACAGATCGAGAAACAGATCGCGGAAGAGATTGCCCGCGCCGAAGCCGAAGCCCGTGCCGCCCGTGAACGGGCAACAGCCGGCACAGGCAAAAAGACGGAATCGGCAGCCGAACCCATCCGGGAAGAACGGGTGGCGGATACCAAGGGCGGATATGCCATGACGAAGGAAGAAAAGAAGTTGTCCGACAATTTCGCCGCCAACCGGGGAAAACTTCCCTTCCCCTTGAACGGGCGATATTCCATCGTCAGCACGTTTGGAGTTCAACAGCATCAGCAATTAAAATATGTACGCACGGAAAACAGCGGTATCGATATCCAGACCACTCCGGGAACGGAGGCGCGGGCGGTGTTCAATGGCGAAGTGACCCGTGTGTTTGTTGTTCCCGGCTACAATAACTCGGTGATTGTCCGCCACGGTAACTACCTGACGGTATATAGTAACATCAGCCAGGTTTTTGTCAAAGCCGGTGATAAGGTGACCACCCGCCAGGCTTTGGGACGTATCTATACGGATACGGAAAACGGGAACGAAACTATCCTGCATTTCCAGCTCTGGAAAGAAAAGACGAAACTGGATCCGCTGCCCTGGCTGGATCGATGATCGTTGGCGCTTCCTGAGGTGGGAGAGGATATCATAGTATTGCAATTGAAAAACGCTACGATATGAAACGAGTACTTTTTTATGTCTGTTTACCTTTTTGTCTGGCCACTTCCTGTTCAGACATTGACACATCACCCGCAGTAAGTAACGAAACCCTGATCCCTGTCCCTTTTCAGGAGGTGGTGCTGGAGGATAACTTCTGGTTGCCGCGGCTGAAAATACAGAAACAAACACTGGTGCCTTTCGCACTCGACAAGACAAAGCCGGCGGTAGAGAACCTGCGCCGGACGGCTGAATTCCTGAAAGGGAACAAGAGTGAACTGCCTTTCCCGCACCGTTTTGTGGCATCCGACCTCTACAAGGTGATGGAGGGGGCGGCCTATCTGCTGACACTGGAACGGGATACGGTCCTGGAACGGCAAATGGATGAGATCATCGATGTGATCGCCGCGGCACAACAGGCCGACGGATACCATTATGAGTCGCATATTACCGGCGTGTCCAAAGACGCGCAGCCATGGGGGGGCGCCGGTATGGGCGACAAGCCATACTCCTGGGTGGTTCATAGCCATGAGTTGTACAATATGGGGCATATGTACGAAGGCGCCGCCGCTTATTTCCAGGCAACCGGCAAAGACAAGTGGCTGCAGGTGGCGATCAAGAACGCTAAACATATCAACCATGTCTTTTTCGAAGGTGATCCGGCATATAATGAAGGGAAGCCTGTCAACCAGGCTCCCGGTCATGAGGAGATGGAACTGGCGTTGGTCAAGTTGTACCGGGTGACGGGCGATTCGCTCTACCTGCAGATGGCCAAACGGTTTATTGATATCCGCGGTGTGACGTACCGGCCGGAAGGTGAGGGTGTCATGGCGCCCGAATATGCGCAACAGCACCTGCCGGTACGTGAACAGACGAAAGCGGTAGGCCATGCCGTACGTGCCGCCTATCTCTATTCGGGCATGGCGGATGTATCGGCGCTTACCGGTGATCTGACGTTACGTCCGGCATTGGATAGCATCTGGCATAATATCGTGGATACGCGGATGCATATCACGGGTGGCTTAGGCGCCGTCCACGGGATCGAAGGGTTCGGTCCGGAATATGTGCTGCCGAATAAGGATGCCTACAACGAGACCTGCGCGGCGGTTGGGAATGTATTGTTCAACCACCGGATGTTCCTGATGGAGAAAGACGGGAAATACATGGATGTGGCTGAGGTATCGTTGTATAATAATGTATTGGCGGGTGTGAACCTGGAAGGCAACAAGTTTTTCTATGTCAATCCGCTGGAGACGGATGGACGTACGCCTTTCAATCATGGGTTGCGAGGCCGTTCGCCTTGGTTCGGAACGGCTTGTTGCCCTTCCAATATGGCGCGTCTGATCCCGCAGGTGCCGGGCATGATCTATGCCCACACCAGCGATGAGATCTATTGTTCATTTTATGCAGGCAGCTCGACGGTTATCCCGTTGCATGACGGGGGAGTGGGTGTCCGCCAGGAAAGCAATTACCCGTTTGATGAAAAAGTACAACTTTCACTTACACCGGCTGTGGACGGGCAGGCGTTTACATTGCTCCTCCGCATCCCGACATGGACGGGGGAACAGTTCGTCCCCGGCGATTTATATACCTACCGGAATCCTTCCAACCCGGAATGGACACTGAAACTGAATGGGAGAACGCTGAATGTGAAAGTCAGGAACGGATACGCGGCTATCCGCAAATCGTGGAAAGCGGGCGACAAGGTAGAACTCTATCTCCCCATGCCGGTACGTTTCAACCAGGCGATCCCGGAGGTAGAAGCTGATCGCGGACGGTTGTGCATCACCCGCGGCCCGTTGGTTTACTGTGCGGAGGCTGATGATAATGCCTTCCCCGTGCAACAAGCCTTTATCGATGAGGTGAATGGGAAGGCGGAAGTCAACTGCGAATCCACCGGTATCCTGACAGGCATCGACAAGGTACGTATTTCCGCCAAACAGGCGGGTGAGAACGACGGAGATCCTTCTTCCGAAATCACTTTGACGCTCTTGCCTTATTACGCCTGGGATAACCGGAGCGATAGTACGATGATCGTCTGGATTCCGGAAACCGACAGCCTGGCGCGCACATCGGTTGTCCGCATGAGCGACCATATCCGCTTCGTACGTGCTTCACATACGTATGCGGGCGACCTGGCGGATGCTGTCGCCGACAACCAGATCCCGGCGCATTCGTTTGATACTTCGATCCATCGGTGGACAAGCTGGCCGCAAAAGGGCAGGGCGCAATGGGTGGAGTTGGGACTGGAGAAACCGATCCGGTTACAAAGTCTGTCGGTGTATTGGTATGATGATAAGGGCGGGGTACAAGTACCGCAATCCTGGTCGATCGACTATCGGAAGGACGATCGGTGGGAGGCTTTCCCGTTGTATGTGACCGACAGCTATTCGGTGTTCAAAGACCAGTTCAATATGGTGCATCCGGCCAAAGACATCACCACCGACCGCCTGCGTATCCGGATCACTCCGCAGCCGGATGCCGCCGTCGGTATCCTGGAGGTGAAAGTGGAAGAGGTGAAGGATTAACCCTGTTGTTGACCGGTACGGGCAAACATTTCTTCCATCAGGGCGATGGACGAACGTACTTCGCCCTGCATCAGGTAACGGTCTTTATCGCGGATCACTTCCGCCTGGATCGCTTTCGCCTTTTCCGGCTTTTTCTCCCTGAACAAAGCATACGCACATGCCAGCAATTGTTTGCCTGGCATGTGTTTTTTATGTTTGTCGATATAGGTTTTGATCTCGTTCGTATAAAGTTTGTCCACTTCTTCGGGGTCGCATGTGTCCAACAGTTCCAGCAACATTAGTTCACTGGTGTATTCTTTGATAAACAGATCGAGTAGTTTGTCTTTGTGCTGCATGATCCGGGTATAAATGGCCTTTGCCTGCGGGTAATCGCCCTTGTCGGCATACCAGGAACCGGACAAGGCGAGGGCGTTCACCTGTAACAGTTGGCTGTAGTCGGTCACTTCCAGGTCTTCAAACCAGTGGGCAGGCATCTCTTTCAGTCGTAGCCCTTCCTGGTTCAACGCGTTCACGCGGAGCTGGAGGGCGAGGGATTCCAGTTGTACCTTATCTGCAAACGCCATCCGCATATTATAGCCATCGTTGGGTACTCCTCCCGGTTTCATCGGGATACCATTGGTGATGGCGAGGAAAAACCCCATACAGGCGAACAGGATCAGGAACAGTTTCAGTGCAAAAGGCTGACTGTCAGTACTGCACATCACGCAGCCGGCTGCAGCCAACGCGGTAAGCAGATTGATCAATACGCCCCCTGCGTTGTACCAGGCGAAGGGTACGGACAAGTCTTTTTCCGGCGGGAGCATCAGGCATTGACCGCCGGTTCCGGCAATGGAGAACCGTTTGATCCTGTACCTTCCGTTTTCTCGCAGCAAGGTGAAACTACCTATCCGGAAGGAAACAAACCGGAAACCTGTCAGCATACCCAGCAGCCAATGCCCCCCTTCATGCAGGATGATTTGCAGGAATATGGCGGATACGGAGGATAAGAGTATCAGCGAAATGGCTCCTGCCACCTTCCCGATATCCAGGTGGAGGAGTGTTTCCCGGAATCCTTCCCAGCTCATATCCGTAAAAAGGATCAGGCAGATACCCATCATGATGGTGCCGGTGAGTATGCCGAATGTGAAAAGGCCGATCATGCGTAGTGTTTGTTTCATGGTCTGAAAGTTAGATGATTCGCAAATATACGGTATTTACGGATAAGGCGGCAACTTTTTTCACCACAGAATAGTTTTATTGCCATGATAACCGCTACGCGGAGGAGGTATAGGTATGGCTGACTATGGGATATTCATCGGATTAAAAATACTGGGTGTACTGCTTTACGTCTGTATCTGGAAGGTTAAGCAGGGAAAGGCGCCGGTGTTTCTGCAAAAACTATGTTCGCTGACTCCGGCCACGGATTGCCTGCGTGTGATCCGTTCCCGCCCGTTGGGAATCGTGGACATGGCGGAGGTGGGGGTGGTTTATTTTGTCGGTGGACTGCTTGTGTTGCTCAGTGGACTGACGGGCTTCCATACCCATCCGCAAACCTTGCTATTGTTCGGCTTGTCGTGGCTCTCGATTCCCTACCTGCTTTTCTCCCTGTATTACCAGTATGCCGTGGTGGGAAAATGGTGTACGCTATGCTTGTCGGTCTGGTGTGTGATGGTGGCCGAAATTCTGTTATCCCTGCATGCCGATCTACCGTTTGCGCCTCCGTACCTACCTTATGCGGAGAGCTTTCTGTTTGTGCTGCTCGTTTTTCTGCTGACGGCCGCAGGATGGGAACTCAGCCTTCGCCGCGCCTGAAAGGACGAAAGAGCATGGGGTAAAACTACTGTCAACAACCGGAAGAAGTATCGTCAACCACCGGAAGATCTGTCACAGGCATCCGGTAGATCTCTTCTCTTCACAGTAGTGAACTCTTCTTTTCACAACTGTGAAGCTTTCTTTCCACAACTGTGAGGTTTTCTTTCCACAACTGTGAAGAGAAGAGTTCTCCACTGTGAAGAGAAGATACCGCCTTCGTGGGCTGATCTGTCCAGTGATATGGTGTGAAAAAAGCAACCTAATCGCGACACTACTTCTTCCTGTTGGTGACAATAGATGATACGGATGTTGTCAATAGAAGAAAAGATGTTATTTTTAAACAGATACAAGAAGCCGGTAACAAAATTTTACTATTTTTGTCTGTTCTTTTACCTATTTTATGAACGACTCTGCTGAAATACTATGCCAGTTGAAAGAGGGTTCGTATAAAGCCTTTGCACAGGTTTATGACCGGTATTTCGACCTGTTGTACGGGTTTGTGTTGAGATTGACCCATTCGCAGGCTCAAACACGTGAAATTGTACAGGAAACATTTATCCGGGTATGGATCAACCGCCAGGGTATTGACCCGTCGCTGTCTTTTAAGGCATGGCTGTTTACGATGGCGCAGCATTTAATTGCTGACCATGTACGCAGGCAGTTTGCCAATCCCGTTTTTGAAGATTACCTGAATCATTGTTCTAATGAGAAGCTGGCAACGGCTTCGCCTTTTGAATCCTTCGATTTCGACCTCTTTCACCACACGATCGGGGAAGCGAAAAAGAAACTATCACCCCGTCAGTTGGCCGTTTTTGAAATGTGTAAGGAGCAGGGTTGTCCGCCTGCCGAAGTAGCACAGAAATTGCAGGTGTCCGAACAAACGGTCTATAATTACCTCCATCAGGCGCTTGTTGTCTTACGAAAAGAAATCAAACCCTTACAGGGAATGTTGTTTTTCCTCTTTTTCCTGTAATATTATGTTGTATAGCATGTGGTTGGATCGATTAGAATTTGATCCGAAAGCCGTATTACCTATTAAACGGATGTTGCAATTGGATGGATCAGTCTGAACTTACTCTGTTACTGCGTAAACACCTGGATGGCGATTTGACTCCGGAAGAAGTCATGCGCCTCAAATCGATGATACTCCACGAGCCTGAAGAGGTGTTGATGGCGCATCTGCAGGAGGTGTGGCAGTCCTATTCCTGTTCGGATGAACGGGATCCCGATTCCTTTGAACAGGTTTTCAGCCAAATTCATCAGATTATCCGTCCTGCCCGGAAATCAGTTTCTGTTTTTACACAATTGTGGAAACTAACAGCAATAGTTCTCTTACCGGTATTGTTGATATCCACGGTCTATTTATTTCTCAAAAACAAAACGATAGAATCAACCATCGCCAATCAATACCATATAGAAACGGTGGAAGGGGAGAAGGCTACCGTCACCTTGCCGGATGGGACCAAAGTGTCTCTGAATGGTGCTTCATCGTTTGCCTACCCAGCAGCTTTCGGCTTGTATGAGCGATCCGTCCAATTGAAAGGGGAAGCCTTTTTTGAGGTGAAGCACAATGACGATATTCCTTTTATCATACATACCCCCTTTGTGAAAGTAGCAGTCCTGGGCACTACCTTTAATCTCTCCGCCTATTCGTCTCAATCCTGGTTTGAAGCGGCGTTGGTAGAGGGAAGCATCGAACTTGTGTCGTATGATGAACCGGAAAACGTGATCCGGCTCACCCCCAACCAAAAGGCAAGATACGACCACGAGAAGAACCTATGGGATGTTAGCAAGACAGACCTGAAAGTAGAAACGGCATGGAAAAGGGGAGAACTGATCTTCCGCTCTCAATCACTGGCTTCCATCATAAAGCGGATGGAGGCCTTTTATCAGGTGAAAATTCATATCATCGGCCAGTGCCCGGATCTGCTAATGACCGGCAGCTACCAGGAAGACGATATTGTGGAGGTATTGAAGAACCTACAGTACCACTATCATTTCACCTATGTTAAATCCGGATCAACAATTACGATCACATTTAAATAGTAACCTAAAATAGTGCAGCCTATGTAACATGCCTTCCAAAAAGGAGCCGGAGAATGGCTACATCCTCCGCCCTCAGCCATTATCCTCGAATCCTTCTTACGAGAAACGTAAGATGATTGTATTAACAACTAAATTTAAATCTATGTATCGTCAGAAAAACAACAGCGCATTTTTGTGTCAAGGTATTTCTTCGCGGTTTATTCTCCCGCTATTATACCTGTTATTTTTATTTGCTCCTTTGTGTTTGCGGGCACAGGCTCCGGCCGTTTCTGTTTCCGTGACCAATGTCTCCCTCAAAGAACTCCTGGTTGAGCTGGAAAAAAGGCGAATGTCCATTTCTCGTATATCGACAGCGAGCTGGATCAGCGGAAAGACATTTCCCTCACTGTCACGAATGAATCGGTTGAAGCCATCCTGAACCGGGTGCTTCCGGGTAAAGGGTTGAGTTTTACCCGTACGGGCAACACGATTGCAATCAAGAAAGAAGCCCGTGCCGCTACAGGAAACCAGGCGGAGAAAACCATAAAGGGAGTGGTTATAGATGATACGGGACTGCCGGTAATCGGCGCCAATATCATGGAAAAGGGAACATCGAATGGCACCATTACCGATCTGGATGGGAATTTCGCATTAACGATCCAGCCAAAGGGTGTGTTGACCATTACCTATATCGGATATATTCCCCAGGAGATTGCTGTCGGACAGCAGTCAACCCTGAATATCCGTTTACTGGAAGACACCAAAAAACTGGATGAAGTGGTTGTCATTGGGTATGGTACCCAGAAAAAATCGGATGTGACCACTGCCGTTTCTTCCATTTCTTCCGATAACCTGAAAGAGAGAGCCGCCGTTAACTTCGGAGAAGCGATGGCCGGCCAGATACCGGGTGTGCAGATCCAGCAGACGAATGGCTCGCCGGGCGGTGAAGGACTTACGGTGCGGGTGCGCGGTGTAGGCTCCATCACACAGTCGAACGACCCGTTGTATGTCGTGGACGGATACCCGATGGAAGGCGGTGCGTTCCGTTTGTTGAACCCGTCTGACATTGAAAGTATCCAGATCCTGAAAGATGCTTCTTCTACCGCCATCTATGGATCACGCGGTGCTAACGGGGTTGTGATTATTACTACCAAGAAAGGGAAAAAAGGGAAACCGGTTGTCAACCTGAACGCCTATGTAGGTTTCCAGCAACGGGAAAAAGAAGTGGAAATGATGAACCGCGACCAATATGTGGAATGGTTTAAGGATGGTAGAAACCAGGCTTGGCTGGATGCGAAAGTGATTGCGGCCGACCCGGATAAGTCTCCCCATACGATCAACGACTCCAATACCCGTCGCGCCCTGTATCCTTCCGCCAGTACGCAGTATATGATCCCTGACGGGACAGGCGGGTATAAGTACAACTTCCATGACCCGGCATCTGTCGCACAGATGGAAGATAACAACTGGCAGAACCTGTTGTTCCAAAACGCCATGTTGCAACAGTATGAATTGTCTGTTTCAGGAGGAGCCGAAGAAACCCAATATACCTTCTCCGGCAGTTATGTCAGCCAGGAAGGTATCGTGATCAATACGGATTATGAGCGTTTTAATTTCCGTACGAATATCACTTCCAAAGTAAGTAAAGCCCTACAACTGGGTGTGAGCCTGATGGCTTATAGCGCGCAGGGAAAAGAACAAGCCAACGGGAAAGACGCGCCGGTTATGTATGCATTGAGCTTGCCTCCCATTTATCCGCAACGGAATGAAGACGGCACTTACGGATCGATGGTACGGAACCCGGAGATCTTAGCCGGCGACAATGCAAACCCCATCGGTATTGCCGAGCAGATGTACAACCGCCGGAAACGTTACGGATGGCTGGGCACCTTTTTCGCAGAACTCGAAATTATCAAGGACCTGAAGTATAAACTGAGTATCAACGGAGGTATCCAGGATAATATTAATAAAACATATAAACCCTCTTACGTTGACCTGGATGCTTCCAAGGCTCCACGTCCTGCTGAAGGGGTGAATGAACGATGGACAGACGTGGACTGGGTGATCGAAAACACCTTGAACTACAACAAAGTGTTTGCCGAAAAACATTCATTCAACGCCTTAGCCGGCTATACCACCCAGAAACATACGTATGAACACATGAAGGGTGAGTCCAGAGGATTCCCGAATGATAAGATCACGACCCTGAACGCCGGTACCATGTATGCATTGACAAGTGATGAGTCGGAATATTCCATGATCTCTTACCTCGGACGTGTCAATTATTCGTATGACAACCGCTATTTGGTGACGGCTACGATCCGTAGGGATGGCTCTTCCCGTTTTGGGGCTAAAACCAAATGGGGTACCTTTCCTTCCTTTTCGGTGGGCTGGCGTGTTTCACAGGAGAAATTTATGCAGGATATTGAGCAGATCAGCGACCTGAAACTGCGTGCCAGTTACGGTATTTCGGGAAATAACCGGATCGGTAATTATTCGGCCATCGGGCTGTTGTCCACCGGCTTTTATCCGACCGGAAACGATGTGCGCAATACGGTTAACCCAAGCACGATGCCGAACGATTACCTGGGTTGGGAGAAAACCCGCCAGTATAACCTCGGGTTCGAATTGGGCATGTTCGACAACCGGGTACGCTTCGAAGCCGATTTCTACGACAGCCAGTCTGTCGATCTCTTGCTGAACGTTCCGGTACCCACCATTACCGGTTATTCCACCCAGATGCAAAATATCGGGAAGGTGCAAAACAGGGGGATGGAGTTCCTGATCGCCACCAAAAACCTGACCGGCGAATTCTCCTGGTCGAGCGACTTCAACATCTCATTCAATAAGAACGAAGTACTGGAAGTGGGTGTGGACGAACGTCCGATCTATGGCAGCGCCGCCAATGCCAACAACTCGTTTATTACGAAACCGGGCTATCCGGTGGCCAGTTTCTTTGGATATGTATATGAAGGTGTATTCATGTCGCAGGCAGAGTTGGACAAGTATCCGCACCTCGCCAACGACAAAGTGGGTGACGGCCGTTACCGGGATGTCAATGGAGATGGCAAACTGGATCAGAACGACAAAACCATTATCGGTGATAACCACCCTGTCTTTACCGCCGGTTTTAATAATACGTTCTCGTACAAGAAATTTACGCTTGGGATTCAGTTTACCGGGTCGTATGGCGCAGAAACATTCAGCTTCTGGCGACGGATGTGCGGTATTTATCATGGCGACCGCAACGGGATTATCCAGCAGTTGGATCGTTGGCGTTCACCGGAAGAACCGGGTAACGGCGTTTATTTCAGACCTACCCGTACACCTTCCGGCTGGCAGCGCGACCCGTCATCGGCCTGGGTACAGGATGCGTCCTATCTGCGTCTGCGTAACCTGACGCTCGGATACGATTTTGATCAGAAGATCGCACAATCCATCGGATTAAGCAGGTTGCATGTGTATTTTACCGGAAGCAACCTGTTCACGCTCACGGATTATGTAGGGTATGATCCGGAAAACAGCAGCGAAAGCGACTTGTCTAAAGGGGGCGACTATATGGGTTATCCCGCTGCCCGTTCCTTTATTCTCGGAGCCAATGTTACATTTTAATTTATTCACCTAATAAGAATCAGTATGAAAAAGAGTATATATTTGCTAATCTTCATTTTCGGCTGCTTGTCTTGCAGTGATGATTTCATAACACTGACACCTCCTTCCGATTTAAGTTCCGGAGGTTTCTATAAAACAGAAACAGATTTGAACCAGGCTGTGTTGTCGGCCTACGGACGTCTGCGTGATCTGTACAACAGCCAATATGTGCGGTTGGGTGAAATCCGGTCGGATAACACGACCTATTCGTGGTTGAGCGGTAACCCTGCCAATGAGAAGGGGGTTGATGAGTTTGCTTCACCCTTGTTGCCTGAAAACGGTTTTGTCACCGATACATGGAACACCAGTTATAATGTGATCCTGCGGTGTAACCTGGTGATCGACAACATCGAATCCGTGACCTTTAAAAGTGAGACCACCAAAAAGCAGTACCTGGCGGAAGCCCGTTTCCTGCGCGGCTTGATTTATTTCTACCTGAACCGTATTTATGGCGGCTACGGACTGAACGGCGAGTTATTGGGCGTGATCAAAGTAGATCATGTGATCAACCAGGCGGAAGCGTACGAACTGCTGCGTGTTCCCTTGCAGGAAATATACGACCTGATTGAAGGCGACCTGAAGTTTGCGGAAGAAAACCTGCCGGAAGCGTACGGGGCGATCGATGTCGGCCGTGTAACGAAAGGTGGCGCTACCGCCCTGCTGGGCAAAGTGTATATGACGATGGCCGGCTATCCGCTGAACAAAGGCGCTGAATATTACACCAAAGCGATTGATAAATTCAAATCGATCATCAGCAATGGCCGGTATTCCCTGGTTCCTTCCTACAAAGACCTGTTTGATGTGACGAAAAAGAATTCGTCCGAATCGCTGTTTGAAGTGCAATACAAGAAAGGCACGCAGGGTGGCGCTACCGGTAGCCCGTGGAACAACAACTTCGCTCCCCGCTTCTCGGATAAGGAAGTGGTGTTGGTCGGTGATAAAGGGGGCGAAAATTCTCCCACCTCGGATATGTCGAATGCGTATGAAACCGGCGACCCCCGTAAATATGTATCCATGCGCGATGGTTGGGTGAATGCCAAAACACAAGCCTGGGAAACGGATAAGTATGTGTGTAAATATTACGATGTGTCAACCAGCGGATCGGATAACGGGAACAACTGGATCGAACTGCGCCTGGCGGATGTCTATCTGCTATATGCCGAAGCATTGGTCCGGACGAACGGCAATAAACAGGAGGCGGTTACCTACGTGAATAAGATACGGGAACGGGCGCGGAAAACACCCGGTGATCCGAAGGTAACTCCTCCCGCCGATTTGTTGAAAGACCTGAAAGTGGAAGATTTCGCTACCAACGATGCCTTGTTGCTCGCCATTGAAAAAGAAAGAAGGGTGGAACTGGCGTTTGAAAACCACCGGTGGTACGACCTGGTTCGTACAGGCCGCGCAAAAGATGTGATGACGAACGAACAAAAGGCGGATGGTTATCCCGCTTTCACCTGGAGCGATGACGCGTTGGCCTATCCGATCCCGATGACGGTGATGCAGTCGAATACCCAACGGATTATCCAGAATAAAGGATACACGCAGTTATGATCACCCTGATAAATGGATTGACAAAGATGAAAAAAGCAATCATTTGTTTCATGGCCCTGTTTCTCGTTCATGGAATGGGAATGGCACAAGTCAATACGCTGACACCGAAAGAAGAAAAACAAGGGTGGAAGCTGTTGTTCAACGGGAAGAACCTGGATGGATGGACATCCGTAGGCAAAGACACGCCCCCCGCTTTCGGCTGGGTGGTTGCAAACGGGATCCTGACGGTACAAAAAGAAGGGGATAAGCGGGGAGGTGATATCATCACCAAAGACCAGTACGCCGATTTTGAACTGATCGTGGAATTTAAGATCACACCGGGCGCCAATAGCGGAATCAAGTATTTCTTTACACGATACACCAAAGGCGGTTGGTTAGGACTGGAATACCAGATCCTCGACGATGCCACGCATCCGGATGCTAAATTAGGACGTGACGGCAACCGTCATCAGGCCGGATTGTATGATATGTATGCTCCGGGTAAGAAGAAAGACAGCCCCGTTGGCGAATGGAACCAGGCGCGTATCGTGGCGAAAGGCTCCAAGGTAGAACATTACCTGAACGGGAAAAAAGTCCTTTCTTTCGACCGGAAGAGTGCCGACTACCGGAAAACATGGGAGTTGAGCAAGTATAAAGACTGTGAACCCATGTTCGGCGATGTAAAACAAGGACATATCCTTTTGCAGGACCATGGAGATGTCGTATCTTTCCGGAACGTAAAAATCAGGGTGTTGAAATAATAATCTAATAATAAAAACAAAATGGGAAACACATCAAGAAGAACCTTTATTAAACAGGTAAGCGCTACGGGTTTGGGGATGACGTTGGGCGGACTGGCTTTCAGTCCCCGGAGTTATGCCAATATCGTAGGAGCCAATGAACGTGTCAATATGGCCGTTATGGGGACAAACGGACGTGGCGCCGGTATGGCTCGCAATTTCCAAAGCATCAAGGATGCCAATATGATCTATGTATGCGATGTGGAAGATAAAGCGCTGGCGAAAGGGATTGCCGCCGTTGAAAGAGCCGGTGGTAAACCCAAGGCGGAGAAAGATATCCGGAAGGTGCTTGAAGATAAGACATTGGATGGGTTGCTGATCACCGCCCCCGACCACTGGCATGCTCCGGCTACCATTATGGCTTGCCAGGCGGGCAAGCACGTGTATGTGGAAAAGCCGTGCAGCCATAACCCGCGGGAAGGCGAACTGAGCATTGCCGCCGCCCGCAAATACAACCGGATTGTGCAGGTGGGCGCGCAACGCAGGTCGTGGACCGGACTGACGGAAGGGATTAACGCACTCCATGCGGGAATCATCGGCCGGGTCTATTACGCGAAAGGATGGTACACCAATAAACGGACCTCGATCGGTTTCGGCAAACAGGTGGCTGTGCCTTCAACCATTGATTGGGACCTGTGGCAGGGACCGGCGCCACGTACCGCTTACCGGGATAACCTGATCCATTACAACTGGCATTGGTTCTGGCATTGGGGTACCGGTGAAGCGCTCAATAACGGTACGCACGAGATCGATGTGATCCGCTGGGGGATCGGACGGGATTTCCCGACGCATGTAAGTTCCGAAGGCGCCCGGTTCATGTTCAAGGACGACTGGGAAACACCGGACACGCAGACGATCAACCTGCTTTTCGGCGACGACTGCCTGGTGACATGGGAAGGACGCAGCTGTAACTCGGTCAACTCCGAAGGGCGCGACCGTGGTGTGATCTTCTATGGCGAAACCGGCTCGTTGGAAACCGGCCATAACGGTTACCGGGTACTCGACCTGAACAATAAGGTGGTGAAGGAACTGGAATCCAAAGACGTGATCGACGGTCGCGATCCAAATAGCCCGAGTGCTAACCTGGATATGGGACATATCGCCGATTTCCTCGATGCGATCAAGAACAACCGCCGCCCGAATGCTGATATCGCCGAGCTTCATAAGAGCACTACGCTTGTCCAGTTGGGAAATATCGCCTGGCGTACCGGTCAACGGTTACACATCGATCCTTCCAACGGGCATATCCTGAATTGTCCGGAAGCACAGGAATTATGGGGTAGGACCTATGAGCCCGGCTGGGAACCTGTCGTCTGATTTATTCATGTACCCGGACATCGTAACCGGTGTCCGGGTACTTATTTTATCTGCCATGAAAGCATTCTATTTTCTTGTTTCAGTCTGTTTTAGTACGTTGTTTGCGAATGCGCAAAACGTACAACGCCCTGTTCCCGGTAAAATCGAAACGTATATCAACCGGTTTGATATCAACCGGGTGGATGTGAACAACAACGGATGGGCGTATTATTATATCCCCAGGGGAATGGGAGACACGCTGACGGTCAAAATGTCGTGCGTGTTTAAGGGTACAGCAACCCATGCGCCTCATTCTCATAATGAAGACGAAGCGTTTTATATCGTACAGGGACCTGTCAACTTTCACATCAACGGGGAAGAACGCATCCTGCAAACGGGTGATTTTGTATATACGCCCAGCGGATCGTCGCACAATATCCAACGGGTAGGGAATGATACGATCCGGTATCTGGTGCTCAAACGGGAAACGCTCCGTGCGGTGGATAAGCCGCACCCGGCAGGTAAGCCGGATTACACGATGGCTGATTGTTGCCGCTATCCATCCTACGATCCGGTATGGGTGAAGGGAGGTGATACACAAATCACCTTACTCGATAACGCATTTGCCGACGGCTATCAGGTTCGGCTGAACCGCGTCCTGGATAACCGGTTGTTGCAACGCGATGCGGATCTGCCGTCTTCCGGTCAGGTGGCTATTTATCTGTTGCAAGGCCAGGCGATGGCTGTGGTGGACGGCATGACGGTACAACTCTATGCCGATCAAACACTCTATTGTCCCAAAGGCTCGTCGTACAGTTTGCAGAAAAACGGGCAGGAGCCGTTGGTATTCTTGTGCATGACGACCGAATAAGCCGCCGGATCAATTTTTCATTGCCGTTCCCCTTTCAGCCATTGATCGGCAAAGCGGATGTATTGGGTCCAGTCGTAAGCCGTCACATCATGGTTGCCGGAGCGGATATGATAACCTACCTGGTTCATCACCGGGCTGTTCACCGCCGGCATAGCCGCTGAAGGCAATCCTTCCATCCCATACAATTTATATACCTCGCCTGCGTAATAGGCGCCCAGGTATTCTCCCCGGGGATCGGCCCACTGGTCGCCTTCCGCGCTGGCTACATACAGCGGACGGGGAGCGATCAGGGCAAGCAGTTCATGCTGATCGACAGGCAGCGCCTGTTCGTTGTCGGCAAACCGGTTGAAGTTTGTGCAAAACCAATGGGGAAATTGGGTGGTAATGCGTTTCACCGTTTCTCCGTAAGTGCGTTTCGATAAGGCGGCGCCTCCGCAACCCGATTCATTGGAGATCACGATGGCGAAGCGTTCGTCCTGCGCCCCTGCCCACAACGCCGCTTTGCCATGCCGGGAATGTCCCATCAGGATCACCTGTGCGGCATTCACCCGCGGATCTGTTTCCAGGTAATCCATGACGCGGCTTAGTCCCCATGCCCATGCGCCGATCGCCTGCCAGCTGTCGGGCCGGGTGTCAGTGGGCGATGTATAACCAAACAGGGGAAGTATGCTTTCATCCTGTTTCCCCTGTGCATCGGGGAAGATATCCCGGTAACACAGGGTAGCCACGCCATAGCCTGCGGAGAGGATCTGCGTAAGCGGCCAGCGTGACTGTTGCCTGCCCCGGCTCTTCGCATCCGTATGAGCCGACGGAATAATAGCCGGATCCGTATCCACGGATTGGTTCCCCATGTAATTATAGGAAAGGAATACGGGAACTTTCGTTTGCACCCGGTTGGGCCGGTAGAGCAACAGCAGCGCTTCCCGCTTCACTCCGTTACGGCTCAGGGTGATCTTCAGTTGTTTGCAGGTGGCTAATCCGTCCAGGGCTTCCGGCCGGAGGGATAATTCCTCATACGATGCCTGCACTTCTTCGCCGGGAGTCTGTCCATACACCAGTTCGGCAAACTGCCGGAGGAGTTGCGGACGGCGGATCGTTTCCCATTGCCTGGCGGTATAAATGGTTTGCGCCTCATCTGTGGAAAGAAGGACGGGGAGGACATACGAGGGAACCTTCGCTTCGTCGTAAATCACATCCTGCTGCGCATATACAGGTATGCCCGTAAGGCAGAGGAACAGGAATAGCAGTGTTTTTTTCATACTATCATATTTTCCGGTTGGTGGAATGGATGTGAATTACGTAATTTTTCAGCTTACCTGCAAGAATATGGGAAATAATGTGAACAATCTGTAATCTTTTGTAGTTTTGCACATTATATAGAAATAGAAGATGAAAATACCTCTCCTTCCCGTCATTCTGATGAGTGTGCTCTTTCTGGGCATCAACAGCTATGTGATTTACCGTGTCAGCAACCTGTTGCCACCAACCGTTGTCGGGCGTGTGCTGCTACTGATTATCGGTATCGGCGTGAGCATCGCCCCTTTCTTAGCTATGGGGCTGGGCGAACGCTTCCCTTCGGATATTTCTTCGCTGATGTATAAGATAGGGACCTCGTGGCTGATCCTGTTTTTCTATTTATTGCTTTATTTCCTGCTGATAGACCTGCTCCGGCTTACCCATCTGATCCCGGTAGATAAATACCTGTTTGGCAACTGGATGAGTTTTGGCATCCATACCATTGCCGCGGCAGTGTTGCTCACCATCGGATATGTGCGCTATACACATAAAGCGAAGGTGGAACTGTCGATCCCGGTGGAGAAAACCATCCCCTCCGGTAATCCGCTGAAGATCGTGGCGGTGAGCGACCTCCACCTGGGCTACGGTATCCGGCGCGACGAACTGGAACGGTGGGTGAAGCTGATCAACCGGGAGAACCCGGATATCGTGCTGATAGCGGGAGATATTACAGACAATAAGGTAGAACCTTTGTACGAACAACAGATGGAAGAGGTGTTCCGTTACATCCGCGCCAAATACGGGATCTATACCATCCCCGGCAACCACGAATACATTGCCGGTATCGACCGATCGCTGGCGTTCCTCCGGAAGGCGGGGCTGACTGTGCTGCGGGATTCGGTAGCGTTGGTGGACGACAGTTTCTACGTCGTAGGGCGCGACGACCGTTCCAACCCCAACCGCAAATCCCTGCAGGAGCTGACGGCGGCACTGGATACCACCCGTCCGATCCTCCTCCTCGACCACCAACCCTATGCGCTTGAAGAAGCCGAACGGCAGGGGATCGACTTCCAGTTCTCCGGCCATACCCACGAGGGGCAGATATGGCCGGTCTCCCTGCTCACCCGCAAACTGTTCGAACAGCCACATGGGTATCTCCAAAAAGGGAAAACGCATATCTACGTCAGCTCGGGACTGGGTATCTGGGGAGGTAAGTTCCGGATCGGCACGCAATCGGAATATGTGGTAATCGAGATGACAACCAAATAGAACGTATCCATACAAACGCTATATACATTTAACAACAACGACCATGAAACACTTCCGCAAAGCCGCGCTTATCGCCGGTATGGCTTGTATGCTGCTGATGCCGCTGCAGGCAGACGAGATCACCTTGTTGATCACGAAGCAATACCTGAACCTGCCTGTGTCGCATCAGGTGGACAGGAAAGTTATGACCTGGGAAACCGGCAGCAGGCAGGAGCGTGCTTTCGAGATCCGGCTGGCTGAAGGTACGCCCGATTATTGGGTATTTGCCGATGTGACCGCCCTGAAGGGTCAAACCATCCGGATCAGTTATCCGGGTAGTCCGGCGGGTCTGGCAAAGATCTATCAGGATGATGTGATTGCCGGACAGGATAGCCTGTACAGGGAAAAACACCGTCCGCAACTGCATTTCTCCACCCGCCGGGGATGGATCAACGATCCCAACGGGTTGATGTATTACGAGGGCGAATACCACCTGTTCTACCAGCACAACCCGTATGAACGCGACTGGGGAAACATGCACTGGGGGCATGCCGTGAGTACGGACCTGCTCCATTGGAAGGAGTTGCCCCTCGCCTTATACCCGGATCAGAACGGGACGGCTTTTTCGGGTACAACGGTGATCGATTACACGAATACCGCCGGTTTCAACCAGGGGAATACGCCGGCGATGATTGCCTTCTATACGGCCGACAGCCCGGAGAAACAAACCCAGTGCATGGCTTACAGCCTCGATAAAGGGCGTACGTGGACGAAGTATGCCGGTAACCCGCTGATTGATTCCAAAGCCAAATGGAACAGCAAAGACACCCGCGACCCGAAAGTGTTCCGGTACGCGCCCACCAACGAATGGGTGATGGTACTGAATGAACGCGACGGCCATTCCATCTATACCTCGTCCAACCTGAAAGCGTGGACGTTCGAAAGCCATGTGACCGGTTTCTGGGAATGTCCGGAACTGTTCGAATTGCCCGTTGATGGCGATCCTTCCCATACGAAGTGGGTGATGTACGGCGCGTCGGGAACGTATATGACGGGTTCGTTCGACGGCAAGCGGTTTACCCCCGAAGCCGGCAAGTATTACTACACGACCGGCGGACTATACGCCGCGCAGACCTTTGCCCATATCCCGGCATCCGACGGACGGCGGATACAGGTGGGATGGGGACGGTTGCCGATGCCGGCGGGTGTGCCGTTCAATAACCTGATGCTGGTGCCTACGGAGCTGACCCTGCGTACAACGAAGGATGGTATCCGCCTGTTCAGCTACCCGGTACGGGAATTCGACCGGTTGACGGCACAGGAATATCAGTGGACAAACCTCTCCGCCGCCGATGCCAGCCGCAGGTTGCAGGATTATAACCAGTCGGATCTGCTGCGGATACGGACAACCATCAAACTGTCGCATGCCACCGATGCGGGCTTGAACCTGTACGGACAATCCCTCCTCCTGTACGACCTGAACGGTAACCGGGTGAATGGGGTGTTTTACTCACCGGACGACCGTACCAGTATGGAGGTTACGGCGGATATCATCATCGACCGCACCTGCGTGGAGGTGTTTATCGACGGAGGCGCCTATTCGTATTCGATGGAACGTCGTCCGCGACCGGACAACAAGGATGGTTTCCGTTTCTTCGGGAATAACATCGAAGTGAAAGCACTGCGGGTGTCCACGTTGAAAAGTATCTGGTAACCCTTCAATTAATACTGTTATGAAAGAGAAGGCCAATCTGTTGAAACTACTCCCCCTGTTGCTCACGTTTTCAATTCTCGACTTCGTCAATGCGTCACCCTAATTAAAATCCAGTTCCAATTCATCAAAGAGTAGGCGCACAGCCCTCTGCTTTTCGGTTAAGAATAATGTCTTTGTGTAAATTTTCCGGTTTTGTGGCATGTTGATTCTGATAGTGGTGATTGTTTTGGATATCTCAATCACAAGGTCAACACTCATATTGATGCCTTTCATCTTTATTATGCGTTCCAGTTCCTTGTATAATTTGTAAGCTGCGAAACAGATGCAGACATGGGCTTCAATTCTTCTCTCCGTAAAATGGAACATGGGACGCATCTCAAGAGTTCCCTTTGAAATACGGAATGCACGTTCCACCATCCAAAGTCCGCAATATTCCGCAATGACTTTCTCGGCGTCAAGTTCCGTATTGGTAATGTAGCCTTTAAGCCCATCCCATTTGCTGTCAACTTCAATCTTCTGCTGGCTGATACGAACCTCTATATCTTTGCTTATTTCCAAGAATTTGTTGTAGCCACGTTTGTTGACTTGCTCTTTCGTTAATTTACCACTCTTGTATGCCTTACGCAGGCGTTCCACTCCACGCTCCCTGTTGTAAGCATCCTTTTGTGCCCTTGCAGCGGAATAGCTCAGTATCAAACGTTCTCCATTCTCCCGTTTGTACTCGCTACAGGAGTTTTCTTCCATGGGTTGTTTCAGTATCCATTCCTTGACTGTGGCATTTTCGCTTTTGATACGAGCACCTATCACGTACTTGTAACCAGCTTTGCGTAGCAACTCTACGTTTGTCTTATTCATCAGACCGGAATCTGCGACAATGATAAAGCCGCTGTCCAGAGAGAACCGTTGCTTGAAATCATCAATCATGGGTATCATGGTAAACCCCTCGTATTGACTACCATTGTATAACGAGTAGGTCAAAGGATAACCGCCTTCACTGATTAGCAAGCCAAGTACCACCTGGGATTCTGCCGTTTTGCCATCTTTAGAGAATCCAGGCTCGCACAACACATCAGTCCTGCTTGACTCAAAATATAATGTTGCTACATCGTAAGCATACGGCTAACCCCATCTTTCCTATCATGGTCGTAGTGCCTACCTTTGCAAAAAAAAGAAATGAAACAACGTAAATCAGCTTCCCGTCCATTAAGCGAATCCGAAGGTTTCGCTCACATCGAGTCCTATTTT